>JBCNNR010000057.1:0-10532 GCA_039594295.1 Bdellovibrio sp.
AATGGCATAGCTATATACGAATGCTGGAATAAGAAGTTAGTAGACCAACTCAAGGGGGGTGACACCTTGGGCCCTGGCATCTAATTCCAACAATGAAGAACCCTGATTCTTTGCGACATAGGATAAAACCGGAACCAAGGTGTTTTCACCGGCGATAATCTGCTGCGGAATTTTTCTGACTAAAAATCCAAAAGGACTGTTCGGAGTTTTATCGAAGACACCGATGGGCTCCGGCAAAAATCCAAAGCCCTGTTGTTTCTGCAAGGACTCGGGAATATCAGCCAACAAAGAATTTATTGCCGTCGCCCGCTGCATCTGCATTGGATACACCGTGCGAATCGCACCATTGACCTTTTCTGACAAAGAAACTTTCACCATCATCTCTCCGACAAAGAAAGTTCGTGGTGAAGTCGTTGGTTTTACCGAAACCTTGGTGAGTCTCCCCTGAGCAATGAGTTCTTTAAAAAGATCAAGAGACGAAGGGTGAATAAAGAACTTTATTTTTCCATCGACGGTTTTCAGTAGAGATGGGATTTCTCCATTTCCGGATGAAACGAAATCGACAAAACGCGGATCCACTTCCAAAAGATAAAGTGTCTCAGTCTGATACGCTTTAAGCTCACGGGCATCGGGCAACTGATGGTAGAGTTTTTCATTGGACTGTAGATCATTGCGCTCGACTTCCCATTTTTGCCAACGTTCAAGGTCGGCAAAACCAGGTAATGCAAATAAAAGCACAATGATGAATGAAATCCACTTCATACCTGATAACTTAGCAAGATATTCGCCAGGGACACATGATGTCTCACTCTGAGAACTCACAAGCCCATGGACCAGTTATTCGAACTTTCTTCTAGGCAGACTCAAGTCGATAAGACCAACGCCGATAAGCACTATGTCTTAAGACATTTAACCAGCTTAAGATTTACAACTGGGGGTCATAACAATGGCTGACAAAAAGTTTGAAAAGCAAATTCCAAATAACGTAGTAACTCTTGCTTCCGAAAAATGCTGTGGCGAAGGCTGCAAAAAGAAAGCGGACAAAGCTGGTTTCTGCGGCGAACACTTCATGTGGTTCAAAGAAGGTTTGATCACAAAAGAGGGTTTGAAAGCTGCTGACTTCGACAAGAAGTACTATCAGTTCATCTCTCGTAAAGCCGCTTAATTTTGTTTTTAAACCTCTGATCTCCGTCAGAGGAATACTCCGACAAAGTCGGAGTGCTTACAGTTCGTTAGTATTTCGAATTCCAAATCCGTTAAAAGCCGGGAATCCCATCCCGGCTTTTTTATTTACACCTAGCTCCCTATTCCGTCACCGCATTCAATTCATTTGCCGTTGACGTCGTCAAATCTATTTTAATCGCTCTCCCCACGATTCTGATGGTCTCCCCTTTGCACTTTTTGAAGGTATGAAATCATTCGTGTTAGCATTTCTATTGTTGTCTCAATTTGGAACACTCAGCACAGCTCAAGCTGGGGGACCACCCCTATGCTCGATGATCTTCACGGAAACTCCCTGGGGAGAATTGCGTCGTGATTTCCAACACAACACCCACTACACCAAAGAGATCGCGCAAGAGACCGCGATTAAAAATCAATGCAACCTGGGTACATGTCATTTGCATTCGTGGCTGGCATCCATGGAGAAAACCTATACTTTACGCTCGAATGAAGTCTTAACTCTTTCGAATCAATATATGAGTGCTCAGCAATTTTTAGCTCGCTCCCTGATGCAACTGAAATCAGACAAATCCGACGTGACAATCCCATTAGGAGCTGGCCCCTTGGATTCCCGCAATAGCATTCTCAGATACGGAGTTATTCCAGAGGGAGTTTGGACTCCAAAAACCGAGTTTTACAAAAATCCCCAGGCGCAAATTTTTAAAGAATATACTGAGAACATCATCGGTCGCACAAAGGACTTAGCTGGAAAAGCTGAAAATCCAGAGATAAAACAAGCGATTCTCCAAAATGGCATCCAGCAGATTCTAAAACTTCATCGGGATTTTGTGGGCGAACTTCCAAAGACCTTTCAGTGGGAAGGTCGCCAATGGACTCCGCAGGAATTTGCGAAGGAAAAATTCTCTTTCTTCTTGGGGCCTCAGACACAAATGATAGTCAATGCTGATCGCAAAGCGATGCCACATGCTGAACAAGTTGGGATGGATAAACGCGTTTACTCGGACATTGATTCCGTTGAAGCAACGACCGCCAACCTGATTGATCAAGGACGCATGGTTTATTTATCCTATGAACACCACGCGGAATATGTGGACAAGGCCACTGGGATTCTCTCCATACGTGCATTCTATACCCCAGACTATGCTAAGCCTCTGAACCGCCAACAAAGAGAGCTCTTTAAGAAAAATGGCGGTGGTCACGCCGTCCAAATCGTTGGTTACGAGCGTCACCCACAAACGGGGCACATAGTTAAATGGAAGATCAAGAATAGCTGGGGCGAAAAGAGCGGCGATGAAGGTTATTATCACATGTATGATGACTATTTCAGAGCCTTCACAAGAAGCATTACCTATCAGGAAGAAAACCCTGCCGTGAGTCTAAAAATGCCCGTAAAAGGCAATTAAGATCGCCGTCCCAAAAATGAAGTATTTTAATCCGATAGAAGCAGCTTCGCGCAATGACATGACTTCCTATCGGACAGGACCTTTGTTAGCATAAGTCCAAATTAAGCCCGAGTTACAGCCAGAGGTGTTTTATGAAAAAAGCAGTCGTTATCACAGGTGCATCTTCAGGTATTGGAGCGGCGACAGCTATCCAATTCGGCAAGAACGGCTATTTCGTTTACCTGATGGGTCGCAATAAGGATCGCCTGGCTGAAGTGGCTGTACAATGCCGTGGCGGAGCTTCCCTCATGAGTTGCGACCTGACCGACCTCCCTGCCCTCAATAAACGCATTGGCGAAATCACCTCGACCACGATTCATAAGGTCGAAGTCTTGGTTAATAACGCCGGGATCTTTGATGTGCACTCCACAGAGCAAGGTACGGATGAATTGTGGCAAAAGGAATTTGAAGTGAACTTGATGAGTGCTGTGCGCCTGACTCGCGCCTTCTTTCCGTATTTTAAACAACACGGTGGCGGATCAATCGTCAATGTATCGTCCTCCTTAGGTTTAAAACCCACGGCGGCGACTTCGGCCTATTCAGCGATGAAGGCTGCGATGATTAATATGACTCAAAGTAATTCTTTAGAAGGCGGCGCTTTCAATATTCGTGTAAATTGCGTCGCGCCAGGAATCGTTGATACTCCCATCCACTCATTTCATGCATTAGAAGAATCCAAACGCCAGGAAGCCATTGTTAAAATGAACCCCTTACAACCTTTGGGTCGCATCGGAACTGCTGAGGAAATAGCCAAAGCCATTTATTTCCTGGGAAGTCCTGACTCGAGCTGGACGACGGGAGCTATTTTGCCGGTTGATGGCGGAATCACCAACACATGATTTTAACTTTAAAAAGCGGCTTTTCAAGCGCCCACCTTTATCATCAGCCCCTGTGGAGTTCGGAGGAAAACCTCAAGAACTTTGGCAGATGTTTTACTGAACACGGGCACGGCCATAACTATACACTTGAAGTAGGTTTTCATCTGACGGAAGGCGAGCTTCAAGTAAAGCTTGAAGAGTACAAAGTGCTATTAAAGAGCCTCACCTCTGTCTTAGATCACGAACATTTGAACTTTGTGATCCCGGAATTTCAAACGAAAATCCCCACGACAGAAAATATCGCCCTGTATTTTCAGGAAAAGCTAAAAGAGCATTTGCCAGCAAACAAGATCGCTCATATTAAACTGTACGAGATGAGTGACCTTTGGACGGAGATCCAGCCATGAGTGAAGAAAAAGAAAAAGTACGCCTGTCCAAATTGATGGCTGAACGAGGGATCTGTTCCCGCCGTGAGGCAGATGATTATATCTCCCGCGGTTTGGTGATGGTTAACGGTCAAATCGTAGACCAGTTGGGAACCAAGGTGGATCCTGATGCTAAAATCACTTTGGAAGCGCAAGCTCTGAAACAGCAAAAAAAATTGGTCACAATTCTTTTGAACAAGCCCGTGGGTTATGTATCAGCGCAACCTGAGCCCCAATACATTCCGGCGATCCGCCTGATTACCGATCAGAATCAATTCGGCGAATCTAAGATGCGCTTAAAGCCCGAACACTTGAAAGGCATCGCGGTGGCGGGACGCCTGGATATCGACTCTCAGGGGTTGCTGCTCTTTACTCAAGACGGCCGTATCGCTAAAAAAATCATCAATGAAGAAACCAAGCTCGAGAAAGAATACATCGTGCGTGTGCAAGGCAACCTGCCCGACGATAAACTCAAACTCCTGCGCCATGGCCTCTCCTTGGACGGAAAAGAGCTTAAGCCAGCCATCGTGGAATGGATCAACGACGATCAATTGCGCTTTATCCTGAAGGAAGGAAAAAAGCGTCAGATCCGTCGTATGTGCGAAGCCGTAGGCCTTAAAGTCACTGGTCTTAAACGCGTACGCATTGGAAACGTTCGCCTAGGGAAACTCCCAGAGGGCAAATGGCGCTTCCTTGAGGAAGACGAGAGCCTTGATTAGGACTGCAAACGGGTGCCCATCCTGGGCATCTTAGACAATCAAAGAACGGTCAATTCCACTATATTCCCTATAAGATCAGCACCTGATTTGCACTCCTGAAACCTGTTGGAACAATACAGAATATAAGCGGTAGATATGAAAACAGGTCATTATTTAAGAATCATAGGACTTGCGCTGAGTTTGAGCCTTTGCTGGGCTCCGGCCGCTTATGCAAAAACCTTTTGCAGCATGACCCTTAATTCCAGTGATGAACTGAACACTTTCGCTGCGGCCTTGACCAGTCAGGGTTTCGACTTTGTCGAACTGGTTCCCCAAAACAAAGATCCTCGTTGGTTTCAAAACGCCTGTAAGAGCGGTATTCAATGTGACGTTTTGTTAATTTCTGGTCACTTTGGAGGACTGTTCTTTGGCGAAGGCACTTCGCAGACAATTGATATGGCCGAGATGGAAAAAGCCAGCTGCGACAACTCCTGCCCCGGAATTCTAAAAAATCCCAAAGAAGTTTTTTTGATGGGATGTAATACTCTGGCGTCACAAAACAAAGATCACCGCACGATCGATCAATATCTCAATGTTCTTTTGACTGACGGTATCCCTTTGGATTTTGCTGAGCAAGTTGTGGCTTCGCGCTATTCGCAACAAGGATTCAGTCTTGAAAAAAGATTTGCCTCCATTTTTCCTGACACACCCAAACTGTATGGTTTTTATAGTACCGGCCCCTTGGGCAAATATGCCGCTCCCCTTTTAAATCGCTACTTAAAAAATGTTGGCAACTATAATACGCATTTGGATAACATCACAAGCGCATCGAACATCGCCCTGTTGAACGCCTTTAAAGGGCAGGCCTTCCGCGAAACCAATCCGCAAAAAGCTGTTCCAGCCGATGCGCGCGGACTGTACTGTGCTCTTCGCTCGGAAAATATGGCGACGAAAATCCAAGCCGTAAAACAGATCGCTCAAGAAAACAAAGTCACGACATACTTTGACTCTTTAGCAAGTCAACTGTCCTATGGAACCAGCATTGCGGATCAAATTGACCAGACGACCAAAAACATTATCAAACAGAATCTAAATAAAATTAAACACAACAACAGTCAGTTGGTGACAATTCAACACGATGTTATGCAAGTCGCATCCAGCCTGGGTATTATTGACCCAATCACCCGCGACATGCAGGTGCGCATGTTGTTAGATCAAGCCTACAGCCAGAATATGACTTACTCAAAGGTTCGTCAGATCTGCGGCATCATCCGAGATGAGCCGGGCTTTCAGAATATGAACTTCACCCGCTTGCAGCAGCTTTCAAAGCAATCGAAATACTTTATGCTGACATTGATGTGCTATGATCAAATCAACAACGACATGCGCGACTTCCTTTTCAGCAAAATCTCTATGCCTGACGCTGAATACGAAAGAACCATTGCCTTGCAGGTGATGAGACCTTTCTGGAATCAAGACGACATGCCTTTTCTTTCGATGGTATTAAAAAACGAAGATCCGTTACTACGCACACGCATCTTTATCAGTGCTCGCAAGGTTTTAGCTCAATACAAATATTCCCTGTTGAATGCTCCGGGCCTTCCTGCCTGCGTATTCAATGCAGAATCCCGCATGGACTATTCTTTGGGCAAAGAATGGAGCTGCTTAAGTGAAAACAAGGCAAATCTATCTCCAGATATCTGCGACTATTTTGCCAATCGCAATCCAGACCCTGAAAACGCGGATGATATGCGCTGGTACTGCTGGAGTAACAACAAGCCACGTCTGCTCAATTCTCGACCGGAATGCTACCTCTTGGCGGACATGTTCAAGATCCGCGGGAATCAAATGAAAAATATTTGGAACTGCTCAAATCGCGATATGTACGGTTACTGATTCAGCGGTTTGTAGTACTTGAGATCCTCTGTGTTGACGTATTTCTTTGAGATCTCAAGCAAAGTCCCATCGTCGCGCATATCTTGAATAATTTTACGAATCTTCTCGCGCTCAGCCTGGGAAAGCCGCGTGCGGGAAAGATAAAAACCCGCGCGATAAAACTCACCGCCCGTGTCGGGAAGCGAATAAAACTGATCCATCTTTTTCTCACGAGTCAGATAGAAATAGGTGAAAGCGGGTGAGCTGAATGTGGCTTGGATACGTCCCTCCAACAGAGCCCCAAAAACGCCCGAGGGACCGGGAAATTCACGCAAGCGATGTTTGGCCGTCAACTCCTTCAACTCCCCTTCCTGAATGAACAACCGCCCACCCAAAACGTTGCCGAAAACTATTTTCGGATTTTTTAAGACCGATTCAATGGTGTCTTTAGTCGTCGCGACTTTTTTACTAACCACCATGGTGCGCGGGATACGGTACATTTCGACAAACTCGGCAAATTTATCTAAATCATCAGCTTGAGTTGTGAGAGCATAAAGATCTGTTTTATTGCGCGCAAAGTTTTCGCGAACACTTAAATAGGACACGACTTGCTCTGTGGACTTACACCCCAGTCGGCGGACCACCTCCAAAAGAAGTTCATAAGCCGTTCCATTTTTCTGGTTCATTTTATCAATAAAAAAACCGGGAGCATCCTCCTGAAAGGAAAGCACATAACGTTTTTCACATTTGGGAGTGCCCGAATGAACTTGATCCTGAGACCACGATGTTTTTGGAAGAACCAGAAAAAAGAGAACCGCAACGACCTTATTCAATGTGCCCCACATCCTTCAAGACGACAGGTTCATAGTAAAGATAATCAACCGGATTGACGTAATTCTTTTCTATTTTCAGCAAAGTACCATCCTGACGAACATTGCCAATGATCTCGCGAATGCGCTCACGCTCATCTTTAGAAAGGCGCTTCAAAGAAAGATAAAAGCCCAAGGACTGCCATTCACCTTTTTCATCGGGAATGATTTTAAACTGATCTGTCTTGTTTTGGCGCTTTAAATAAAAAGAAGTAAATGCTGGCGAGCTGAAGGTCGCCTGGGCACGACCATCCATCAAAGCGTCAAATACTTCTTGAGGTCCCGGAACTTCGCGCAGGCGATGTTCTTGAAAGAGCTTTTCTTTCTCGGACTCTTTGATAAAAAATGATCCACCGATGACTCCGGCAAAATTTATTTTAGGATTTTTCAACAAACTCTCAATAGTGTCATTCGCTTTCGAGACATCTTTTCGCACCACCAAAGAGCGGGGCACGCGATACATCTCAACGAACTCCCCTGATTTTTCCATCTTTGGTGAGCGAGTGGTTAAACCCGTCAAGTCCATCCGATTGCGCAGAAATCCTTCAAGAATCGCAGAATAGGAACCCGGCTCTTCCGTCACTTTACAGCCTAACCGTCGTCCTATCTCCATCAAAATATCATAAGAAGAGCCGACTTTTTCGCCTTTTTCATTCCTATAAAATCCTGGTGCGGAATCCAGAAAAGACATGACGTAGCGTTTCTCACAGGCCGGAGCAGATTGTGATTTTTTCTGAGCGTTAACAGAAAAGGATAAAACCAAAGACAATAAAATACTCAACATATGCTACAAGCGTAGCTGCCAACGTTCGGCGATGTCAAAGACGTGTCAAAGAATAACCAGGCTCTCATCACAAGCTTTGTTCCCTCTCACAACAGGAACTCCTCAATGAGAATTAAGAACCCACCAGACGTCCAGTCAATAAACTTCCATATGTTTGTTTTTGTTTAGTCAATTTTTTTAGCGCTGTGAAAGTGACGACAACGGATTGATAAAATCCAAGCGAAGATTTTCGTAATATTGAATTTCTTCGTCCGTGAATCCCGCTTTGCCGCGAAGAATACGATTGATCGGCTCCACTCGCTTGGGCAGACGATAACGAAGCTCGTCCATACGTTTCGGAAAATCCTCGTGAGGGTTGATTTTATTCTGCAAGCAAATCTCGCGGTACCACCGGGAGCCAAAATCCACATGCCCGATTTCTTCGAAGTTGATTTGCTTTACAATTTTTTGAATCGTTTCTTTTCCAGAAGTTCCTTCCAAACGACGGATCAGGGTGTCGCCGGCATCAAGACCACTGCCTTCCAAATAGCGATGCACAATCAAAATACGATCGAGCAATGTGTCTTCCGGAGCCACAGCATACCAAAGAGCCGCGTGCACCGGCCAATCTCCCCATTTAAATCCCAGAGATTCAATGCCCTCTAAACACATGCGTAAATGTTGAGCTTCAGAAACCGTGACCGCGACCAATTCTTCCTTAAAACCCTGAGGAGCCTCCGGGAACTCAGACAGGGTTCTGACCCCCAACTCCATGGCTTGAAGTTCAATACTGGCCAAATCATGGAGCATGCGAGCTTGCCCCTCGACCGTAGAGAATCCCTTTTTCGGAGGGTGATATTTTGGATGCAGCAAGTCAATATCGCGATTTGGGTCTTTGGGAGCCAAATGAGGGGATTTCAGCTGAAAGGCTTCCTCACAAGACTTCTCAATTTCATTAATTTTGGCCCAAACATCGGCGATCTCGAACGTCAACATAGGAAGCGTTTTACATGCAGCTCCCTCACTTGCCAAATACTTCGTGATTTGGTGAAATTCCTCTCATGGGAAAATCATGGAAAACCGCAGGTAAAGTAGAGAAAGCCCAACAAAAGGGTCAAATATTCACAAAACTAGCGCGCGAGATTCAAGTCGCGGCGAAAGTTGGAGGCCCTGATCCGGCAGCGAATGCTCGTCTTCGTTTGGCGATCGATGCTGCTAAAAAAGTATCATGCCCGAACGACACGATTGATCGTGCGATCAAAAAAGGTGCTGGTCTTTTGGATGACGGTAAAGTTATCGAAGAATTGATGTATGAAGGCTATGGCCCTCACGGAGTTGGCGTTATCGTTGAATGCCAAACGGATAACAAACACAGAACAGCTCCTGATATGCGCCACGCTTTCAAATCTCACGAAGGCAACATGGGTGAAACCGGATCTGTTGCTTGGATGTTTGAGCACGTTGGCCTTTTAGAAGGCATCAAAGCTGGAACTTTTGATCCAGACGAAGAAGCTATCGAAGCCGGTGCCAACGAAGTAGGTCCTGGTGAAGACGAAGGCTCATTCGAATTCTACACAGGTGCAACCGATCTAGATGCGGTTCGTGATGCTTTGATCAAACGTGGCTGGAAAGTGACGAAGTCAGAATTGTCTTACAAGGCAAAGAACATCACAGAGCTTACTGACGAACAAAGAAAAGACGTTGAGGAGTTCCTAAACTACCTTGACGACATGGACGACACTCACCGCGTTCACGCAACAATCTAGTTCAAACAAATTCACCAAGGCAGGATTCAATATCCTGCCTTTTTTTTGATCCGATATAGTTAGTTTGAATAACAAATTTCCTATTATGATACGGTTTTCAGACGAGGAATTAACATTTTTTAATTCCAAACTCATCTCTGATTAATCCTTGTGAAGTAGCATATTATTAACAAAGTTTTAGGAGGATTTATGAAATCTCTAGTAATGGCACTTGTTCTTATGGGTTCAGTTTCTGCATTTGCAGGTGGTCAAGGTAACGGTGGAGGTCATGACCATGGCGCCAAAAATCATCCTTGCCAAAAAGTTAAAGCCGCTTGCGAAGCTGCAGGTTTTAAACAAGGTGGACATGCGGAACAAAAAGGTCTTTGGAAAGACTGCGTAGATCCAGTGATGGAAGGCAAATCTGTGGCAGGTGTGACTGTCAGCGCAGATGATATCTCTGCTTGCAAAATCAAAAAAGAAACGCACAAAAAATAGTTCAAACTGGGCCCTTTAATTGTTGTTACTTTAAATCCCGAAGATGTTTTCTTCGGGATTTTTTTATCGCGCCTTATTCCACAGCAAAAACTCATTGTGATAGAGTGCGTACGAAGCAAGATGCAAAGACAGTCTTTCGGGCTTTTTCGTGGTGTTCCAGGTACGCCTAAAAAGACGATTCACATTGGCTCTTTTCATCGCGTATGTGTGATTTAAG
>JBCNNR010000058.1:0-8789 GCA_039594295.1 Bdellovibrio sp.
AGCCGTAGTGACGCCAGCATGTCATTGCCGCGGTGCGACGCATGAGCAAGCGCGATCGGCTTCCCGATCATAACTCTAAATCAACATACTTGTTGAAGTCAGGAAGTCTTAAGTCAGAAGCTCCTTTTTTCGCGGCAATATTTCTGGACGGAGAGAATTTATCTCCGGTCACTTTAACCAGGATCACATCGCCTTTTTTCAAAGCGTCTGATGGTTTTTTAATGGTACTTAGGTCATAACGTTTATCAGAATCAGGTTTTCGGGCCCAAGTCATTGTATCGAAATCAATCAAACCTTGAGTGTCGACGAATTTAACATAAACCAAGCCGGCATTGTCGTCCACAGCTTGGACCACACCTTGAACAGTGTCTTTGATCTTGATGTATGATGGAAGCAGCGGGTGTTCTTTGGCGGCTTTTTCATCAAGCTTAGGGACGATGTCTGCGAACTTGCCATCAGGTTGAATTGTGCGTTCAGGAGTTGAATCAGCAATTAACTTTTTACGTTCGTCAGTCAGGAACTTTTCAATGTCGGCATCTGAAGTAATATTTTTAAGAGGTCCGCGGAAGCCTTGGCGCTTGTCCAAGCTTTTTAAGCCCGCCATGACTGATTCTTGAGCGGCCAATTGTTTTTGCAGATCAAGGCTTGTATAGATACGAAGACCTTTGTTTAAAACCATATCCGCGCCAATTTGTGCCACTAGCATTTGGCGAACAGTTTCTAAATAAAACGGAGCATACTCTTCGTAATTTTCGCGCACGAAAACTTTAACAGGTTCTTTGATGGCTTTGTCAGCTTGTTCTTTGGTGATAAAGCCAACTTCGGCCATACGACGAAGAACATATGTTTGACGTTCTTTCGCGCGAGTTGGATTGCGAACCGGGCTGTAGGCACTTGGCGCCTGCGGAAGACCGGCAAGGATCGCCATTTCCGGTAAAGTTAATTTCGAAACGGGTTTGCGATAGTAAGTTTGCGCGGCCTGTTCGACGCCGTAAGCACCTTCCCCGAAATAGATTTGATTCAGGTAAAGGTAAAGGATGTCTTCTTTTTTTAGATTCTTCTCCATCTCCATCGCAAGCATGATATCGCGCAATTTACGAGTTAGAGTTTTTTCGGACGTTAGCATCAATGTCTTTGCAACCTGCTGAGTGATCGTCGAGCCCCCTTGTACCGAACGACCAGCGCGAAGGTTGGCTAAAGCAGCACGGAAGATTGCCTGAGGATTGATCCCTTTATGTTGGAAGAACTGATCGTCCTCCGCCGCAAGGAAAGCGTGTACTAAGTCTTTGGGGATTTTGTCGTAAGAAACCAATGTGCGTTTTTGGTTCAGGAACTCACCAATTTTTTTGCCGTTGCGATCATAAACCTGACTGACCAATTGCGGTTTATAATCCTGAACAGTGATGATTTGCGGAAGACTTGCTTTAACAGATTGATAGGCAAGAACGACGCCGACAACACCAAGAAAGCAGAGAGCGACGAATGCCAGAATGATTTTTTTTAACACTGTTTGGGGCTCCTTTAAACGAAGCCCCATTCTAACAGTGGAAAAGGTGAGGGTCTAGGGATACTAGGCCTTGGTCCTTTACTCTTTAACGCCGGAAGAGGATTTGTATGACGACTTTTTCTTACCGTCTTCAATAGAGCAGTTTACTGTTGTTAGTAACGATGCTTGTCGAGAGATTTCGTTCATATCGTCTCTTAGATCAGCGATTTCGCCTGAAACTTGTGACGCGGTTGTGGTCGCGCCCGAGGAAGGAACAACGCCCAGACTTGAAAGCTGAGTATTTAAACGATTGATCTTTTCTTTATAGTTGGACGTTTTAGCTGCCAGTGTTTCCAGTCGCTGTTTCATTTCATTTTGAGCAGCGGTCATTTTTGTCTGGATCGCCTTCATCGTGTTATTCAGATTTGTTTGCGCCTGAGTCTGTTGCTTGTCCGCTAATTCATTCATTTGGGCCATATTTGCTGCGGCAGCATCCATTGAATCTTTGGTTTGAGCCATTGATTCTGCAGTATCTTGAAGCTGCTTTCTGAGCATTGCTTCTTCCTGGTTTTTTGATTCCAAAAGAGCTTGTTTCTTTTGATCATAAACGGACATGCAATCGTTCCAAGTATTGATCAGATCTTCTTTTAATTTCTTTGCTTTGGCGATCATCGTGCCAGAGCTAAAACCACTCAAAGTACCGTCTTTGACCCACTGTGCTTTCATATCGCTAATGGTTTTTGTACAAGCTCGTTTTGCAGAGGCTTCAGTCAAAGCGATTAAGTTCAACGCCTTGTCGCGCTGAGAAGTGATCAACTTGCCATTAAGATCCAACAAAGTCGTTGCTTGAGTACGCAAAGAGTCTTTTGCGGCGTTTTGAGCCTCTTGTAATTTTTGAGTATTCTCTAACTTGTCTTTCGCGATTTGATCTTTGGTTTTCTCAAAATCATCTTGAGCTTTATTTAGGTCTTCTTGAAGATCTGTGATCTTTTGATTGAAGTCCTTTTCGATGTCAGCTTTATCATCAGAAAGTTTAGCTAGATCTTCCTCTGTTTTATCCAAATCTTCCTGATATTCTTTCTTTTTGCTGAAATAGTCTTGGAAAGAAAATTGCGGACAGCCGCCTCCGGCACCATTGGATTGCCCCATGACCCCCAGGGCAGTTCCGAGGGCGTTGTCGCCGCCGACTACAGTACTTAGATTTTGATAAAGATTGATGCCACCCGTTTCACCGGCTTCATCATTGCAGCTATCCACTTTGTCTGCACAGTTGCCGCCGACGCCAGCATCACGGCAGAGCTTCGAAATTTGTTTGCGGTCATCGCTGTATTTGTTGCGAAGGTCGTTGCAGGTTTGTCCTTCGGAATATGTTGATGGATAGTAAGGATACGGAGCTGCAGGCGCGCTTGCCGCCGGAGCGGCTGTTGTGCTTGCGGATGAAGAATTTGTTTCAGCTCCCGCATTGTAACTAAGCAAAATTGCGGAAGTTACAGTGGTGAAAAAAAGATTAACAGATGTCTTCTTCGTCTTCTGTGATTTGGAATACATTGTCTTTCCCCCTGATGACTATATATAGGTGCAAGTGCAGTGCCTATTATCGTCACTTTTCGGGGGAAAGTTTACGTCTCAATATGAAACACTAGACGTTCATCGAGGAAGTTTTTCCATTGATCGAGCCACTGGTTTGCAAACTTCCGCAAGCAGAACATTTGCGCGCAGCCAATGGGATCGTCGTCAAACACTCAGGACAAGGTTTTGTTGAAGCCGTGGCTTCTTCAGTTTTCTTAAAGCGATTGGCCGCCTTAACAATCATGAAAACAGCAAAAGCAACGATCACAAAATCAATCACGGCATTAATGAAAACACCATAATTGAGGGTCGCTGCACCTGCGGCTTTTGCCGCCGCTAAAGTTGCGTAGGATTCACCATTCAAAGCGACAAATAAATTTGAGAAATCAATTTTACCCATGCCCAAACTTAACACGGGCATCAACATATCACTCACAAATGAGCCGACAATTTTCGTGAAGGCGGCACCAATGATGATACCGACTGCCAGATCCAGAACATTGCCTCTCATTAAAAAGGCCTTAAATTCTTTCATCATATCAAAATCCTTTCTAGAATTTTGCGACAAGATTCAAAGTTGTCGTCGTTGCGCTGTACTCTCCAGGAGGTGGAGGTTCGTTTTGATATTGTAGCAGGTAAGCCAGCTTCAATGAGAAGATGGAATTTAACATAACATTGATGGAGGCTTCGGTGTTCACTTGGTAAGCATCAGCTCTTGTCATATTCGGCAAATACTCTACCCAGTATTTGAACGAAAATTCTTTGTCGATTTGCGTGTTGATCTCTGTGTAAAGACGAAGCAGTTGGTCATAAGTTGTCGCAATAGCAACATTTTGGGTTTTTGAGTAACGATAACCGGCTTCAACACTCCAATTAAATTTATCACCCTTGTTCAGCCAGTATTTCAAACCCACGTCAGTGGAATCGCGTTGCAGATAGCCTGAATAGACGTCACTTTCGATTTTTTGACTCGCAAAGACCCCTAAGTAATCTGTAAATTCACGGTCATATCGAGCGGCTGCATTCCAGTTGCGCACGCTTTCAACATCGTTGGCTTCAGTGCGGATGTACTGACCACTCAAAGTGTAGATATTTTTTTCTTCCTTATAAGAAGCCTTCGCTTTGGCCGCATAGTTTTCTGAATTTGAATTGCCAGTCACCATAATTGCACCGGCTTCAGCTTCGCCAGAGAAAGGTGGAGGTGTTGCCGGAGTTTGCGCATTTGCGACCAATGACATAGCAACTACCATAGGGATAAATAGAATTGAAACGAACTTCATAAATAAAAACCTCCATAGACATTTAGTAGGTGTCTTGCCTGAAGAGTCAAAACACCGTGCATATAAAAACTTGATGAGATCGCGGGAGTTTTTTGTTAAATTGAAGTTCGAGGTTTGTTGGAATGCAAAAAGGTTTTAATTCAGATATCACAGTGCGCGGACAGAAATATCATATCCAAACAGAAGATTGGGGTATGGCGAATCCATTCTTGGTCAGCCGCATTTTCTGCAATGGTGCTGTTTTGAAAACAATTAAAACTCCGCACGAAAGAGTTCTGCAAATGGGTTCCACCCAACCCGCCGAAGCCATAAAACAAGCCCTTCATCGCC
Organism: Bdellovibrio sp.; assembly: GCA_039594295.1. Taxonomy (GTDB): domain Bacteria; phylum Bdellovibrionota; class Bdellovibrionia; order Bdellovibrionales; family Bdellovibrionaceae; genus Bdellovibrio. Next base: position 4,666 of record JBCNNR010000058.1, read on the forward strand.
AGCATTCAACAATCATTGATACGTTGATGTCAGGCGGGATGCCGTAATTCACGAAAACCTCGACTTCAGGCGAGTATGAATCAGTCTCCATCTTTCATAAGATAGAGAAATGATTGAATTCTCTCACGTATATAAGACTTATCCCGGCCCAGTGCATGCCCTTAAAAATATCGATTTGAAAATCGACAAAGGGGAATTTGTTTTTCTAACTGGTCCAAGTGGTGCGGGTAAAACAACTCTTTTTAAAATGATTTCTGCTTATGATTTAGCCACATCAGGCGAAGTCAAAGTTGCCGGATATGACTTAGGTGAAATTCGTAACGGGCAAGTTCCCTTCTTTCGCAGAAAAATCGGCGTAATCTTTCAAGATTTTAAACTCCTAAAAGATCGCACATTGTTTGAAAACGTCGCGTTGCCCCTGCAAATTCGTGGAGACAAGACGCCGGCCATTCAACGCAAAGTTTATGAAGTGCTGGAGCAAGTAGGCTTGGCGCATAAGCATGATCAGTATCCTGATTTTGTATCTGGCGGCGAACAACAAAGAACCGCGATCGCCCGAGCCATCGTTCATCAACCGGGTGTTTTAATTGCCGACGAGCCCACAGGAAATTTGGATCCAAGACTCAGCGAGGAGATCATGGATCTCCTTGAACGCGTTTGCTCTCAAGGAACAACAGTGTTTGTGGCAACCCATGACCACGAGATGGTAAAGCGTCGTCATAAAAGAACTTTGGAATTGAAAGACGGCATTATCGTGGGAGATACGAAGTGAATCCTACCCAAAAGAACCTCGCTCTTAAATTCTCAACTTTGATTGTTGTCACAGCCTGTTTTGTCGTGATGGCAACTTCGATGCTTATTTCAAAAAATTTTCGTAATGTCCTGACTCACTGGGGAGAAGACGTTCAACTGACAGTGTATTTGTCGTCTGATATCTCAGCTCAAGGCCGTGACGAACTGGAAAAGTACTTTAAGGGTCATAAAAGTATCGGAGACTTCACATTGGTGACTCAGGATAAGGCTCTTTCTGATTTTCGCGCGCAACTTGCCAGCTATGCCCCGGATATCAGTAAGGACGAAGAACTTTTGAAGATGATTCCTTCAAGTTATCAAGTGAAGCTTAAAACGGAAATTGCAACCGATGCCCAAAGCCAGATTTTGCAATCCATTGCTTCAGAACTTAAAGGTCGTTCGGGTATTGATGATGTCAGTTACGGTCAAGACTGGGTTGAAAAATACAGTGCCTTTGTCTCCGCGATTAATCTTGCTTTGAATCTGGTGGGAATCATCGTTCTTTGCGCATCGATTTTTGTCATGTCTAACGCGATTCGCGCCTCGGTTCAGGTTCACCGCGATGAAATTGTCGTTTTGGAAATGATCGGCGCCACGGCATCGATGATTCGCAAACCTTTTTTAAAAGAGGGCGCAACCTTAGGTTTAATTTCGTCTTCTCTTGCCATCGGCATTGCTTTTGGAATGTACACAGTGGGAAAAAGCATTGTGAACACGCGCTTAAGTTTCTTAAGAATCGGGGAGCAGATGAGTTTTATTTCTCCCTGGATGATCGCTGCGGTCATCATCGGTGGAACGGTTCTGGGTGCCTTAGGTTCTTATCTTTGTGTTAGAAGAATCAACGACGGCTACGCGGCCGCAAGTCAAAGGGCCTAAAACTTTGAAATGGTCAATGGCCCTTGGGGCACTTTCTTTATCGATTTTATTTTCAGCGGTACAGGCGGCGACGCCCGATTCTATGCCTGCGGAAAATGTCGATGCGTTGACCAAGGATATGGAAGCCACCAAGCAAAAACTTGCCGATGTGGAAGTCAAACAACGCCAGGTCCTTTCTGGTTTGTATGAGATCAATAAAAAAATTAAAAAAACCGTCACTGAACGCGGTACGCTTTCTCAGCAGCGTGAATTGCTGGAAGTGAACATCAAGAATCTGACAGAAAAAGTTGATGAACTGGAATCAAAAGCCAAAACTCAACGGGCTCAGTTGGCCGAACGCTTAAAGGCGATTTATAAGTTGGGTGGCCAACCCTTGGCGCGATTTATTCTGAATGCCGACAGTTCAGTTTCTTTGGATCGAAATCTGAAAATTCTTGGAATTGTTGCCCAACGTGATTTGGAATTGATCAAAGGATACAGGCACGACGTCCAGGACTTGCAATATAAAAGAAAGTCTCTGGCGCAACGTTTGGAGAACTTAAAAGCCGTCGAGGCAGGCATCAGCACTCAGGAGCAAAAGCTCATTGCTGAGCAAACCTTGAAAAATAAACTCCTCAGTGGCATTCGCAAAAGCAAAATGTTCGCTGAAAACAAAATCAGTGACCTTAAATCGAAATCCGCTCAATACAATATTGATGATGCGGGGGTGTTTGATACGTTATTCAAACCATCCTTCATGGATTCCAAAGGTCAACTTCCACGACCTCTTGCTGGAGTCGTAACACAAAAATTTGGACTTATGAAAGGTAAGGATCACCCTTACACTTTAACAAGCAAAGGCATTTTCATCTCGGCGGCCAAGGGAACTCCGGTAAAGTCAATATTTGATGGCAAAGTCTCATATGTTGGCGAATTACCTGGATTCGGAAATACAGTTATTGTGGATCATGGCGATCACTATTATTCTGTCTATTCCCATGCTGAAGAAATTAAAGTGACGGCAGGTGAGGAAATCACTCAAGCGCAAATAGTAGCGACGACCGGTGATACCTCGGCAGACAATCCTTCGGGATTGTATTTTGAGATCAGACATTTTTCTGAACCCTACGACCCGCAACAGTGGATGAAAGGACTCTAACCACATGCAATCTATCAAACGCTATTGGAAAACCTATATTCTCGGAGGCATTTTGCTTCTGGTCCTTTTCGTAATGGCTGAAACAGGTTTTCAAGTCCGTGCATTCGCTCAAGAACGTTATGCGGATCTACAAAACTTCAGTAAAGTTTTGAATTTGATTCAGCAATACTACGTTGAAGAAACTGACACAAAAAAATTGGTGTATGGAGCGATCAAAGGGATGCTTCGAGAATTGGATCCACACACTAACTTCATGCCACCAGATATCTTTAAAGATTTCGAAACTGAAACTAGTGGCGAGTTCGGCGGTTTGGGTATCGAGATTTCAAATCAAAACGGTATCTTGACGATCATCTCTCCGATTGAAGACGCTCCAGCATGGCAGGCCGGTATCAAAGCGGGTGATAAAGTTATCGCGATTGATGGTAACAGCACCAAAGGCATGAGCTTGGTGGAAGCTTCACAATTCATGCGCGGTAAAAAAGGCAGCAAAATTGTTCTTAGAGTCGTTCGTGAAAACGAAGAGAAACCACGTGACATCACAATCACTCGCGGTGTCGTGAAAATCAAATCTGTGAAATACACAGATATGGGCGACGGTTTCGCATACGTGCGTATCACGAGCTTTATTGAAAACACAGGTAAAGATCTTGAAGCCACGATCGTAAATCATATGAAGAACAACAAAGGCCAGATCGCTGGTTTGCTGTTGGACTTGCGCAGAAATCCAGGTGGTTTGCTGGATCAAGCAGTTAAAGTCAGTGATATGTTCCTTAAAGAAGGTGTGATCGTCAGCACGATTGGTCGTAATAAAGCTGAAAAAGAAGTAGCGATGGCTACTAAAAAAGGCAAATACACGAATGTTCCACTGGTGATCTTGGTAAATGAATACACAGCAAGTGCGAGTGAGATTGTTTCTGGTGCGCTTCAAGACAACAAACGTGCCTTGATCGTTGGCCAACGTACGTTCGGTAAAGGTTCCGTTCAGTCAGTTATTAAACTGGGTGACGGCTCCGGTCTAAAATTAACCGTGGCTCGTTACTACACTCCAAGTGGTGTTTCCATCCAAGCTGAAGGTATTCACCCAGATGTGGAAATCGAAGACATTGATCCAGAAGTTTTCGCGAAGTCGATTCAAAAACAACAGTCCACTCGTGAAGGCGATATCGCTGGTCACTTGAAGGGCGATAAAGAAAAAGCGGCCGAAAAGCTTGATGTCAAAAAGGGAGCTGAAGAGGGCGCACTTGCTTGGTGGAAGGACGTGGGGTCGAAAAAAGACGAAAAGCTGTCGCCTCGCGACAATATCTTGAAGAAAGAT
>JBCNNR010000059.1:0-5953 GCA_039594295.1 Bdellovibrio sp.
ACCGGAATTCGCATCGCCACCAATGCGAGGGATAAGTTCGGCGCCTTGCTGTCGGTCGGCGTCCTCTGTTACGTCTTCTGGCATATGTTCGTGAATATGGGGATGGTTATCGGCCTTCTGCCGATCGTAGGAGTTCCGTTACCATTACTATCGTACGGTGGATCGAGCATGCTCACCACCATGGCCGGCCTGGGACTTGTGTCCTCCGTCGCCTACCGCCGCTACCTATTTTAGAAAACTAAAAAAGGCTTCGGGAAACCGAAGCCTTTTTTATTCCATCTCACCAATCAAAGTACGTACTGCCGGCAAATAGTGTTTATCAGTTTTGGAAAGTTCAATATTGAACTTACAATTGACAAGAAGAAGTGGAACTACCTCTGGGGCCATCCATTCAATAAGCTGTCTTATTTCGCCGTATCTAACATCCGGTTTATAGTTAAGAATTGGTTCAAAATGGAATACGCGATTTCTAAATTTACGAATCGTATTCAATCTATCTGCTATATTACTCCTAGTCCTTAAGTGGGTGGGAGTGACATAAGGAAACATATTCATCAGCAATGCTCGTAGTTTGTTTTCATATTCCTTTCGAAATAAAGACGTCCAAAAACCAAAAGGCAAAGCAGCCACTAAATCTACGGGAGTAGTATCTTTTCCTTCATCAACTAAGCGAGAAATCACTTCATCAACCATTTTCTGTTCATTACTCAAAAGCTGCCCATTCGTCAGCCAACTGGCTCCCCACGCTCTACTTGCAGCAGTATGAATATTGTTTCTCAACGAGACTTCCAGCCAGTGGAGACATTCCCATAAGGACTCAGACACATTGCTGTTCCACAAATATCTTGAAAACGCCGAACTTAAGGTTGAATCATCTAAGTATCCGTAACTATTAAGTCTTTCTGGCGAAAGCCTCAAAACGAGACGCGCCTTCTTTAATTTGACTTGCATTTTTTCACCAAACAACCGATAGTGTTCAAGTAGTCCCCAGGATGTTCCTCTCCCTTGAAATATAGGTGACAGAAACCTGGGGTTTTTTTTTGCTTAATTATAAACAAAATAATATTTTAACGCAAAAAAAAGACAATGACCAATACTTAATAGTGATTAATTCGAACACGATGGCCTTCGCTGTCGATGACTTCTGACAGCTCCCCAACTCTCTTATTCCAATCATCGATTCTCATTGAGCCCTCTTGGGCTTTTTTTTGATTGGCTTCGTGCACGCCGGGAATTTCCACTTCTTTGCGTTGTGGGATTCCGGGATCCTCGAATTTTTCCTTAGAAAAGTTATCTGAGAAATTTCCTGCTGTTTGTGGAGTGTCCATTCCTGCCTCCTATTAATAGGACCATCTTACTCTCGATTGCCGGGCGTTGCCGAAACATGCAATTTAGCACTGGTCTCGCAGATCCTTCGTCAGAGGGTTAGTATAAAAGACCTCATTAACAGCGAGAACTCTATGACCCTGCATATCCGTTTTTACGATGATCTGAATATGTGTCTGCCGCAAGTGTATCGCTATCGCGAAATCACCTTTCAAAGCTTTCAAGCTTCGACGGTTAAAGAAGTCATTGAATCGCTGAATGTTCCCTTATCGGTTGTGGATTTAATTTTAGTGAATGGAGAAAGTGTCCCGGTTGATTATGCGATAAAAGAAAATGATCGCATCCACGTCTATCCATTTTTCGAGGAAATCGAACTAAACTCCAACACGACAAAGAAAACTGAAAATCCAAAAAATTCTGCCAGATTTTTGGCAGGTTAATAATCCAAATTATTCAGTCTTATTACGCAAACTGCGTACACGCCGATGAAGACCAACTGAATAAAAGCATTAACCAAATAGACTTTGGAGATTCGACCTGAAAGAGAATAAGTCACATCAATGACTGCAAAACCACATGCACTCAAAACTCCAATAAGTATTGCTATATACTGTCTTTGAAAAGTTGCATACAAAAGAACGATACCGATAACTATCGTCAATATACCAACCATCTGAACGAGCCACCAATCGATTTTCTTACCTGTGATAAGCTCAAAAGATTTTCTGTGTGCAGCGGCCAAATACCGGTGATTAAGAAATATATCCCTTGAACGTAAAAGAAATACTGCATGGGTTGTCACTATTCTTTTTATCTGAAGAGTTTCAGATTTTTCCTTATTTGAAGAAATCTACAGCAAGCAAGCCGGAAATCTAGATGGGGATACAGGATGCTCCAGCCGCTTACAGAGCAGTATTAAAATTTATTTCCTAAATAATAAAAAGTTTCATTGAACTCATTATTCACTCGTAACAAAAATAAAGTACTCTTCATACCACCTTAACGGGACTTTATCACTTTTTGTAATTGGGATCTCTTTGATTGTTCTTCGTAGGATCGACGACACCGGAATACTGCCCTTCTTTCAAGCCTTCCATGTCCTCTGGCCCTTTTTTCTTCATACCGTTATCACCCTTATTCTCGCCAATCAGACGATCAGTTCCAGCGGGTTTGTTGTTTTGACCACTGCCCATAACTCCTCCTGTTTTTGCGCGGTAAGGACTTAACTTATTATAGAACGATCAAGAAATATCACCGCAGAACTGCGGAGAGACATTAAAGAGCTCTTCAAAACGTCCAGAAAAAGTGATAGGTCTTTCGACCATTTAGAAATAAAAAAGCCACGTTCATTGCGTGGCTTTCCTTAAGACAATTTTGTAAGAGTCAGATTACTCAACGTCTTTGCAAGTCATGCTGGACAAAATCACTTGTCCTTCCGTCGAAGATCTTAGATCCGCTGTCGCCTCGATCTTTGCGCCCGTGTGCTGAGCATAAACTTGAAGAGTTTCGTTGCCACTTTGTTCACATTTATATTGCGAAGTACGGCCATTATCATAATCAGTCGATTCACGAACACAGTTAAACTGATAAGGAGTTGTATCCTTGCCCGTTTTCCAAATCGCGATATGTGTAGAGCTTGAACCATCAGCTTCATGTACGTGCATACCAAAAGCCGCATGACCATCTTCACGAACTTCTTTGCTGGTGCAAAGGAAGGAAGCTTGAGCAGAGGTTGCGATCAACATAAGGGAAACGATAAAAAGTGATTTCATAAGCCATCTCCTGTTTCTATGAATATTGAAACTCCAGAGACAGCCCATGACCAGCTAAAAATCCCTTCAACGCTCTGAGACTATGCCTTCAAATACGGAGTGTGATCATCAGACTGCTTGTAACCGAATTCCAGCCAAGAAAGTTTATGCTTTTGCTCCCAACGATCAATTGCTGCTAAAAATTCTTTGGGCCACAAAGACTTTAAAATAGCCGTTCGCTTATAATGCCACCAAACCGTTACGACATGAGCTTTCATGAAGACACTCCCGACATTGTCCTCAAGAAGTTTACGAATTCCTTCATCCTTAACGTGATTCTTCAAGAACTCTGGAGCTAAGGATGGATTCTTAAATATTTCCCGTCTTTGTGCCATCGCTTGAGACATAGGCATCCCCGTAGCACGAACGAATATACGATCCCAATCTTCAAGAAACACCATCACTCCGCGAGTGTCTTGAAGCTCCGGTACACCTAAAGGATTTGGCATGCCCTGACCTGATGTATAAGCCAGAAACTTATTCCTTTTCCCGGGATGCTTAAGGCCCTCGACAATCATAAAATCCAACGGATCTCTGAAAATATATTTCGCATGAAACTCTTCGAAATTCCAATCAAGCATTGAATACTTGATTTTATCATCCTCACTCATTCGCTGAAATGCATGATAGTTTTCAGTATACTCGATACCATACAGCCCGCGACTGTCGAGCTTTTGAGGAGCATGCAAAATCATCGGGTCCATATCGAAAAAAGAATCAAAATCAATCAAACCGACCTGATTTTGAACATCCTTAAGGATATCCAAAAATGGAGATCGAAATGCAATGACTTCAATCCCCGTTTTCACAGCAAGATCATCACACATTTTGCCAATTTCTTGACCGCGAGAATACTCAACCTCCATCCAAAACACTTTGGAGTTAGAAAAGTATTCCGGAATCAAATCGTACTTCATAGGGTTAAACTGAGAATACCCTTCTGAATACAAAACCAAACTGCTGCCAGAATTCCCACGCCCCGGTCCTGTAAGAATGTCGTTGTCTTTCGCGTACTCCACAATGTTCCGAATACCCGCGACGAGAGCTTTTTTATTTTCATCGTAAAGCGAAACTTCCTTCTCAACTCGAGAGAAGACCTCTGAGCCGATGACACCACGACGCTTTAACTTATTAACACTTTCATTAACTAAATTTTCCATAACTTGACTCCTTTCAAGCTCGGTCAACTCGTGACCGGCAGTTAAGGAGGCCAATACCGATTCCAAAGAAGCAATCTGTTGCGACAGCGAAACCGTGGCAGAACGACTCTCTTGAAGACGTCTCTCCAAAAGCTCCTTCAAAGTGCTATCGCTGGTTTCCACCAACAACACTTTGATCTGCTCCAAAGAAAATCCCCAGTCTTTAAACTGAACAATCTTCTGAGCAACCGCAATTTGAGCCGAAGAATAAACACGGTGATCTCCTTCACTACGAGAATGAGGAATCAAAATCCCCTTCCCCTCATAGATCCGCAGAGCCTTATAACTAAGCCCCGTCTTCTTCCCAAACTCTCCAACAGAAAACCAATCCTTCATCATGACCTCGCAATAATAAGCGTCCAACCTGCCCCAGGGGCAGAATAAAGAGAAAAATCACGACAATTCAAAAAACCAACACAACGCAGAACCAGCCAACGGTTCTGCACCGCTCCTACGAAAAACCGGCAGGATCCTTTTCAACAGCACCTTTTCACCATCCCCCTCCCCAAAAAGCGAGTCCGCCAAGCGGGCCAGCCAGTCGCCCATCTCCACTCCCGCAAGTCCGCCAAAGCGGACGAGTCCTTCGAAGCAAACACAACGCACACAGCGCTTCGTCTCAAATGAGGGCTTCTCTGCTGCCTGCGTGCACGAAGTCGACCTCCGTGGGCGCCACGACGGCGCGCACTCGCCGAAGGCGAGCCACGGTTGAGCCAAGGATGGCGTGTCGACGAAGCTGCATGCAGGCAGCAGAGAAGCCCTCATTTGAGACGAAGCGCTGTGTCCCAAGCAAAAACGTTTCGAAGTGAGAAGTTGCACCGTTTTGACTAACTAATGATCTGACAGTGTCGACAGATTGGTTGACACCGCCTACCTCACATTCGTCCACGTTCCATCTGATATCCGCCTCATTCAAAGACTTGAACAGATTCGCAGACTTAAGCGGTTGGCCCGGCCCCTGCACTAGTACCTAGTTAACAGGAGGACGGGATATGAAAACGAAACATCTCAAATCAACACTCGCTTTAGTTACCGCCACTCTAGTCATGGCCCTTTTTAACAACTTTGAATATGTGAACTGGAGCAAAATCTTAAAGCTGCCAGTGATCGAAACGGTGAATGAAGCTTCACGCGTTGCCCATGCTAAAGAGTTGTTGGGAGGCCGTTATAAAGGTTCTGCCGCTCAAAAAATCGAAGGCCGCGTGGCTTTGAATTTGATGATCTATAAAAAGGTTCAAGGCTACCTTGAGCCTCAATGGAAAAACCGCGCAGGCGATATTTCCAGCGCAATCATCGCGGAATCTGACAAGTACAACTTGGATCCGGTCTTTGTGATGGCGATCATTAAAACAGAAAGCTCCTTCAATCCACTCACTGTGGGGAGCTTTGGCGAAATCGGCTTGATGCAAATCAAACCTGATACGGCTCAATGGATCGCGAACAAATACGGCATCTCTTGGAAAGGTAAGAAAACGCTTACGAATCCAGTCGCTAATATCCGCATCGGTGCGGCTTACATGGACTACCTTCGTAAGCAGTTCCCAGGTAAAGCGAACAAATACGTCAGCGCTTACAATATGGGTCCTAAAAACGTTCGCCGCCTGGTTGCGCAAAACGTGA
>JBCNNR010000006.1:0-140044 GCA_039594295.1 Bdellovibrio sp.
GCGCAATGGTGCGAAAAAAGAAAATACCACCAGGACGCAGCACCCGACTCATTTCCGAAATAATTTTTTCCGGGTCCGAGACATGTTCAAAAAGGTCCATGGCCACAACAACATCAAAGCTTTCTTTGGGAAAAGGCATGCGATAGGCATCACCTTCGACGTATTTCACCCGGCCGGTGCTATCCATCAACTCAGCAACTCTCAAACTGGTGCGGGAGATATCCAAACCCGTCACCTCGTGCCCCGCTTTGGCGGCGGCATTCGAAAAAAATCCCGCCCCACTTCCCACATCCAGAATTTCCGCGTGAAAGCCGATGTATTTGCGAATCTCTCCCAGAATCCATCCCAATTGGGCATTGGTTTCTAAACGCAGAAGGGCCATGGGACCTTTGCTTGAGGAATACCAGTCGGTTGCGAGCTGATGGTAAAGCTCGCTCTTAGAAACATCTTGCTGTTCGACTTTCCGAAGCTCTATTTCATCTTCTTCCACTGCGCACTCCCTTTATTCAAACTAACAAGGAGAGTGAGCCCGAGACGAATCCTGCGAAGTCCAGTGATAATAATCAATCAACGATCTCGACAACACGTCCAAGGCCTGGCTACAATGAAGGTCATGGAAATTATCGAAGTGATTTGCCGTATGGCTTTCGGTTTACAAATGGCGTTCTGGGGCTTGAATGGCTTTTTTCACTGGTTTGCCATTCCGCCGTCTCCACCTGTTATCGATAAATTCGTCGAAGCCTGTGTCGAAACCCGCTTCATCATGCCGACGACCAAAATCATCGAAATCATTTCTGGCTTATTGTTGGTCTTGGGAGTTGCCGTGAACTTAAATCTGATGGTCATTGCACCCATTGTGTTTGTGATCACATTCTTGCACTTGCTTCACAATCCCAAGCCTTGGGGCGTGGTGGTTCCGATCACTTTGCCGTTCGCGGTTGTGATCGGATTTCATTTGCCAGCTTTATTTGGTGGGAACTTTTAAAGAAGGGCAATTACGGCGAGGATCGCAGGTAACGCCTGAATAAAGAAAATACGGCGGCTCACACTATAGGCACCGTAAAAACCCGCGACAATCACACAAATCAGGAAAAACATTTTAATCTGATAGGCAAACGCTTCATTCGGTTGAAACAGTCCCCAAATGAGGCCGGCCCCCAGAAAGCCATTGTACAAGCCCTGATTCGCGGCCAAAACAGCACTGTCTTGCGCTTTTTCAAAAGTATTTCTGAAGACCTTTAAGCCCGTGGGTTGAGTCCACAGATACATCTCCAGGTACATGAAGATGAAATGTTGAACTGCAACGATCGCCACTAACGTCAGGCCCAGAATTCTCATTTATATTCCCGTCTGTGAGATCTTATAGGCGATCTCATCCAGGCTTTCGATATCGAATAAGGTCGAAAGCGTTTGTTTTCTTGGAACTTTGTCTAAACTCTGCGCCAGTAATCGCAACAAGTCATCTGTTGTTACGATCCCTATCAATTTGTTTTCTTCATCCCCCACCAGAATCGAGCTGATTTTCAAATCGAGCATCTTTTCAATTGCGGAATGCAGAGGTAAATCGTGAGCCATCCACACCACGGGACGAGACATAAAGTCTTCAACGCGGGAATGGAATATATTGGAAATTTTATGAACGTCTCGTTGAGACAGAACGCCGACGATTTGCTCGTCTTGGTCGACCACGGGGAGATGGCGGATTTGGTGTTCCTCCATCACCTCTCTTGCCTCGGCCAGAGTTGTTCCAACCGAAACTGTGATCACATTGTTGGTCATAACATCGCGAGCGAGTTTTGCCATAAGGAACTCCTTTGCAGGTCGTCCCCTTTAGTACACAATACCCATCGCCTTTTTAACATCAGAAAGAGTTTGTGCTGCAACAGTGCGAGCGGCATCTGTGCCACTACGCAAGATTTCGCGCACATAACCCATGTCTTTTGCGTATTCTTCACGACGTTGGCGCATCGGAGCCAGCTTCGCTTCCAAAATTTCCAGGATGCGTTTTTTAAGGACACCGTCTCCCAAGCCACCACGGCGGTAGTGCTCTTTTAAAGCTTCCACTTCGGCTTGATTTGGATCGAATACATCAAGGAACGTAAATGGGACGTGTCCCTCAACCGTCCCCGGATCTTCCACTTTCAAGTGATTGGGATCCGTGTACATTGCATTTACTTTTTTCTTAAGCTCATTGGGAGTATCGCCCAAATAGATCGCGTTACCCAAAGATTTGGACATTTTCGCTTTCCCATCGATCCCTGTCAGGCGGCCCGTTGTGCCAACCATCGCTTTGATGTCGTGGAAAACTTCTGTCTTATACAGATGATTAAAGCGGCGAGCGATTTCATTGGTTTGCTCGATCATCGGTTGTTGGTCCTCGCCCACCGGCACCAAATCGGCTTTAAAAGCCAAGATGTCAGCAGCTTGAGAAACAGGATATGTAAAGAAACCTGCTGGGATCGAATCCTTCATGTTCTTTTGACGGATTTCATCTTTCAAAGTGGGATTTCTTTCCAAGCGAGCGACCGTTACCAAGTTCATGAAATAGAACGTCAGTTCAAAAAGCTCCGGAATCTGCGATTGAATAAAGATCGTGCTTTGCTTGGGATCGATACCCACAGCCAAGTAATCAAGTGCCACCTGCTCCACATTTTTACGAACGTGTTCCGGGTTTTCGTAGTAATCCGTCAATGCCTGCGCATCTGCGATTAAAACATATTGATTGTATTCGGATTGCAATTTCACGCGATTTTGCAAAGAGCCAACGTAGTGTCCAAGATGTAAAGGGCCTGTGGGGCGATCGCCCGTCAAAATGATCTTTTTCATTCCAATTATTTACCCTAACTTGCGTCCGCTCGCAAGATGTCGCGCAAATTGCTTCATCACCCACAGATGCACACAGGCCTGCGTCAGTTTATAGAAATACCAGGGAAGGCGTGGCCTAAAATCATGAATCGCCGCCAGACACGCAGTTCCACCCAGCACCTCGCGGAATTCGAGACGGCCTCGACCGCTTTTCTTGGAAAAGAGCCCACCCCGCACATAAAAAAGCTCACGATGCCCCCAACTGCGATCCGCAGAGTACTCCAAAACCAAAAGGCGAATATAGGGCACGCGATTGCAGAAATAAACCCAACGATCTTTCACTTCGACTTTCATTACGCGTGGGCGCATCACGGGCAAAAATCGCATGTATTCCAAAGCCACGTCTTTGGCTGTCCAGCCAGGTGGCAAAGGCAGTCTTTGCACGGAGCGAACCTCGTGCTTTGCCGCCCTTGAAGGCTGAAAGGCATGGGGTTTATTGGATTTGGTGTAGTTTTCAATAGCTTTACCAAGAGCTTCATCAATTCCCATGAACTTGTGTCCAGGGATTTGCAGTTGATGGTCTTTGCGTACGATCAATGGATTTCGCAAACTCTCAATCAACGGATTAATGAGATCTTTGGGAGCCCCTGTCACCAAGCGCACCCACAAAGCTGAAAGATGCGGGGTTAAAAAAGGAACCTTTAGCAAAGTTCTTCTTAAACCTAAAAGATCGGCCACCCTTAACATCATCTTGCTGTAACTGAGAATATCGGGACCGCCCAAATCATAAATCTGATTATCGGTCTGGGAGTTCTCAATACAATAGCGAATACTTTTTAAAACATCATCCAAAGCAACCGGTTGGCTGGCGGTTGAGGTCCACATTGGACAAACCATCACCGGCAATCGCTGCACCAGACGAGTCATGATCTGAAACGAAGATCCATTGGCACCAATAATCAACGCAGCTCTAAGAATTGTGGTGGGAATATCGCTATTCAGAAAAACACTTTCGACTTCGCGACGACTTTGTAAATGCTTTGAAAGATTTTTGCTGTCATCAGGAATAAGACCACCCACATAGATGATCTTTTTAACTTTGTTTTTCTGAGCGGCTCTTAAAAAATTATCCGCAACTATCAAATCAAAATCTTCAAAAGAACCTTGCGACAAATGAGCCGAGGGTTGCATCGAGTGCACCAGATAAATGGCGACTTCCGCACCTTCGAGTGCTTTTTCTGCATCCAAAAGACTAAAAAGATCGCAGTTTCGCCATTCACAGGAATTATTGTTTTCGGCATGAGTGTACTGTGAGCGGCTTAAGCCCACGACGGAGTATACTCCCCTTAGATCTGCAACCAGTGCTTTACCAATGAATCCGCTGGCTCCGGCGATAGCAACTCTCATGAACGCCTCCGGATAATTTTGACGAAATTATTGCTGACCGAGCTCCGCCATAATATCCCACCCAAATTTTGCCAGCTTTGCTTCGCCGATGCCATGGACATTTTTAAGTTCATCCAGGCTTTGTGGGTTTTGGACTGCCAAATGCTTTAATGTCAAATCGCCAAAGACCACGAATGCCGGAACATCAAGCTCCTTGGCCTTCTCCTTACGCCATTTTTTAAGAAGTTGGAAGCGGGCCTCTTGTGCCTCATCAAATACCACTCCATCCATATCGACAGTGGTCTTTGACACTTTCGAACGAGTCTTGGTTTTTGCCGGGGCTTTTAAAGCGGCCACAGGTCTAACGACCTTGCGTTCGGATTGCGGCAGGCACGTATCACAGTGCCCACAGCGCTCGATACGTTGGGCATCTTTGTAGTAAGTAAGAATCTCGGCATGACGACACTCACCACCCTCGGCATAATTCACCAAGGCATCCAGATTACGCCAGCGAGCATTTTTGATTTCCTTAGGAGCTTCAGAACTTGTGATGAAATAAGTTTGCAGGCCCTTATCCTTTTTCGAATAAAGCATCAAACAGGTTGAATCCAAACCATCACGTCCGGCACGACCCATTTCTTGATACAAGGAATCGATGGTCGCTGGCATTTGATAGTGCACAACCAAGCGCACGTTCGGTTGGTCAATCCCCATACCGAAGGCATTGGTCGCGACCAGAATTCTTAAATCACCGCGCTCGTAAGATTCTTGAGTCTCGGTGCGCTCTGCGGTGGAAAGCCCGGCATGATAATAACCCACGTGATCCAAGCGTCTTTGCAATTGGCCCGCAAGTTCTTCAGTCACTTTACGAGTTCCGCAATAAATAATAATGCGCCCCTCTGGAGATTGCTGAATCGCTTGCATCAACAAAGCAGCTTTTGCTTCTTCGTCAGCACAGAATTCAACTTGGTAGTAAAGATTAGAGCGATAGAATCCGTGAACGCGACGTTCGGGACTTTTTAATTTCAAATTAATCGAAATGTCGGCAAGAACCGTCGGAGTCGCGGAAGCCGTCAAAGCCAGAACCGGAATGTCCGGACGCAGACGTTTCAGAATCTCAAGCTGACTGTACTCTTCACGAAAATCATGACCCCATTGCGAAACGCAGTGAGCTTCATCGATCGCGAATAAAGCGATCGCGCGGTTTTGAATCCAACGCTGAAAGCCTTCCTTCTGAACACGTTCTGGAGACAGGTACAACAAATACGTGCCACCCTTATCGATGTCTTGAAAGATCTGCCGCTTTTCCGCATCAGATTGTCCCGCATACAAACAGCCCGCGGGAATACCTTTTCTTTGCAAAGACATCACTTGATCTTTCATCAAAGCGATTAACGGCGAAATTACGATCACAAGTTTTTTAGAGAAAACTGCAGGAAACTGAAAACACAAGGACTTACCGCCACCGGTTGGCAAAACCGCCAACACGTCTTTGCCGGACAGAATGCCGGTGATAATTTCTTTTTGACCGATACGGAATTGAGAAAGACCAAAAGACTCTTTAAGTGTTTGCTCCAAACGGTCTTGATCAAAAGAAATTGTCGAGGAAATCGGGTCCTGAATCATAGGGCTACTTTCGTTGAAAATAGCCCTTCTTTGCAACCAAGATTCCCGCGTTAAAGTGGATTATTTCCTATAATCAGCAGAAACCTTGAGGGAATTTCGGACAATGCTAATAGCGGCTCTCAAAATCCAACTTTTCCACTTCAACTGTTGCCAATTTGATCTGGGCGGCCTTGGTCAAATCCTTTAATTGCTCCACTGAAGTGGCACTCGCGATGGGCGCCGTGATACTTGACCTTTGCATCAGCCACGCCAAAGCAATCGTTGCCGGCTTTACTTGATGAGCCTTTGAAATATCATCCAAAGCATTCAGAATTTTCACTCCCCGCTCATCCAGGTAACTCATGGCTCTCTCGCCACGAGCACTTTGTTTGATGTCGTCTTTGGAGCGATATTTTCCGGTCAGAAATCCGCTGGCCAGGGAATAATATGGAATCACTCCAACTTCTTTATTCAAACATAAAGGTTCCAATTCCTTTTCAAAGTATTCACGGTCATGCAGATTGTATTTCGGTTGCAGCGTCACATAGGAAGCAAATCCCTGCTCCTCACTGATGTGCAGACTTTCTTTCAGGCGTTTTGCGTTAAAGTTTGAAGCACCGATAGCACGTACTTTTCCTTCTTTTACCAAGGCATCAAAAGCTGCCAGAGTTTCTTCGATGGGAGTTTCCATGTCATCCGTGTGAGCCTGATACAGATCGATGTAATCCGTTTGCAGGCGCTGTAAGGAATCCTCAACCGCTTGCTTAATATAGGCGGCTCTCAAACCTTTCTTGTCTGAAGCCATTTCCATTCCCACTTTGGTGGCAATCACAACTTGTTCGCGTATTTTACGCTCTTTCATCCAGTTGCCTATAATAGTTTCGGATTCTCCACCTTTATTACCTGGTACCCAGCGGGAATAGACGTCAGCTGTATCGATAAAGTTAAATCCCGATTCAATAAAACTATCCATAACTTGAAATGAGGTTTTTTGATCGATTGTCCAACCAAAAACATTTCCACCGAAACAAAGGGGTGCTACTTCGATTCCTGTTTTACCCAGCTGACGTTTATGCATGATGATGTTCTCCTACATAGAATGAAGACCCACTCGATTTCCCTCGGTATCTTCAAAAATTCCAATATTGCCGTATTGGCCAATGCTCTTTTTATTCGCTAAAATTTTGCCACCATTGTCGGTCACTTTTTTTAGTGAGGCTTCAATGTCTTGCACGGGAATATATGGCAGAGTCCCTTCGTGCGAAGGTTTATAACCCGGGCCTTTCACCAAAGCACCCGATGCACCGTACTCTTTCATATTTCCCGTAGGAAAAAACGCGAGTTTCATCGGTCCCATTTCTTCGATTTTAAATTTTAGATCAAATGACTTTTCATAGAAAGTCATTGCGCGTGATATGTCGTCAACGGCGAGCTCAACCCAATTAAACATATTGGATGCCATAATAAAATTCCTCCACTGGTCCGCCATGGCTTCAGCGCCGGCGGATCTGCTCCTAAGAATCAGAAGCAGTGGACGATTTCGTCAATATGACATTGAACACTGTTTCGTGGTTAGCCCGTCAAAGCTTTATTGGCTCTTTTCAATCGCAGAGCCAGAGTTTTCACAAGGGCCTTAGCCCAGGCGGGTTTGGAAAAAATCACACTCTCCAAGGCAGACATCGGTATTTCAATCAATTCAACTTCTGTGACAGCTTCCACCGTGGCAGAGCGAGGTTCGTGGTTGAAATGTCCCATCTCACCAACAAATTCTCCTGGCCCGATTTCTCCCAGGCGAACACGGTCCCCGGTTGTTGCTTCCGAGAAGGCATTCAAGGTTCCATGTTTAACGATATAGACAACTTCCGTGTCGTCGCCTTCCTTGAACAAAGTCTCCCCTACAGTCAAACTGCGAAGTTTGTACTGAGAACCATCCTTTACTGGTTTGGGAGCAACGATTTTAGAGACAACTTCCAACAAAGCCCATTCTCTATTTGGCTCTGACAGGAATGATAATCGTCCGGATTGCACTTCATGTGGAAACATATCGTGATCTGGAACATAGGACATCATCACTAAAAAGATGCCGTTATTATTTTTTTCTTTAAGAACTTTGGAAATAATATCGTAACCCGATCCCTTAGGTAGATACTCATCTACGAACATGATCTTGGGTCTGACGTTATCAATTTTATATTTTGTGTCGAACCAATCACTGCCGTGGAATACAGAGCAGTTTGTGAAATGCTTGTTGAGAATATCTGAAATGGCAGTGATTCTGGTGGGATCACCACTAACGATCAAAAAGCTGTTTTTATCCTGGCTGCGACCCATATACAAAAACCTTCCATATTTTTTGTCCCATTACTGAGACCAACAGACGTGCCAGATACATCTATTATCAACCTTAACTGTCTAACTCTCAACAATCTGTCAAAAAGTTACCTATATTTTCTCAGGTTGATGCAAATGGAATGTTTCGATGTGAGAACAAGTTTTACAACTGATAGCGCGCAAGGTCCGCAGCGAACTCTTGTCTGGATTGTGGAAAACGTTTATTGACCGTCTCAATCAAGGACGCTCGCATATTGTGATTGGGATTATTAGCAATCACCGTCAACAGCCCCTGCTGGCAAGCCGCATAGCTGCCACAATTATTAAGATATATTTCAAAGGCTACGATCACTGGAATATAACTCTCATCCGTCGTCGATGCGATATTGCGTTCTTGCTCGGTACGCGCATTATCCATGGTCACAGTCGCGGGTGGCGCAAAATCCAAAGACTCCGCCAAGGCCACTTCTGACAATTGCTTATCTCCGCCGCGACCATTTAACATATCCAAAGCCTCCACTCTTTCAAAATGAGCAGAGTTGGCTGATTGCAAATCTCTATAATAGTCCCACAGAACTTGTTTCTTATTCGGAAGAGCATTGAATTGTGCGCGCAAAGCTCTGACCCGCGTGCGGAGATCTGATTTATTTTCTGCAGCACGGGTCGTTTTAATAAGATCAACCAACAACGCCCGCTCCTTCGTCTCTACGGGAACGTTCGTCACCGGATGCGTCTTTTCTAACGGTGCTGATGTTGATGCAATACTACGAGACGGAGCTTTATGAGTCGTTCCAGCAGACACGGTCTGTGACGGTGGTTGGGGATCGGCTGATTGATCGACGCTTTGTACTTTATCTTGCTTGAAATACAGAACGGCAATCACAGCCACAGCGGCTAAAACCACGATAATTTGCTTCATTATTAGATTATCCCCGCGTGCCCCAAGAAATTGCAACTGGAAACAAAGTCCAGACTTTAGCCACCTGATAAAGGTTCGACACCCGCCTAGTCATCCAATTCGTTTAAACCGCAAATGACCTCGTGGTCTTTAATTTGCTTTGAGTATCTAGCATTGGGGGGCCAATGAAATTTGCATCAACTGCATTACTTGCAGCAACTGTTCTCACATATAATATTGCTAACGCTGGGATCACCTGTTCTTCTACTGACTGTAAAGCTGAAGATATGCCGCTCTTAGACCAGATGGAATCATCTGTTAAAGCTAAATTTGGATCGATGGCTTGCTTGCCAACTTCATCCACTATGGTGATGGAATCGATCTTTGAAGATAAAAAAGATATCGTCGCAGGCAGTTTCACTGACAGCCTTTATAAACAGGGTGTTTATGCAGCCGTCGTTATGATGGGTACTGACATGAAAACCACTTCCGCAAACGGGACCTATGTTAATGACGCCAAAAAAACCTTCGATAAAATCGCGCAAGGTTTTTCAGCTGGCGCGAGTTCGTTTAGCTATCAGAACTCCCAGGAGTCTTTAACGCCTGCAAATCTTTTTGCAAGAATGCAGGGTGGAAGCTTGGGTTCAATTCTTTTCGCTTCCTATATTCCTAAATGTTCTGCGATGGCCAGTGGTCGTCAGACTTGCAGTTTCACTCGCCAATACGGTCACTCCGTTGCCGTTCAGGGGGCTTCAGCTTCTTCTGTTTCTATCTATGACCCGAATGATGAGAAATGGTCATCTCAGCTTTTGAAATTGGCTGATGATTCCAGCTTCTCCGGTGCGACTTTGTCTTTGCCATCACATATTGGTGCTGACGCTCGCATTTTGGATAAGAACTATTACACTCAAGGTGAAGTGGATTTGGCAGAATATTTCTATGGTTTGAAAACTTCTGCGGGTTCGGCTGAAACGCCTTCAACTCCAGTTGTGACAACTCCATCACCATCGCCATCTCCAGTAGTAACGAATCCTTCACCTGCTCCGTCTCCAGTTGTAACTCAGCCATCTCCGGCTCCGTCTCCAGTTGTGACGAATCCATCACCGGCTCCATCGCCAGTGGTGACTCAGCCAAAACCATCGCCTTCTCCAGTGGTTACTCAACCTAAGCCATCTCAAACTTGGCAGCAATGGGTTCAGTACTACCGCAACAAGGGCAAATACGCCTCCCGCAGATAGTTCCCTCTATGAAAAAACAGGCATATCAGACGGCAGTTGCGACTGCCGTCTTGCTATTTTACGGGCTTTTGCGTAAAACCGTTCCCTATGATCAGCACATCCAATATCAGCCTCCGTTTCGGTGGCAAAAAGCTTTTTGAAGACGTAAATGTGAAATTCACTCCAGGTAACTGTTACGGCCTGATCGGGGCTAACGGCGCCGGAAAATCCACATTTTTAAAGATCCTTTCCAAGGAAATCGAGCCGAATACGGGTGAAGTCATCATCCCCGGCAACCTACGCCTTTCAGTTTTAAAGCAGGATCACTACGCCTATGACGAATACCCGGTTCTTAAAACCGTGCTTATGGGTAACGAGAAGCTTTACAAAGTGATGACTGAAAAAGACGAGCTTTACGCTAAGCCTGATTTTTCCGAGGAAGACGGCCACCGGGCCTCTGAACTGGAAACGATTTTTGCGGAGCTGAATGGCTGGGAAGCTGAATCTGAAGCCGGCGTGATGCTGGCGGGTCTTGGCATTGGCGACGACCTTCATAACAAACTTATGAAGGAACTAAACCCCGGCGAGAAAGTTAAAGTTCTTTTGGCGCAGGCTTTATTTGGCCGTCCCGATATCCTGCTTCTGGATGAGCCGACGAATCACTTGGATATCTATGCGATCAACTGGCTGGAAGAGTTCCTTCTGAATTTCGATAACACCGTCATCGTGATCTCGCATGATCGTCACTTTTTGAATAAGGTTTGCTCACACATTGCCGATATCGATTATGGTAAAGTGACAACGTTCACTGGAAACTATGATTTCTGGCGCCAGGCCAGTGAGCTGAAACAACGTATGCTTGCGGATCAGAACAAGAAAAGCGCTGATAAAGCTGATGAGCTGAAAGCCTTCATCGCACGTTTCAGTGCGAATGCTTCCAAGTCCGCGCAAGCTTCTTCCCGTCAAAAACAATTGGAAAAACTTGAGTTCAATGATTTGCCAGCATCTTCTCGCAAATCCCCTTTCATCGGCTTTGATGTAAAACGTGAATTGGGTAATGACGTTTTGGTGGTGGATAAAATCACTAAAACCTGGGAAGGCGAAACGGTTCTTAAGAACGTTAGCTTCACCCTAAAAAAAGGCGATAAAGTCGCTTTGATGGGTCGTAACGACTTGGCTAAGACTTTACTTATGGAAATCATCGCCGGCCAAATGCAGGCGGATTCTGGCTCTTACACCTGGGGCATCACCACAACACGTGGTTACTTCCCAACTGATAACTCCAAGTACTTCCAAGGCAACGAAGCTTCTCTGGTTGAATGGCTTCGTGAGTTCTCCGAAGACAAAGACGAAAGTTTCTTGCGTGGATTCTTGGGTAAGATGTTGTTCTCGGGCTCCGATGCCTTGAAACAACCGACAGTTCTTTCCGGGGGCGAGAAAGTTCGTTGCATGTTCTCCAAACTGATGCTGGAAGGCTCTAATATCCTGATCCTTGATGGTCCAACGAATCACTTGGACCTGGAGAGCATCACGGCGGTGAATGAAGGCCTGCAACGTTTTAAAGGCACTGTGATCTTCACATGTCATGACCACGAACTTTTGCAAACGGTGGCAAACAGAATCATCGAAATCAACGAGACTGTAACATACGACAATCACATCGATTACGAAGGCTATATCCAAGCCACTAAAAAGCACTAGTTTTAAGTTTTAAAATTTTGATCTGAAAATAAAAAAAGGCCGGGACTTCCCGGCCTTTTTTTATTGATTTCCGACATCACCCCAGGACATTGGCTGGAATGGCAGGCGAATCACTTTATACCATGGATCGCGGTACTGCTCGACAACCAGAGAGCTCGCATCGTACTTCCATTTGTTGTTCATCTTTGTTGCCGTAAAACTAATCGACATCTTGAAATCGTTGCTACGAAGAAGGATGTTCGTTTTGAACAGGCAGTTGTTGGAAATATTCCCAATAAGCTTCACCTTCATTTTGTCAGTGCCTTCGTCAAATTTATCCCAGTGCAGGTTATAAAGAACCGAGCCCGTCGGTTTTCTGCTAACTAAGTCCAAATCTGGAATTGGCAAAACGGGAATCGGAATCGAAAAACGGTAACACATAGCCTCGTTTGCAACCGCTTGAGAGATATCAATCAAATCATCGCCGACATTAAGGATAACATCGGGATAAGCTGTATAAACGTCTTTGGTGAAAATCATCGCCGAGAAATCATCGCTCCAAGGCAACAGCGGAGTGACAGACATTTTAGATTGCATCAGCAATGAAATACGAACGCCCAGCAAATCCAATTCTTCGTGAGTGTAGTTTCCGTAATGATGACCCAGCTCATGGATCAAAATCGCTACCGCCTCTGGAATTGTCACAGCGGTGTACTCACCTGTCGGGCTTTTGCTATATAAAAGATCGGAGTTAATATAAATCGGAGACCCTGGATTGCTTCCTGTTTTTGCAACACGAACCAGGCCATCAATCATAAAGAAACCTGGAGTCTTTTGCTCAGATCCGAAATACAACATGCGACCGCGAAGTTCTTGTGGAAGACCTTTAGCGATTTTCGCAATGATTTCACGCTGACGAGAATCCAATTTGCATGCGCCTGAAGTTAAGCAGACTTCAACGTATTTTTCCAAACGCTCATAAGCATAAAGAACATTCTTTTCAGCGATACCGCCACCGTTATCAACCCAGTCGCCGCCTTGGATAGCGAATGCATTGATCGATGAAAAAACAAAGGCCGCAGCAAAAAAAGCTTTCATTGTATTAAACATCCTGATCCTCCGAACTCTTCTGAGATTTCGTTAACGGAAACAATTGAAACGAAAAAGTGTAAACCTCAGATAGAGGCCCGTCTTCTAACAGAACCTCAATCTTTTTTCGAGCTTTAAATATGACGTCTTTTACTAGTGATAGTTTTTCAGGGTTCACGGCCACCGTCATAGAGTAGAATTGTCTGCGATCCACTGGCTCGTTATGGAGTGAATACTCTGCTAAATGCAGATTCTGGTTGTGGTGCTTACGAATTGCAGACGATGGAACGTCAGTCATGTGCAAAGGCTTCGCCGTTCGCACCAGTTTATTGCGACTCTTCTTAAGAAGTTCCATTCTGAGTAATCGCTCTAAAGCGTGTTCAGCTTCAGATTCTTCAATTCCCAAACGTTTTGCAATCCACTGAGCCGTTGCTCTATTTTCTGGAAGCTTCGCCAAATTTAAAATCGCCAGATAATACCAGTCTGAAATCAGACGGAACGTATCTTCCTCAATCATCAGTCGCTCACTGACTTCAACTTTGGTTACACCCTGCTTGTACTCCGCCCAAAGAAGTTCTTTCTCCAACGGAGAGACCAACAAGCGTTCCATGACTTTCTCTAAGTTTGTCTTGGAGAGAGATCTGCGATCACCCATCACATCAGATAATGTCGTCGAACCGATTCCCAAATCACGGGCGAACGCGCGCAATGAATAAGATGAATTGCGCGCTTGGCGCTTTGCCAGTTCCTGCATCAATAAACTTTTTACAGTGATTTCCATGGAACCTATATAGACACAAAACTCTAATAACGCAAGAGTTCGGGACAGTTTGTCCCGTTTCGTCAAGTCGGGACACAATGTCCCGTTTGGGGTCTAGACAGGGCAAAATGCCTCGGCTATCTCTTGCTCCATACCGCAACAGCGGAAAACGAAACGATTAACGAAAACAATCCTAAGGAGGATTAAAAATGAAAAAAGTATTCTTGGCTATCGCAATGGTTTTGGGTGTTTCTCAAGCTCACGCTTACACAGCTCCAGCATGGGCTTGTAACTTGAACTTCAAAGGGACAGCTTCTGGCGTAAAAGTTATCCTTGGTAACTACGAGTACAACGGTAAAGGAACTTTGGCTTGTATGTCTCCAACAGGTCAAACTGCCGAATACCCTGTAACTGTTACTATGAAAGCTAAGCCTTTCTCTCCACAGATCGCTTTGGGTAAAATGGAATTGACGGGTCAAGCGGCTGAAATCGCTCTTTTTGACTCAAACCCAGAATCTATCCTTGGCACATACTATGTAGCTCAAGCTCAAGGCGCTATCCTTGGTGGCGTTGGTTTGATCACTGCAACTCGTATCGACCTTCCAACAATCGCTCTTAAAGTTTCATTCCAATTCGCAAAAGGTTTCGGCGTAAATCTTGGCGTAAACAGAATGGAAATCGCTCTAGATCAAGACCGTAAATAATTCATTGATGAATTGGGTACGCGAATCCATGAACCGGGGAAATTGAACTCCCCGGTTTTCTTTCCCGAGAAATTATTATTTTCGATTAACCGAAGAGGTGACTTCAATGTTCACAGAACTATCCGGAGAGGCATTCGCCCTTCCAAGCCCAATCAAACAAAAAGAGTTAAGTATGATTCAACCAATTCACATCGGTAGTTACCCAGATTACCGCGATTTTCTAAAGGAGAAATTTGTTGCAGAGAAGTCTAAGAAATACTCGTTCTCTCTGCAGTATTGTGCCGACAGACTTCACGTATCGAAAACTTTCGTGAAGCTTGTATTCGACAAAAAAAGACACTTCTCGATGGATACGCTTCCACGCCTGTGGGATCTTTTCAAGTTAAGCGACAAAGAACGCCTGCATTTGACATTCTTGTTCTGCCACACAATTTCCGACAGCGATTTGTTGAAACACCAATTTGAGGTGATCATGCGCAATGTGCAGAATGAAACATTGGTCGTTCCTTCCGCAACAGAAGTCCCGTAATAGCCTAGGTCCACCTCAATTTTTTGTACGCAAGAGTACACTGAGTGCAAGTTAAACCCACTCACAAATTGAGGTGTGACATGAAAACAAGCCATCACGTAACATGTTTCAGCCTTTCGCTTCTGCTATTAATGGGGAATTATGCGAAGGCTGAAGTTTCCACATACATTGACGATGACCGCATTCCTAACATGCTCGAACATATCGACCCCTTCGATCCCAACGTAGAACAAATTCTTGATCAGTACGATAAAATCTATGAACAAGAAACCGGCAAGCCCGCCCACATCAACACCGTGATGGATGACATCCTTGGACCTTTCGGTGGTTGCAGTCGAAATGCATGTTCGGTCTGGGCTCAGGTGGTAAAAGGTTCTCAGCGCATGTACTTGTATGTGAACGGAAGCTTGCGAGGATCATGGGCAGTTTCCACTGGCATGGCCGGATATACCACACCTAATTTTGATCGCCATCCGGATGGTCGCATCTATGATCGCTATACTTCCACCAAGTATCCAGATGGAGACTATAACGGTTTAGGCAATATGCCCTACGCGGTCTTTATCACGGGAGGTTACGCCCTTCATGGAACTCCACGGGGTAATTGGCCGAAACTAGGTAAACCCGCATCTCATGGCTGCATTCGCATGCATCCTGATAATGGATATACCTTCAACCGCTTGGTTCGATCATACGGCATCAGCCGGGTTTGGATCACGGTTCAATAACGAACTATAGAAATCTACTCGAAGTGACCAGAGTGGGAATGCCTTTCCCACTCCACTTCGTATACTGATACTTGCCACCAGGTTTGACTTTTTCTGATTTAATTTCCACATCGACCAAGGCATTAAAGCCACCGATGACAGCTAAGAATGCCAAACGCATAACCAGCTCTTCACGGTCATCGCATTCTTTGATCTCAATCGCATTTTCTTTACGACTGAACTTCTGAGTCAGCTTAGAGTCGTCTTTCATAAAGATGCTGATGCCTTTGGCTTTTTTCATCTTTTGTTCATAGTCCGCGATCGCTGGTGCAATTTCACGATCATAACAGGGACCGCAAAAAACGGATTTATCAAGAGGAGTCGGAACCACCTTATAAAAAGAGAACGCGCCTTCTTCTACAAACTGCGCACATTTCTTACAAACGTGTTCGTGGCAAATACCACATTCTAAATTGGCTTTAGGTTTTTGGCAGACACAGCAGTTCGTATTTTCCATATTCATGATTCCTTGAGCAGAAATTACATGACACACCGTTTCGATGCAAGGTCCAAAGCATTGAAGCTTTTCATCTCCCAGCGCAGATTCCTCAGATCGGAGATATTGATGGCAGAACATGAGCTCAGCAGAAAAAGACAGGTTGTTTTTATATACTCACTTAGTTGTTTGATTGGAATCGCCATGACCTTCGTCGCTAAGGGGTTGTTATTAGCGATTCAACTTTGTACCAACCTCTTTTACTTTCAAACCTTTTCATTCGAAAACCACTCCCCCGCAGAAAACTCCTTGGGCTGGATTGCCGTGATCATCCCGGTGATCGGGGGATTGATCGTGGGAGCCATGGCGCGCTGGGGATCCAAAGCAATTCGTGGTCATGGCATACCAGAGGCAATGGAAAACATTCTTCAACGTGATAGCCGCATTCCTCGTCGAATCACTTTACTAAAACCTTTATCATCCGCGATCGCCATTGGTTCTGGAGGACCATTTGGTGCAGAGGGACCGATCATCGCAACCGGAGGAGCCTTGGGTTCATGGATTGGACAGATTCTTCCCGTTTCATCTTATGAAAGAAAAATTCTTTTGGCTTCAGGGGCCGCTGCCGGAATGGCTGCGATCTTTGGCACTCCCCTTTCTGCAGTGATGATTGCTATTGAGCTTTTGCTTTTTGAATTTCGCGCGAAATCTTTTGTACCGGTGGCCTTGGCGACCGTGATCGCCTCAACTTTGCGCGGGCTTTTGATTGGCAACGAATCATTCTTTCAAATGCCTGCACTGGGAGACACCAACGTCACTCAACTATTGGTGTTCTTATTATTTGGCTTTTTGATGGGGCTTCTTTGTATCGTTGTGACGAAATCGATCTATTGGATCGAAGACGCTTTCGAAAAAATTCCCGTTCACTGGATGTGGTGGCCAGCCATCGGTGGATTGGCCGTGGGCTTCATCGGATTAGTCGAACCGCGCAGCCTGGGTGTTGGCTACGGCAATATCTCAATGAGTCTGAGTGGCTCCCTGACTGTTGACGCGGCGGCCAGCATCTTAGTGTGGAAATTTCTGTCTTGGGCATTGGCTTTGGGAAGTGGGACTTCGGGCGGAACCCTTGCTCCCCTTTTAACTTTGGGAGCTTCTTTTGGTTTCATTGTGGGCACGGGTCTAACAATGTTATTTCCAGAATGGAATATTGATCCTCACGCAATGGCTCTGGTCGGAATGGCAGCCCTTTTTGCTGGATCATCGCGGGCACTTTTAACGTCAGTGATTTTTGCTTTGGAAGGAACTAAACAGCCATTGGGATTGATTCCACTGCTTGGCTGTTGCTCAATTGCCTATGTGGTTTCATCATTATTGATGAAGAATTCCATTATGACAGAAAAAATTGTTCGCCGTGGCCTGGAAGTTCCTCACGAGTACTATCCCAAGCCGAGTACTACAAAATCTTAAGGACGAAAATCTGCGCACTTTTGCGTCGCGATTTCAGTGACTCTTTCGTTTTCCGAAACCAAGGGAATATAATGCTTCATCTTTAATAAGGGAGATCCTTGGTCATACCAGTTTTCCACAGACATCTCTACGACCGAGCCACGCACCGAGATTTGCGTGTCTTTCTTGGTGATTGAGACATTGGCCCCTTGCGGCCGGCAGGTTTTTAAATCGACACCCCAGATTTCAGTTCCTTCAAAAACATACAGAACACTTTCGACTGCATTTGCATCCGACATCCCCACCATAGCGATGCAATAACCGATATTCATGGCACGAGTCGAAGTCCACGCCGCCACACTCGCCACGGAATCCCCCGCAGACAATTCGAATCCGTCACGGTTATAGTTCACCGCCGTAAATTCCCATTCACCTTCACCTTGTTGGTATTCGCATGTGATGTGATTAAATTTTTCAGAAGCCAAGGACGCTGTCGCTGACAAAGACAAAAGAATAAAAACCAGGAATCGCATGGTCACCTCGTTGCCGATGATTTCATTAAGGCCGCCAAATCTTGTCAAGGAATTGACCTTCTTGTTATTCGAAATATTGAATATTGTGAACAGGTGTAGGAGCCTAAAGCCAGGAGGTTCAAATGCCAGAACAACCGAATAGGAATCCACAATGAACGTCAAAGATAATGAAATCAAAGGCCTGCTTGAAAAGTACAAAAAATTTTCGGTGTATGGACTGAGTCCAGATCCAACCAAAGCCAGTCACTATGTACCTTTGTATATGCGTGATCATGGCTGGGAAATGGTCGGAACTTATCCCAAGAAACACGATGCCAATGGCTTTACAATTTATCCCTCACTGAAGGACGTGCCCGCTGAATATAGAAAATTTGTGGACGTGTTCAGAAGTTCTGACAAAATCCCCGAAGTGGTTGAGGAAGTCTTAGCCGTTGGCGGAGTGGAGGTTTTATGGTTGCAATTGGGAATCAGTCACCCCGAAGCAGAGGCAAAAGCAGAAAAGGCAGGGATCAAAGTCGTCTCTGATCGCTGCCTTATCATTGAACACAAACGCTGGTTTTAGTTCGTTGGAGATTGAGTTGTTGCAGGTTCCACAACCGGCGTTGTGCCAGCCGGAGCCTCAACAACCTTTTTCAAATTCTCAAAGCCCTTGTCCATTTGAGTTTTAAACATTTTTTCGCAGTCGATAAGTACTGACATCAGCTTCGTCATAAAGCCGCCCTCACCGTGCATTGTCCAAGTGAACTTTGTTCCAGTTCCTTCCGGAGTCAGTCTATAGTCGATTAACTGCTCACCATGCATCGGCTCAGTCATTGTCAGTTTAATTTGCACAAATTCATTCGGTTTGATGTCCAACATTTCAAGTTTGCCGGAGCCTGCGTCTTTATTTCCTTCAAACTCAAATACCGAGCCTACTTTTCCATCTTCACCCGTATAGGTTTTTTTCATGTTGGGATCCACCAGTTCGTAGGGATTCCACTGACCACCCATTTTGAAGTTTGAAAGATAAGGAAAGATTTTATCAGCTGGTGCATTAATCACCGTGCTGTTTTCATAACGAAACGAACCGCTACGAGTGGACACATAACCCAAGAACAAAACGATAACTACCAAGACACCAATTGCTATTTTTTTTGCCATAGAAGTGATTCCTCCGAACCCTTATGGTGTCTTGATTATAAGCTAAGATCAACTAACTAATCCTGCATCCCGATAGGCTTGCATCTCGTCGCCAACGACAAATCCGAAAATCTTGGGTCCCTCATCAGTAATCTGAATAAAATAGGTCACATCGAAATCAATCGATTTTATTGGTTTTCCCTCGGGACTATAGTCGGCGCGGTAGTAAACTTTTACCATGTCATGAAAACGATCAATCGGTGTTACCACAAGATTTCGAAGATGCATCTCTCGGGTTCCAATCTTTTGATAAAAAGAATAGGCCTTCTGTAAAGTTGCCGAGAAGGTGGTGTTGTTTGTACCTGTTTCAACCGAATCAGGTCCCGCCGCCAGAAAACGTTCCGTAAAAAAGCTTTGAATTGTCTCCGTATCAAGATCGCCTTTAAGGCCGCGATTGTAGGCTTCAACGTAATTCTGGAAAAATTTTTTGTACTGCCGGGCTGGCATAGTGTCCTCCACAGGAACAACTATGATAGGGCATCGCCAGCTCAGACTCACATGACATTCGTGTCACTATGAACGGCTCTTCTTAGGGTTCTGATTAATACAATTTTTCAGGAGTTGTTCCCACACGGCTTTGGCCACGGGCCCCATGGGCTTATGCTTCATTCGCATGATATGCAAATTCAAGAAGAACGGCTTCACATGTTCGTCATGAATCTCAACCAGTGTTTCTTTTTTCAAATCCTTTTCAACCTCGGTTCTGGGTAAACTTCCCCAACCGAATCCATTTAAGATCATTCTATGCTTTAAAGAATGATCTGTGACATAGCTTTTCTTGGAATCAGCCAGGACGCCTTTGCTATTCTTTTTCAAAAGATTCGCTTTATCTCCCTGTTGTAAAACCACAATCTGCGGAAACTGCTTCAAGGACTTATAAGTGAGATTCGGCAGTTTCTTAGCCAGGGATTTTGCAACGACAGGTATCATTTCGATTTTATCAAAGAAAACACTCTCGATATTTTCATTTTCTACAGATTTTGTAGAAATCGAAAAATCGGCGTCTCCAGAAAGAAGTGAATTCATTCCTCCACTCATGATCTCTGATCGAAATGTCATTTCCGTCGGATGTTTGCTTAAAATGGTTTCTTGAAAAACCCCTTCGATCGCTTCAAAGCGCACAAGAGGGTCTAAAACAACAGTCAAAAAAGGTTCGACTTTCTTAGATCCCAATTCCTGACCGACAGTCTGCAGCTCGCGAAATGAAAATAAAGTCTGTTTCGCCCAGTTGTAAAACATCAGCCCTTCAGGTGTGAGTTTTGGGCGGTACTCCTCACGATTAAAGAGTTGGAGGTCAAACTCCTCCTCTAACTTCTTAATAGCGACGCTCAGACTGGGCTGGGTTTTATGAAGGAACTCGGAGGCGGCTTTAAAACTTCCTTTTTCCACAATCATTTCAAGTGTTTCTAGTTGATCTATGGTCACTCACCACCTCCATTTTGGTCCAATCTATATAACTATAAACTATATAGTCTATTAAATCTTATTAATTTTTTTAAACATGGAAATCACCGATACTTAGTTCATGGGAGGCACTCATGAACTTGAAGATTCCCCTGAAGCGTCGCGGATTTATCTTAGGCGCATTAACGACAGCAGTAGGTTTATTTGTGGGGGCAGCGCCTCTCATCAGAAAGGAAAAAGGTATGTTAACAGTTAGAAGATCAAACGACAGAGGCTTGGCAGAACATGGATGGTTGAAATCTCGTCATACGTTTTCCTTTGCAGAATACTATGACCCTGAGCACATGCACTTCGGTCCACTTCGTGTCATTAACGAAGACAGAATTGCTGGAGGCACAGGATTCGACACCCATCCACACCGTGATATGGAAATCATTTCTTACGTGATTTCTGGAGGCCTTCAACACAAAGACTCCATGGGCAACGTGGCAGTGATTAAACCAGGAGAAGTGCAACGCATGAGCGCAGGCACAGGTGTTCTTCACTCTGAATACAATGATGAATCAGACAAAGAAACGCATTTCTTCCAAATCTGGATTATGCCCAACAAACGTGGTGTGCAACCAGGATATGGTCAGAAATCGTTCGAGAAAGAACTTGCGACCCAGAAATTGGTGCATGTGATTTCTACGGATGGCCGTGACGGCACTATCGGAATTCATCAAGACGCTGATATGTATATCTCGCGCTTGAAAAAATCCGAGGAAATTGATTTCACCATCGGTGACGATCGCCGTATGTGGTTGCAAGTTGTAAAAGGTAACGTTGAAGTGAATGGAGAAAAACTAGCAACGGGTGATGCGATTGCTGCGACCGATGTTGCAGTCGCCAACATCAAAGCTGGCGAGGATTCTGAAATGATCCTCTTCAAACTTCCATAAAAACTCCTCTCCCATAAAAGCGAGCCCGCGAGGGTTCGCTTTTATCTTATTTTAATCATGACGCACATCTCCCCGATTGACGAGGAAACGCAGATTTTGTCATATGCGACCTTCGACGAAGGAGGTCGCGATGAAAAAATTCGCTCTAATGATCGCTGTAACTTTGGTTTCTATGAATGCATGGTCATCTGCCATTGTACTTCGCTGCAATTCCCAGAAAGGTGACGTGCTGATTAACTTTGAACCACTATCAGCTAGCTGGGTTAACAAAGATGGATCCACAACACCCTTCCTTCGTTACGGCAACATCTGCAATCAAGACGTTTCAAACTACAATCCCAAACCAAACTGTCGGGCTGAGGAAAGATCCGAAGATCACTATTGGATTCAAACTTTGGAATGTGAACATGGCGGCCAATGGTTTGCAGATGCAGTGATGGAAATCAGTCAAATCACCAAAGACGGCCGCTTCCAATGCAAATCAAAATTCGGCAGCAAAGAAGACATCAAACTTGAATTGTCTGGCTGCCGCACGTTCTAAGAAAACATTTTCGGTTTGGACGCCTGGCTCTTCGCTTTAGCCGGGCGTTTGCTCCATTGAAATTTGCGCAAATCCAGCTTGCCTTCGGCGCTAAATTCAACGCCCTCTTTCTCAAGCTTCTTTTTTTGCTCTCGATAATTTCGACTTCCCACTTCAAACGAAATACGTCCTTGCGAGTTTAAAACCCGATGCCACGGCAGCTTATAAGTCGTTGAACAAGAATGCAGAATCCATGAAACACCACGGGAACCTTGCGGCTTCCCCGCAAGCTCCGCAATCTGTTTATAAGTCGCCACTTTTCCACTCGGAATTTTCAAAATCGCTTCGATCACTTTTTTGGAAAACGGCGATAGTTGAATCACTGCCATCAGAGCCCCTCTTGCTGAATTCTATCAAGCTGCGCTTTTTGATATGTACCAAATTCTACGTTAAACAAGCAGCGGATCAAGGGATCTTCCACGACATCGACATCCACAGACTTGTCCACGCGAAGATACAAGGAAGTTAAGCTCTCACCCGTTGTTAATGCAGAATACAGCTTACTGGCGATGACTTCCGTTTTCCATTCAGGAAATTGAGTTCCCGGCAGGATGGGCAACATATGTTCATCATTCAATTTATATAAAAAAACCTTCTCCGCGCCGTCCGCATCAAAAATGGAAAGCTGCCACAATCTTGTTTTATTAAAAAAGATATCACCCGATGGCCCGACCTCGGCGTATTTCAGAGGAAGCTCCGTCTGGCAGTAGGTAAACACCCGCTGCATTTGTTCGGCACTCAACGCAGGAAAATGCTTCGCAATTTCGCCCGTTTTCGGTGGAACTAAATTAGGTTCATAATGATAATCTAAATTTTGATCACCCACCGGCTTTATCCATGGCAAACTTGCCGCAGCTGCAATACCAGAGGAAGAAATCTGAAAACTTGTTCCGGGATTCAAACGCACGATATGAGTCTTTGGTAAAACCGCAGACACTTGTCTGGCAAACAGTTCATACGAAATAGGAAAGAATGCCTGATTATACCAAGACCACTCCTCCATGCGAAATTGACACGAGCTGGGAATAAGATATTTGGGAGTCAGCGTTTGCAACTGAGTCAGCCACTCGACCGGAATCTTTCTGTCGGAAGGCACGGCCCTTGATGGCTCCAGGACTTCAAGCTCCCGCATCGTCTGAAAAGGCCACATGATAAGATCCCATGACTTTTCCTTAATCAGAATACGCATGGTTTCTTCACCAATCCAGGAATCAACCACATTCAATATTTTAAGACCTTGGACATTCACTTGAAAAATGGAATCCACATCGATATCTAAAGCTGCATGGGACTTTACTTCAAAAGGCCCCACCCCAACAGATTTTCCTAACTGCAAGGAATGAATGCTCTTAAAACCAAGTTGCTTAAGCCACGCAAACATCTCGGGATGAACACAATACATGTAAATCGGCGTATTTCGATTCAACATCTTTAAACTGTCAAACGAACAATGATCATCGTGATGATGTGAGATAAAGACGGCGGAGAAATTGAGTTCCCTCATTTTAGCAGAATCGAACTCAATCTCGGGGTAAGCGAAGCAATTACGACTGAACGGATTCTCAAAAATAGGATCAAAAGCAATTTGAGTGCCTTCGCACTCAAATACATAACCCGCATGAAAAATTCGTGAAATCTTAACTGCCATCACCCCGCTTATACCTGATCATGGCAGAACTGAACAATACAATTTAGATCTAGGATGCCAAACGAACTGTATTGAGGTGAGTCGTCGAATCATCTTCAGCCAGAGCAGCCACCGGTGCCGCGTTGCCAGCCACGATGTGATTCAAGTCATTTACGTTCGTACGCAGCTGTTTTGCCTGGTCGGCCAAACGCTCGGCCGATGCAGCCGCTTCTTCGGAAGCAGCGGCGTTTTGCTGGGTCACCTGATCAAGATCATTCATGGCTTTGCCCATTTGCACGATTCCGTTCGCTTGCTCTTCACTCGCGGTGGAAATTTCGCCACTTAAATCTGCCACTTTCTTAATTGAAGTAACGATCTCAGAAAACACCACACCACTTTGTCGGGCTTTATTGCTGCCTTCATCAATTCTCTCAACACTTTCATTAATCAGGGTGGCTATATTCTTAGCTGACTCCGCACTTCTTTGTGCAAGACTGCGCACGGCATCTGCAACGACCGCGAATCCTTTCCCCTGTTCGCCGGCGCGCGCAGCTTCGACTGCGGCATTCAAGGCCAACAAGTTTGTTTGAAAGGCGATATCATCAATAACTGAAGTAATTTCCGCAATTTTTTTGGAATCGGCGGCAATTGTTTCAATGGATACAATCAAAGCACGAACGTCCTGCTCACCTTTGACCGCGTTTTCACGGGTTGATGTCGCAAGCTTTGCTGCCTGTCTGGCATTTTCAGAATTCGTCTTAACCATAGCCGTCAGTTCTTCGATCGTTGCAACTGTCTCCTCAAGAGAAGCCGCCTGTTGCGAGGAAGCTGATGACAAAGATTGAGACGAATCCGTGATTTGTTCCGCCGCATGATTTACCTGAGCTGCTCCTTGAGCAATTTCTTCTGACACTTTGGCGATGGATTTGGAAAGAGACGTCGCAACCAAGGCCCCACACCCCAGACCCATCAACACTCCAATGATATTAGTCACAAGGACTGTGAGATTCGTTTCTTTGCTGGTCGCATGTGCGTCTCCCAACCACACCTCGCCATTCTTATGATGGAATGAAACAAGGTTTGCGATGGCCGAATCATAGGCTTGAGCGTATTTAGGACAATCTATTAAAAAAATATCGATTAGCTTCTGCTTATCTTCTGTCGTACCTGACAAGTACAATTTCAAGGCGTTCCCGCCTAACGATTTAAAAGCAATCCATGTCTCATTAACTTTATCGTATTGCTCTTGCTCGCCCGGCAAAAAACCGTACGACAAATAAAGTGCATTCGCTTTTTCATAAGCAGCAATGCTGTCATTCACTTCTTTTACGTATTGAAGTCCCTGTTCATGAGTCAAACCGGGAAGGCCTAAACTTCTAAGGCTGATACGAATTGCACGGAAATGCAGATACATTTGGTCAGCTACTTCGATGTTTCTAAGAACACCACCCGTGATCTTTTCATAAGAATGACCAATGCCTTGAATTCCCCAGAAAGCCACCCCACCCACAACGACCGGAATCGTGGCCATACCGAAACAAAGCGCGAACAGCTTTGCCTTCAAACTCATTTTCATATTCATATCCATCTCACTCTAAAAAAGTACCCAATCAAGGGACCTTTCGGGGAACTGATACGAAAACTTAATCTGATTTTTTCAACCAAGCCCCTGATCTGGTGCTCGCCAGAAGATACTTAGAAGGCCACAATTCATTTCGAAAAACTTTCGGCATCTTATTGGAGAAATTCTCGTCGAACACCTCAGGTTATGTTCGTAACCTCGTTTTCACAGAGTGTTCCATCAACTAAACAAACAAAATTCTTTTTAGTCGTGTCGGCAATATTCTCCAGGGCTTCTTGAGTCAAAAAGGCTTGATGTGACGTAAGTATGATATTGGGAAAAGTCGTTAAACGAGCCAAGACGTCATCTGTAATGCCGTAACTGGATTGATCGGTAAAAAAGATTCCCTCTTCTTCTTCATAGACATCTAAACACGCTCCCCCAATTCGATGAACTTTTAGGGCATCAATCAATGCATGCGTGTCAATCAAAGCACCGCGACCAGTATTAATGATAATAGCGTTTGATTTCATCTTAGCAAACGCGGCTTTATCCAAAAGATGCCGAGTCTTATCGTTCAGTGGGCAGTGTAAGGAGATGATGTCTGAGTTTTTAAAGAGCTCATCTTGCGTCACATAGCTGCCAAGTGCTGAGATCTCCGGATCGATTTTAATGTCATAAACCAAAATCTTACAGCCAAATCCACTCATGATCTTCGCAAAGATTTTACCAATTTTTCCCGTGCCGATCACTCCCACTGTTTTTCCATGCAGGTCAAAGCCGACTAAGCCCTCGAGAGAGAAATTCAAATCACGCACCCGCGCATAAGCTCGATGAACTTTTCTGTTCAAAGTGAGCAATAAGGCCACCGCGTGCTCAGCAACGGCATACGGAGAGTACTCGGGAACTCGCACGACCCTAATTCCCAGTTTATTCGCGGTGGGAAGATGGACGTTATTGAATCCGGCACAGCGAAGTGCGATAAAACGTACGCCTACTTTATGAAGCTCGGTTAGAACGGTCTCATTCAATACATCATTAACGAAAACACAAATGCCTTTGTATCCCTTGGCCAATTGCGCCGTCTTTTCCGTAAGGCGCGACTCCAAGAAATCATACTCAATGTCTGAATTCTCCCGTGATTTTCTAAAAACTTCTTCTTCGTATTTACGAGCACTGAAAAATGCAATTTTCATGGCAACCTCTAACCTCAATTTCTAAACGATAACCGCTCTGTTTATCGGAAACCACCATTTCCCATAGCCCTTTGCAGAAAGTCTTCTCCACCCCCTAACTATATGAATAAACGGATAAATGTGGCCTTTTTGACAAACCCCAAAAGACTGGTATAATTAACCTATAAGTTAATTAACTGATAGGTAAAATATGGACCAGTTAAGCCAAACCTTTCAAGCTCTCGCAGACCCCACTCGCAGGGCGATGCTTGCCCACCTCTCCAAGGGGGAATCAAGCGTCACGGATTTAGCGAAGCCGTTTCTTAAAGAGATGAGTCTGCCAGCTGTCACAAAACATTTAAAAGTTCTTGAGAAAGCCGGTCTGATTACGAAAACAAGAGACGCTCAATGGCGTCCGTGTAAAATCAATGCCGACGGCTTGCGCGATGTGGCCGATTGGATGGAACTATACCGAACTTATTGGGAAGAAAGTTTTGATCGCTTAGATGCTTACTTGAAAACCGTCACTGCTAAAGAAAAGAAATCGAAAGGGAAAAAAAATGGGCGCAAGAAATAAACCGAACGAAATCTATATCACACGTATTTATGATGCCCCTGTAAAACTGGTGTGGGATGCCTGGACAGATCCAAAGCAAGTTGCGCAGTGGTGGGGACCTCGTGGTTTTACCATTACTACTCACAGCAAAGATCTTCGTGTCGGAGGTCATTGGTCTTATACCATGCATGGACCTGATGGCACGGATTGGGAAAATAAAACAGTCTATCACGAAGTCGAAAAGTATTCCCGCTTGGTCTATGACCACGGCGGCGGTGAAGACCGCCCACCTCTCTTCAGAGTCACTGTTACTTTCGAGGAAATGAAA
This sequence comes from Bdellovibrio sp., assembly GCA_039594295.1. Taxonomy (GTDB): domain Bacteria; phylum Bdellovibrionota; class Bdellovibrionia; order Bdellovibrionales; family Bdellovibrionaceae; genus Bdellovibrio. The sequence goes on from JBCNNR010000006.1 coordinate 27,538, forward strand.
GGCGGCAAAACAAAAATGGATATGACAATGGCTCTGGCGACTGCCGAAGCTGCGAAGGAAACCAAAAAGTTCATCAAACAAGCAAGTGGCAATTCCACTTGGGACCGCTTGGCGGAGTTCCTGGACAAAGAATCCACAGGCAAGGAAAAATTCGTTATCAACCGAGTTTTTGAAGCCCCAATTAATACCATGTTTGAAATGTGGACGAACCCCGCACATTTCGCGAAATGGCTGGCACCAACGGGCTTTAATATGAAATTCTTGCGCGCGGATATCAAACCTGGTGCAACGACATTCTATTGTATGGAAAACGATGCGGGCTTAAAAATGTACGGCCGGGCAAAGTATTTGGAAATCTCTGCTCCGAACAAATTGGTTTACACACAAGAATTCACGGACGAAAAAGAAAACCAATCCCGTCATCCGATGGCTCCCACCTGGCCTGCAGTGATGCAAACCACGGTGCTATTTGCGGAGGAAAGCCCAAATGAAACTCGCGTGACAGTCACATGGGAAGTCGTTGGCGATTACACTGCGGAAGAACTCGAAACATTTATCAAAGGACGTGCTGGCATGACTCAGGGCTGGACGGGATCATTTGATAAGCTTGAAGAGTACATCGCAAGCCACGGAAATTAATGTCCCTAAAACTCCACCGTGCACCAGAATTCGGAGCGCGATAGGAAAATTTTGAACTCTCCCGTAAGTCAGGATCATCGTGGGAATCATACCCAAAAAGCCCACGATGAATCCTTTCAACCAAGGCTGGACGTCCCAGGAAACAAAGGGAATCAACAATCCCAACAAAACCCACTGAAAAAACACCGACACTATAGAGTAGCGATATATTGGAGGCTTGGACTTAACGTCCTTCAGCATCGGAATAATATCCAGGCCACCCGCAACAATACCTATACCAAGAGCAATTATGATTTGAACTAACATATCACTTATCATAGGAAGTCTTTATTTCCGTGTCATCGGAAGTTTGCTATAATAGTCAGACGAATGAGGTCCCAAATGAAATTGATTTCCTGGAATGTGAATGGTCTACGTTCTGTTCATAAAAAGAACTTCCGTGAATGGTTTGAAAAAGAAAAAGCGGACGTTGTCTGCTTACAGGAAATCAAAATCACTGATGAAGCGATTAAAAAGGACGAAGAGTTTTATCATCCCGCCAAGTACCACTCTGCGTGGGCCTTTGCAGAAAAGCCCGGTTACTCGGGTCTGGCGATGTATTCTAAAAAAGAACCCGATGATGTGCGCGTCGGCCTAGGCATTCCAAAGTTCGACGCTGAAGGACGCTGGATCGAAGCGGATTTCGGCCCCATTACAGTCGTAAACAGCTATTTTCCGAACAGCCAACGCGAGCACACCAGATTGCCTTTCAAATTGGAGTTTTGTGCAGCAGCAGAAAAACGCCTCCAAGCTCTTCGAAAAAAAGGACGGGAAGTTATGATCTGCGGTGATTTTAATATTGCCCACAAAGAGATCGACTTGCGTAATCCGAAAACCAATACCAAAAATGCAGGTTTCCTTCCTGAAGAGCGCGCCTGGATGACAAAATTTCTGGACAAGCTTGAATGGGTCGACGCTTTTAGAAAGTTCGAGCAGGGACCAGATCACTATACGTGGTGGAGCTATCGCCCGGGTGTTCGCGAAAAGAACATTGGTTGGCGCCTGGACTATTTCCTGGTGAACAAAGAAGCTTCGGATCGCTTGAAGGCAGCGGTCCATTGCCCAGATGTCCTGGGTTCTGACCACTGCCCGGTTCGCTTGACTTTGAAAAAGTAACTACGCGTTTTGCTGAACAGCCTTTTTCACTGTTTCTTCCAGTGAAGAAGGCGCATGGCCCAGTAATTTTTTAAGATCATCGCGAGTCGTATAAAGTTCTCCTCTAACGATCCCGGCATCTGAGTCTGCCAAAACTTCGGCAAAACCTTGTGGAACTCCGAAGCTCATCAGTAATTTCGCGTACTCTCCTGTCGGCATATCTTTATACTCGATCTTTTTGCCACTGGCGCGCGAGACCACCGCCGCAAGCTCAGACAAAGTAAACGCTTCTCCGCCAAGCTCATAAGTAGTGTTCTTTGAAGTATCGCCCAGAACTACGGCCGCTGCGGCGGTCGCATAGTCAGCGCGAGTCGCAGCACTGATTTTTCCATTCTGAGCAGCGCCTGCGATAACACCACTTTTAAGAACATTGCCTAACTGTTCCGTATAATTCTCGACGTACCAGCCATTTCTTAAGAATGCATGTTTGATGCCCGATTGCTCGATAAGTTTCTCTGTGACCAGATGCTCTTTGGCTAAAAGCATTTTGCTGGTATCTGCATTCAAAATACTTGTGTAAGCAATGAATTTAACTTTGGCATTTTTTGCGGCATTCACAATATTCGTATGTTGTGGAACGCGTTGACCAACTTCACTTCCCGAAATGAAAAGAAGCTTATCCACACCTTCCAATGCCTGTTGTAGACGATCCACATTACTATAGTCGGCTTCACGCACTGTGATTCCCTTTGAGACAAGATCTTTGGCTTTTTCTTTGTTTCTAACAATAGCAACGAGCTCCTGAGGCTTTGCACCTTTACTTAAAAGCGCCTCAACTGCCAATTTGCCTAAATGTCCTGTGGCCCCTGTGATTGCGATCATAAAATCTCCTATCAGATATAGATCTACTTGTTGAACTTATGTTATACTAATCCCAACACTAACATAATGTAAGTACGCACTATTTTGTTACTGTGAAGTTTTTAAAAAATCTGTGGAGTTTCAAATGGTTACAAAATCCAATAAAAAGCCAAAATCATCACCTTGCCCGGTTACCAAAACGATGCAAGTCATCGGCGGCAAATGGAAACCCATGATTCTTTTTAACCTGCTCTCAGGCAGAAAACGTTTTAATGAATTACAAAGGCTTTCCGGAAATCCTTCAGCACGTGTCCTGACTTTACAACTCCGCGAACTGGAAGACGATAAAATCATTAAAAGGGATGTCTTTGATCAAATTCCACCACGCGTGGAGTACTCGTTAACAGTCAAAGGCAAAAGCCTGAGCTCTGTTTTAGAAATGATGGCTCAGTGGGGCGAAGCCCACCGCTAGTCTGCTTTGAAGCTGCTGATGTTTTCAAAGAGTTTAGACATTTTATAATAAAGGTCCGCAATGTTTTTGTCGGGACTCTTACCAGACATTGCTGCCGTGTCTTCGATTCTTTCAATACAACGTAGATCCTGACAAAGCAGATAGGAATTACTCACGTTCGTACTCATAGCAACTGACAATAATCCGATGTCTTCAGATGATCCATAAGAGTGACACCAATTACACAAGCCACCTGTGGGCTCGCCACCGGAGTGGGTTCTTTTAAAGGCAACTCCCTTAGGCATATCCCAATTCGGCATTTTGAAAAGCAGATAGGTATAAACTCCGGAAGGCTCTTTCCAGGTGAAATAGGAGCGAACATTAAAGAGATAATCCATGTTATCAGGTAGGATCAACTTTTTCTGATCGCGCAATCGAAAACAATTGATCAGCTCTTCCTCTGATGAAATTGAAAATAGGTGATCTGTTTCAAAACCTGTCGCAGATGTTTGCATAGTTAGTCCTCATTCATCATGGTACACCACAAACTGTCAGAAGTCATGCAGACGGTCTAAGGTGCATACGACTACACTGGAGCGATGAAAATTCTCGTCCTTCTTATTTCTATCATGATTTGGCATGGGAATGCCAATGCAGAATCCGAGTGGAGCTTTGGTGCTGATCTGCAAATGTCAGAACAATACTTTCCACAGGAATATGGCGAGGACACCAACACCAGTTTATTCAAACTTGAAATCGATCCCTTGGCGAAATGGAAACAAGGCGAACACTGGCGATTCTATTTTAAGCCTGTGCTGATCGCAAATCCCGACAATAAATCCACCGACGAACAGGTCTTTCTCGAGCCGTCCGAAGCCTACATCAAATTTCAAAAGGACGTTTTGAATATCTCATTGGGATATCACCTGGTCACTTGGGGGGTGACTGACGGATATAATCCCATTGATATTGTGAATCGCAGACAAATCTATGATCCCACTCGCTCAAAGAAGCTGGGCTCACCCTCATTGATGATTTCGGAATCCTTGAAATGGTTTGACTATGACTTCATGTACATTCCCCAATCGCGGGAATCAATTATGCCCGGTGAAAACAGCCGTTGGCTCCCTCGAGATGTCTTTGTGCCTCAAGTCCCCGGAAACAATATCGTCTTATTACTACCCGCAAATCTCCGTTATCACTGGGGGAATGATCAAACTCTGAATAGTGCCTTAGATAATAACTTTGCTCTCCGGTTGCAAAAAACTATTTCGATTTTCGACATCACATTGACTGGTTTTGATGGCGCAGGACCCTATCCAATTATCGAACCCCAGGTCACTGGAACGATCGTACAAGTTTCTCCCAAGACAGTTATCCAAGTCGACCCCGACGTCATTTTGAATACGAAACAGCGCCGCATTCGCCAGGGAGGATTTTCTTTAGTCAGCCATCAATGGGATTTTCTTTTTAAATATGCCACCAGCTATACCGATGACTATGGAGATTATGTGAATCTTCCCGGATGGCTTCATGAACACGTCTTAGGAGTCGAAAAGACTTTCAATTTTAGTGACGCGATGTTGATTGCGATACTTCAATACTCATTCTTAGATTCCGAAAAACAAAACGACTCCAACATCTCGATCACGGAAATATTTCGCAGATCCTGGATGGCGGGGGGACGTTTAACCTGGAAAGAAGTTTGGAATGCTTCGCTTCTGGGACTTTATGATACTGTTCACTACAGTCATTTTGTGGAACTGTCTTTAGGGCGAAGATTCTTTGATGCCTGGAGCGTCAACCTCACAGCGGACTTCATTGCTGGCAGCAGTGAAAATCCGCTGGGGGTGTATTCCAAGAATGATTCCTATTTGCTTACGATCGGGCGCTCTTTCTAAGGAGCCAATTGCAGAAGCAAATCTGAATTCGACAGTGAAGTTGCCTTTTTGACTTTAAGACTCACTCCATCCATCACTGGGATCGCCGGCAAAGCAACATTCATTGTTTTACCGGAAATCGCATCTAAGATTTTTCCTTCGATCGTTGATGAAGCAAAACGTGTCTTAGGCGAATACCTTTTCACATAAGAAGAATCCCATCCATATTTAAGATCCATACTGGTTTTGCTAAACTTGACGCTCGCTTTGCTATCTATGACGCCGAAGGTGATAGCACTGTTAAATGGAACCACAAAGTTCATGAATGGAATATAGCTTCCATTCTTTGGCGCCTGCATCTGACTTAGTAAATTAAGGTTCACTTGGTAACTTAAACCCGAACCCGAAATTTTCGGATCCTGGTTCGAATAAACATTAAATAAGAACTTACTTGATTTCGGATAATCCATAAGCTCCGGCCAGACAAACCATTGCATGAAACGCGAATTCATCACGGTCGAGAATCCAGAAACCTGCGTCGAGTAAAACTGATGAACCCAAGAATCAGCGGAATAAGCCTGTGCGATAATTTCTTTGGCCAAAGTTCCCGGCAACCGAATCATCGCTTGCGATTTTGTTGCATACTGAGGGGCTTCTTTAGACAGCACCAGTGTTTTAGAGGTGTTCTGCTTTACACGGGTGAAATTCATAATCACACGCCCCTTTGCAGTGATCTGCTCTGGATTCGTGTCATTAAAGCTATCCACAATCATACTCATTTGAATATCCGAGCGGGCACTTACCAACTCACGGGGCTTGGAAAGATCGAAAGTCCACTTACCTATATAATCATTTAGATATGAAAGCAGAATAGCTTTCTTAGGATTGACGAAAGCCGCGGAGTCCAGGGAAATCTGAGAAATTTGCTGGTTCACGATTTGATCAAAACCCTCTGCTCCCTTACAGGAAAAGCTTTGTGCACTCCAGGCATCTTTCTGCCAGGACAAGCTCACATCTTCCACTCGTCCATTTGCTGCACTGGAAGCCACTTCGGGAGAAACTGCAATTGCGAATGTTCCAGCTCCCGCTTTCATATTTAGAACAACGTTGGAACATGAGGCTTCAAGATGAAAACGACCTGTAATTCCATTCACCGTCTTTTCAATCCATTGGTCCACCGAAATGCTAGCAATAGTCATTTGCGCCGACAGATCTTTTGATTGCAGAATAATCTGAGTTTGCTCAGATCCCAAATCCGGCTTTTGCAGTTGCGTCTTTAGCGCTAACGAAAGACCTTGCAGCTGAACCTGCACACCGTCTTGTGCATCTACCATCTGATCAGGAAATTGCCAGTTTGCCTTAAATTCCTTATTAACCAGGGATTTCCATTTTTCCTCGATAAGATTTTGTTGGAACTGCTTTGGAAGAACAAGCTCAAACTCTGATTCGATCGTGGCAGAGGAAAATGCCGACTGCGAAAACAGAAAAGCAGCAAATACGAAAACACTTTTAGTGATTTGCTTATTGATCATGGATCTACGTTACGGCTCTTCGTCCGAAATCTAAAGAAACATTTTTCGTTAGGATGTATTCTCATTTTTCAATCAGTCAAAAGGTCTAACATCGAAGAACTTTTTTACTTTTTTTGCGGAAATGTGAAGTTCACGTGTTTAACTATGCTCCTGTTAATTTTTTATTCGATTTTCAGCACATTCCAGAGAGGAAAAATACAACCGATATATTGTAACGACTCTAATTAAGGAAAAGGACTGAGCGGATGTTGCGAATGCCTTTGAAAATTTCAAGAAAATCCTTGGCCATCACTTCTCTGATGGGCGTGATTGTTTTAACCCTCGCAAGCTTGTTTGCTCTGCCGAAACTGACGACTCAGTACAGTCTTAAACAGTTTCTTCCCAAAGATAATGCGCTTTTAAAGATGGATGAAAAAAGTCGCGAGACATTTCAGCTTTCAGAAGTTCAGCCATTTATCATCACGGCGAAAGTTATTAATGATAACGGCGATTGGTTCAATCAATCCAAGATTTCAGATCTGGAGCAATTAACAGATCTTCTGGCCCACTACCCCGGTGTGCGAACCGCTCTTTCTTTGGCAACAGTTCAGGGTGCAATCAGCAACGAAAATGGTTTAAGCGTTGGCCCCTTGCTAAAAAGTGTTCCCGTTAAAAATTGGAAGACAGAAACTTTAGCCAATCCAATTATTGCTCCGACTTTGATCTCAAAAGATGGTAAGACAGCCTCTATTATAGTGAGTATTAATCGACTCAACACCCATGAGCTGACAGCTTTACGTCAACATCTACAAGTCACCGCAGCAGCCTCATTACCTTTTGCTGAAGTTCAACTCGGCGGCACTCCCGCTGTTCAGACCGATGTGGGACAATTGCTACAAACGGAATTAAGAAATTTCGTGGTTCTGGGTTTTGTCGCGTGTTTTATCGTCTTGGCGCTTATTTTCTCTAATTTCTCCCCCTTGATAATTTCCTTCGTCGTCATTTTGTGCGCCAATATCCTGGTGGTAGCCGTCATGGCTTTGGTTGGTCTGCCATTCTCGATTCTTTCCACGACAATTCCGATTCTGACAACCGTCGACGTCGTCTCTCTGTGTATTCATACACTGCTTAGATATGCCGAAGAGAAAAAGGCCTCCCCTGAGAAACCTCATGAAGAGCTTGTGATGACGACTCTCAGATCCATCTTGAAACCCAACATGATTGCCTCCTTGACGACAATGATTGGTTTCTTAAGCTTACTGACCACGAATGTGCCATTAATTCGTGAATACGGCGTGACCGCAGCCATTTCCATTGTGACTGGATGGATTGTAACAACGGTCCTTCTCTTTCCGCTTCTTTTATTTCTTAAAGGACCTCAAGCTCGCGAATGGGCGTGGGCAAAGGCGCGTTGGGGCCTTTACCTTTTCCGTCGCAGCGGGCTTTGGACAACAGGCATCATTATAATATCCCTGGGGCTTGCACTAAAAGGTCACAGCTTGTCCTGGTCTGCTCGTTTATTTGATGATCTTCCACAAAATCACCAGGTGCGATTATCTACTGAAACTATCGATAAAGAATTAGGCGGCATGATTCCAGTAGATATTGAGGTCGCTGGTGAACAGGATTCATGGAATGATCCGAAACTGATCGAAAAGTTAGACACGCTTTCGGCAGACCTGCGTAATACCAAAGGCATTGGCAGTGTCGTGAGCTTACCAGACCTCGTCGCAGCCGCAAGCTTTCACCATTCTCGTTTACCAGCAAGTCGCAGCTCGACGGCAGAGATTTTCTTTCTCTATTCACTTTCAAATGAAAGCCCATTAAAGAATTTCTTAAATGCCGATAGCTCTAAAACACGGATCTCGGTACGAACTCAAGATCTACCAGGTAATGAGCTTCACAGTTTGGTCGAAGTCATTCGTGGTAAAACGGAAAAAATCTTCCCCGATATGAAAGTACAAGTCACTGGAATGGGTTCGACTATTCACTCGCTGAACAACGACCTTTCTCACGAACTGATCTTTGGATTCTGGCAATCAATGCTGGCGATCGTTATTGTTTTGGTCTTTGTTTTTAAATCTCTGCGTTGGTCCTTGGTAGCGTGTATTCCGAACTTAGTTCCTCCGGCGGCACTTTTAGGATTTCTGGCGATTTCCGAAACTCCGATCAAGCCCAGTGTGGCGATCATCTTTTCGATCGCTCTGGGATTGGCATTTAACAACACCGTCTATCTTTTATCTCGACTCAAAGTTATGCAAAAGAACACAAAGAGCGGAAACCTCGATATCGAAAAAGCCCTGTGGTTGGAAGGGAATCCGTGCCTGATCTCCAGTCTGACGTTACTGGCTGGATTCTCAGTATTCATGGCCTCGTACTTTGCCATGAACCGCATCTTTGGTTTCTATATGCTTTTGTCTATGCTGGCGGGTCTGGTAGGAGATTTGATTCTTTTACCAACAATGCTGAAAAGTTGCCCATGGCTTCTGGGACCATTACGTTGGAAGAAGGAGAAAGTTATGGCAACAGCAGCTTCAGTCCTTCTGGCAATCGTGTTGATCAGTGCTCCTTTCAAACTGTGGGCACAAGGCTTACCTACGGCAGAAACTTTGGGTAAGGAAATGAGTTCCCGCATCAGCACCAAAGACGAATCCTTTATTGCCGAGATGAAGATCATCGAGGCCGATGGCTCCAGCAAAGAACGTCAGATGCAGATCTGGCGCATGAGCCCATCAAAAAAAGATCACTCCATGATGGTCCGAATGCTAAAACCCGCTGACCTAAAAGGAACGGCGCTGCTTGCCACGATGAAGAATGATAAAGAAGACAAATGGATCTATCTGCCATCTTCAAAACAAGTCCGCCGTCTGACAGGTGAAAACAGCAAAGGTGGCATTCTGGGATCCGAACTCAGTGCCGAGGATTTTGACTTTAACCGCGACTCATCTGCGACAACGACAGTAAAAAAAGAAATCGAAGTTAAGGGCGGTAAGTTCTATCTTGTCGAAAGCGATGTTTCCGCAAATTCGCCAAACTACTCCAAAATCGTGAGCTATGTCTCGGCGAAAGAATTTCTACCGATCAAAGCTGAATGCTTCGACAAGCAGTCAAAGTTGGTGAAGACAATAGATTTTGGAGAATATAAAAAGTTACCAGGTGGAAAATTCCGTGCGACAAGCATCAAAATTCGCAATGTGCAGAATAAACGCGGAACCGATATCGCACTTTCTAACATCAAGATCAATCAGAACCTAAAAGCATCCAAATTCTCACCTAAAGCTCTCTCTGATGACTAAGAGAGGGCTTTATGCCTTAATTGTTTCAAAATATCTTTTTAAAGAATCATACAAAGCATTAAAAGCCTTGGGATCCGGTAGCGCCTTTAACATTCCGTAAAAACCCTCATGTGCCATAACCACAAAGTGCGCCACTTGGCGAGCACTCACGTCGTCCCGCAAATATCCAAGCTTCTTCGCTCTTTTTAGTTCCTGCTCCATTCCTTCAATCCAATAAAGCAGCGCGGCCTCCAGTCGATTTTTAAATTCCTTATCAACGGGAGCCATCTCCTGCACCAAATTGTTTAAGGGACAACCATACTGCAACTCTTGGGGAGCTGCTTTGCCAATGAGATTTTTGATTTGCGCAAGAATTCCCTCTAAAGGATTCTCAAATTCCTTTAAGGGGTCAATCCATCGGGCATATGTCATAGGCTTGATGACTTCATCAACCAGTGCATATCCCAAATCCAATTTTGTCGGAAATTGATGGTAAAAGGCACCTTTCGTCATCGAGGTCTTTTTTACGATATCATCGACGCTAACCCCTTGAAATCCACGGGTGAAGACCTCCCAAAAAGCGGCATCCAAAATCTCCTTTCGGGATTTTTCGAGGTTTCGGGTCTTTTTAACGACTTTTTTTGCGGTAGCCATGTAAAGAGTCTAGCAAATCTGACCGATCTTTACAACATACTAAACAGTATGTTAATGTAGTTCATATATTGAGCTTAATACCACTTTAAAGGGAGTACATATGAAGAACGATTTCTGGATAAACCTTCCGACAAAAGATATCACCCGCGCCCGCAAATTCTTTACGGACTTGGGATTCGAGATGAACACGGCCCATGCGGCCCCCCACATGGTGAGCATGTTATTGGGCGAGAAAAAGATCATCGTGAATATCTTTGAAGAAGCACTGTTTCGGGAATTCATTGGCGGACAGAAAGCGACTGACGCGAAAGATTCCAATGAAGTTCTTTTTTCCCTGGGAGCCGATTCTCCCGCAGAGGTCGATCAATGGATGGAAAAAGCTGTAAAAGCTGGAGCCACGGTTTATGGAAAACCGGGATATAAAGACGGTTGGATGTATGGGGCAGGCTTTGTGGATCCAGATGGCCATCGTTGGAACCTGCTATTTATGGACATGTCTAAACTTCCAAAACAATAGGAGCTGCATATGAACATTGATCCAAAACTTGATTTAGTTCTTGAGAGAACCCTTAAGGTCTCGGTTGCATTTTAGAAGTGATCCCGCAAAAGAAGCTTGTATGGACTGATGCACTCCTCCCGGATTTCAGACCAGCACTGCATCCTGAATCAGGCGCGGGCCTGATGTTCTCGGCGACGATTCTGCTTGAACCCGTCGGCGAATGAAGGGCTAAAGAAGAAGAGAGTGCTGCTCGGGCGGCACTCTCTTTCAAATTTACTTAGATGCGTAAGCAACTGCAATCTGCGCGGCCAGTTTCGCATTATTTAAAACCAACTGAATGTTGGTCTCCAAGCTCTTTCCTGCCGTCAATTCCTTTACTTTTCCAAGAAGGAACGGTGTCGAATCTTTGCCTTTGATTCCTTTTTGATTCATCTCTGCCAAAGCATTTTCGATAACCTTTTCCATCTCTTTAAAATCCAAAGAGTATTCTTGGGGAACTGGATTCGCGATAACGACTCCCCCCTTGAGCCCTAAATCCCATTTTGCACGAAGGATTTCAGCCATTTGTTTGGGAGATTCAATACTCGCATCGACTTTAAAGCCACTTTCCCGAGTATAGAAGGCTGGAAGTTCAGAGGTTTGATAACCAAGTACTGGAACACCTTTAGTTTCCAAAAACTCCAACGTCAGTCCAATATCCAAAATTGATTTTGCACCGGCACAGATCACCGCCACATTGGTTTGCGCCAGCTCTTCCAAATCCGCGGAAATATCCATGGTTTCTTCAGCACCACGATGAACTCCGCCAATACCACCGGTTGCAAAAATAGAAATTCCCGCCAGTTCGGCGATAATCATTGTACTTGCCACCGTCGTTGCGCCATCTTTTTTACCAGCAACAATAACGGGAATGTCACGGCGGCTGACTTTGGAAATCTGCATGCCCTTTTTTGCAAAGCTTTCGATTTCAGCCTTGGAAAGACCCGCCCTTAAAACCCCATCGATGATGGCAATCGTCGCAGGAACCGCACCATGGGTACGAACCTGTTCCTCAACTGCCAAAGCCATTTCGTAATTTTGCGGATAGGGCATTCCATGGGAGATAATTGTCGATTCGAGGGCCACGACGGGTTTTCCAGCTTTTAGAGCTTCTGAGACTTCTGCGGTCAACTGTACTTTAAGATTTTTCATAATGCCCACTCTGCCATCTTTTAAGCAAAGGTGCAATTTTGGATAAGCTATTCTGAAAATTCCACCAGCATGCAGACACTTCCGCTGGGATCAGTCTTCACCAAGATAGCCGTCCCAGACAATTTGATTGCTAAATACTTCAACCGAGGTTGCAATATGAATTCAAGGAGGAAAAATGAAACTTCTAGGATTGATTATTTTGGCACTCTGTTCTGCACAGGCATTCGCGATGACCTCATCTGAGATGAGAGATAAAGGCTGCATTCCGTATCGTCATGATGACGGCACCATCACCATGAAATGCAAAGTTCAGAAATATCAAACTCACGATAATAATCACAATGACCACCAATTAGCCCTTCAAGCAGGTGACGTTATCACTGAGGCGCAGGGCGAAACAGTCGACAGCCCTGCTAAGGCAATGGAACTTTATAACTCCATGAAGAATAACTCTTCAATGACCGTCGAACGTCGCCTTCAAGAAGAACGCGGAGTCCACGAAGAAACGATAGAAAACAATTAATAAAACTTAATGGGCACTCTCCTCTAAGCGAGTGCCCACTATCCCATCATTAAAAGTCTGAAATTACTGATTTGGAATTTCGGAAACCATCAAACATAAAATAGATTTCTGAGCATGAAAACTCTGCTCTTCGTATTCGGTACACGCCCGGAAGCTATTAAATGTGCGCCCGTTATTCTGAAAGCACAGAATGATCCTCGCTATAAAGTTCTTGTCTGCTCGACCGGACAGCATCGCGAAATGATTCGTCCACTATTTGATTTCTTTGGTATTAAGCCCGATTTCGATTTGGATCTGATGCGCCCTGGGCAAAGCCTGATTGATATTTCGATGGGAGTCATGGCGGGACTAAATAGCATCCTTCTGGAGAACAAAGTCGATGCTGTTGTCGTTCAAGGCGACACAACCAGTGGATTTATTGGAAGCCTGGTCGCGTTCTATCATAAAGTTTCTGTGGTGCATATCGAAGCCGGTCTTCGTTCCGGCGATATATACTCCCCCTTTCCCGAGGAATTCAATCGCAAGGGAACAGCACTGATTTCCAAAGTTCACCTGGCACCAACTGAAACAGCGAAGGAGAACCTTCTACGCGAGCACTACCCGGCTGAAGACATTTTTGTCACCGGCAACACCGGTATCGATGCCCTTTTTGAAGTAAAAAGAAAAATCGATTCAACTCCACAGCTTAAAAACGAAGTGGCTGGCAAATATTCATTCTTAAATCCAAAACGTAAAATGATTTTGGTAACAGTCCATCGTCGCGAATCTTTCGGAGAGCCGATGGAAGAAGTGATGAAGGGACTGCTTGAAATCTCTCGTCGCGAAGACATCGAGCTTATGATCCCCCTTCATATGAATCCACAGGTTCGCGCCTCCGCAAAAAAAATCTTTGGCGATAATGCCCAATGGATCGACAAGGGAGAAACTTTAAATCCAAAAAACAAAATCTGGCTGTGTGAGCCAGTCGATTATGTTCCATTTATCTATCTTATGGATAAGGCCCACATGATCATCACCGATTCCGGTGGAGTTCAAGAGGAAGCCCCTTCCTTAGGTAAACCCATCTTGGTCGCCAGAGAAAAAACGGAACGTCCCGAAGCCGTCGCTGCAGGAACTTCGAAACTGATTCCGCTGGAACAAAATAAATTCTTTAAAATGGCTTGCGAGGTTTTAGACACACTTGAAATCTTCGACCGTATGTCTCAGGCGAAAAATCCTTTCGGCGACGGTAGGGCTTCCGAGAAAATTTTAGATATTGTACACGCCCGAATTTAATTTTTGAAGGCCGTCAGAGTGCACTGAAAATCTTCCGACTCCCCGGATTGGGTGTCGGCTTGTTGAGCCCAAACTGTGTTGCCAATGGATTCGGTGTATTGAACAACGACTTGGTAATTGAAATTTTGAGGATCAATCAAACGAATGATATCGACAAGAAAACCCTCGTGGTCTCTTTCGAAATCTTTATCTCCCACCAACTTTTTTGAATCGCTTGTCGTTTTATAAAGAGCTTGCAACGGATACTCCCCCGTTGAAGGAGAAATCGTCAAAGATCGTTTCACTTGAGGGCAATCGAATTTCCATGATTTTGCCAATGCCATCGGTCCGACAAACATAAATGTCATAGATAAAAGCAAGTTTGCCACTCTCATGAAATCTCCTCTGGTAGTGCGACCATAGTACCTTGCGCATTTCAGGTCTTTCAAGGCGCTGAAGATTATATTCCTGTGAATTTTTCTTCAAATCGGCAATGGTCGTCGACTCCATCAGGGCTTCATGAGGTTCGCCGACCTCCGGTAGAACTCGCGCAGATCGGCATAGCTATCTTAGTGTTTCTTTAGATCATATCGATCAAGATTCATCACCTTATCCCAGGCTTTTACAAAATCTCGAACGAACTTTTCTTTGCTGTCATCACAGGCATAAACCTCCGAAAAAGCGCGCAGTTGAGAGTGATATCCAAATACCAGGTCCGCAGCTGTCGCCGTCCAATTTCTACCACCTGATTTTTTTGATTTTCCCTCGTACACTCCACGTTTGGAGGAAACATCCCACTCGGTATCCATATCCAATAAGTTCACAAAGAAATCATTGGTCAACATACCCGGGCGGTCCGTCAAAACACCATGCTGCGAATTCTCATGGTTCACATCAAGGACTCTTAAACCACCTACCAATACGGTCATCTCTGGAGCTGTCAGATTTAACAAATTCGCTCGATCCAACAATAAGGTTTCTGGAGACAGCTTCATATTGCTATGAATGTAGTTTCTGAACCCATCCGCCTTCGGTTCAAGAACTGCGAAGGAATGAGCATCTGTCTGTTCCTGAGAAGCATCTGTGCGACCCGGAGAAAAAGGCACCGCAATATTATGCCCGGCCTTTTTCGCAGCATCTTCAATCGCAGCACATCCACCCAGGACAATCACATCAGCCAAAGACACCTGCTTGCCACCGCTTAAAGTTTTGTTGAAATCCGTTTGAACTTTTTCAAGTGTTTGCAAAACTTTGCCAAGTTCTGCCGGTTCGTTCACTTCCCAATTTTTTTGTGGTGAGAGTCGAAGACGCGCACCATTTGCTCCACCCCGCATGTCAGTGCCTCTGAAGGAGGACGCCGCAGACCAAGCGGTCGCAATCAATCGCGAATTCTTCACACCCGAAGTTAGTATTTTTTCTTTTAGTGTCTTGATGTCTTGAGCATCAATAGATTTATAGTCAGCCTGAGGCACAGGATCTTGCCATAATTGAGCCGGTGGCACCCAAGGTCCCCAATATCTGGTCACTGGGCCCATATCCCGATGTAAAAGCTTGTACCAAGCTTTGGCGAATGCATCTGCAAATTCTTGAGGATTCTCCAAATAGCGCTTGGATATTTTCGCATAAACCGGATCTGCCAAAAGAGCTAAATCGGTCGTCAACATTGTGGGAGGATGTTTTTTCGTTGGATCATGAGCATCAGGGACAAGATTTTTTGAAGCTGGATCTTTAGGTCGCCACTGATGAGCGCCGGCAGGACTCTTCGTTAACTCCCATTCGTATTTATGTAAGTTTTCAAGAAAGCCATGGCTCCATTTCGTGGGCTGACTCGTCCATGTTCCTTCCAGTCCGCTGGTGATGGTATCTCCGCCTTTACCCGTTTTGAAAGAATTCTTCCAACCAAGTCCCATCGAATGCATTGGACAGCCTTCGGGTTCCTTACCAACGTGATCTGCCTTGGCGGCCCCATGAGTTTTTCCGAAGGTATGACCACCGGCAATCAATGCCACAGTTTCTTCGTCATTCATTGCCATCCGCGCGAAGGTTTCACGAATATCGCGTACTGCGGATTTGGGATCGGGTTTTCCGTTAGGCCCCTCTGGATTTACGTAAATCAAACCCATTTGCACGGCTCCCAATGCGCCGGCCAACTGCCGATCACCACTGTAGCGCTCATCGCCCAGCCAAGTGTCTTCGGGTCCCCAAAAAACTTCTTCTGGCTCCCACACGTCCTCGCGACCAAAGGCAAAACCAAATGTTTTAAAACCCATGGATTCCAAAGCACAGTTGCCAGCAAAGACCAACAGATCCGCCCAAGACACCTTATTGCCATACTTCTTTTTGATCGGCCAAAGCAAACGACGTGCCTTATCCAGGTTCGCATTATCTGGCCAACTATTCAGCGGAGCAAATCGTTGCGCACCATCTCCTCCACCGCCTCTGCCGTCTTCGATTCTGTAAGTTCCCGCAGCATGCCAGCTCATGCGAATGAACAAGGGACCGTAATGTCCAAAATCCGCGGGCCACCAATCTTGAGAGGTCGTCATCAACTTAAAAATGTCTTGCTTCAGGGCTTCGACATCTAATTTTTTAAACTCTTCCGCATAACTAAAGGAGTCGTCCATTGGATTTAGTTGTGGAGAGTTTTTATTCAGAACCGAAAGATCTAACTGATTTGGCCACCAATCGCGATTCGATTGCGGGCGCATCGACGTTTTGGGTTTCGGCGAAGGAATGACGGGATTTTCACTTTCACTTTGTGGTTCATGCATGATCGACTCCTTGTGAGAGAACTTCGTTTTACTTTTGTTTGTGAATAGTAATTAAAGATAGCTTTAGGCGAAGGTCAGTGAAATCGGGAGGATGAATTCTTGTAGTATTACAGAGGTTTAGCTTATCCAACTTTGTCAAAGCCCTACTTCAGCCTAGGCCCAGATCTTGTGTCAGTTTTGTATTGCTCCTCCACTTTCACGCGATAATTCGTAAAAATGAAATTATGAAAAACACTATATATCTTAGTACGTTGACGTTGCTTTTATCACTATCAACCACGAATGCTTTTGCTGAACCTCCCGGTTCCGCACCTGCTAACGATTTCAAAGTTAAGTTAAAAAACGAAGTTGCGGCGACAGCGCCTAAAACCAAGAAAGCTTCAAACAAAACGCCTTCAAGCTATAAACGTGAAATCCGTACGACGGGTGATCACACTGTTTATACAGTTACGGGCCGCGCTCCCCATCTTTACATGGTCAGCCGCGATCTTTATGGAAACGACAAACAGTGGAAAGCAATTGCCGAATGGAACTCTTTAAAAGAACCGTACACGCTGAAACAAGGACAGGAACTTGTTATAAAAAAAGCACCGACAATTTCAAATGCCGAGGCTGACGAAGTTCTAATTAAGAACTATACAAAACTAAATCGCATGGAAACTGTCGCCGGTATCCAAGCGGCCCAAGAAAAACCTGAAGCTAAAGCCGAAGAGGAAAAGGAAATTCCGGTTCCTGCTGTAGCCGCAACCGCTGCCGTAGCTCCTAAGTCTGAAGTAGCTCCGTTGCCTTCCCCAACTCCAGTTGCAACAGCCGCCCCAGAAGAAACTCCCTACCAGCATCCAGAAGAGCAAGCGAAAGTCGAAGCTGCCGCTCCAAAAGAAGAAGCCAAAGCAGAACCTGCTAAAGAGCATCACTCAAAATGGAATTTTAAAACCTCATTGGCACTTTCTAAGTTCACGATAGAAAACAAATTGAACGATGGCACTTCTGATATTTCTTTGGATTCTGATCTTGATTACGGCATCGAACTTGAAGCCGCATATCATATGACAGAAAAAGCCGAACTTATCATCGGTGCTGCGGTGGAAAAAATGGATATCCACCCTAAGGACTCTGTCGGCGAAATCGAAGGCGAATCTAAATATCTGGCGAAGTACACATTGGGTGTTGAATACGAAATGCCTGTAGCAACCTTGGCCGGCCTGGTGAACTATGAGCAGACTCCATTCGTTGAACCTACTTTGACAGGTGCTGAAGTTAAAGCCCTCTTTATCCCACAATTTCAATTTGGCGCACGATGGAGACTTGTAGACACCGGAAAATTCAAGTTTGCGGTTATCACGGACGGAATCGTCAGCTTGCCCACGAACCATGACGGCTTGGATTTGAAATCAGGCGGTGGATTCCTGGCGGGATTAAAATTCGAAAATCAGTTCTCGAAACGAACTCTGACATACGGAATTTCGTATCGTGATCTTTATCAAGATACGAATGACGCTAAAAACAGCCTGCACACTTGGTTCGCGAACATCGGTGTAATCTGGTAGCACAGAAGGGAAATCCCATGAGCAAAAGAAATCCCAAAGTTGATGCTTTTATTAAGTCCGAAAAGATTTGGCCTAACGAAGCAAAACTGATGCGGGAAGTTTGCCTGGAATCTGGATTAGAAGAAGATTTCAAATGGAGATTTCCCTGCTATACGAATAACGGCAAAAACCTGATCATGATTCAGACTTTCAAAAACATGTGCGCCCTTTTGTTTTTCAATGGTGTGCTTTTGAAAGATCCCAAAAAACTTCTGAAGGCTCCGGGTGAAAACTCCCAAATCGGAAGACGTCTGGAATTCAAATCTTTTAGCGAAGTTTCTAAAGTAAAATCCGCAATGAAGGCCTTAATCAAAGAGGCGATCAAGGCGGATAACTCCGGCACCAAAATCGTAAAGTCGGCACCCAAGACTTTGACGATGCCTGCAGAACTCCAGGATCAGCTGAATAAGAACAAAAAATTGAAGGCCGCTTTCGAAAAATTAACGCCAGGTCGTCAAAGACTCTACACAATGCACATTGCCTCAGCCAAACAAGAGGCGACTCGTATTGCCCGGGTACAAAAGTGTATTCCCAAAATTCTCAAAGGCTTGGGACTCAACGACTAATCCACGTCTATTTTGACGGATCATCGATATACTCAAAGTAAGCGCGACATAACGTCGTGTCCGCTTTGATTCTGTTAAAACGTAAAACCTTATCCATGCGGCGTGCTTTGCAACGATTTACGATGGGACCAATCAAAGCACCAGGACGCTGTTTTAAAACGGGGGCAGCTTCTTCACGGCAGGCTTGATCAGCACTGTGCCAGGCCGACTCACAAACCGCGCGATCTAAATTGTAGCAAACACCTTGAGGACTTGAAGAGCCGCAAGGTTGTTGCGCCAAACTTGACTCAATTTCTTTTTGTACAATGTAGGTATTGGTCATGTGGATCAGAAAGGCGACGACGGCCAACGAACCCACTCCAATTTCCCAATAAATAGGAATGCGCAACGCCTTTGCCAAAGGACGAAAGTATATTAGCAGGGCCCCGATAATTAAAAGAACCACATACAAAATATCTGTCATGGTTTAAGGATACTCCAATTAGATAACAAACTTCAACAACTCCTCAAGAGTTGGCCCACTTCATGGCATCTTCGGACTTTTCGAAGGAGCGAAACTCGATAATTTTGCCGTTTCCAAAGGCGAAGACGTCGGTCACACGCCCCTCCAGCCATTCGGTCTTGTCTTTAAGTCTGACTCGCACATGCACACTGACGATCACTTTGTTACCAACGGCGACCATTTTCTCTGGCTCA
Source organism: Bdellovibrio sp. (assembly GCA_039594295.1). GTDB lineage: Bacteria > Bdellovibrionota > Bdellovibrionia > Bdellovibrionales > Bdellovibrionaceae > Bdellovibrio. The sequence goes on from JBCNNR010000006.1 coordinate 47,029, forward strand.
CACGCGCCCTCTGCCCACGTTGCCCGCCCTTTTATAAAATGAGTGCGTACTTCATCCAATCCGCGAAACGTGCCAGCCATGGAAGTACCTTCGAATTCCACTCGAAGAATTTGCGGATCCAACAACTTAACGATATCTGGAATTTCGTTGTGATTGAGCGCTCTATAAAGCTGTCTCACCATTTCCATTTCATTCGCATTCTTATCTGTCGTCATAGGGCCTCCGTAAAAATTATTTCAAGAACTCAAGCATGATATTCAAACTCGCTTGCGCCATGGCCGGTGAATCTTGGGAAACATCGCCAATGAAATTGTCATGGGGTCCCGGTAAAACTGCAAAGCGGCCCTGTGATAACAATCGAGTCACATGGACACCGTGCTCGAGAGTCGCCACGTCTTGATCCGTTTGCATAATCAAAACTGGAATTTTGACCGAGCGAATCGATTTCTCCGGAATATCTTTGAACTTCTGCATACGTTTCGAATCATACTCAAACATCTTGATCAGGTCTTGCGGACGCGGAGACGTTTTGACATAGGCATCTTGCAATTCTTTAGGCATCGACGCGAGGGTCGCTTTGTTCATAGCCTCCCAGAACTGGGCAGGAGCTCCTTTACGACTGTACAATCCTGAACCTAAAACCATTTTACTCATCAAATCCGGATATAGAATGGCGATATACATACCCGTCGTCGCCCCATTACTGAAACCGATGAATTTCGCTTTCTCGATGTGAAGTTGCTTTAAAGCTTCTGCGATGTCGCGAGCTGTATTCTCAAAGCCAAAGGCACGTGACGACGCCGGTGACTTGCCATGCCCCTGCTCATCAAATGCAATCACGCGATAATGTTTTGCCAACGCGGGAATCCCCCTGCCGAAACTGACATGAATGTCGGAGCCACCACCGTGCAAAAGGACCAACGGTTCGCCTTGACCATACATTTCATAGTAAATGTCTGTCCCATTGACCTTCAAAGTTCCGCTTTCAAAATTTGGCGTTTTTGGTGTTTCATTATTTTCGCGAACTTTCTCAGTGTGAGCGCAAGACGCAAGAACAAACATCAACAAGACTAAGATATAATTTTTCATCGACTCTCCAATCAAAGCTGCCGGATGCCATTAAATAAAGTTTGATACTAGCATACGTCTCTCCCGCCACGTACACTTACAAACAGGAGAAAATAATCATGCTAAAAGTATACGCCTGCGTCTGGTCCGACGACAAAGCCACTGAGATGGCAAAATTCTATAAATCGGTTTTCAAAGGAACCAAGATCGGCAAAACCGCCTATTGGGGCAGCAATCCCATGGGAGTCAAAGAGGGCTCCGTACTGACTATGCATCTGACTATTCTGGGACAAAAAATCATGCTTTTGAATGGATACGCCAAGATGCCTTTCAATGAATCCATATCATTTGTTGTCCCATGCAAAACTCAACGCGAGATCGACACTTATTGGAAAAAACTTTCTTCTGGCGGTGGAAGAGAAGTGGAATGCGGATGGGTCGTAGATAAGTACGGAGTTCGCTGGCAGATCACTCCTGCTGATTTCGATAAATGGAACACCAGTAAGAACAAAAAGAAGAAAGAAGCCGTCATGCATGCCATGTGGAAGATGAAGAAGCTGGATCTTAAAACGCTTCAGAAAGCTTTTGAACAGGGCTGATTGCACACCAAATTACTTCGTAAAAACAGCTACTTATAAATCACTAAACCATATGGTTGACTATTTCTGGGAAACCCTTTAATATTCAACCATATGGTTAACATTCTTTCATCCGACTTAGACAATCTCTTTTATGCGCTGTCAGACCCTACTCGGCGACAGATCTTGAAAATGCTGAACGAAGGCACTCACACGATCGGCGAGCTGAGTGATCCATTTAAGATGTCCCTGCAAGCAATTTCAAAACACATCAAGATTCTTGAAAGTGCGAAGCTTTTAAATCGCAAAAAGCTGGGCCGCATCCACGAATGCACGATCAATCCCGAAGCCCTGAAGATCGCCGAAGAATGCATCCAGTTCTATACACAATTCTGGAACAACCAATTGGATGTATTCGCCGCAAATTTAGAATCAAAAAACAAATCCCCAAAAAGGAGCAAATAAAATGACTTATGAAGTGAAGGCCGAAAAAGTTATTCGCCGATCGGTTGGTGATGTTTTCAATGCGCTCAAGGGCGGACTCCTTTTTATGAATTGCGGAGCCGATTCTGGATCCATGCAGATTGATTTTCGCGTCGGTGGAAAATATCAAATCGATTTCCGAAAAAAAACACTGGTCAATTTTGGCGAATTTCTCGAAATCATTCCCAATAAGAAAATCGTATTTAGCTGGTGCCAAACATTTGGACCCGATCAAAAGCCCGACACACAGGTGGCCATCGAACTTTTTGCAGAGGGCCCCCACACTCGTCTGATGTTGAGCCATACTGGATTTAAAGATCAAGCAACCAAAGACGCTCATCAAACGGGTTGGTTCGGTGGTCTGGCTGATTTCATAAGCCAAATTGAAAACGGTCAGTTACGTATGCTGCGAAGCTATCCAGTATCAGACAAAAGACTCTCCGAAGTATGTGGCAAACCAGAAAACCTGATTAGCTTCACGGGCTACAAAGGCGAACTCAACCTGAATAACGTGAGTCTAAACGTCATGAAAAAGGACGATGGTAATTCTACGTTAGAAATCATTCATCAGGGACTTCACAGCTTTGAAGAGCAAAAATCTCAACGCCATGGCTGGGAAATTGTGACTAAGAAATTATCGGAGGTTTTATGAACTCAAAGAAAAATCTGACGATTACAATGACGTTCGATGAATCCCCTAAGAAAGTCTTCGACGCCGTCGCCAATGTTCGCGGCTGGTGGTCCGAAGATTTAAAAGGCACATCTAATAAACTCGGTGGTAAATTCACTTACCAATACAAAGACATTCACAAGACCACGCAAAAAGTGGCTGAGTTTACGCCGAACAAGAAAATTGTGTGGCGAGTTCTGGAAAGCAATTTAAGCTTTCTAAAACAAAAAGACGAATGGAACGACACCGAAGTGATCTTTGAAATTTCCAAGAAGGGTGACAAGACCCAACTGCGCTTTACGCACGTGGGACTAACTCCCGATGTAGAATGCTATAACGCTTGTTTTGATGGTTGGGGCTACTACATCAAGAAAAGCCTAAAGAGTCTGATCAAAACCGGCGAAGGCAAACCAAACCCTGAAGAGTAGAGGCGCTTATGGCAAGAATGCTCGTTATCTATAAAACTCCGAAGGACATCCCAGCTTTTGAAAAGCATTATTGGGATGTCCACATTCCTTTGGCCAAGGGCCTGCCAGGATTACGTAAATACGAAGTCAGTCGTGGTCCCATCGCCGTGGTCTCGGGGCCAAAGGATACTTACTTGATCGCCACTCTTTATTTCGATTCGATGACGGCACTAAAAGAAGCATTTGCTTCGGAGTGTGGGCAGGCCTGCGCGAAAGATCGCCGTATCCTTGCGCCCAATGACGACGACGTTCAGATGTTTTTATTCGGCGAAATTGTCGAGGCGTAAACCCTAAAAAACTAAATTTTCGCGAGCGCCTCTGCAGCAGCCGTGCGAACGGCTTTCCGCTCATCGTTTTTAGACAGCTGACCTAAAACTCTCTTAGCTTTTGTGATTCCAAAAAATCCGCAAGCGACACATGCGGTTTGTCTGACATACCACTGCGGATCAGACAGTGCTTTTTGAATTTGTGAGGAAGCGGAATCATCACCAATTTCGATCAACGCATAAAGAGCATTTACACGAACACCCCCGCTTTCATCTTTCAGAAGCCGCGCGATTTCTTTGATGCCTTTTTTGTATTTCATACGACTCAGGCCCTTAACAGCATGAAGTCGCACTGTCATGCGTTCATCTTTCAAAGCCTTCATCAGCAAAGGAGCTGCACGCTTGTCACCAATCGCGCCCAACGCTTGTAAGGACCATTTGCGAATCTTGGGAGATTCTTTACTATTTGCAGATTTGATTAAAGATGGAACCGTGGACTTTCCGATCGCGACCAAGTTTTGAATAACCTTTTCAGCGACTTTATCACTTGAAGTATCAAGCTTCTTTATTTGTTCTGGAATATCCATCTCGCCCATTAATCCTCCGCAACGCGCGTTCAGCTTTTAACCCTAACTATCCTAAAGGCGGCAATCAAGGGCTGAAAATCAATCTCATATGCAATCAAACCAGCTGCGGACACTGCATCCGTGGGAGTTTTCCACTAAACAATTGAATGATGCACATGCACTTCTGTTAATTGCTTTGACCCGTGAAGTACTTCTTGAAATTATCTCCCCATCTACATTTCCGGGGGGATAAATGAAGACAGTACTTATCACGATCGCGACTTTGCTTTGTGCGCATGCGTTTGCACAAGATGCATCGACATCAACCACTAAGATTGCAAATCCAGCAACAACATCGACTGCACCTGCTGCGGCATCGAGCATCACTGCTACCGCTCCAAAAATTGAAAACCCATGGCATCTAACGTTGGGCTCTGAAAACTTCACCTATGAAGGCGATCATCGTCATTCTGATTCAGGTGCGATCATCTCTTACAACTTCGTGGGAGCACGTTACGCCCCTTCAAAACTGTGGGAGTTAGAACTACGTCAACAATTCCAAATCACTTCCAGCCGCACGGGCTTGGGAGCACGCGATGCACGACTTCACCGTGATTCTTCCACTGCAATGGCCGAGACAGTTCTGCGCGCCGCTTTGAAACCGACAGGCTTCTTGGGTTCAAGTGCCGCCCTCATGGATTTGCGATACTACGCTCCCACTGACGTTGTCGCTCAAGAAAACCACGAGATGGGCCGCCTGCGTTTTGATAACTACTTCGAATGGGCGATGAATCCTCAATTCACATTTGCAGCTCTGGTATCTCCGCGCGTGCAGTTCAACAGCGCAAACAACCCCAACAAAGCCGTGGGCGCAGATGCTGAATACTATCAGCTGAAAGCGGCTCCGATCTTCATCTACACGATGAACGACCACATCCAACCATACTATGCATACACTGTTGCCGAAAAATCCAGCCAAGCACAACGCGGAAACTGGGAACCAGATATGGGTAATATCGGTTCACACGAAGTGGGTTTAAATCTGTACTACGGTGCTTTCTATATCAACCCGGCGTTGATCAGTGATACAAATTTGGAAAACGGCGGCGGCTCGATTTTGAGTGCTGATTCAAGAGCGTTTTCTTATGAGAACCTTAGCTACAACTTGAACGTTTACGCGGTTTTCTAAATTTTAAATACATTCGTTAAGTTAAAAAGCCATCCAATGGATGGCTTTTTTTATTCTGCCATTCTTAATTCGAATAGATTACCTACGCTTTTAGCGCAGGCAAAATAATCTGTTCTAAAATTTTGCCGTAATCGGATTTTGTGAACATCGTTCTTCGGAAATTCGTTTTGTAGGCAGTCATAGCTTCTATAATCTCGCAGGCAAGATCGATGTTCGCCTTTTTTGAAAGCTCACCTCGGGAAATCGCTCTTTGCATTAAGGTGCGATTCACGTTTGTCCACGGAGAAAAAATTCCAGACATCGCCTCATCCGCGATTTTTTGATGTTCAGTAAAAAAGGAACCGAGCCCTGAAAGAACACGGATTTTTCTGTGACCATGCTCAGATGAATACGGCTTCACAACCGCCAACAAATCCTCTTTCAAATTTCCAGAATCAGGCAAATGATCGATATCGACGGAACTTTTACTCATGAAGATCAAAGCATCACGTACAAGCTCTGGCTTTGAGGGCCAACGACGATAGAGTGTCGCTTTCCCCGATTTGGCCCGCGCAGCCACCATGTCCATCGTCATACTATCAAAACCTTTTTCAGCAAGAATATCGAGTGTCGATTCCATGATGGTCTCGTCAAGATTTGGATCGCGTTTGCGGCCTAACACTGTCGCGCCCTTTTTCGTAGCTTTCTTGACGGAAGTATTCTTTTTTGAGATTTCTAACTTATTGTTTTTACTCATATTATCACCATATTCGAAACTTAATAGTTCCGGAACTTGAAAGTCTCGTAATTATGTGTTTTAATCTAAATGTGTTCAGCATTTAAATCCTACAAGGAGTATAGCACATGAAAACTGTATTAATCACGGGTTGCTCGTCTGGTTTCGGCCTTGAAACCGCAAAATATTTCCTCGAGCGCGGCTGGAAAGTTATCGCCACAATGCGCACTCCGCGCGAAGGCATCCTCCCCCGCTCTGAAAATCTACGCATTCTAGCTCTTGATGTCAGCAAAGTTGATAGCATTCGTAAAGCCATCGCAGAAGCTGGGCCTATTGATGCGCTCGTTAACAATGCAGGCATTGGCATGTTAAGTCCTTTGGAAGGAACATCCATAGAATCGATTCGTGAGGTTTTCGAAACCAACACCATCGGCACTATCGCTATGACACAAGCAGTTCTTCCACAATTTCGCGAACGTAAGGGCGGTGTGATCGTAAACGTCACATCGACAGTGACATTGAAGTCACTTCCGTTGCTGGCGGTTTATACGGCAAGTAAAGCTGCAATCAATGCATTCACCGAATCAGTTGCGATTGAACTCGCCCCATTTAACGTGCGAGCACGCATTGTATTGCCAGGCCTGGCACCCCAAACAAGTTTTGCAGCAAATGCGAAAGACCGGATGAGCACTGGGCCCGCTGCTTACAATGATTTGGTTCAACAAGTTATGGCAGGCTTTGCGAATATTACCGGACCAATCACTCACGCGAGCGATGTTGCAGAACAAATTTGGAAAGCCGTGACAGAACCATCAGCGCCGATGCGTAATCCCGCTGGTGAAGACGCAGTGATGTTGGCGAAGGAAACAAAATTTATCTAAGCCACGGACTGCCGGCCTATTGCAAATAGCCTCGAATATCCAAGGGAAAACGTGAAGTCATTTTTCTTTAAGTGACTCCACGACCACTCCAGATCTGTGTGGCGAGAATTTCAACGACTTATCAGATTGCAGACGAAATTCGATAATTCGAACTCGAAACCGGTGCTTACTGCGCGGCGAACTCACGACTTGAACAAATCTTCTGCAGTCACCCCCAACAAGCCAGCTCTGAGCTCAAAACTGCGGCCTGCATTATTGGCGAGTTGTTTGCAATGTCTACCTAAATCGAGTGACGACGATGCGATTCGAAGCGAGACATCGCCATCGCCACACAGATTATATGGGGGTCAGTATGATGAAGAAAACGTTCCAGGTGAAGTTGCGTTCGCAGCTTCTCCTTCCATTGAGCGTGTTGATTAGCGGATTGGTGACATCAGGGGCCGCACAGGCTTACGTCGCCGAGACAGACGTCGAATACGACTATATTAATGGAACGAGCCTCAAGATGGATGTCTATCGTCCGACTAATCCCGGCACGGCACTGCGCCCGGCGCTGCTCTTCTTCCACGGTGGTTGTTACAATAGCGGCAGCAAAGCCAGCATCAATGGCGTTGTGAAAGGCCTTGCTGACGAGGGGTTCACCGTTTTCAGTATCGGCTACCGATTGGCACAAGTCGCTTTGTACCCAGCAGGGGTCACCGACGCCAAACAGGCATTGCGATTCATTCGCAAGAATTCGGCGCGCTTTCAGGTCGATCCGAACAAGATCGTCACTCACGGCGAATCCGCGGGCTCCTATCTCGCCGGAGTCTTGGGTGTTGAAGCCTCGGAGGATAGAAAAGGTAATATCGATAAATACTCGGGCCGAGTTCAACTCGTAGTGGATTGGTTTGGTCGCACGGATTTCACTCTTACACAAACTACCGGAACCGATTGTGCTGTGGGTTGGATCGGTCAGCCACGCAACGATAAAACTATGCCGATTTATCAAGACGCTTCATTAAAGACTCACGTCGATGAGAATTCAGCGGCGTTCTATATCATTCACGGCACGCACGATACTCAGGTAGACCCGATTCACTCAACGAGCCTCGCAAACACTCTTTGGAACAGAAAGCGTGACGCCGAACTTGTGCTTTACGAAGGACAAGGCCACGGCTTCTCTCGAACTATTCCGTGGGCTCTTTCACGTGCCCGAATCCTTAAGCAATTCGGAATCCCTGATCGCCTAGCCATAAAGAAAGTCGACGGTGCGCCATCCTATGCGATCAATGCCGGCCAGTTGGATCAAACCAATACATCTAACTTCACACCCGATAAGTACTTCGTAGGTGGGGCGGCGTATGACTACGGAAACGTAAGCACAGCAGGCACGTCGTTGCCGGCACTCTATACCGACTCGCGCTACGGCTGGAATTTCAGCTACAAATTGCCGGTGGTAAACGGAGTCTACCGCGTCGGTATGTTCTTTGCCGAAAATTCAACGGCCTTCAGCGCGAAGGGTTCGCGGGTGTTTGATGTTTCAATGAGCTTTCCGAATGGTTCGTCCACCATCTCGATCCCGATACTTCCAAAATTCGATGCAATTGCGCTTGGCGGAAAAAACACGGCGATCCGTCGCTACGTGCACGTCATCACCGCAACTCCAAATCTCAAAATCGACTTCCAGGGAAGAGTCAACAACGCCTTCATCAACGCGTTCGATCTTTATCAAACTGGGTACTAAGGAGCAAACATAAGATCGCGGAGCCAGATGAGGTTCCGCGATTTTTTAACCATTCTTTACTGATCAAATTTTAAACTCTGTCGAATTCAATGCGTTCTTAATTGCCGCGTCCTCTTGAAATCCTGCGATGCCAGCGCCTTCTACACGCACCACCGTCACATCTGTCATTCCCAAAAATCCAAGAACCGAAACGAGATACGGTAAAACAAAATCCATCGGTTTAGCGGGGCCCTCTGAATAAATTCCACCAGAGGCTAACGCTAAATAAACTTTTTTACCTTTCACTAGACCCTCTGGCCCTTGTGGCGTGTATTGAAATGTAATTTTAGCCCGTGATATTTGATCAAACCAGCTTTTTAGGACCGATGAAACCGTAAAGCTATACATACCCGTCGCGATCACGATGATATCGGCCTTCATGAGTTCTTGAATGGCCTCATTGGAATATCGAATTAATTCTTTGTCGGTTGCAGAATGATTTTCAGCAGGAGTAAAAAAGGGAGCGATTTGCTCTGGCTGCAACAAATGCGGCGCGGGGGAATTGGCTAAATCCCGATGTGTCACGGTCAATTTGGGATCTTGTTTCATAAGTTGATCGACGATGCCACGGCCAACTTTACTGCTGATCGAGGCCGAACCGCGAGGGCTTGATTGAATAAAAAGAATGTTCTGCATAATGTCTCACTTTCAGTCGGTTGATGAAATGTCGTTGAAGATACGAAATCCATTGTTAGTATGAAATCTGTACTGTTAATGATAGTGCGACCGAAATAAAAAAAGAAGACGGCAGAAAATTCTGCTTTAGTAAGGTGGAGCGTACTTTATGAAATCATTAAGAAAAATGGAAAAGCTTCCCGAGTTCGAGTCCTGTAAAAGTGAGCGCGCCGAAGCGACTCGTGATTTTATCAGCCGCATCGCTGACAAGTGGACGATTTTAATCGTAGTGGCACTTTCACGACAGCCACAGAATCGTGCGCGGTTTTCCGATCTTAAACGTGGCATCGAGGGAATTTCCCAAACGATGTTAACCTCAACACTAAGAAGTCTTGAGCGCGACGGTATAGTTCATCGTGAAGTGTTTCCTGAAATCCCACCACGAGTCGAATACGAACTTACTAAGGTTGGGTTAAGCCTTTTAGAACCCATGCAGCAACTCACCGCCTGGGCTTTAAAAAATTGGAGCACAGTGAAACATTCGCGTGAAAAATTTGATGCGAATCAAAAATCACGCATTCACTTAAAGTAGGTGACCACCCGAAACCTCAATATCTTGAGCAGTCACCCAACCGAAATCATCTGACAGCAGGTTGACAATCACTTTGGCAATATCATTTGGCAGCCCAACTCTTCCAAATGCAGTTTGTTCCGCCAGAGGCTTTAAAAATTCCGGATGTTGATCCATCACCCCATCACCAAAGTTTGTATGAGTAGGACCCGGTGAAACCGCATTAACACGAATTCGACGGGGTGCAAACTCCTTAGCCGCATAACGAGTCCAAATCGACAATGCTGCCTTGAGTGAGCCATACACCGAGTATCCAGGGAAAGACTGGGATTTTGACGAACTCGTCGTGTTGACAATCGCGCCGCCATCTTCCAGCACAGGAAGCAATTTTTTTGTCAGAAAAATCGGGCCTTTGTAGTTTGTCTTCATAATTTTATCGAAGTATCCATCAGACATCTCGCTGATCAGACAAGGTCCCCCAACACCACCGTTGTTGATCAAATAGTCTAAAGTTTTTCGCCCCCAAACTTTATTCAAGTTTTTCCGAACTTCTTCAACGAAGCCATCAAAACTGGTCTCATCGGCAAGATCTAGTTTTAGTGCGATGGCGCGGACCCCGTTGCCACAATTCTCTATCTCCTTAACAACTTCATCAGCCCGATCTTTATAATTATGATAGGTCAGGATCACACTGATTCCGCGCTTTCCGAGCTCCAATGCTGTCGCTTTACCAATTCCGTTACTACCGCCAGTTAAGAGTGCAATTTTCATTTGAATCTCCTTTTTTCAGATTGCTTCTTACTCATTAGTTTTGTCCCTTTAAGGCAAAATACCTAGATTCGACGGTACCGATGTATTGCCTAAAAATTCCATTAAATGTCTTAAATTTGTATTACTACCTATATAAAAGAGCCCAAAAGTACTTGATTATGGTATGATCGAATTATGAAGGATTTATTGCTTGAGATAACTCGACTTGCTAATGAAATACCCGTCTGGCCCAAAGAATCCGCCCTTCCGAGATTGATGGTCACAAAGGGTGAGGTTCCGCAGCACCAGCTGGCTGCGGTCTACGAACCTATCCTTGGGTTTACGGTCAACGGAACAAAGACAATTTCTTTTGGTGAGTACACGATGGAAGCACAAGGCCCATCTTACTATGTTATTCCAACAGATATTCCGGCCACAGGAAAAGTCGAGCAAGGTAAAAACGGAGAAGCTTATTTGTCATTAGGACTCAGGCTTAATAAAGATGTATTACGCAGCTTACTGACTGACGCTTCGGAACGGGTTTCTAAAAAAGATTCTTCTGCGCAGGCAATTTTCGCAACGTCTGCCGATGAAGACTTTATTAGTGCCTGGGTGCGCCTGCTTCGCTTGCTTAAGAAGCCCGAAGACATTCCGGCTCTAGCCCCTATTTATGAACGTGAAATTCTCTATCGTGTTTTGACAGGTCCTCAAGGCCCACGACTGAAACTCGCTTCATTCGAATCAGGACATCAAGCACAAGTACATAATGCGATTCAATGGATTCGCGAGAACTACAAACGCACATTGGATGTCAGACGCGTAGCTGATAAATCCGGCATGGCATGGACGACATTTCATCGGCACTTTAAGCAAGTCACCGGCTTAAGCCCCGTTCAATATCAAAAAGAATTACGGCTTCTAGAAGCCCGCAAGATTTTGGTTCATAGCGGGCTTTCAGTTCGCGAAGCGGCCTTCCAGGTTGGATACGAAAGCCCGTCTCAATTCAACCGCGAATATTCGCGACACTTCGGTTCTTCACCAGCCAAGGACGCCGACGAAATTCGCGGGGAACTTAGCTCAACAACAAAACTGCGACGATGAGGGAGGCTTCGTTGCCACAGGTCACTTCCAAGTCTCATTGAGTTTATCCGAATAAAATCTAAGTGCTCGGTCGTATGACTTAATTGATTCGTCAGAAGTTGTCTCGATGAGCTGAATTAAGAGTTGGCTAACTGACTCCTCAGATCTTCCAAGATTATAAAGCGTCAAAGCCCTGAATACTTTTAGCGAGCGGTGTTCTGGAAACTCTTTGATTCCTTGATCGAACACCTTCAAAGACTTTTTGTATTCTCCCAAGCAACGATAAGTGCTTCCCAATCCAAGGAACGCCCCATCACGATCATCAGTTAATCCGTTAGAAAGAGCCTTCTCATAGTATGGAACAGCGTCGGATTCCTTACCCATAAAGTCGCATGTCCATGCCAACTGATAATTCAAATCCGGATCATTTGGATGAAGCGGCAGCAAGCTGAGCAATAGGCTCATCGCTTCTTCGGGTTTATCACTCTTACGAAATTGTACTGCTTCTGCGATTTTCTCTTTCACAAACTCCTGCTTTCGTTTTCCAGGTCGAATTTTCGACTGCCCAGACTAAAGTGCCCAAATTTCCTATTAATTGGATTTTCTGGACTATACATATCCGTCATCAAACCCGATTATATGCCCATAAAGGTTAATAACGGACAATAAAGGGATAATAATGGTCAACAAAACCTACCTAGACTTTGATGAAGCCGTCAGCTTCCTGAAGACAACTCCCAGCACTCTTTATAAGTGGCTTCAGGCCGGCAAAGTACCTGGTCATAAACTGGGTCGTCAATGGCGCTTTTTAACGGAAGAATTGGAGCTGCATGTTTCCGGTAAAGGTCCGCAAATTCAATCGCAGAAAGAAATTTTGGAGCTCACTAATTTACTAATGAAACGTTCAAAAAAGGAAACCTCAATGGATTCGCAAATGACACTAGCAGAGCAATTGATTTGGGATGCCTACGATCACGGTTCACGCACAATTCACATCGGACCCGCAAAAGGCCAATATGAAATCCGCTATAGACACCGCCAAGGTCTTGAAAAGCTCACGGCAATTCAATCAGAAACTTTCAATTCAATAAATGAGTACTGGCAAAAAATATCTTCGCCACTTCAAAGCGAAAAGAATCGTCGTCTTTATTTAAATCGAAGCGCCGAGGAAGGACTACAAATTCGCTACAACCGTCTCGATACCGTCTCCGGCCCACACATCACATTAAGTCTTTTCAATCCAGAGCAAGATGTACTGCCCCTCGAGAAAATTTGCGCTGGTGATGATTCCGTCCTGTCTACTTTTAGAGACTGGGCAAAGAAGTCTTCTGGATTGATTGTTTTGTCAGGCCCAAGTGGTTCAGGGAAAACCACAACGTTCTATTCCATGCTCCACGAAATTCGCAAACATGGCGGGAATATTGTCACACTGGAAAGGCCTGTCAGCCTGGTAATCGATGGAATTAATCAAGTCGAACTTCCCGAGGAAAACGCCCATGAAATTCGCGATCAACTGAATGCCATTCTTTCCTCGGATCCTGATGCTATTGGTTTGCTTGGACTAAGTTCATCACAACCCGACTTACAAAAGTTGTTGATTCAATCCGCTGTCTCCATGGCTTCGAATGGAAATTTGGTTTTGCTACAACTTCATTCTGCAACTCGCAAGGAAGCCTTCGACACAATTCAAAGCTGTGTCGACCTGGATATCAACAAAGTCCTTGTCGGTATCTGCAATCAAAAATTAGTTCCAGCCGCCAAGGGCTTGAAGCCTCAATACGAATTTTAATGTGTTAGCTTTGAGTGACAGCTATACCTAGAGGCATAGCTGTCGCCATCCACTTATTTAGATAATTTCTTTTTCAGGACAGAAACCATTCTCCAGGATCGTTCTTCGTTGTTAAATGCTATCTCCAAGTTCATTCCCCCGAAACATTCCACAATTTCAAAAACACCTGAGGCAGTAACCAAAGCTGCAAATTCCGTTGCCGTGAAGCATCTCTGAGGTGACCGATCACTCAACGTCCCCTTCATATCACCGTCTTGATATTCGAGAGTCACTGAAACGTCAGTCAACTGAGTGATGGGGTTGAATTTATCATCCACACTACCCCACGTGATTTTAACTTTGACCCCGTCTCTTTCCATTTCCCACTCATTCAACGTCGTCCGCTCAACATCAAATACTGATTTCGGATGACTCATCTCCAGAACATAGAGTCCACCTGGATTCAAAACCTTCGCGACTGATCGAAGATGCTCAATGACCTGCGCATTGGTTAACAAATAGGCCGCAGAATCCATCAATAATGCTGCCATGTCGTAGTTTTGTTGTGATTGATAGGTGATCATATCGGCGCATTCACAACGAACAGAGACGTTCACAGCACCAGCCTTTGATTGCGCATAGTCGGTCATCTCTTGCGATAGATCGACGGCCGTAACCAATTTCAGCTCTTTAGCTAACTCTACACAGTGAAGCGCTGGCCCCGCCCCAAACTCAATGAACGACGACAAGGGTTGGTTTAAATATTTTAACGAAAGCTCCTTTAGGAAAGCACATTCCTTAGGAATATCCTTAAAATCGAATGCGATATCGTAATACTTTGCGAACGAATAGAAATCTTCGTGAAATTTTGATTTCATGAATTACTCCAAAAAATAAATTTTAAATAAAATAGGGCTATAACCACGAATTTGTGGCCAATAGAGAAAACAGGATGATTTTTTAAGAACTAGTTAGTCATTTGATGGCGCGAAACTAATTTGAAACTAAAGCGCTGTCAAGCCCGCTTACTCGTAAAAAATTCCGTTAGCTGCAAGAACGAATCAAACGATTGATCGGACGCAGATACCTGACCGAAGCCATATCGCATATGAAAAAAAGGGATTTTGCAATTTTGTGCAGCGATGAGATCGCTTTCCATATCTCCAATCATGACTGGATTTTTCAGCGCATTTCGCTCGATGACCGCCGCAAGATTTTCACCTTTAGGCTTTTTGGTATTTCCCCAGCACTCAATATCTGTGAAAAGATGTGTAAATTTACCGAACTTCAAAAATGTTTCGATATATCCCGACTGACAATTGCTGACTATAAAAAGGCGATAATTTTCTGCGAGCTCCTGAAGGCCTTGACCAACGCTTGGATAAATATCTCCACCCAGCCGTTCAACGACAATATTGTCTTCCGTCTCAGTTTCGCTCGCAATAAGTTGAATTTGGTCTTCTGGAAGATCAGTGAAAGTTTCGCGAATGCAGATATCATGAGGCTTTCCAGTCACTCTTCTGACATCTTCAGGCTGGATATGACGAAACTTAATGCCATTTCGCTCTAATACATTATTCCAAGAAACTGCACAGGCGGCGCTGGTATCCCAAAGTGTTCCATCTAAATCAAAAACGATCGAATCAAACGCCATTAGTTCACTAACTCTCCATCAAAATAAATTGAATACCAAGTTTGTTTCTTCTCTGGAATGTCCTCAAAACCGAAATCTTTATAGAACTCTATCGCTGGCAGCCTTACGTCTTCTACTTTTAGAAAAAGAGTTGGGATATTAGTTGCGGCGAGTTCTTTCGTGATTTTCATCATCAAATTTCTTGCATGGCCCTGTCGCAGAAACTTCTTATGGGTTGCCAGACGGATGATCTCTGCTGATTCCGGATACATGGCAATCTGGGCAACCGCAGCCACCTGACTGTCAAACATTTCAATTCTTAAAGAGCCGTCCTCGATCCATCCTTGCACTTCACCTACGGAAACGGCATGCAGATTACTCATTGCATCCGCCACGTCTTCAGGGCGTGCGTCCCTAATAGCGGCTTCCACAACGTTCGAGTGGAAGCCGGGTGAAATCGTTAGCCCGAAATGATTAAATGTTTGGGACTGAATATTAAGTTCTAAGTTATTGAAGATTTCATTTAATTCGTAGTCTTCTGAACTAAGGTCAAATCTTAATCTGTGCTTGGTTGGGAATGAATTATTCGCCAAAAAGGTCTTTAGAAGACCTTCGGCAATAAGCTTTCTGTCCTGATTGCCTGCCTCGACAAAAAGCTCACCACAACTCCAATCGTCTCCTTGTTTAAAGGATCTGATGAAGCCCAATTTTTTCCCATGCATGTCAGAGGCAAAAAACCAACCCTTGGGAGACTCTTCCTCGAAGTAGCCGATCTCATCAGCCATGCTTGTCGGATATCCCACAGATAAGCTAAGCAGCTGCTCCAGGGCTATAAGAGACGGTACATCGATATTTCTTATTTCAAAATACGCCAACGGGACCTCCCTTCAACCAGAGAATCCATCCTATCTTGTTCAAGTCCCTATATCCATAAAATTGTGCGGCCCATAAGTCCGCAATAAAAAGACTTTTGCGGGATTTTTATTTATAAAATTCCTATGAGCGAAAACGCACTCCACATTAAGTATCGTCCCGACATCGACGGCCTCCGCGCCATTGCCGTCCTATCTGTGGTTCTTTACCACGCGTTCCCATCTTCACTTAGTGGCGGCTTCCTGGGTGTTGATATTTTCTTTGTGATTTCGGGCTTTTTGATTTCCACGATTCTTTTTCAAAACATTGATCGTGGATCATTCTCCATTTTGGATTTTTACTCGCGCCGCATTCGCAGAATTTTCCCAGCCCTTGCCTTGGTATTGGCTTCTATTTTGGTGTTTGGCTGGTTCTGCTTATACCCCTCTGAACTTCAACAATTGGGAAAGCACGCAGTCAGCTCGGCAGGATTCATTCAAAATTTCACCCTGTGGAAAGAAACCGGCTACTTTGACAACGCCAGTGACACCAAACCGCTTTTACACATTTGGAGTTTAGGAATAGAGGAACAGTTTTATTTTGTCTGGCCTCTGCTTTTGTGGGTTGCCGGAACGTTGGGTAATATTTATGGACAAGGAAGCCGCAAAAGACTCTTCTATTTCCTAGCCACTGTTTCGGTCTTCGCTGTCTCGTTCGGTCTCAATTTGGATTTGGTCGAAGTTGATCCCACGAAAACTTTTTACCTACCCCAATATCGTTTCTTTGAATTGGCCCTAGGTGGAATCTTATCTTGGGGGGGTTTGTATCAGCCAAAAAACTCTATCCAGCCCAAGTGGTTCACCGAAAAATGGTTAAAAAACGTTTTGAGTTTTATAGGTCTTTCAGTCCTTCTCATTATCTTTGGTCAATTTAGCAAAGAAACTGTGTTTCCTGGGAAAATGGCCTTGCTGCCGATTTTCGCCACGGCGTTTATTATTTGGGCTGGCCCTGATTCTTGGCTAAATCGAAAAATTCTTTCTAATAAAATTTTAGTCTGGTTCGGCCTGATTTCATTTCCACTTTATTTGTGGCACTGGCCCATTCTTTCATTCGGTAGAATTATTTATGACGAAATTCCCACCCTTGAATTTCGCTTAGCCGCGATTGCTTTATCAGTTCTACTTGCGTGGCTTACGGTTAAGATAATTGAAAAACCTTTTCGCTTCGGAACGGAACGAATTCCTTTAAAGCTCGCGACTCTTTGCGTACTCGTTTTTGGCATAGGTGGGCTTGGTAGATTCATACAAAATTCGGACGGTTTTCCAAAGCGCTTTAAAGGCACGACTGAACAAATGAGTCTTGAATACACAGAGGACTTAGGAAAACCTGCCGAAGCCAAAATCATGCTTTTAGGTGATTCGCATTCTGCCCACTTTGCTTCAGGAATTAAAAGAATCATTGGCAAGAATCTTGTGGCGGATTATTCGAATAATGGCTGTATCCCTTTTTACAATGTCGATCGCTTTGACCATAGAATGGTTGTAGGTAATTGCGAAAAGGCCATGACAGGGGCTCTTAAAGATTTCGAAAAGAATAAGAACATGACTGGGATTATTCTCTCTTCTATGGGGCCCGTGTATCTTGACGGAACTTCCTTTGGAGATACAGATACAGACAGAGTCGAAGGACTGGGAGTTACAATATCAACGCACCCAGAAATTAAAGACCGTTGGGCAGTTTATAAAATTGGATTAACTGAAACATTAACACGACTAACTTCCCTACATAAAAAAGTGCTCTTCATTTACGACGTCCCTGAGTTGGGTTTTTATGTTCAAGAATGTCTTCCTCCCCGCCCCATGGCCACGAAGGAAATAAAAACGGATTGCTTCGTCAGACAGGCTGATTTTAAGAAGCGAACCCAAAAGTATCGTGAATTAGTTCAAGGGGTTTTAAAAAACTTCCCCACCGTGAAGGTTTTTGATCCATCCCTATTCCTATGTGACAACAATATTTGCCGAGCCAAAAATGGCGACAATTTCATTTATCGCGATTGCGACCACTTATCTAACTATGGATCAGCATTTATCGTCGAGAAAATGAAGTCGCAAATCCTTGGGCTGTTATGAGCTCGCTTCAATCCTAAAGCTTCAGAAAGGCAAGTCCCCGTCCTAACTTATCGTCATGACCACCCCATACGACTTTAACCATGCCTGCGAATATCAGAGGAAAAACGTGGAGTCATAACCAGAAACTTAACGAACAGTCGGATTATCGACGAAATTCGATAATTCAAATTCGAAACAGATGCTTACCGCGCGACGAACTCACAACGTGAACAAATCTTCTGCAATCTCCCCCCACAAGCTGGCTCTGAGCTCAAACCTGCGCCCGCCTTCTACCAAAGGGAGATTTATATTTTTCAAGCACTACAATCAAACCATCCTCAAGACAGGATGCTGAATATACCCTGTTGAGCTGCTCTCTAGGGAGTGGGTAAGCCATCTGATAGGTATGTCACCTACGTAGACTTTTAATAGTCTATTGTCATTTGTTTCTTCCAAATTTTTTACCAATGCCCCCGTTAAGTATGGCTCGGGCATAAATTGAAATTCTCTTTTAAGATCAGAATTAACGTGGAAGTGACTATACAAATATTTTTCTCTAAATGTTTCCCGAGTTCCGAAGGATCGATAACATTGTTTCGGAATAAAATAAAATTGGTCATTTGGATTCAAAACTAACTTTCTATACTTTAAAATTCTGCCATCTGCAGGGACCTGACCTCGAAAAATTGACCTATTCATTCGCTTCGAAAAAACTCCCTTAAATGACTTATCGTCTATAAACTTAAGGCCCACACATGTTTCTTCATCCCAGAAGCCTCTCACGGACCTGGTGTCAAAAACATTCATCCGAAAATATTTACGATCTTCGTAATGCTCAACGCCGATAAAAAAATTAATCAGCTCGCACGTTATCAATGCATATGTTGAGGAGAGTGCCGATACTTCAGAATCAGATTTAAAGCTCAGAACCCATTCCCTTAATGATTTTTCCAAAGAGGAAATTGGCAAATTCTTTACTTCTTCTCCTATCTTCCTTTGTCCCGAAGAATCACGCAAAGAGTGAGGAGGTTGAAACTTCACGAGATGCCTTAGAAAAAAAATTAAATATGCGATGTCCTTTTTATCTATAAACGACGGTTCACCTTGCACCGTTCGAATGATAGGAAAAAGAAGCTCCCCACAATCGGAGTTTTCAGAGAGATTTATTCTTTTATCGCTGCTTTCAAAAGTTATTATCGGATAAACTCGCAAGATATCAGTTTCTTCTTCAAAGGAACATTTAAAGAAATCATTCATGACAGCTCTCCCAGGCGAAATTTGCTCTTTACATCGTACTATTCGCGAACTAAGTTACAAATCATGGAAAGCTATTTAACGGCACTTATGACCGTATTGGTTGAATTTTTTTTGAAAGAGATTTTGTCCCTTTTAAAAAAATCTTTTCAGGTGCACTTCCCTCTCCAACTCATTAACAAAATGCTTTAAATTTTAAAATAGTTTAAAACCAATAATTTCAATTACTTAATATCATTCCATTTTCCCTATTGCTTAATTGTTAATGACAATATATCTGTCAAATTGTATTAACTATTAACATATGGCTACCAATAATATCAAAAAGCTACTGAACGCGATCGAGGCGACCTCCGGAAATACTTCCTATGATGAAGCCCGCTGGAATTATTGCAGATCTCTGGGATCATCAAATGAAATTACCGATTCAATTAGAGCTTCTTTTTCGAGAACGAAAAATGCTGCTCTTGCAGAAAAGTTAATCAGTGAAAAATATATTCTTGTTGGAAAACTTTCCGATCAAGAATATCTAAAATATCTTTGCCACTCCACGAGCAAAGATAGCGTGCTGAGCGCCCGTCTTGAACTCTTACCAAAAATATTTGAAAGAGCCTTTCACAAATACATCGAGTCAGAGAGTAGTGAGCTAAAAGAAATTGAAGACAGGATTTTCGAAAGATACTCCTTTCAATTAGAAGAATTAAAAGCTCCCCGTGAAGCCTTACTGTACGCGGTGGAGAATCTTTACCATACTCTCATCGAGGATTTCCCTAAGCTAAGAAAAATCCTGAGCAACCAAGATCTCGAGTATCTCAGCCTATTATTAGGAAAAATTTTAACATACCTACGTCCGAGTGAAATTCACGGATCACATAAGCTGCCGACGCTGACTGAATTTATCAACGAATTCTTGCTACAAGAGAAGTTAAAGCCGGATATATCAGCTTCTCTGTTAGAAGCTACCAATCTGTATTTGAAGGCTTTAGCAGATCAAACAACTGTCCTAAAAGATTTAAACCGGAAAGCTTTTTTTGCAAGCTTCCGCGAACTTGCGAGTTCGGAATGGCAACCTGAAATTACATTTTTCTCCATGAAAGAAGATGCGCGTCTACAGGGAAAAAAAAAGGAGGATGCACTTAATAGACTAAATATTTACAACACTGATATGGAGTTTATTAAGGAACAATATAAGTCATGGACCCTAGAAGAGCTCAGAATATTTCTGCGCGAACTGCTCAGCTTTCCATACGAAAATAAAGTGCGAATTTTGACTTCATCACGGGCTCCACAGAACCGCGACAACTAAGAGTTAAAACAAATTGCTGGAGGCGGCGGGAATGGACTCGGGCCATCGGGGCTGCCCTGACTTCGTCACCGCAAAAATGCCAGGATGGTATTTTTGCGAACCCACGTCCGCGCACTTGAGAGTTCAAACTTCAGCAGACTTCATACATTTAAAAAGCAAAAAACCAACTCGCTGGGTTGGTTTTTTGCTTTTTATATGGTGGAGGCGAGTCGCGAGCTATCGAAACTTCCTCCAGCGTCAAAAGCCATCCTATCTTATTGATATTATTCAGACCATTAAATTTTAAATCGAGGAATATAAGCTTCCTCCGCAGTAAAATGAAAGTTTGGAGGAAGTTTTCTTTCCTCCAAAGAATTTAAACTGGCAAATAGGCAATCGGTGGCGTGAGCTTTCGAAATGCCTTTCGAGTGTCTGGATTTAATTTTCTAAATGTCTGGGCGGAAAGCTGAAACTGCTTCTTTCCCATGGAGTATACGGTGCCAACCACCTCGCCAACGATTTCCATCTGTCCATTATCGAGTTTACCAATTGTACCCAGGCCTACATGAGAATTCATAGCCAGTTTGCTTGGAATATTTCTGCGGAGAGCCCACTCCTCAATTTGCTTTTTGATATCCAAGAAGCATCGTACCGCTTTATCCGTCTCGTCAGCAGGAAATATGGCCAATCCACTATCGTTCGAAAATCTAACGACGCGACCTCCTGCATTCTCTACCGAGGCAGTTGTTATCCCTGAAAACTCTCGAAGTACCTCAAATACTATTTCACTGGAGTTTTTTTTATAAAATTTTCCGAAATTTGTAAGATCGAAAAGCGCGACGAAAAACTCACCTGTTACAGGTTTCTGTAAAGACATATTATCTCCCTATTTTTTGTGATTTCGGTCGACCTGGCAATTCGACAGCAAGAAAAGGAATCGTCAGCCCGTATGTCTGACAGTTAGGACGAGATTATCGACCTTAAGATTATACGTAAAGAAGTTTTAGAAATGCTTTGCGCTAAATGCTCGGCCAGAGCCAGATTTTAGGTATCGCTCAAAGTCTTTCGCTTTTTGTTCGTTGGAGAACCAAATGCAGACTTCCATTTTCCAGGGTTTGTATTTGTTGGTGTGGGTGGATTTGCCTTCGTTGTGGTCCGTTAGGCGTTGTTTGGGGTTGGCGGTTATGCCGATGTAGATTTGGTTTGTGTATTTTAGGGATTTAATGCGATAGACGTACATGCTTGCTATCACTTGCACATTTTGTTCTTACATCAGACTTTTCTAATTATGCAGAGACGGTCCGCCGTCGCTAAAGCTATGGCGGACATCCTTCGCGTGCTTTTAACTTCTACAGATTTAACTTTCGAAGCCAATGGCACGCCAGCCGTAGCCCGGAGGGCGAAGGATGGTGGAGGCGGGGGGAATTGAACCCCCGTCCGCAAGTGATCCGCGATAAGGCGCTACATACTTAGTCAGTGTTTTAGATTGGTCCTCGGGCTTCCACAGACAAAATCCCTAAGACCTCTCCCCCAGTAAATTTAAGAGTGTCTGCTGGAGAAAACCCAACACTCCGAGGTCCCTAAATGACGATCAATCCAAGAGCGGAACCACCTCAAGGTTGATCGTGCAGATTAATTAAGCTGCAAGTGCGTAATCGTTGCCAATTACAAAATGGACGTTTTTATCGAGGTCCTCATCCGCCCCGGTATGCTCCTTATGTTTCAGCACCCACGTCGAAGCCAGTACGCCCCCATGTGAATACATAACTCGTTTATTGTATCACAGATTTTCAATTCACCGACGAAGCAAATTGAATTCCTAGGATCCTCAAAACGATCGGACATAGTGTGTGTTTGACGAATATAAAACAACACCCAATCCACCACGTCATCGCCTTGTTTTTAAGCATTTTATGTTACATGAGATTAACAATACGCTAACGTAAGCATGACAATTCACCTGGTAAAAGGTCCAGATATCCACCATTTATAGGGGTCTTCCACAGACTTATCCACATAGTTGCTGAAAAATTGGTGATTTTTCGATTCAAAATTTAAGATTCTTAAATTTTCGCGAAATGGATTCGCATTTTCTGACATGCTTGGAAACTGGGCAAAACCCGCAAAAAAGGACAAAAAAAGGGAGCAAAAAGCTCCCCGTTTTCTTCAAAATTTTGAACTGAATTTTAGCGGAAAAGTTCAGCTGCTGAAGCCGCCGCTGATGCCAAAGAACTTACGTTTGTAGGTGCTTTGTTCACATCATTTTTCGCGGCCGTTGGTGCCGCAGGAACTGTTGTTTGAACTTTCGCAGCTGTTGGTGCTGGTGCTGCTGTTGCAGCCGTCGCCATTTCAGAAGCTTGTGCAAGGACCGCTTCTGCTTTCGCTACCGCCTCGGCTGATGGAGCCGCGGCTTCCATGACTGACTCTGCCAAATGCACATCCAAAGCACTTTGAACAATCGGAGAATTTGCGTGAGCGCCAACACCCTCAACTGAATTCGTGACCGGGAACAATTGAATGTTCAATTGGTACACTCTTTCGCCTTTTGATTTCATACGTGCGATCGAGTTGTCTTTATTCAAACCTTTTCTCATCTGGCGCAGCTTGAATTTGATTTCTTCAAACTCTGCTTTCGTCAAGGACATCGTCAACGTTCCGAATTCACGATCAGTGGGTTGATCTTGATAAATAGATTCAAGACCCAAGTACATCAATTGAGATTGAAGTTTACGAACCAACGCGACTGGAATGTCTTCAGGAGATTCAGTCAAAGAGCGAGCTTTCTTAATCTCACCCGTTTTTTCGTCACGACGAAGCTCACCGGAAGCAATCAATGCCGCCAAAGAGTTTTCGATTTCATCTTCAGAAGCTTTACCACGCAAAAGATTTTTCAATGAAGCTGTGTCGAATGAAACACCTTCTTGATCCACCATCGCGTAAACGATCCAGGCAACCCAGTTCGGAACTTTCTCAAAGGATTTGCGATCGATCTCACCGGTTTTTAGTTTCACACCTACACGGTGCTCAGACATTTTTTTCAGAAAGATATTACGATCAGCAGGATCTGTTGCTTGAGTGAAGTTCACTAGCAAACGGAACTCTTCAGTTTGTTCTTTATTAAAGCCCAAGGCTTTACCAAATTTACCGATCATGTCTTCAGAAAGATTGCGCTTTCCTTCGATGATCATTTTCAAATAATTTGGCGATTTGATATTCGCTGCCGCAGAGAAAACGGCGTAGTTATATTGGCGCAAAGAACCTTTAGAAGCTTTACGTTTATACTGATAATAGTCCGCTAGATATTCACGGTAACTCATATAATCAGACAATACTGGTGGAACCACGGAAGTGGTTGAAATTTCTTTGCCTTTGCCGAACTCATGTTGATTGTGTTGCATAGAAATCGCTCCTTTGCGCCTAAATAGTTGAACGCAGTTGGAGCTTCAAAACAAGGGGATTCCATGTGTCGCACCGCTTGTTTTCGCGCGGCATAAAAAAGGGGCTTTCCTTTTTAGGAAAACCCCTTGATAGAGAACAAATTTTTTCGACCCATTAGCGCGGACGCGGTCTTGGTGGAAGCGGCGGCTGATTGTTATCACATTTTTCAAGCCACAATGTGACGTTGCGAATGTCCAACTGTCCCTGACTGTAGAAAACCAAACTTTCCGCATTCTGCCCGATCACCGCATTTTGTGGATTGATCGTGTAATTTTGATTCCAAGGACCCACCTGAACACGTTGGGTTTGAAATACACCATTGATTGCAAAATCCAGGAAGGAAACGTTCTGCAAAGAGCTCGCATCAAACTGCACCGCCACCAAACGGTAACCGCGATATTGTTGCCAGTTAAAGTACGGAGCTAAGTCCAAACGGTCATTGCCAATCATACGACGGTTGATTCCCAAATTAACTGGGAAACCTTGACCCGGCTGTTGAGGGCCTCCATTACCTTGGCAAGTAATGTTCAAAGCGATTGTCGCGATATCAGACATTCCACGCACTTCAACTTCCATCAAGCGAACACCATTTCCGATCACGGCTGGGAAACGAGGAACGAAGCTAAAGAATCGCTGTGGAGAATTCACCCATTGATCAACCTGACCATTGATGATGAAACCGATTTGAGTGCGGATATCTGAGCCCATCACTTGCACATCGACTGAGTTCACTGTGCAACCAACATAACGTTGATCCACCCCAGCTAGAGCAAACAAGTTGAAGCGTTCATTAAATACGCGACGCTGAATGAAGATAACTTTTTGCTCAGAGTTGTTGTAACCACCGTTGCCGCCGTTACCTGGATATGGATTGCCAGGATATTGTGGAGGTTGCACCGGAGTTGTCGCCGGAGGATTACCTGGCGCAGGACGCGGAGGAAGTGGGCGCGGTGCTGGTTTCGGACGTGGTCCTGGTTGTGGTTGATTCGGTTGTTGCGGGCGATTCGGCTCTCCTGGAACTGGAAGATCGTCATCGGGAAGAGGAAGTGGTCTGTCGTAGCCACCATTTCTTGGGCCTTGATGTTGTCTTTGTTGCGCTTCAACGACTTGTGGACCAACCATCATTGTCATAGAAATCGCCAAGAATAAAATCTGCTGCTGTAGAGCCATTTCGTCCCCCTTTGGATCAATTAGAATCTGCGAAGAGGCTACAAAGCAAGCGTTATACCAATTTATTCGGTGTCACTAAGCTCCTAAAACACGCACCACAGCAATGTTTCCAAGTACGCAACATGTCCGACAGCCGGACTTGTTCGCCATAGCCTTGGCGACGGCGGAAGGAGGCGCGCCCGCCATAGCTTTAGCGACGGTGGGAAATAAAAAAGGGCCACAGCTTGGAGTCTGTGGCCCTTCGGCAAACAAAGGGGGATCCTTTATTTGTATTTTGGGTTTATTCAACTGATGGCAAATCGTCACTGCCACCATCGCCGTAACCGCCACCACCGTGGTTGTTACCATTGCCATTGCTGTTGCCGTTACCATAACCATCTTGTTGATCTTGGTAATCGTTCAAATCAATCACTGGCTTAGAACGTCTCATGAAAGTGATCGCGAAAAGATCTTGTTTGTACGTATTGAATTTTCTCATTTTAAACACGATACGAATCTGGCCCAAACCATTATTCGCTGTCAAACGAGCCTCACCGATCATGTTAAGGATATTCAATTTACCGCCGTTACCGATACCATCGTCTTCTACATTTGGATCTTTAGCCAACGGTTTCAAAATCACATTGGTAGAGTTACCAGATTGCGGAGAAACCAATGGACCCGAGAATGCCAACAACTGATTATCATAAGTTCGTAGAACCACGTTGAAACCAGCACGACCGTTTACAACTTCCCAAGAATTCATCGTGGAAGTTTTCACGCGATTTGAACCTGTGTGAGTGTCAAACGTGTTGATCGCAAGTTCTTTCAAGACATCATACTCTGGGTTGCCAGAACCACGAGACATTTTAAAATAAAGATCCGCTACGGATTGACGGAAAACGATATCAATGTGGCTTGCTGAACCAGAGTAACCAAGTTCCACTTTAACCAAAGTCGCTTCGCAGCCGCCATCCAAATCCAAGCACTGAAGAGTACCATGAATTGGCATTGAGCCTGTAGTTCGAGTACCGTTACCAGAAGCTGCAGCATTTAGTCTGATAACTTCATTGCCACCCTCAAAAGCAGATTGGCCAACCAAGTTATAAACTCTGGCGAAACCATTTTCTTGAATACGCAAAGTCACAACAGAAAGACCAGAGATACTTTCGAATTTTAATTGAGCTTCAGTAACAGAAGCAGAAAGACCCAGTTGGTCGCGTTTCAAACCACGCAATACATCCAAAGTGTCATCTGTCGCAGAAGAAGTATAAAGAAGACCTTCTTTAGATACGCCACCTGTTAAGCGTTTGCCATAAGCATTGCTATCAACGTTGTTAGAGTCGGAAGGGACATATTCTTTGCCAATAATCACGCCATCTTTATTGATGTAGTAACCAGGACCAGAAGATTGAGCATTGGTTTTACCAACAGGAGCTGTCGGATTAACATTTGTGCCAGCACCACCAAGATCTGGAAGATCTTCAACTTGGCCACCCGCTTGGGTTTGTTCTGGTGGAGGCGCGCCGCCCACTGTTTTGTCTTTGTTGCAGGCAGTAAGGCCTAGCGTTGCGAGCAAAGCCGCAGTAATCAGAGAATGTTTGTGCAACATTGAAAACCTCCAAGTTTTTTCAGTCACGAGTTTTGATAGCAGCAGCAATAGCAAGGCCCAGGCCAAGTTTTGTCACCGCTCAAGAGGCTTGTATTGCAATAGACACGTGTCCTATGATGGTTTTGAGAAGGAATTACATGCCTGTTTATAATTTAAGCTCTCTTCTGGATGATTCGAGGCTATTACGACACCACCTTCTAAAGGT
The DNA here is from genome assembly GCA_039594295.1 of Bdellovibrio sp. Taxonomy (GTDB): domain Bacteria; phylum Bdellovibrionota; class Bdellovibrionia; order Bdellovibrionales; family Bdellovibrionaceae; genus Bdellovibrio. The sequence continues at coordinate 73,997 of JBCNNR010000006.1, forward strand.
CACTGTTGGAGGGCTGATTTTAGCAGCTCTTGCAGCTGTATTTTTCGATCAAAAACTGGCTTTGCTATTTGGAACTCCCTGGGCTCACCAATTCTGGAGACCGCTTGCTCGTGAAGTGACCAATATCGGGCTGTCAGAGCACTACTTTATCATCGCCATAGTTTCGTGGGTTTTCTGTGCTTTTATAGCTCCCAAAATTCATGGCCTTAAAAAGTATGCCGCAAAGGTCGATTATTTTCGTCGTTGGGGTTTGAATCTGCTTTTGGCGTTGTTGGTTTCAGGAGCTATCACTCACGTTATTAAATTCACCGTGGGTCGCCAGCGCCCGCACAAGAGCCCTAATTGTGATCCTTTTGTGTTCGATCACTTCACCACTCATTGGCACTGGCATTCGTTTTCGTCTGGCCACTCGCAAGTGATGTTTACGGCGGCGGTTTTGTTCACCCTGGCATTCCCTAAGGGCAAGTGGTTGTGGCTGACGATTGCAGTTTTGGCTTGCGGCACACGCATCATGATTCAGGACCACTTCTTAAGCGATACAATCTTTGGTGCTTGTGTTGGCTATATGGGATCGTTGTTAGCGCTGAAATGGATGCGCAAAGGTAAAAACGCGATTGTCTAAGATCGCTGTGATAAAAAGTCTGTCAGGTTTTGTGAGGACTTTAAAGTCTTCACAATTCTTGGATAATCCGGAATAAACTCTTCCACCACTCCCCAGAATCTTGGTGAATGATCCATATGTTTTAAATGCGAAAGCTCATGCACGACAACGTAGTCCATGACTTCTTCACTGAAGACGATCAAACGCCAATTCAGATTAATCACTTTTCTGCTCGAGCAACTTCCCCAACGCGTCTTTTGCTCGCGAAACTTTACTTGCGACGGATGCAGATTCATTGTTTGTGCCCAGTGGGACACTTTCTGGGACAGCAGCTTAATCGCTTCACGTTTGTAGAACTGCCTGAATTCAGCAAGAGCCTTGGGATGATGCTCGAGAGATGTGTTTGCCTCCCACTGAGCTTTTGGAATATGCAAAAACAAATTGTCGTCACTGACCGATACGAATGCTTTTTTGTTTAAAGTAATAACAACCTTAAGCTCGCGTTCGCGACCCAAAAACGGAAACTTTTCTCCGGCTTGAATGGTTTTCTTGGGATAAAGCTCGGCCATGGCATCGAACTTAATAAAATTCTTTTCGATCCATTCGCGCTTTGCAGCCAAAAAATCCAGGACAGTCTTTTGTGAAGTGATTTTGTTAGTCACCACTTTAATCGGGCGACCTGGGTACAGATAAATCGATAATGACCTGCGAAAGGGCTTACGGTGAAGCTCCACCGCCCAATTAGCAAAATCAAAAAGTTCTATCGACCCACTCATAGGAAAGGAGAATGACTTAAGCCAAGAAAAGTGGCAATCTAATTCCCATGGATAATAACTCTTCGTTTTATAATTTGGATCCCGATAAAGTTCTGCAAGCGGCAGAGAATGCCGGGTTTTATCCGACGGGCGAATTCGCACAGCTCAACTCCTATGAAAATCGCGTGTTTGATATCAAACTCGAGGAGCCGGTTGAGCCCAACTCCCAAAGCAAGAATGTTATTGCCAAATTCTATCGTCCCAATCGTTGGAGCAAAGAGGCGATTTTAGAAGAACACGAATTTTTGCTATCCCTTCGAAACGAAGGGATTCCCGCAGTGGCACCACTGTTTCAAGGACATGACTCTACCATTTCTGAAGTTGATGGTATGTATGTCTCCTTCTTTCCCAAAGTTTTAGGGCGCATGCCGCAGGAATTTTTAGGCGACGACTATCGCAAAGTCGGTCGCTTGATGGCGCAAGTTCATAATGTTGGCGCGCGCAAGAACGCTCCCCATCGTCCTGTATTAGATACGAGCTATTACGGCGGCTGGGAAACACTGGATAATTTGCAGGACTGGATTACGCCCGAATTGCGCAACCGTTATAATGTTGCGGCCGAAGATATTTTGTATGCGATCGATGATAATTTTAATCCGTCTGAATTCATTCGCATTCATGGTGATTGTCACAAAGGAAATTTGCTGAACAACGGAACGCAATTTTTCTTAGTCGACTTTGACGATTTCGTGAACGGCCCTGTGGTGCAGGATTTCTGGATGTTGCTATCCGGTGATCAAGAAACTTTTGGTGAAGAAAAAGATTTGATCATCTCTGGATATGAAGAGCTGCGCGAATTTCCTGATCATCAATGGTCGTGGATACCCATGCTGCGTGGTCTGCGCATTATTTCTTATGCGGGATGGATCGCGAAACGTTGGGTGGATCCAAGTTTCCCCAGAATTTTTCCAGAATTTAATACTTACAGATATTGGGCGGAAGAAGTTGAAGCGCTTGAGAAAATAGCGTGGTCAATTAATCCATCGTAAGTGTGAGTTCCAACATGGCACCGGACTTCCCTCTGAAAATTCAAAATATTTTATGAATTTTAGTTTACTTTTATCTCGTGAATTGAGATATTGGATTCACTCTATTGAAAGGAGGCCATCATGCAACTGATGATTAATACAAAAACTATTCATTCCCATTCTGGGATTACGACCGAGATGGCTTCCGATTGCACAGTCTTTTAAGGTAACTATCTCGATTCTCAATCTCACTAAATTTTAAAAATCTTGCGCGCGCTGACTTAGTCATCGTCTGCAAACTTATATCATTTTCAAAACTTACTCTGGCTTTGCCTGAGTATTTTAACAAACTCTCGTCAGAGCTTTGGTCCGCGGCCTTTGGATCTACGCTTTGGCGAGCATTATCCACACAGGAGGAATTATGAACGCGTTATTGCGTAAAAAAGCGGTATGGAAATATCGAAACCAGAGAGTCTTGAAGAGACTTTTGGAATCTTCTGCGGATGTGTATGTTGAAAGCGTAGTAAAGGCCGGTCATGTAATGAGCTTCCTCCTGTATTTGGTGTATCAAACACCAGGATTGATGCTCGCCATCTTAGAATGGATCTTACAGGGACCGGAACTGAAACGTCGCGATCATCCTTATGCTCTCGCCGAGGTTGTCGAACCGAATCTTCAATTGCTTGAAGCCCGGTTGAAAAATCAGATCTATATCCGATAATTTTTAAAGGAGGGTTCATACCCTCCTTTTTTATTGACGGACTATCCTTCGGTCGGGAAAGCTTTTAGAGAAGCAAATTTTAAAACCAAGGATGGACTTATGAAATTATTAATTTCTGCACTGCTATTGGGTTTGGCTTTGACGGCTTGTAAACCGGCTGAACCACTTGATGACGACAAAAACCCTGGAAAAATCATTAATGAAACGGACTATAGCAAATGCGGCAGCGGCACTGGTGCCAAATCCATTATTGGCAACTGGTACTACAATCAAGGAATCGGCAACACTAAGTTTGTAAAAACTTATTCAATCTCACGCGACTATATCCGCATTACAAATACTTGTACGTTTGACGGCGTTCCGGTGAATGCGACGGCTTCTTCGCGAATTGCGTTAGGCATGAATACGATTAGCTTTTTGGAAAGCTCGTTAAATGAAAATTCCTTGCAACGTGAGGGTTATAAACTGACTTGCCAAGCGCGCGTCGAGCCTGTGGATTTTACGACTCACTTCCAAGGAAACTGCCTGGTCATCGTAACTCCAGACGGCAAAAGCTCTCTGACACTGCTGCCTGTAACAAATTAGTTTTCAACACAAAGCCCCTGAAGAGATTCCGGGGCTTTTTTGCGTCCAAACCCCACCCTGCTGCGAAGCATAACGCACTCTATCCTTTGTCATGAGGTCCGCCCCTGATCTATATTCCTAGGGCTTATTAACCTTCCACAAGGACAACTCATGAAAAAAATCAAAGTTGCAAATCCCGTTGTTGAACTCGACGGCGACGAAATGACTCGTATCATCTGGAAATTCATTAAAGAAAAATTGATCCTTCCTTACCTAGAAATCGACATCAAGTACTTCGATTTGGGCATGGAACATCGTGATGCTACTAACGACCAAGTAACTGTTGATTCTGCTGAAGCAATCAAAAAGTACAACGTTGGTATCAAATGCGCGACGATCACTCCAGACGAAGCCCGCGTTAAAGAATTCAACTTGAAACAAATGTGGAAATCACCAAACGGCACAATCCGTAACATCTTGGACGGTACTGTTTTCCGTGAACCGATCATCTGCAAAAACGTTCCTCGCTTGGTTCCTAACTGGACAGCACCAATCTGTATCGGCCGTCACGCATTCGGTGACCAATACCGTGCGACAGATTTCGTGACTAAAGGTAAAGGTAAATTGACTGTGACTTTCCAACCTGAAAACGGTGGCGAAACGATCACTCACGAAGTTTACAACTTTAAAGGCGATGGCGTTGCATTGACTATGTACAACACTGATGAGTCTATCAAAGGTTTTGCACACTCTTGCTTCAACATGGCTCTTCAAAAGAAATGGCCTTTGTACCTTTCAACAAAAAACACAATCTTGAAAAAGTACGATGGTCGCTTCAAAGACATCTTTGAAGAAATCTACCAAAAAGAATTCAAAGCAAAGTTCGATGCTGCTGGCATCACTTACGAACACCGTTTGATCGACGACATGGTTGCTTCTGCTTTGAAATGGAATGGTAACTTTGTATGGGCTTGTAAGAACTACGACGGTGACGTTCAGTCCGATACAGTAGCTCAAGGTTTCGGTTCTCTTGGTTTGATGACTTCAGTTCTTGTAACTCCAGATGGTAAAACAATGGAAGCAGAAGCTGCGCACGGAACAGTGACTCGTCACTACCGTCAACATCAACAAGGCAAACCAACGTCTACAAATCCAATCGCTTCTATCTTTGCTTGGACTCGTGGTCTTGAGCACCGTGGAAACTTGGATAACAATCCGGAACTAGTTAAGTTCGCTCAAACTTTGGAAAAAGTTTGCGTAGAAACTGTTGAAGCTGGCTTCATGACTAAAGACCTTGCGGTTTGCATTTACGGCGATAAAGTTCCTGCTGATAAATACATGAACACAGAGCCGTTCTTGAACAAACTTGATGAGAACTTGAAAAAAGCTCTAGCAATGTAATTCGAATTTTCTGATACAGAAATTCAAAAGCCCTGGGGAAACCCGGGGCTTTTTTTTATACGTTGGCGTCTTCGGGTGTTCGACCTAGGACGAAGATCTTTTTTAGTTCTTGTAGACCGTCTTGCAGAGAGTATTTGCAAATAAAGCCCGAGCTTTCGATCTTTTCATTGGAAATGACGTAGTCTCTTTTATCCGGGTCTTTCATTTCGCTGTTAGTAGTGATCTTTAATTCGGGAATGACTTTTTGAATCTCTTGGCAGAGGTCCAGCTTGGTCATATTGGCTGCGGTTAAACCCACGTTATAGATTTCATTCTTAACTGCATCCCAGTTGTTTAGCGCGTGCAAGTAAACGCGGGCGGCATCTGCGACATGCAGGAAGTTTCTGCGGAAGTGACCTTCGAAAAGATGAATTTCTTTTTCAGTTTGCGCCTTCCACATAAAATCATTCACCAGGAGATCATAGCGCATGCGATAGCTGGCCCCGAACAATGTCGCAAACCGGAAGGAAACAGAATTGCCATGTTCAAATATGGCATTTTCAGTTTCGACCTTGAGCCTTGCATAGTGGGATAAAGGCTTTAACGGACTTTTCTCATCACAGTGCGCTTCACCACCCACACCATATCCGCTGTTGGTCATGGGAAAAAGAACGGACTGACTTTTTGAAAGTACCTTTAAAGAATCCACGATGGCTTGATGATTAATAGAGGTCGCAAGTTCAGTGTGCTTTTCGCACACCGGAGCTCCGGTCAGGCAAGCCAGCGGAATGATCGCATCTGCCGCCTTCAGCCAATCAGTATATTGGGAAAGATCACGAACATCGGTTTTTCTGAGGTGAAAGTTTTTGTTTTTAAGATGTCCCTGGAAAACTTTTTGGTTATAGCGAAAATCGTCCAATGCCAAAACTTCATGCCCGGACGCCAACATCAAGTCGACCAGATGAGTTCCTTTATATCCGGCAGCTCCAGTGATCAATATCTTCATGCCAATACTTCTTCAAAGAATTCAGAGATGTTAAGACCCAGGTCATTTCTTAAAACCTCGCGACCACCATATTTATAGGTGTAGCCACCTTCCATATTAAGGCCCATGCGTTTAACCGCACACTTCAGATTCCAATCCACCACAGTTTCAGCAATCAAAGTACCTAAGCCTCCGTTTTTGAAATGCTCTTCCAGACAAATCACATGGGAGAAATGCTGAAGCTCCTTACGAAGATTTTCATGGACCATATCCAAGCGTGCGACTTCGATCACATTAAGATCGGAATTACGATCCATAATTTCAGATGCCTTTGCCACCAGATTTCCGGTAATCAGCAAAGCTTTCTTGGAATCAGTCTTTCTTAAGTATCTAAAGCCCACCGCAAAATTCATGGCAGTTTCGCCTTTTACATGGGGCAAGACCTCCCGATCCAAACGGATATAGCGTGGAGTTTTCGGATTTTCGAATACATACTTTGCCGCGGCCTCGGCATTCACAGAACTTGAAATATTCAGGATTTCAATATTTGGAAACGCTCTCATCACAGCGACATCTTCAACACCATGGTGAGTTGGACCAGAGTCCGCGTAACTAAATCCCCCGCCTACCCCGATGATTTGCACCGGAAGCTTCATGATGGACATTTGCACTCTGATTTTTTCCAGACAGTTCACCGTGATAAAAGAAGCAATAGCAAAGGTGAACGCCTTTTTTCCTTCCAGCGCCAAGCCAGATGCAACCAAAATTGCATTTTGTTCCGCAATACCGGCATTAAAAAACTGGCCAGGAAGATTGCGACGGATTAAATCCAATGCCGGCGCTCCCATATCAGCAGAAATCAAAACCACATCACGATCGATTTTACCACGCTCATAAATTTCTGAAAGAAAAGCATCTCGTTGAGACATTTCTGAATGTGCCATTAGATTCTTCCTTTCGCTAAATCTTTACGGGCTTGATTGATGCCGCTTGTTCCCTGCGGAGGAACTCCATGCAGGACCGGAATATGCTTCATTGAAGCAATGCCGGCGCCCTTTGTCGTCTCGGCGATAATCACCGTTGGCTGGCGGTACTTGCGACTGCGCAGACCTTCCATACTGGCAATAAGTTCTTCGATGTTGTGTCCATTCACAGTCACCACGTTAAAGCCGAATGACTCGAACTTTTTATCCAACGGCTCAAGCGCCACCATATTTTCAGTAAAATCCGTCGTCGCCATAAAATTGCGATCGACGATAACAACGAGGTTATTCAACTGATTGTGAGCGGCGAACATCGCAGATTCCCAGATGGAACCTTCATAAAGCTCGCCGTCGCCCAAGAGACAATACACCATGTGCAAATCACGATTCATTTTCGCTGCCAACGCCACGCCGGCCGCAACCCCAAGGCCGTGTCCTAAAGCTCCCGTCGTTAACTCAACTCCCGGAACGCTGTTTTGTAAATGCACGCCGAAGTTTCCATTCTTTTGCGCGAAACCTTGCAGCCAATCTTTAGGAAAGAAACCTTTGCTCGAAAGAACACTGTAGATCAAGGGACTGCACTGACCCTTACTGATGATGACACGATCGCGGCCCGACCATTTCGGCTCCATCGGATTAACATGAGCCAAACCACCAAAATAAAGGCTGATTAGAATTTCCACCGCGGACATAGAGGAGGTAACGTGACCCGTCCCCGCCTCGATGCACATTTCTAAAACTTCCGTGCGCGTATCATGCGCAAGTTTTTTTAATTCATTCGTGCTCATCATTTTGTGACCTCATTCAGCGCTTTGCAAAGCTGATCAATCCATTTCAAAGATAAAGATGGAAAGTTTCCAAGATAGAAACCATTTTGATGGATCTGTTCTGTATTTATGTACTTCGTCGGATCAACATCAATTCCGCGTGTTTTTAAAAACCCTTGGCGTAGCTGATTTCCACCACCCGACATGCCTCGACGATATTCGACTCCCAAATCTTGAAGGACTTGCTCTATCTTAGGTTTCAAGTGCGATTTCTCAGGAAGCAATTGCAGCAACAAGGCGTAACTGGAACTTCCCTTGATATTATACTGAGTGAAATAGGTTTTCTTATCCAAACCTTTTAAAAATCTTTGCAAACGAACAGTTCGTTGCTCGTTATTTTTATCCAGGCGCTTGAGCTGACTTAAACCCAACACGGCCCCCAACTCGTTATTTCTGAAATTAAATCCCACAACCGGGAAATCAAATTCCTTATATACTTGCTTGGAGTTATGCAGATACTTTTGCAATTGTGATGGATCTGTCGATTCACGTAAAAGGCCGTGGCCCCGCTTTATGCGCACAAGCTGCGCGAACTCAGAATCATTCGTACAGACCATGCCACCTTCGATGGTCGTCATATGATGGCCATAATAGAATGAAAAATTAGAAGCATATCCAACGCTTCCAACTTTCTTGGAACCCATCTTTGCTCCGTGGGATTCACAGGCATCTTCGATCAACGGAATATTCTGGTTTTTTAGAAGACCTAAAATCTTTGCATCAAGTCCATTCAGTCCAAGAATATGAGTTAAAAATACGGCCTTGGTTTTCTGAGTGATGGCACTTTTAATACCTTCATAATCCAGAGCTAAAGTTTCCGGATTAATATCCACAAACACCGGTGTAAAACCATTTTCTATCACCGAAACAATATCTGAAACCCAGGAAAGGGGTGGAACAATTACCTCTCCCACCCCTGCGATATCTCTAAGAGCTGACATCGTGAGGAAGTTTGCCGCCGAACCTGAGCTTACAAAAATACTGTGCTTAACGCCCAACCATTTTGACCACTCTTGCTCAAACTTTTTCACCTTTTCACCCTGAGTGAAGCGATCAGAAGTCATGATGTGTTTTATCAAAGCAGTTTTATCGGCTTCGGTGATATTGTTTTGAATCAATGGCCAACGAAAATTATTCATAGGAGGCCTTGGCTAAAACTTTGTCGATTGTGTAACGGCGACTCAGTTTAATCTTTTTCAAGTTTTCGATGTATTCGAATGTTTTTGGACCGAATTTGGTTTTAATCAAATTCAAATATGCCGGACTATTATGATAAATGCTCCAGGCCTGATCCCGGAATGTTAACACTTCTGCCGCACTAATGTGCTTTGTCGGCAGTGGTTTGCAATCATAGGAATGCTGACTGTAACCCAACCAGGTTTCGGGAAGCTCAATATTATTGCGAACCGCATCTTTATAGAGTTCAGATCCTGGGTATGCCATAGCAGAATAGAAATTGGCAGTTTCCAAATTCAGTTCCACTGCCAGATCAAGGCTTCTTTGCATTGTCTCCAAAGTATCGTCAGGCAATCCGAAAACGAAATTACCGTGAACGTGAATTCCACCATCCTTCAACATTTTTGTTTTTTCAAAAATATCTTCTTCGGTGTAGCGTCCTTTATTCACTCCGGTTCTGACTTTTTGATCGAAGGCCTCAATGCCCAAAACAATCCAATTAATACCGGCAGCTTTTAGCTTATCTATGTGATGAGGCTTAACAGTATCAATTCGCCCAAAGACCCAAATATTAAAGTTGTATTTTCTTTCGATTAAAAGATCCGCAAGCTTTAAGAAATGTTCTTCCTTAAGTACAAACATCTCATCGGCAATCTTGATATTCTTAACGCCCAGGGAAGCAAAGACATCAAATTGCTTGATGATATGCTCTGGTTTCCAATATCGAAACGTGCCTTGTTTTCCAAAAGGTGCACTAATGCAGCAAAAGCTGCATCGGAACGGACAACCCAAGCTGGTGTACACAGTCGCATAGGGCTGACGTTCTTCGATATGATCAAAGCAATGCCAATTTGGCGCTTTGTAGTTTCCAGTCGGCAGTGATTGTAAATCAATCTCTGGAAAAACCACAGGCAACTGAGTTTGCTCGATTAAAGTTGCTGGGGGATTGTGTTGAATATGTCCCGCTTCGCGAAACCACAGGCCTGGAACTTTCTTCAGCGCGTTTGTATCTTTAAGGTTTGTTTTTAAAAGAGCATCTAATGTTTTGGGGCCTTCGCCTTCGCAGACAAAATCACATGCCTCATCCTGCATTGTTCGCAGTGGCAATGCCGAGATATGCCCACCTAACATAATGATGTTCAATTGCGGGTCTAATTTTTTAAGCTCTGTACAAAGAAAGCTTGCGCCAAACATCGCCTGCGTCGATGCCGAAGGATGTTGGCCGTAAACGACGATACAAATCAAACGCGGACGTAAATAAGACACTCGATCATAAGTTTGAGCAGCGGTTAAACTTTCTGCCGCACAATCGATTTGATCTGCGGAATACCCCAGGGTCTTCATTGAAGCCGTAAGCATACCCATCCACACTGGCATTTCCAGCGTAGCTACGCCTGAACTCAGATTCTGATAGACGTGTTCCGAAATGGGCGGATTTAGAAATAGTATATCCAATTTTACTCCAAAAATATTATTTGGATAAACAGAGGATTGTGCAATAATTAATCACTTTATATCGCATCAGGGTGCAATGATTCACTCTAATGAGATTCTATATTAACAGCTTCATTAACGATGAAATGGGGGCGATTTCTTGTCGCAGTATGCACTTGTCTGATATAGAAACCAAATAGCCATACGATATAAAACAAAGCTGAAAAACCGACGCTTATCACACTAAGTATGAATATATTCTGATTAAAATTTCTCAAAACAGAAATACCACTCCACAAGGCCCCCAAGAAAAATAAAGTGCCCATGAAAAATGGCAAATGCAGTGGGAAGTACGAAAAATGCGTCCATGCTCTGAAAAATTCCAGATAACTACGAGGTCCGCCCAAAGAAAAATTAGTCTCGCCGGCAAATCGCGGCTGGCGCTTAAACGGAAGGTACGCTTGTTTTAAACCGATCCAATCCGTGTAGGCTCTAAAATAGGGATCAAACTCCCCCGATTTCAAAATCTCATTGACCGCCCGGCGGGTCATTAATTTGAAGTTTCCACAGTCCACGGAATATTTGAACGGATATGACAAAGAAAGAATTCTATAAGAGAGCTTCAGCATAATTCTCTTATAAAGTGTTTCTCCGTGACGCTCGACCATGTGTGTATTCACCACATCAGCTTCCGTGCCCTTCCACAATTTTACCAGTTCGGAAAATAACTCAGGCGGATCTTGAAGATCGGAATCCATCGTGATGACCAGGTCGCCCTTCGCGACTTTCAAACCAGCAAAAAAGCAAATATCTCGTCCCATTTGACGAGTCATTTGCAATAAACGAATGCGTTTGTCGCTTTGAATAGCTTCCTTAATCAGATGAGGAGAAAAATCCTTGGAATGATCATCGACGAAAATCATTTCGCCGTCGATGCTGAATTCTTGTTTTAGTTTATCCAAAGAGGCTGAACATCGCGAAATGAACTCGACAATGGTTGCGCCCTCATTCAAATTGGTAAGTACGACTGATAGAAGCATATCATCCACTTTGCCATAGTGATTTTAATCATGCTAGCTTTAAAGAATGAAGAAATTTGGCTCGGCGATTGAGATTCTTTTTTACTATATTATCCCGATAGTTTTTATCGCGAGCTTTCTATTCACCGGCACAAAAGAAGTTCAATATGGCCTGAATCGAGACTATGCAGAAGGAACCACTTTGGCATTTGTGGAAAAATGGCGAGCGGCCGAAAGTCCCCGGGCTTTGTATTCTGCAGATAATTTTGCGCAGGGAAATATCACCGGCTACCCTTTTCTACATTTAGGACTGATATCAACCTTAAGCCATGACGCCTCGGAAGCACTTGCCGCTGGGCGCATCGTATCGATAGTTTCGGCGATAATTCTGTCGATTTTAGCGTGGCTCATTCTGGTAAATCTTAGCTTGGCCAATCTTCGCCACCTTCCGCTGCTTGCAACGTTGATTTTGTATCAAACAGCCATCTTTGATTGGTCTTTGTTGGCGAGGGCCGATTTACTAGCTGCGATGTTTGAGACTTTGGGAATCTTGATTTACGTGCGAGCACTCAAGCAAAATACGATAAATCTGATTCCAACTCTCCTTTGTTTTTTGCTGGGGTTTTTCTGCAAACAAAACTTTGTCATGGGTCCCCTGATTGTAATTGGCTTTGAGCTGGCACGTTCTCCACGCCAGGTATTCAAATCTTCACCTCTTTATGTTTTGGCGGTCGCGGCAACTTTAGGTGTTGTCACTTGGATCTTTGGAATGAACTATTGGGAACACACCATTACGCAACTGCGTGGACAAGAATGGTATTTGTCACGGTTTGCACAGATGCTTTCCAGCTACGCCATCTCCCATTTATATCTGTTAATTTTGGCAATCTCGGCGTTACTTTTCCTACCACTGGAAAAACAGATTGGAAATTTCTTTGGATCTTGGCTCGTCCTCAGTTTTGTTTTGGCCCTGATGGGCTTAGGTCGTTCGGGTTCCAACTTCAATTATTTTATCTCTGCTAGTGTGCCATTGGCATTGTTATCGTTTTTGAGTATTCGACACCTGCTCCAAACTGAGGCTTCAAAAAAGTCATCCGCGGCACTTGCTGTGGTGTTGATCTTCATCGGCTCCTCTTACGCCGAAAACAATAGTCTTTCAGGCAGACTTACTTACTTGGATCATCGTTCATGGCCACCCACTCGAAACGAAGCAGAAAAAGCCAAGGAAAGCACAAAATCGCACCTTATTTCTTTTTCAGCCAAAAATGTATTCTGCGATGAACCTGGAATCTGCGTTTTATTGGGTTTCATTCCCGAGTATACGTACTTCGAAAACAATATGAATACGCAGATGAATATCCAAAAAGGTCTTGAGCAGTATGACACTTTGTTACTGACTGAGTATCCAAGTAAAAATCTGGCATGGACCAAATTTAAATTGCCTCCAGGATTTATTGAAACGATTCAAGAAAAGTATGAACTTCGTCGAATTTCTGATCTCGGCTTTATACTGACCAAAAAAGCACTATAAGAACTGACAGCGATCATTTTGGATTACGACGACACGATCCAAAATGCAGTTGTATTTAAATCCCAACCAGCCTGGGTTCTGGACCCAGGAAACATCGGAAATCTCTTTCTTTAACAAATATGCTTCCGCATTGGCATTCAAGGCAGGAACTCGAATAACCACAAGCCCCGGCAACTGATCCCAGTTTTCCTTACCGTGCTCTGGTGAACACAGTTGCTGAGAGTATTGAACTTTCTCTGCCTGACAGGATTGATCTTGAGAAAGGAAATAGTAATAGCGATGGCTTGCTGCCACTAATGCGAGAAAAAACCCAAAGGTGATAAAAATAAAAATCTTATTCGACGCTTTCACTTGGATTAAATTGTTGCTTTCAGCTGCCCCATAGTCACTAAATTAACTATGGGAAACAAGAAATTATTGCTACTGGGCAGTTCAGGACTTATCGGAAGCGCTATCTTTAGAAAACTCTCCGAAAATAGTAATTATGAGGTTTTGACACCCTCATCTTACGAACTGGATTTAAGGGACGCATTCTCCGTCGATCGCTATTTTCAAAACCACAAACCCACTCACGTAATTCACGCGGCTGGAAAAAGCGGTGGAATATATGCCAATGTGAATAATCCCAGCACGTTCTCGGTCGACAATACTTTAATGACCACCAATGTTTTACAAGCGGCGCACAAAGCCGGGACGAAAAGACTTCTGCAATTCATTCCATCCTGTGTTTATCCACTAAGTGCAAATCTTCCTTATAAAGAAGATTCGATTGGGTCTGGTCATATCGAAGAATCCAGCAAGTACTTTGCTTATGCGAAACTAAATGCCCTTATGATGGCTCAAGCATTTAATCTTCAACATAAGACTGAATTCATTTCGATCATTCCCAGCAATGTCTATGGTCTGGCAATTAAATCGGCCTCTGAAAACTCGCACGTTATTCCCTCACTTATTCACAGAATGTTAGTTGCTGTAAAAACAGATCAAAAAGACATCCAAATCTGGGGCGATGGTAAAAACAAACGAGACTTTCTGTATTCCGATGACCTGGCAGAGGCGGCATTAATGATACTTAATCATGCCTCCCCTAAACCAGTGATCAACGTCGCAAGTGGTGAAGTCGTAAGTATTAGCACATTGGCTGAGGAAATCCGAGCTGTCGTAAACTACAAGGGAACTTTAAATTACAAGAATAATGGCCTTGCGGGTGCTACACATAAATATCTGGATGCTTCCCTGATGCATGGACTTGGTTGGAAACCTCGTACCTCATTGAAAGAGGGCATCAGATCTTTACTAGTCTAATATTTGCTGGGTGGCGCATCCCATCGGGAGGATTAAAGATATCAGCCTCCCCATCCGGAGAAGAAACGCGCAATGACTGTCCTATTTCGAAGAACTCTGCAGACGTTATCTTTTGCCTGTCTGCCAGAAGATTCACGTCGTCCTTGTATGTGTTCGCGTCATAGGATTTCAAAACAACATTGAGATCAATCGAAATTCGCGGACCCGCACTTTCAGATCGATATGTTCCATGCAATAACGACGAATCCACCATTAAAATGTTCCCGGAAATATTATTCACCGGAAGTTCGCGACTATTTTTAATCAGATCTTGAGCTTCGTGATAACTCGACAAGGGCTTAAGCCAACTTGGATCAAATTCATCCCCTGGCATCCAAACTTTCAGCAGATTGTTCGCAAGATCGCCCAATATCGGTATATGTAATAGAACGGAACGCAATGAGCAGCCCACCCAGGTTTCCGAATGCGGCAGCTCCGTGGGATAAGGCAGATTTTGTAACCTAGGTCCCGCACCTTTAAGACGAATATTAAATGGATAAATCCAAAACTCCACGGAATCCGCAATTTGTGACTGCTGCAGGATTTCAGCAAGTGTCTGATGAACTTCAGTGAACTGCCGATCACAGTATGATTTTGGAACAATGATTCCCGAGGTACTGATATTTTTCGCTTTTGCGGGAAATACTTCCAAGGATTTTAACAGGTCTTTCTCCAAAAACTCCTGATTGCTACAAGAAGCTTTTAAATACTCTTGTACCTGAATTTGTAATTGAGAGAAAAGATGACAGGGAATGCGAAAGCTAGCCGTCAAGGGCTCTTGAGATCTGAAGCCGGTGCGAGAGATCGCCTCATCAAAGAATTTTTTTCTTTGAATTTGATAGTCGTTCATACCGCTTCCCTTTTAAAGATCTGCTGCATGCGCTTGAAACCCGCCTCGGTTCCAAAATCAATTTCCGCGAAAGGATACGAAATAAAATTTGACCGATTTTTGATCTTGCCAAAAACATCTTTTTCAAAGGAACACGTTGTCGGTAGACCGAAATTATTCCAGTTAAAAATAATCTCAGAATTTAGAATAGAAAGTCCCGTATAAGTGAAAGTATCCGTTTGATAAAGATCGGGCCAAGAGCCAGACATCTGCAAGGAAACTTTGCTGAAGTGATGGTCTTTTGACTGATTTCGCATAAGGAATAATGCCAGGTGATCCTGAATTTTAAGAGACTTTAGAAGTTCAAAAGGATTCTCTGCGAAGTATGTGTCGGCGTTAGACAGAATAAAGTGAGACTCGCGAAGATAAGGAGCTAATAAGGCCAAGGAGCCACCCGTTCCCCGACGCTCATTTTCCACAGGAAAAGAAAAACTCATCGAATAATTCAATTCGCTGACAGCGTGTTCAATTCGTTCGCGATCAGGCCCACCCAGAATGATGACATTCTTAATTCCAGCGTCTTGGGCTTGCGTTAGAAGATAATCAAGAAAAATTCGACCTTCGAATTCGGTCAAACATTTCACACGATTTTCAGAATTCAAAAAACTGTTTAGCCGGGAGGCCTTACCCCCAGCCAAGAGAACTAAAGTTTTTGATTCCAATTCCGCAGTTCCCAAAGTAGCATTTCCCTGAATGGTATTTAAATCGAGTATTCCATATCGTATAGGTTTAATTGGAGGCGGGACTGATCTGCCTTTTTTTACCAACAAACATGGAACCGAAGTCATCAATGCTTCGTTTAAAGCCTATTCTCATTGTGAAATTCGCAAAATCCAAAGTCCACACATTTTTATTGAGATCAATGATTACAAAACACAGGTGCAGGTCGATAGACTTCCTGAAATGGTACTCATTTCAAGAGATGAATTCCGCATCAGCTTAGCGGTTTTGAACAATTTTGCCGATACAGTCATGTCCACGGGAAGTGGACTGCACATTAAAACTTTCTCCGAATTTGCTCCTCAAACGGGACTCGGTGGAAGTTCCGCGCATTTGATTGCTGTTTTAAAGGCGTGTCTAAACTATCTGAATCTCTCGTGGAGCGATAAACAAATTTTGGACAAAGCCCATCTATTGGAGCGAGATACCCTAAGTATCTTTGGCGGTTTTCAAGATTTCTATCCTTGCCTTTATCAAGGCGCCCACCATCTTTCGAAAAATCCTGGATCAGAGATTGTCCACCGGCCATTAGATGGCAACTTCTTAAATAACCTCGATCTGTCGTTCTATATTGTGGAATCCAAAGGTGCGAGTCTGGGCGAGATGGAATTACCCGACCTAGCAGCCCTCAAACTCCAGAAAGACTTAGCCCATCAAGCGGCGGAAGCTTGGAACAATGGCAAGCACTCCGTTTTTAAAGATCTTTTACAAATGAGTTGGAACGCCAAAAGCGGTTCTCAAAAAAATATGCCCTATGTTTTTGCCACGAAAACATGCGGCCTTTCCAAGAAAATGAACGTTCTCGCTGTGGAAAAGTCTCAGGAAAAATCTTTTATAGAAAGCAATGGTCCGGCCGCACGTAAAATAGAGTGGCACTAAATTTCATTTGAAGCCAAAGTTCCATTTTCGAATGAAATCTCAAGGAACTCGAGAAGACAAAATTTTTTCTGCATTATCCCTGTTACACTTGGGATAAATTAAAGACTGTGTAATAATCTGTTTATGTTATTATATTGCGTTATCTTTCTAATCATCGTCGTTTATTGGCCGACTTGCTTGTATTGGAAGGATGACATCCTTTGGGCACGAGGCATTTCAAATTATATTGATTGGCCAGTTCACTTCGCACAAATGACCAAAATTAAATTTCAAAATTTTCCCGAATGGTATTCCACGAGCCCGTTTATCGCCAACACCAAGAACACTTACCCTTTCTGGGCAGATGTTCCTTCTGGATTATTATATCGAATGGGGCTTGGCTTTACTTCGAGTTTTCTAATTCCGTCCGTATTCTATACAATTTTCTTCGTATACATCGTTCATAAATTTCTCAAAAATCGCGGCTTCAATAGTTTTGCGATCGGCGCTTCACTGGTACTTTTTTTATTTGCAAGTATGCCATACGCGGTTGGAACACAACCACAGGTATGGCTCAACCTGATGAGTAGTAACCGCAGTCTTTTAATCACGTTTCCATTCATTTTGATCATTTATGATATTTTCCAGAACGCACTTAATCGCTCTGAACCAGCGCCAACCAAAGAACGCATTCTGACCTTTTTAAAGCTGACCGGTATGGTTTTCATAACTTGTCTAATCCATCCTCATAGCCTTCTTACCATGGGACTCGTTGCTGTTATCTTTGGTGTGCAAATTCTGCGTAAATTTAAAAAAGTACCAGCTGAATTCGTCGCATGGGGCGCCATCAGCCTTGTAATAGCTTTAACGTTCAAGCATTTTCTATGGTCAGAAGCCACATTGAACTACCCTAAGTTCTCTCCCCTATGGACACAAAATCGTTTCAACGTAAATCCACTCTTGTTCTGGCCAATGTATGGAGGTTTCGTATACTTACTAGGAACCTATTATGCGATCGCAAAAAAGAAGTACACGGAATTAGCCCTCATCTTGTCACTAAACCTCCTTCACATACTTTTTCTTTGGCAATTCAATGAATATGACAATATCAAGAATACTCTTTTAATTTTCTTTATCTGTTCCTATTTAATTTCTCAGTACACAAGCAAGAAGCTTCTGTATGCGATTTGCTTTATCTGCATTTTACCATCGATCAAGGAATGGTTTGAAGTTTTTCCCATGACGACTGTTCGGGAAATTGCCTTGGCAGAGGATCTGCAAGCAAATATCCCAAAAGATTCCATAGTTCTAATCGACAACCGTCATAATCATTTCATTCCGATGTTCACGACACTTCAGCCTCTTGCATGGTGGGACTACTATACCTGGACTCTCGGCTTAGCAAATAAGCCTGAAATTGGTGCCCGCTATAATGGACTCTTAAAACCTTCAGACTTCTCTTATCCAAAAGAAATCTTGATGGTGGTTCGAGATGAGGGCAGCTACTCCGGTTATGAAATTGAAGGACGGTACAAGCCCATGGGAGCCATGTTCTCTTTCGACCAACTTGACTTAAAAAATCTTCCCTTTTTTAGAAAGGACGCCGGATATACAATTTACCGACGCTGGGGAAGCGGAGAAGTCTCAAAATGATGGTTTTAGAAAAACTGGTTAGCATAAAGAACGATCTAATTCAGCATTTTGAAAAACTGCTATTTTTAAACTGCGCTGTATTGTTAGTGATTCTTTATCAGCACAACGTTTTGTTCTCTCTGGATGGCGGCGGGCGGTACGCGAGTGCCAAAGATCTTTTTGAAGTTGGTCTGCATGGATTCAATGATCACTTCTTTTTAGGAAATATTCAGAATCTTTTCTATCCCCCTCTGCAGGATTTCCTTTTAGGTCTTTTAATCAAACTAAACGGTTGGATTTGCAACGGGTACTTTAGCGACCGCTCTATATTCTCATTGTACATTTTTTCCATTTTTACGTTTTATATTTATTCTCTTTATTGTGTCTGCAAATTCTTCCACTCAAAGTTTGCAAAACTTTTTGTGATATTTTTTTCCTCTTGGACACTCTACTTTAACCTTTACTTCTTCGATATTTTCTTTGGCCATACTTTCAACTTTTACAAAAGACCATTCGTAATATATTTCCAAGGCCTTAGCTTTCAGGACATCTATACCGTTGGACTAACAAATCAGTTTCTTTGCGCAGGATTTCTGATTCTGGGAATTTTAGCACTCGCTCGCGACAGCAGTAATAAAACTATTTTTTACATTACAATGTCGATTTTAAGTCATTTCATCTTTGGCTTAGTCATTGTCCTGCTTTGTATTTTTAAAAAGCTGTTCGATAAGGATTATAAAAATCTATTCAAAATTGGCTTTATTACATTTGGCCTAACGGCCTTTTTTATGGTTCCGCTTTTGGCATATCGTTATCAGATGATTAACGTTCCTTCGATGCCTATCCGAAGCGGTTTTTGGCTGACAGCCGTCACTTTTCTATTTTTACTGCTTAGGAAAAATACCTACTCGTACATTCTCGGGTTCACCGCTTTTTCTCTGGTGGGACTGATTGCCTTTGCAAAGTTGATTGAGAAGTACTATCACTTTACACCTAATTTCCATTTCTATCGTTTGTTGCAGCCATCATTACTTTTATTGATTTTGGCGTTAGGATTCGCATTCAACGAACAACTGGGCAAGATTCGAAAAGTTTTGCTGGCAACTGTTTTCGTCGTTGTCTGGGTCGTAAATTTCGGCGGACACTATTGGGCCCCGGATACATTCTCTTATTACAACCCTACTCTGGAAAAATTGGACTTCCCAAAGAAAGCAAATCTGGGAGACGGCCGATCATATTTATTTTCCATAGAGAGACCCATTGATTTCACGATGGACCTAAATCTATACATTCAAGGCGAACGAGACTTTTTTACCAAGGGTCTTTACTGGGAAAGTGCCCCGGCAAATCAAATGATCTCCACACCACACTACACGCTCATGCAAGGACCGAGTGTACTGGACGTCAAAGTCACCCATGATGTCAGTACGGAGTCTTGTCCTGTCATCGCATGCATTTTCAACTCTTTGTTGAACTATTCAGCTACCCGCGAAGTATGGCTTCCACCCCCTGCATTTCTGGGACAAAACTTCACCGGGTTCAGCCTTTCTCGAGAACGCTTTTCGTCTTGCTATAACGAAGCTCTAAAGCCGTTAGCAAGAAAACCTGGTCAAATCGTCTATAAGGAATTTCAATTCGAGCGCTATATCAATGAAAATACCTCTGTGATCCGACCTTTCTCTGATTCTTTAGCAACGGACTCTGAAGAAATGTACAAGGCATGTATAGCAAACCCGCTGAATGACGGTAGCCTAGATGGCAGTAAAATGCCGAAATTGGTCCGGCACCGATCAGGAAATTATCTTCTACAACTTCCGAATGAAACATCAAAGTGGTTGGTTTCTTTTCAGTACTTCGAAGGATTTAAGTACGACACTACGGGGCGCCAAGGCGTTAAGGCATCTTCTTCAAAGCTTGGCATGATCGTCGAAGGAAGTGGTGCAACAAATCTGTACTATGAACGAACTAGCATCATGATGTTTAGTTATGTGATCTCAATCCTTAGCTATTTAGGAATTCTTATTTGGTATTTGGCAAATAGACGTAAAAATAGTCGTCCGTAGTCTGCACATGATAGTTTGCCATGATTGTTGCACCCATCTTATCTGTGAATCTTTTCGCGTAAGGTCTAAATGCGCGATTTTCTACGATGATCAGGCTTATTTGTTTGTTTTGAATTTTCTGTAAAAACCCACCCTCATCGATTGTTCCGCGAGAAATTCCCTGCATATACTCAAAAGGAAAAAAGGTCGGCTCTTTACCCGCAAAAATCGGTAAAGAAATGTCTTCAGACCACACCTCACCAGATTGGTCTCTGATTATTTGAACAAGTTTCCGAATACTTTCTGCTGCTGCAGGTGAATAATTGCTCCATCCCTGTTCGGATTTAGACTTAAGAAAATTCAACCGAAATTGCAAATTATCAGACATCGAAAATACCAGAGCGACACCAACAACCGCACCAGCAATGGATCGGTCAAGTTTTTCAGCTCCAAGCATCAACAACCAGGTCAGCGGAATACATAGCTCCAGTAAAAAGTTGACGTTACTTCCTTCTCGACCAATTCCAATTACATACGGAATCGACGTTATTAATAAAAAGACCATCCGCACATTTTGTGGTGTGCGCTCCATTTTATAAAACCCAAATAGAGCAATCAGCAATAGGCCTAAATGGAAAACCGCATTTGCTCGCAAATTTTCTAATAGCAAATCAAGGTGAAATACATTTTGGTTTGATCCCACCAAATGCATCCACAAGGTCCCTTCACTTTTGGAGTTCAACCATGCAACCCCAGTACCAACACCCACCACATAAATTATCCAAAACGGGTTTAACTTTTTGTAGTATAGATCATTAGCGACGAGACCCACCGCAATCCAAATCGCTGATTGTTTTGAAAAGAAAGCGAACACCAAGCTGAGCATCGCTAATACTTGATAGAAATTTCTGTGCCGAGGCCGCAAATAAAAATAGAGACCAAGCGCTTGGAAAAACAATGCCAACCCATCCAGTCTTGCTAGACCCATCCAATTAAAAACTGGATACCATGAAAGCCACACTAACCAAGTCAAAAACAAATGGACCGATTTCTTGTGCTCACCCTTTTCCTGATAAAAAATTAGAGAAATCAGAAACCCAACAGCAATCAGGCAAAGTGAATTTAGAACTCTTGCAGAGGTTAACCATTGTATCGGCTCAGTTCCAATCCTTGAAACGATATATTGAAACAGCGGTGTGTAAGAGAAATAGTTGTGAATATCCGTCAGGTGTTTGGTGTAGGGAAAGCTTCCCTCAAACAATAATTTCACTTGATATAATATCGTCGATTCTCCGTATTCTGCGGAAAACGGAAAATGCAAAATATCAAATGTGCGAGTTACCGTCGCCAAAAAACAAAGCCCTGCATATATAAACAGGGCCTTTTCTACGAATTTTAATTTCTTTATGAACTCGATCATCTCGGAGTATTGTTACATTTTGCCGAAGCGTTTGCAGTACAATTGCCATTGCAATCTTTGTATTTAATTGTCGTTGTGCTTGAGGGGACACTAACAGTGCCCTGACCACCAGTAATGGTTCTGCCTGCAGTTGTATTGTGATTGGCGCCAACCGGTGGGAAATATACTTTCGTGGGCGAGCAAGAGGTCGAACCAGGACTGCCAGGCATACTGCCAGTACCGCTACTGCCCCCGGATGTTGAACAACTAACGTCAGTGACAACGTTTCCGCCACCCCACGAGCCCCCACCATTCACATCCAAAGGTGGAACGTAGATCGAGACATTGCTAACGGCATAGGTCGTCGCCGCACCAGATTGAGTCGACGTCGCACCACATGAATCAGTCATGCAAGTTGCACTTAGCGAGGCACTTCCCCCACTAGCGCAGGCAGCATTAGTACTATAAACCTGAACACAGGTAGCATTATTGCCATTTCCGGCAGATTGGATTAACTGTCCCGAACCACACACTGTCCCCATTGCTTTTTTCAATGATGAACATACCCAGGAGCCTGAACTCATGACCTGAATGTCATCTTGACTTGGGCATAAATACGAACCAGCGGCGTCTCCATAACAACTTTTCACTTTTCCGCCGGGCATTGGAGCAGTCGTAACAAAATAAACCTTGCCGACGGTCATCGATTTAAGATCAATTTTGCTATCGTTGGCGCTTACAGTTATGGGAGACAGTTTAATTTGCAAATCGGCGGCATATACTTTCTCGGTTCCTGGCATCGTCATATTGACCTGTACTGGATTTACCGCTCGAATCCAATCAACCTTCAGGGACAGATTAGCAATTTTCTGACCTTCAATGATGGGTTGTTGCTGATTTGTTCCCATATAGAACCAGTTTGCTTTAATTGTACTAGCGCCATTAAACGGAAGATTATCAGTCACTATAGGACCAAAAGTTCTATTCGTATCCAGGAATTTTTCGCAGATTTGAGCATTCGAAATTGCGGATTGAAGACTTTGAATAACAGCGGCGCGCTCGAACTGAAGGCGCATCTGGCCCATTTGCTTACTGGAATTGGTATTCATCTCGGCCAAAACTAGACCAAGGATAGCCGCCAATCCAAAACCAACTAGTACCTGTATAATGCTCATTGAATCCCCTCAAAACGAACTGAAACGAACCGGACGATTGACTCCAAAAACTGAGCTCTCCAAATATGAGAACATTTGAAGACACTTAAGTAAATACTTAAATATTTACGTATCAGACTAAGACATAGTTTCAGTAAGCCATACGTATGGTGTTTGAGGAAGGGTTGAATTTATGTATGTTTCCCAGTGAAAATGGGTCAAATTTCTTTGATCGTTACATCTAAAAAAAATAGCCGCTGACCCTTAAGCCAGCGTCTATTTTTATCAATTTCAGAGTGAATCTAATAAATAATTATTTGTTTTTCGCGAATTGAATATCAAGGCTGATAGTTACATCGTCACCAACCAAAACACCACCAGCTTCAAGGGCCGCATTCCAATTCAAACCAAAGTCTTTACGTTTAATTTTAGTTTTAGCGGAAAGCCCGATTTTAGTATTGCCCCATGGATCGGTATGTTCTGCGGAAGGTCCTTCCACATCGAGTACAACCTCTTTAGTCACCCCACGGATCGTGAGATCACCCGTCACTTTCAATTCATCGTCGCCCGCGCGTTCAACTTTTTTTGATTTAAAAGTAATCGCTGGGAATTTTTCAACGTCAAAGAAATCGGCACTTTTCAAATGGGCATCACGTTGGGCTTCACGAGTATTAATGCTGGCTGCTTCAATGCTCGCTTCCACCACAGATTTGGTGATATCTGAAGAATCAAGGGAAAGGGTTCCACTGATTTTTTCGAAGCCACCATGAACTTTGGCGATCATCATATGTTTGATAGAAAAGTTAGCGCTTGAATGGGAAGGGTCGATTTGGAATTTTGCTGTAGTCATAGTGTCCTCCTAGAGACTTAAGTTATTTGCTACTCCCTTACTATCGAGCAAAATCGATTGTCGCGGCAGAGGACTGTATCGCAAATCATTGTTGCAAATTTGTATCCAATCAAAAACACGGACCTTTACCAAAGAATGAGGGGCGAGAAGCGCTTCATATGTAATCAAACACTGGCCCTATTAGAATCAACCATGTGAATTTGATCGTAGTAAAATGAGATCGAAAAAGGAGTCTTTATGAAAACAGGAAAACGCGCTCCAAGTTCCGAGATCATAAAAGCCGAAAAACGCGCCGGCCGCCCGCACCAACTCCACACTCCCGAAGGACCCGCTGAAGAATTCATCGCCGAAAATAGAAATGCCAGCAACGAGCCACCACCTGAAGCACCAGTGATCACTCCAACAAATTCAAAATCAAGTTTCTGGGATATATTCAGACCGGGAAGAAAATAGGCCTTCCAGATCAGAAGGCCGCAGATAAAAAAACTACTTAACTTGAATCTTAAGTTTATAAGCCGCTTTAGAGCGACAAACACTCTCAACACCTTCAGTGGAGCAAACCATCTTGCCACAATTCATAGTCAAAATTTGGTTATCCTTGTTCAGCTCTTTCAATTCTTTTTTCCACTGAGCACAAGCTTTCTTCCAATTAGCACGAGCATCCTTAATCAAAGTCGCCTCGTCCCCTTCAACATCATCCTCACCAGAAGTAATCTCAAACTTATTCTCCGTCGATGAAGACCCCTTCTTAACAGAAATAGTCGTCTCCCCTTCCTCCGCCGGAATATCCTTCACCCCAATAGACTGAGCAAAACCAGAAACACCCCAAAGAACCAAAACCAAACCAAAAACAGCTTTCATAGAGAATTCCTCCAATCCCAAAATCCTACCACTCCCCAAAAAACAAAAAAGCCTTAACACCCCACCCCCTCACAACCAACACGACACGCCGAGTTGAAACCCAAAATCTCCATGGAGCCAGCCTATCCAACTGGATTTTTACACCGAACTTCGAGCCAACGAGGGAATTTTAGAGGGAAAAGGGCTCCGAGACGACCTCCGCGGGGTCTGGAAGACCCTCCCCGAAGGGGAAGCGGCAAGGGCAGGAAGCCCGGGTCGACTCGGAGCCCTTTTCCCTCTAAAATTTCCTCGTTGGGACGGAGAGTTATCGCATGTAACAGAGACCCCAGTAGGATAGACCAATCCATGGCCGGGTCCCATGCAATGGTTCCCTTGACGAATCCCGCTAGGTCCGGAAGGAAGCAACGGCACTCGAGGGGCTATGTGATATGGGGTGCTCGGCCACTTTTTTGTTTAAGCAGTTCGGAGAATGTTTTGTCTTATCAGGTGATTGCGCGCAAATGGCGTCCCCAATCTTTCACTGACGTTGTCGGACAGAATCATATTACCCAAACGCTGGCGAACGCGCTTAAAAATAACCGCCTTCCTCACGCACTTCTTTTCACAGGTCCCCGTGGTACTGGTAAAACTTCATCCGCTCGTATTTTGGCGAAAGCTTTGCGCTGTCCAAATGCGGTGAATTTTGTTCCGTGCAACGAGTGTGACTCTTGCCGTGAGATTGCAGCCGGTAACAGCGTCGACGTTATGGAAATCGACGGAGCTTCCAACAATGGTGTCGATTCCATTCGTGAACTTCGTGAGACCGTGGCGTTTATGCCGACCAGCGGAAAATACAAAGTTTATATCATCGACGAAGTTCACATGCTTTCGACAAGTGCCTTCAACGCCCTTCTAAAAACTTTGGAAGAGCCGCCAGGTCACGTGATCTTCATCATGGCAACAACAGAGGTTCACAAAATCCCACAAACGATTTTGTCTCGTTGCCAGCGTTTTGATTTCCGCCGAATCACCACTCGCCAAATCACCGAGCGCTTGAAGCTGATCTGTGATCAGGAAGGTGTGCAAGCTGAAGAGGAAGCTCTTTGGGTTGTCGCTCGCCAAGGTGACGGATCCATGCGTGACTCGCAAAGTTTGCTGGATCAAGTTATCACTTTTGCGAACGGTCCTTTGACTCGCCAGAATGTTGTCGAGATTTTGGGGCTTACCGATCGTGCGTTGTTGTTTGAAACTTTGACGGCCTTGATAGAACGCAACTCTCAAGACGTTTTGAAAGTGATCGAAAAGATTTCCACAGCGGGTTTCGAACCGCATTTATTCTCTCAAGATCTGTTGGAAATGATTCGCAACCTTCTTTTGGTTAAAGTATCTGAAACACAAGCTGCTCAAATTCTGGAAATGCCTGACACTGAATTACAGGCTTTGAATGATTTGTCTCAACGCCTGTCTGAAGAAGACATTCACATGCTCTTCGACATGGCGTTAAAGGGTGGCAGTGATATTCCGCGCGCTCAAGATCCTCGCATTGTGCTTGAGGTGATTTTGCTTCGCATGGCGTCTGCGCCGAAACTTGCGGACCTTAAGACTTTGTTGGCGAATGGTCCCCAAGCTTCTCACAGCGCAGGTGGGGCCAGGCCCTACGTTCCGCCGGTAGCTCCACCCGTTCCAGGCCACCAGCGACTGAAAGAATCCCAATCCGTTCCTGAAGTACCAATGGGTTTGGAAAAAATGAAATCGGCTTTTGCTGATAACAAGAAGTCCTCCTCCGCTAAAGCTTCAGACTTCGCCAAGGCTACGTCTGACACGACGGCGTCCTCACCAGCTGCTCCTGAAAAACCTGAAGAGCCGAAACTTGCCACTGGCTCCAACTCTACCGAGCGCTGGATGAGTTTTGTTGAGTTGCTGCGCCAGGATGACGCTTTGTTTGCGGCAAAAATTGAAAACCTTCTGTTCGTGAAAGAAGAAGGCAAGCTTTTGACCCTGGGAGTTCCGACAAAATTGGTGTTCCTGAAAGATCAAATGGCCGATACTCAGGTGCGTAAAAAGCTTCAAGGATTTATTGATTCGTACTGGGGCGCTGGGTATTCTTTTGAAGTATTGATGAAGGGTGATCAAACGGGCGAATCGGCTCAGGCTCTGCAACAGAAAAAAGTGCAGCTGGCTGAAGATGAAATCCGCAACAAGATCACTAACAACCCGATGGTTAAAGCAGCCCAGGAAGCATTCCAGGGTCAGATTAAAAACATCGTAGAACTAAAGCGCGACAACGCGCCTAAAAAGTAAGGGGATTTCTATGAAAGGCCTTGGCGGCGGAATGGCAGCTTTGATGAAGCAAGCCAATCAAATGCAAATGAAAATGAAAAAAGCCCAAGAAGAACTTGCTAAAGCTGAATACGAAGCAAGCACTGGTGGCGGCGCAGTTACTGTTAAAGTTAACGGCGATCACATGATCACTTCTTTGAAAATCAGCGCTGATGTTATGAAAGACGGCGACGTTGAAATGCTTCAAGACATGATCGTGTCTGCAACTAACGAAGCAGTTAAAAAAGCTCGCGAGACTTCTTCCAAAGAAATGGAAAAAATCACTGGCGGCATGAATATTCCGGGTATGTTCTAATCCCAAACGGAGAATACTTTGCTTCACATCACCGCTCTAGAAAAATTAGTCCACGAAATGAGCCGTCTGCCTGGTATCGGGCCGAAGACTGCTCAGCGCTTGGCCTATTTCATTCTTAAATCCGAGAGTGAGTTTCCAGAGCGTTTGAGTGAAGCCCTTCTTCGTGTGCGCGCAGAAGTTCATGACTGCCCACAATGCTTCAACTTTACGGATGCTGACATTTGCCGTTATTGCAAAGATGCACACCGTTTGGATGAGTCCATTTGCGTGGTGGAAGAGCCTTCCGATATCATGCGCATCGAATCCTCTGGTGCTTTTAGAGGCCGTTACCATGTTTTGCATGGAGCGATCTCTCCACTGGAAGGCATCGGTCCTAAAGAATTAAAAATCCATGAATTGATCGACCGAGTGGACGCAGGTTTGCGCGGTGACGGCCCTGTGATTAAGGAAATTATCCTGGCATTGGACGCAGATCTTGAAGGCGACACGACGATTTTGTACCTGGCAAAGCAACTGCAAGGTAAGGGATTGAAACTTTCTCGCATTGCCCATGGAGTTCCTATTGGCAGCGACATCGATTTCGTAGATGATAGAACTATGGGTCGTGCCCTGCAAAATAGAGTGGAGCTGTAATGTCCTTTATTAACTACAATGCCAAAGAGATTCACTGCAAAGTCGTGTATTACGGCCCATCATTGGGTGGTAAAACCACGAACATTCAGTGGGTTTATCAAAAAACGGCTGAGGATCAAAAATCCAAGCTGGTGGCATTGAATACAGACATCGAACGCACTCTGTTTTTTGACTTCCTTCCGCTGAACGTGGGAGAAATCCGCGGTTTTAAAACTCGCTTCCACCTTTACACAGTTCCGGGCCAGGTCGTTTACGATGCTTCCCGTAAGTTGATCCTTAAAGGTTTGGATGGAGTTATTTTCGTCGCTGACTCACAAATCGAGCGTATGGACGAAAACTTGGAATCTCTTCGCAATCTGGAAACGAACCTTGAACAACAAGGTTACGATATCCGCGAAATTCCATTGATCATGCAGTACAATAAGCGCGACCTTCCGAATGTGGCGTCTTTGGCTGAGATGAGAAGCGCCTTGAACCCATACAACGCCCCTGAAATCGAAGGCTGTGCCTCTGAAGGCCGTGGCGTGTTTGAGTCTTTGAAGACCGCCTCTAAATCCATTATCAATGTTCTTAAAGGCGGCACGACTCTTTAGTGAGCGAGCATCTCGCAAGCACTTTGCATGGCTTGAACTTGTGCACGAGATTTCAATCCCACATTATATAATCGTTGAGCGCTGGCCAATAAAACCGGGCAGCTTGAATTCATGCCGATGACTTCTGCTTGGACCAAAGCCACCGCATCTGCACTCACTAATCCATTTTGAAAGCGGCGATTCATCTGCTGCAGGCGAACCAGGGTATTTTCCGCTAAAGCTTTATAAGCATCATAGTCGCCAGCATCTTTAGAAAGACGCAGCTCCAAATCATGCTTTTGAGCCATAAGAACCTCGTAATCCGTCGACAAAATATTTGTTTCCGATGAGCCGACTTGGCCCGGGCCCGCGAAAGCCACTGAGGAAACCAGAAGAGCCAAAGTGACCACGTATTTAAAAACTTTCATAAAATTCTCCTAAAACACTGAGCCAGCACCAATTAAACGCGCTTTCGCGGAGATTAGTTGCGGCTTTAATTTTCCTATCCCCCATAGCAAGACTGATGCCTCTTTGCTTGGTGCCCTTTTGGCTCAAAATGCCGCCCAATTTTTTCGCAAGGAACCCCAGTTTGCGTCCTGCGTGTAGCGCGCACTACACAAGCCTTTGGGCTTCAAAATAAGCTCGTATTTTGACTCAGTTTTCCCTTACGACCTAGGAATGGCTGTGCTATAGGATACGGCACGTTTTGGGCGTATAATATTCGTTCAAAGCGCGAGTAATGACGTGAGGTTGTGACTATGAACTATGATGTTGCCGCTGAAATTCAAAGACTGAAAAAAGAGAAGAACGCTGTCGTTCTGGCTCACTATTATGAAGATGGCGAAATTCAAGACGTAGCAGATTATGTCGGCGACAGTTTCTTTTTGGCTAAAAAAGGTCAGGAAGTTAAAGAGCAAGTGATCTTGCTCGCGGGCGTGGTCTTCATGGCTGAGTCAGTAAAAATCATGAACCCGACGAAAACAGTTTTGGTACCAGAACTTGAAGCAACCTGTTCATTGGTTAAAGGCGCGCCTTACGATAAGTACCTGGCTTGGCGCCGCCAGAACCGCGATGGTATCGCGGTGACTTACATTAATTCCTCTGCCGAAGTTAAATCCATCTCTGATGTGATCATCACTTCTTCCAATGCTCAGCAAATCGTTAGTGCAATTCCCAAAGATCGCAAGATCTTGTTCGGACCGGACCAACACTTGGGTCGTTGGTTATCTAAGAAATTGGGCCGCGAGATGGAGTTCTGGAATGGCTCTTGTGAAGTGCACGTGCTGTTCAATGCAAATCGCCTTGCCGCTTTGATAAAAGAACATCCAGATGCTTTGATCCTGGCTCACCCTGAGTGCGACGATTCCGTTCTGGCATACGCCAACGTGATTGGCTCCACTCAGCACTTGCTTGATTCTGTGAGCGCAAATCCACACAAAAAATTCATCGTGGCGACAGAAACGGGTATCTTCCATCAAATGCAGAAACGTCGTCCTGATGCCACCTTCATCCAAGCTCCCGTTGTTGATGAAGGCTGTAAGTGCAATGACTGCCCTTACATGAAAATGAACAATATGGAAAAAATCAAACGTGCGCTTGAGACGTTCAAGCCAGAAGTGACTTTGCCTGAGGCTTTGCGCTTGGAAGCGAAAACGTCTTTGGATCGCATGATGGACATCACCAGCGGCAAAGCTGTCACTTGGCCAGCTGAGTTTACTCTTTAATCTTTTACCAAGGACTCTGACATGTTGATCATCGACAATCACAAGTTAGAGTCTTTGCGAAAACATCTGAACTGCCCCGATTTGCAAATCTATGCTTATACCGAATGGGGCAGTGAAAATCCTGATCACCGCAAACTCATTCATACTCATCGCGATCAGATTGTTCTCAATTCCAACTCTCCCCTGCATTCAAGTATCGCTCACACTCAAGGGATGGGTGTGTTGATGCTTTCATCCCATGCAGTCGGTGTGGATGTCGAAAACACTCACCGCATTTCAGACCCCATCGCTAAGCGCGTAGCACAGCCTGGAGAGTTCGAAGCGGCACCCAGTGCGGCCAGTCTATGGACTGCCAAAGAGGCGTGTTTTAAGGCGCTTCGCCCCTTCAACCAGCCCTCGGTCCTTTCCGAATTTTCTGTAGGGGAATGGCAAAAAATTGCGTCCCACTATGAGACATTCACTTTAATTAATTACTCTGAACACCAAGCCCCGAGTGCCGGAGCTGGCGTGTGTTTCCACCAACAAAAATTTAGTTTTGGATTTTACTGCGTGAACCTTTAACTTTGGTCCGGTCTTGCCGAAGAGTTTAGTAGGCGTGAACTCAACAGAGAGCACGCAGCTCGTAAGGTAAGTTTCATTAGGGCAAGGTAGGTATTAATGGGAAACACAGCTACAAATAAACGGATCGCTCCCCGCAAGGAGGTCACACCGATACATGTGTCGTATATGACTTCATTGGATGATTTTGCCAAGATCGCCAAG
This sequence comes from Bdellovibrio sp., assembly GCA_039594295.1. Taxonomy (GTDB): domain Bacteria; phylum Bdellovibrionota; class Bdellovibrionia; order Bdellovibrionales; family Bdellovibrionaceae; genus Bdellovibrio. The sequence continues at coordinate 105,055 of JBCNNR010000006.1, forward strand.
AACTGCGAAATCGTGGAAGCCTCTTCAACAGGTCTGCTGCTTTTAGTAAAAAGAGATGATCTGATTCCCACTGCACTTAGAAAAAATCTGACTTTGGATGTTTTGATTGGCGATAGAGTCTTCATGCATCTGGACGAAATGAACCTGGAAATTTCAGGCGTCATTAAAAGAACCAAACTCTTGGGTAAAAAAGGCTTTCATATCGCTGTCGATTACAGTGAAGATGCTCCAGAATATTGGAGAGAATGCCTGATGGATCTATTGCCAGCTCCCGGAGAGATGGACGAAGAATAGTTCTGCTCTAAATGCCTATGAAACTAAAAGGGAATCCAATCGGATTCCCTTTTTATTTAGCAGACTTCGCATAGGCCTTCATCATATCATCAAGTTTGGTATTAAAGATCTTCTGTCCCTCGGCACTCGCATATTCGCCTGATTGAAGCTGATTTTTATATTGCTCGATCTCGCCGGAAATCTCATGCCAATTAGTTTCAAGGACTTTTGTTCTGTCCTCATCGATCTTTTGCGCAGGCCCCATAATATCCCGGAAGTTCGCACCTGCCTCCATTTGCTTTTGAATTTCCAATTCTCGTGCCGTGATGTCACTCATTTGAGCTTTTGTGGCGCTGTTGGTCTTCATCACTTGATCAACTTTTGCCTTCAGCAATCGCTCCGCCCGATTGCTTTCATATTCACTGCGACCTTTTGCAACACTTGCGGGGGAAGAAGTTGCCATGCCATTCTTCATCCCCTCGTTTGGCACTGCTCCCGCCTCGACCCAAGTAAATGGGACATTCAAGTCCCCCAGAACAGGTTGAATACCCAAAGTTAAAAATTTATTTATAGCAGTAAACTCGGGCGCAAGAGCGGATTCCTCTCCCACTTTGCCCTCTAAATATTTCGAAGTCGCATTCAACTTTGCCAGAATTTCAGCGCGGGACATTTTTTGAACATCGCCCCACTGTAATTCTTTGGGAGCTCCCACTTTATCTAACAACCCGTTATAGTTCGCTATTTCGAGCGGAAAATTTGCCACAAAGTTTTTCTTAACATCGGCAAAATGAATCAACCGGATCATCGTATCCCCGGAAGGCATGCCCACTTGTTTTTCGGGTGGCAAAATCTCTGCACAATGTACGTAATCTTGAAAGCTTTCGTAAAAAGTTCGAAGGTCACTATCATCGGTATTGGCCGGGGGATTTGGACAATCTTTCTCTGCATTGAGATAACAGGTGTAGAGACTCTTGTTCTTTAAAAATGCACCCTCACACATCTTTTGAGCATTCGCCAGATCCATTGATGCTTTTTTGTTGGTCATAATTCCACCGACACAAATAGCCGCCTCGGTAATTCTGACGCCATCCAATCCTTTTAAAGCTTTGCGTAATTCGTTTTGATCTTTGATTTTAGACAATTCTTTTTCTTTGCTTAAGAAGTCTTTCAGCAATGCCCAGTTCGCAGGGCTGTTCCCCAGTGGACCTTTTTTATCAAATCCCATCACGACTTCGGCTTGGGGAAAGGATCTTTTCCAGTACATGCTTAGGCTGGAGACATTCGCGGTGTAACATCCCCACAAGGCCAATGAACGAATGCCCTCACCCATCGGTGGGTTATTAATAAAAGCATTTGCTATATCTTTGTCCGTCAAGTCACCGAATGAACCGCCGAAAGCGCCGTTCCCGTCGTGACCTGAAACCACCACGGTTGAAAGTTTAATATCTTTCTTTTTCAGTTCCGTAATCGCTTTACTGAGCTCCGCACCGTTGAGCTGATTTTTTTCTTTGAATTCGTTTTCCTGTCTGACGGCTTCACTTAATTTTTCAGTGACGCCAGAGCACTTTTCAGAAGATGTCCCGACCGTACATCCTTTTCTGTAGAAATCGTCATTGGCCTTTTCCCTGGCCTCTTTTAATTTCTGTTTTTTCACCTTCATCTCGGTGGTCACATTCGGAATGACGATAACTTTTTCGCCTCTTTTTTTTGCCGCAGCCTGCGCCGCCTCGACCTCTTTGGGATTGCCATTAAGATCCAAAAACAGAATATCCGCGCGCGATTGAAATGAAGTCACCAATAATAAAACCGACACTCCACGGAGGAACTTCAACATTAACGCTGCTCCTTGATGAGCTTTTGAAATTTCGCGAGCTGATTTTTTGGAATGGTCGGATACTTCTTTGCAAGGGATTTTGTATTCGTGTTTTGGACGCGTAAAACGAACATATCTCGTTCATAATGACTTTTACTTTTGAAGTATTTCGTCAATCCGGCTCTCTCAAGAAGGTCATCACGTCTCCCCGGGGCCAGGACCTGTTGATCTCTTAGGGATTTATTAACGGGCCCGTTCAATTGATCAGTGGGATACTCACTAGAATAAACGGAATAATTGATCTCTGCCGGAGGCATAATTGTGTTGGCAGAAAAAACTGTGGATGCGCTCAGAAAAATGACCAAAGCGCCAAGAAGTCGCAGCATGAATTATTCCCTTTTACCTATAGTAAACGACAAGGGAACAATTGTAATGGCGAGCCGAAGAAGCTCGCCATTAGCCTAGCCTAAAGATCTGTAAATTTCGGCAAGCCGATTTCAGAAACCAGAGCGATGGAGTAATGAGGAGGCAAGAACCAGCTAATGGCTTCCGCAATTCCTTGGTGCTCCTTTTGATCTGGATTACCAAGAGACTCCAAAGAGAACGCCAGGTCATAATGTTTACGATCCTGACTCATCACCAAAATACGGGGGCGCAAAACACCCTGGTCGCGCAGGAATTCTTTGATGATGTTACGAACATACTGAGGCAAGTATTGCGGAGCTGGTTCACCCGCGTGAAGACCTGTTCCTTTTTCCATTTCCAAAACGCCGACCGGAGCTTCATCAGCTGTGCGATAGAACAATCCCGTTTCTTTAAAATGCCAAAGCATACCGTACGTGAAAACGTAATCAGGATAGTTTTTTTGAGGATTCACTGCCAAGCCCACACCTTTTAGTGCCGCCCATTGCATGATTCTATTTGCAGGCTCGGTTGCTTCAGAAGAAGTCTCTGCCAACATATAAGGCCAACCATCGGGTCCTTGTTGAGGAGCATCAAGCATCAACTTCACATTGCCAGAAGTGATCGCCATAAAGAAATTGATTTCCCATTGGTGATCACGTTGTTCATCAGGAATTTTCACAAGTTCGTTCAATGTCATAAATGCTCCAAGATACCCTACTCCGGCGGCGCCGGAGTATAGAATAGAAAAGGCCGAACCCTGGGGTTCAGCCTTTTTTATTGCTCTTAAGTGTTAGGGTCAAGCCGGTATTAGTACTCTTCCACAATCACTAGTGAACGATAGCCTACTTTGTACTGAGGCTTACCGTATTGATCCACCATCTGGCGGCCTGTTTTTGTGTCGATCACAGGCATTTGGCCTTTGTCTGCTCTCACAACTGCGTCGTGGATCAAGTTGATTTGACCAGATTTCACACGCACGCAACCAGAAGAAGCACGTTGCCCCAAAGCCGCAACGCCATTCGCCTCACCACCAGAGATGTCTGGAGGTACTTGGTGAACTGCCAAACCACGAGCATCGTTAAAGAACATTGCGTATGGCATTTGGAATTTAGATTCACCAGAACGGTAGTCATAGTCATATACGCGTTTCACGTTATAGAAACCGCGAGTTGTATGTCTCCAGTGAGAGTTACGAGAACCTTTGAAGATTCCGTTGATCACACCTTTGAATTTACCGATGTATTCCACTTCTTCAGTTCCAGAAGAAATCGGCGTCGTCAAAACCAGGCGACGGTTCGTGTACAGACGAAGAGTTTGCGCACCATTACCGCGAGCTTTTTTATTAATCACAATGATGTTCGTATAATCGTTGTAGTCTGTTTGACCGGCAAAGTAGGCATCTTCAAAGAACAATTGGCCTTTTGGTGCTTCGTAAGCATCTTCAACCATCAAACGTTTTTCTGCTTCTTCACGTTTAGAAAGTTTTAGTGGTGTTTCTTCTGGATAAGATTGTGCAAATGCAGCTACAGAGAATGTGGACGCCAAAAGCGCTGCCAACAACAGTTTCATGATCACTCCTTACAAATACGTTCTGGAAATTCGCAAATCCCCTCGCGAATTCCGATGGAACTCAGATAACTTAGGCTCCATCGGAATGCATTAGATTTCGGAGAAATGAAGCATTCCTCCATACTTTGTAGACAGAAAATTATAAGGATTTAACCTAAGCAGGTTAAATGACTAAGTGCATCTAGGTTTCGTGATCAAAACCATTTTGACTTCACCGCAACTTTCCCAAACGGATCCCTTAGACTTAAGTCAGTCATCTCTTTCTTTTCTGAATGGCACTGTTAACATGTCAAAGCACACACAATTGCTTAGAGGATCATTTATGAAAAGTTTGAACCGTTTCGTAGCTTTGCTTGCAGTTTCAATTATTGGATTTGGTTGCGCCCATCACCGCGATGTCAGACCAGGGGCTAATGGCGATCACAAAGTCGTTCTAAATCAAGAAGACAAAGAAGAAGGCTATAGAGACGCTATGTCGCAGGCTGAAGACTATTGTCAGCAATTTCACAAAGCGCCAGTGATTGTGAATGAAGGAACTAAATATCAAGGCAATATGGACGAGGGCACTTATCAGAAAGCAAAAACGGCTTCTAAAGTTGCGCAAGCTGCCGGGGGTGCGATCTGGACACTGGGTGGCCAAACAGAATCTACAGTTGGTGGAGTCGCTGGACTGGGCGGATCTGTTGCCCGAGGAGCTTTGGGTAATGGATATCGCTACGAGCTTGTCTTCCGCTGTCAGTAATTCAAAAAAAAGGGGCGCTTAAAACCAGCGCCCCCAAAACTCTATCCCAAAGCGTTTTCCAATAAGATCAGAATAATCCCGATGATCGAACCACCGGCGATAATACCTGCCGCCATCGTCTCTTGATTTTGCACGAAGGCACGATAGCCAAAGCCTTTTTCATTTTTGAACTTCTTGCGAGCAATCCAGAACAACAAAGTTCCCAAAGCCATCGACCAGGCATCAGTGAAGCGCAGGACAAAGCCCAAGCCCAAACCAACGCCAGACAATGGGAAAAGACCGCGCGTTTTCTTATTCAAGAACTCGATCACGATACCCAACACGGCGCCAATGGCAGCAGCTGCCTGAGCAGTTGGATGCAAATTTCCCAATCCTTTTGTCAATGCTTCCGCAACACCTTTCCAAATAGCAGCACCAGGAAGTGGCATTGCATCTGATGTAAATGTCGAAACATCACCATGGAACAAAGAATAGAAAACCGGTACCGCGATGAAGGCGCCTGCGAAAATCCCAAGCACATGCCCGATCGCTTGATGACGGGGTTTACCGCCCAACATGTAACCTGGTTTGATATCCATCAATAAGTTACTGGCATTCAAAGAAACCTCAGACGTAATTCCGGCCGTCATAAGATTTGTTGTGACATTGCCCGGAGCCAAAACACCGTAAGTGATTTGGGTCAACTTACCCAGAGCTCCCCCTGGAGTGATCGCCGTCAAGCCTGTTGATGTCACCGCAATCAATGTGAATACGAACACCAATGGAATCGCCAAAATTCCCAGCCAATAGTGAATACCAAACCAAACGTGACCCAAGTACACAACCACAGCGCCAACAAGTGGAATACCAACGGCAAAAATCCACATCGGTAATTCGATCTTTTTCAAAACATCGTGGTGCTTATGCAGACCGTTTTTCGTGAAGCTTTTCGTAAAAGCGTCTTTCAACATTTTTGGTTTCGCAAAGAAAGAGAACAACGAAGACGTGGTCATCATCGAAGCTCCACCCCACAAAGCCCACATGGCGATGGCTTTAAATTTCGCCTCGGGGATCACTCCCGCTTGAATCAAAATCGGAGCACATAGGAAGTAATTCAACATCGCACCGATCAACAGTGACATCGACGTTTTCATACTCATCAGGCCACCTGTGCCCAACATCACAATCGAAGTGTCCCATTGAATGGTTAGATCCTTAAGGGGTGTATTAAACAAGCGAGGAGTCGCAAATTTATAAATGAAATCATCCCAGTATTGAGGAAGTGCTAAGAATTTCAATTTCAACGCCGTCAGAATCGGCTCGGCACGCAAGAATTCGATCAGCGCAGAAAGGCCCGCACCGCCCATCAAAAGTTTCGCCTTAAAGACTCCATCGCCGCCATCTTCTGAATGAAGACTGTCCAAGACCACGCCCGAAGCATAACCTTCTGGAAATGGCATTTGTTCATCATTGATAAAACGTTTTTTTAAAGGGAATGCGAACAGGACTCCCAAAATCGCAAGGGCGATGATCCACCAAATTGTCTGGTACATCGGCACAACCTGGCCCGTCACCATCATATAAGCTGGCATGGAAGCCATCAGTGGAGCAGTCATATAACCAGCGCTGGTCGCAATCGATTGCATCGCATTGTTTTCAAGGATCGTCATATGAGATCCAATCTTCATACGATCCATGATTTTAAAAAATGCAAAGGACAAGATCACAGAGGAAATACCTACGCCAAGAGTCCACCCTGTTTTGATACCAATATAAAGATTGGTCATGCTAAGGATGCCGCCCAAAATCACACCCGTTAATGCCGAGCGGATCGTAAGTTGGGGCATATCGCCTTTATATACATTCTTTAACCACCACTCGTCCTTTTGCTCGAGGGTCATAGAGTGAATCTGGTCCTGACTAAGCTCTTGAATTGCCATGAGATCTCCGTTGATATTTCAGGAGCTGATCAAGCATGTATTTTTCGGGGCAGTCAATTGGATTACAGCTAGTAAAGAAATCTACTTCGAGTGGGTACAAATAAAAAAACCACCCTAGAGGTGGTTTTTTTCGATAGGCCAATCTTTTAGAAGATTGGTAGGGAGTACAGGATTCGAACCTGCGACATCCACCTTGTAAGGGTGGCGCTCTACCAACTGAGCTAACTCCCTATCGGTAAGAAGGACCTATGTTTATCTGCGTCCTTCCGACTTTGCAATATCTTTTTTAAATTTTTTTTAAACTTTGTAGCGAACTTTCGCCCGCTACATAGGTTTTTTCCCCTTAGTGAGCGAGGCAAGTCTCTTGCGTGAATTTAAAACGCGAAGAAACCTTCGTCAGCTGCAAATGGGCCACATAATAAGCGCTCTTGTCACCCAAATCGCTCATCGACAATACCATCACTGAACCCGTGTAGAGATTACCCATTACCGGAGGTTGCGGAGAATCTTCACGTCTGAAGGACACAAGTCTCAAACGGTATGTAGCACCACCACAGCTGGTCATTTGTGCCAGAATCAGGTTACCACTTTCGAAGCCCACACCCTCAGCCAATACACGACGAGTTTCCCCATCGATTTGTCTGACCAGAAGTTGGCGGCCACCGCTGGCTTGCTTCACAACTTTAAATGCGAAGTAAGACACATAATCATCCTGTTCAACCTTCCACAGACCTTGGATATCATCCCAAGGGAATGGTTGCGCCTGAGTCCATGGCCATGGAACCGGACGGTTGTCTCCAGTCGGCATGATGCTGCCTTCGTCATAATCCCACCCATGTGCGTGGTAAGACGAAGCCTGCGCATGGCCTACGCTGGAAACGATCAACAGAGCTGCTAATAAAATATGACGTAACATGAAGTACCCCTACTAGTGCTCGAAATGTACTCGAGCAGCTTTATTCATGTAATAGCCGTTTTTGGCTCTAAAAATATATTTTGGTTTCTCGTAATCTGGTTCGATCAATTTACGAAGACGTTTGATCGTCACGTAAATCTTATTGTCGTGGATCGCAGGATCATATGGCTGCTTCCAAACATTTTCGACCAGGAATTCTTTTGAATAGATCGTGCCTTGGTTTTGAACAAACAGGCGCAAAAGATCCAAAAGGATAAATTGATTTTTGAAGTCGATACGACCCAATTTGCGCTCAGTAACCGCGTGGTTTACTTCGTCAAATACCAGGTCATAGCTGTGCTGAGAGTCCGCACCGATTTTAGATGCGTAGAACTGAGCGATCTTAGCCAAGCGAACGTGATTTTCAGTATCGATAGATTTTTGCGCCAACGCCAAATAGACACGAGCCAAATCCTTATCGCCCATTTCGAAATACACATCACCCAATTGGATCATCAGGTAAGAAGCGGAAACCACGTTACGAGTCTCTTTAAGAGCATCGTAAGCTTTCCACAACACAGTCACAGCCTCCTCGTGCTTTTTCATTTGCGCAAGGATATTTCCGTTCAAGATCAAAGATGAAATTTTCAAATCAGGAAGATTGTAAACCTGGAAGAACACTTCAAGGTTGTAGATCTCTTTCAAAGCGTCAGCATAACGAGCCACGCCTGGAGCAGAGTAAACCATCGCCAGACCGAAGATGGCATTGCAGATGTCCTCTTTGTTGTCGGATGCAAGCGCGATCGCCAACGCTTTTTGTACGTAATCCAACGCCACATCAGTTTGGCCTTTGTAAGACGCGCAGACAGCAAGAGTGTAGTAAGTTTTGGAGTTAAGTTCGAAGCCCTCATTCAAAACCAAGTCTTGGAGTTTTTCCTTGGTTTTGTTGATGTCTTCTGTTTGTTCGCGTTCGGCAAAAATACGCAACAACAAGTTTTGGCACTTGAGATATTGGGAAAAGTTTTTCTCAGCGAAATAGCCTTCACTAGCTTCGCGAAGATGATCCGTTGCGGGACCGAACTCTCCACGATCGCTATAAAGCTTGCCGAGCTCATAGGTGCGATCGAATTGACTCATAAGAAATTAAAACTCCAAGTTTTTTTGAGGAACGACAGGTTTTGTCAGATTGTCAGGATATCGTCAATGAAGGATGCGACCTGTTGCTCAAAAAGTAGGCATAGTGAGAATTGATTTCAGTAATGTAATGCTAACCCCTTATCACAAGGAAGATTGCTCGCTGCAACATGTGGGAATTATTTGGAATATTGCGTGTCCCTGGATGCTCTAAAACCTCTAAAGACTCAAGAGCACCGCTCCGGTCCCGACCACTAATGCCCCCAAAATTTGGATTCGGGTCAGGGATTCCTTCAACAAAAAAGAAAATAAAACGGCAAAAAATATCGAAGCATTCCTCAAAGAAATTGCAAATCCTGGCACCGAGACTTTCAAACCATACAGAAAAATCACGAACGACATGTTGGCGGCAACACCAGCAACAACTGCCTTAAGACTCTCCGTGCGCACGACTTGTTTCACCCGTTGGAATCTTTTACCAGTGATGGCCAACCACAAAAAAGGCCACGAAATCACCATCGCGACTGCAAATAAACTCTTTGGCTCGGCCCCATGATGAAGAGCCTGATGATAACTCAAATGATAGCCGCCGATAAAGAGTGCGCAAACCCATGCCCAGGGAACTTTGGCAAACCATCCAACCGTCTCCCCTTTTTTCTCTCCCATGCTGGGAAAACTTAAAACGACAATTCCACCGAGCACCAGAACGGCGCCGATAGTTTGCAAGGCAGATGCGGTTTCACCCATGAAAAGCGTGGAGATGATCCAGACAAAGATCATCGCCCCACCACGCATAATGGAATAGGCTTTCCCCAACTGACTCTGTTTTAAAGACCAAGCCAAAGTTACAAAGTACGCGCCTTCTGATAAACCCGACAAAATCGCCCAACCGACAGGGTCCCCTGCGGAAAAACCATCCGGGAAGAAAACAAGCGATAGCGCAATAACCAGGTTGCTGACGGTCATTGCGACAAAAAGAAAAGCTTCCTTATCTTTGGTGGTTTTGGCGATCGCATTCCAGCTGGCGTGAAGAAATGCGGAAGATAAAAGTAAAAGGGCACTGGTGTTCATCGGTGCCCATCATACGAACTAAGACTATTTACGAGAAGAAATTTGTTTGTCCATCTGACTTTTCTTTTCATCAAGGCGAATAAAGATCTGCTCCACTTCCCTTTCGAATTCTTTTTGTGGTTGCTGCAAGCCATTCAGAAAAGTACTCCAGTGGCGAGTCAGGCCCGCCATCGCGACGGTTTCATGCAATTGCTCTTCTGTGGCACCATGCAGTTTTGCAAACTCGGTATAAATGTAGACACAGTAAGGACAAGAGGTCTGAGCGGAAATTGCCAAGCTGATCAAATCAATTGTGGCAGGAGCCAAGGGAGTTTTCAAATTCATACTGAGCATTTTGTGTTCATTCCAGGCTCCCGCAATTCCCTTGGCTGCATAAGGTTTTATAAAGGCGGGAGTAATACCCAAAGTATTTTGCATGTCTCTATAAGCTCCCTCAGCATCACCAATCAACGGAGTGGATTCATTCTCGCTGACGGTACCAAGCTTTTTACTTTTAAGATTTGTAATCATCTTATCGACATCCATTTTGAATTTTGGAAATGGAATGGGTGAACCTTCCCAAAAGGTCGCCCATTTTCGCGTGTCCGCGGCAATGGCCAAAGCAAAATTCAACTCCTGGGGCGTGGCTCCGTTATATTTTGCAGCTCGCTTGTGAAAGTAAACACAATAGGTGCATGGAATCTGAGCCGCCACTGCGAGTCCAATAAGTTCCTTGGTCTTTGGAGTGAGTGCTGTGGTTGGATTCAATTGAATGTCGCGAAACTCCTGCCAGGCACCGGAAATTCCCTCTTGCGGAAACTCTTTCATGAATGTTGGTACCATACCCAGAGTGCTGCGGATTTCTTCGTAAGCGATTTCAGCTTGAGGATTCTGAGCGACTATTTTGTCGCTGGGTCTTTGTGCCGCGAATGCCACAAAGAAAAATAAGAACGGTGCCAGTAAGGGCAGAAAGAACTTCATAAGATACTCCAATGTGAATAACTAAATCCTATTCACACCAAAGCTTTCCCGTTAGCAGTGGCCCAAAAAAACAAAGGGCCGGTCTTGCGACCAGCCCCTTGGAAATTTGTCAATTGCTATTGCTCGACCTAGTGGTGAGCAACATTTTGTTGGCCCGTGTACTGAGCCTTGATTCCAAACTCGCGTTCCTTTTGGATTTTGAAGATCTCTTTTGGATTTTTAACATCCAAAGCGTTGATCAACACTTGATCCACATGGTCCACAAGGATGACTTTCAAGTCTTTCATCACTTCCTTCGGGATGTCCTTAAGATCTTTTTCGTTCTCTTTAGGACAGATGATCATCTTGATACCACCACGGTGAGCTGCCAGAGTTTTCTCTTTCAAACCACCGATTGCCATCACACGACCACGAAGGGAAACCTCACCCGTCATCGCAACTGTGCGCTTAACTGGGATCTTAGTGATTGCTGACACGATTGAAGTCGTCAATGCGATACCTGCTGAAGGACCGTCCTTAGGAACTGCACCTTCTGGCAAATGGATGTGCACGTCGATGTTCGCGAAGTATTCTTTATCCAAACCGAACAAAGGACCTCTGGAACGTACGTAGCTCATCGCTGCCGCACAAGATTCTTTCATCACGTCGCCAAGTTGACCAGTCACCGTAAATTTACCTTTACCAGGTACCACGCTTACTTCGACAGCCAACAAGTCACCGCCCACTTCTGTCCAAGCCATACCGTTTGTAAGACCGATTTCATTTTCAGCTTCGATTTGACCGAATTTGAATTTATGAGGTCCCAACAACTCAACCAGTTTTTGTGCGGTTACAACGTAACCTGCATTTTTACCAGTTTCAGCTTTCGCGGAAGTCTTAGCTCCCTTAGCACCTTTTTTAGCAGCTGCTGTTTTACCAGCGGCTTTCTTAGCGCCTTCGCCTTTGAAGTCATTCAGAGTTTCGTTCATCACGATATCTTTAGCGACTTTACGGCAAACGTTTGCTACTTGTCTTTCAAGGTTACGGACGCCGGCTTCACGAGTATAGAAGCGGATGATGTCGCGGATAGCTTCATCTTTAACCGTAACTTTGTGATCTTTCAGACCATGGTTTTCCAATTGTTTTGGAACCAAGTAGTTCTTCGCGATGTGGAACTTCTCCTGCTCGATATAACCTTCAAGCTGGATGATTTCCATACGATCCAACAATGGACGTGGGATTGTATGAAGGCTGTTCGCCGTCGCAATAAACATAACTTTTGAAAGATCGTATTCAACTTCAAGATAGTGATCTTGGAACGTCGAGTTTTGCTCTGGATCCAAAACTTCAAGCATCGCTGCTGAAGGGTCACCTCTGAAATCATTCGCCATTTTGTCGATTTCATCCAGAAGAACTAGGGGATTGCCTTTATCAACCTTGCGCAAAGCTTGGATGATTTTACCTGGCATCGCACCAACGTAAGTTTTTCTGTGACCGCGGATCTCTGCTTCGTCTCTCACGCCACCCAAAGAGATACGTGCGAAAGAACGATTCAAAGATTCAGCGATAGATTTCGCCAAAGACGTTTTACCTACGCCCGGAGGACCTGCAAGGCACAAGATAGGGCCTTTCATATCTTTCGAAATCGAAAGAACAGCCAGGTACTCAAGGATACGGTCTTTAACTTTTTCCAATCCGAAGTGCTCGTCATCCAAAATACGTTGAGCATTTTTGATGTCATGTTTCTCTTCGGAGTAATCCTGCCAAGGAAGTGACAAGATCCAGTCAATGTAGTTACGAACAACTGTCGCTTCCGCTGACATCGGTGACATAAGCTTCAATTTCTTGATCTCTTTCATCACTTTGTCTTTAGCTTCTTGAGACATTTTCTTGTTCTTACATTTGATCTCTAGATCCTGAAGCTCTGCTTGGTAGTCGTCTTTCTCGCCAAGTTCTTTTTGAATGGCCTGCATTTGCTCATTCAAGTAGTACTCTTTCTGAGAACGCTCCATTTGTTTCTTCACGCGAGTGCGGATCTTTTTCTCCACTTCAAGGATTTCGATCTCGCCCGTCATCAAGTTCAACAAATGTTCCAAACGCTTGCTGGCATCGATGATCTCAAGAACCGCTTGCTTGTCTTCAAGCTTCAAGTTCAATTGAGCCACGATAATGTCAGCCAATTCACCTGGGTTCTCGATAGTTGAAACTCTCATCAAGATTTCAGGCGGAATGCGTTTGTTTAGTTTCACGTATGTTTCGAACGTTGTTTTCACAGAGCGTACAAGCGCTTGTGCTTCAACGACATTCGTTCCGTCTTCGTCCAGAGACTCAACGGCCACCATGAAAAAGTTATCATTGTTTACAAAATTCTTAATCTTTACGCGACGTTTACCCTCAACCAAAACCTTTACAGTTCCATCCGGCAAGCGAAGCAACTGAATGATCGTACCAACGGTACCGATCGCAAAGATATCCTTGGGTTCGGGATTGTTCGTTTTAGCGTCCTTTTGTGCCGCCAGAACGATATCGGTTTGTTTGGCCATCGCTTCTTCTAGAGCGTTGATACTCTTTTCGCGACCTACAAACAAAGGCATCATCATATGTGGAAAAATGATGAGGTCTCTTAGGGGCAAAAGCGGTAGTTGTGTTACTTTTCCCTCGCTCATATCCTCTCCCTCCCTTGGGTTAACGAGCTTCTTGCACTATTAGAACAAGAGGATCTTCATTCAGGTTAATTAATCCGTTAAAAACCTTAGCGAATCCTTCACTTATTTTAACTATGGTAACGATTGCTGGGAAGTAAATATGTGAGGTAAAAATATAAGTCTGGTCCCTGTCAGTTTTTCGGCTGTCATCTGCTTGCTTATTTTTTAAGCAAGAGGCGTAAAAATGTGTTCCGAAAATTTATCTGAATTTCGAGCTGAAATGAGATTCTTTCTTAATTGTAATACCCCCGAAGCAGATTTTATTCCCCTTTTTAAGCGACTTGATCGATAAGTGCTATGTGACACGTGAACAATCCAAATGGGCTCATACCAACTCGCTGAGCCTCAAGTTGCTTATAGCGACTTGGGCAGTCAGTTCTTTCGCTACGTTAGTATTAACGGCGGGCCAGCTTATTTTGGATTACCAAAAAGACTTCGACAAGCTGCAAAACAACTTCTCCATCATCAAAAACTCGTACTTGGATTCCATGGCCGAGCATTTGTGGTCCTACGACACGCGCCTGTTGGAAATCCAGCTGGACGGCTTGAGTCGTTTGCAAGGTGTGAGTTATTTGAAACTGGTTGCCGACAACAAGACTATCTACGAAACCGGTGTGACGGACCCAGCCGAAGAAAGCCATCGCAGCTTTGAAATTCTACACAAAAATACCAACGAGGTTTTGGGTACTCTTGATGTCGAATTAGACGTCCGAAATCTGCGTGAAAAATACTTCCACGAAGCTATTTGGATTTTTATCCGTCAAGCTGCCAAGACAATGATCGTTGTCTTCTGCTTGTACTTTATCTTCAACCGCATTGTGGTCGTACATATCAAACGCGTGGTGGAGCATCTGACTTCGGATGAACGCACCCGTGGCGAATTAAAATTGAATCGCCCCCACAGTGAAGTGAAAGACGAACTCGATATCCTGGTGGATTCAATCAACAAGTTTAAGCTCGAACTGCTGGAAGCAAACCAACAATTGGAACAGTTGAACCAAGCCCTGGAACACAAGGTGATGAATCGTACACGTGAGTTGACGACGAAAAACCAAAGTTTGGAAAAGGCCATGCTGCAAATCAAACGCATGCAAGCCACCTTGGTTGCTCAAGAAAAACTGGCTTCCTTGGGAAGTCTGACAGCATCCGTCGCCCACGAGATCCGCAATCCATTGAATTTCGTTTTGAACTTCAGTGAGCTTTTAAGCGAATCCGAAGACACCGAAGAAATTAGAGAAATCAGTCGCGTTATTCTAAAACACAGCCAGCGTATCGACCAGATCGTCCGTTCGATGCAAATTCTTTCAGGTTATGACAGCGATATTTTGGAACCGACGGACATCAATGAAGTGGTTAAAAAAGCTTATCAGCAAACGATTGCCAATCGCGCGCTGGGGTCAGCTTACATCCCGCCTAAAGTGAATTATCGTCTGGCAGATTCCGTTCAAGCCCAGACTTACTCCGCATCGTTAAGCCGAGCATTGTCAAACATCATCGATAACTCGATCCATGCTCTCGAGAAGAAAGTCCTTGCAGAAAAAAACTTCGATCCAGAACTTACCATTTCCACTGCTGTCCGTGGGGACAACGTGGAAATTTCAATTCGTGACAATGGTATCGGCATCCCATCCATTCTGGGCGAAAAAGTATTCGACCCATTCCTGACAACCAAAGCTCCTGGAGAAGGTGCTGGACTTGGGCTGACTGTAGCGTTTAACATTGCGCAAAAGCACGGTGGCACATTAAAGTACACAAGTGAGTTTGGTCAGTGGACTGAATTCGTAATGTCGTTGCCAATGGTTCACGAAAGAATTCATGCATGATTCATATTGTGGTGGTCGATGATGAAGCAGACACACATCTGCTTTATAAATTGAAATTTAAAAAGTTTTTCGCTGCCCTAGGTGGCGTTAAGCTCGTTTCATTTCTAAGCGCCATCGATTGCTTGAACTATCTTCGTATTGCAGACACTCCCAAAGTAGATCTGATTATGTCCGATATCAACATGCCAGAAATGGATGGCTTTGAACTTCTACAAGAGGTTCGAAAAATATATCCACATATGTTGTTCTACGTGGTCAGCGCTTACGAATCGTCCGAATTTCGGAACCGCGCCGAGCAGCTGGGAGCACAACGCTTTCTCAGCAAACCTGTCGATTTTCATGCACTTGGTGAAGCCCTTAAAATCGATCTCAATCTTTCTTTGTAATCCTACGTAAATTGTTTTTAACTTTGATCCTGAGGAAATAAATTTCGTATAACTACGGAATCACGGAGGGATCCTATGAAAAAACTCATTCTAACAGCGCTTTTGCTGATCACGGGAAGTGTTCCAGCATTTGCGACGCCGATTACGGCCGAAAATATTATTGGTCGCTATAACGTTGAAGCGTCCTATATGTTCCAAAAGGCCTACATGAAGTTCCGCGTTTTAAACAACCAGGAATTCGAAATCCAACGCTACTATAAAGATGGTCACGCAGATCCAACTTGCCAGGGAACTTTTGTCGTCACTAACAGCTTCTATTACGATGAGACGGGCGCCCTGAATGCCGGTGGACGCTATTTCAAAGGGGTCTTCACTTGTCCAAACGACCGCTCTAAAAAAATCGATTTTAACATCGATTACAAGGGCACCCAGGTTGAGGACTTGCCGAATGGGGTGAACGTGACGGCAACCACTTCGATGGTGCCTGGAGCGAAACTAAAGGCGTGGGTCATCAGACTGCCGTAACAATGGCATCTATTTATAGAACTTCTCGCGCATCGCGCGCCTTGGTTCTGTAAGACGATCCCGGTCACGAGGGATGAGCCAACGGTCCACCCCTGCTTTGATCTCATCCAAGACCTTCGGGTCTTGGAGAACCTTGTTCACATCTTCAATGACTTTCTTTCCCCAATCAGTTTTAGGACAGGCCACCACCACATTGACGAACTGGGCATTGTCCGTCAGCGGTAGATATTCAACTTCGTGATCTGACTTTAGCAATTTATTATAGTAAACCGCCTCAAACGGATATCCCAGCGTGTATTGAATGCGATCACTGTGAAGCATTTCATGGACTTTTAGACTTGTGCTGATGGTTATGATCTTGGGGTTTTTTGTATAGTTGTTATTGAAAAGAACTTCATCAATGCCCTCTCCGTAAAGCCTTCCCACGCCCAATTTCCAGTTAGGTTTCGCGTCTAAAAACTTTTGCAAAGAATAGGGCCGCAGCTTTGCGACTTCTTCAACATGCTTGCTCGAAATCAAGATTCCATTGGAAGGAATGACGAAGACGGGTTTGGAAAAATAGAAGATCTTGCCCCACTGGGGCGTATCTAACCATCCGGCATTGCAAATGGGACTTTTCTTTTCGCCTTCTTTTAAAACGCGAGGGACCGTACCTTCGATTGTTTTATGAATGTATTGGCGCAGTCTTGTGCTAACGACTTTCTGGGTCACATCCAAAAGGCCCTGCCCCACAAAAGGACCGGATAGAATAAATATCGGAGGATCATCCCACTGTATCCAAGTGATGACGTTTTCTTCTTTCTTTTCAGTTGCCGCCATGGCATTTGCCAAGAAGAAGAGTGGAATAAAGAAACACAGCAACCTTCTCATGTTTTTATCGTCATGTTCATACTGTAGGCGGTCAACCTGTAAGAAGAATGCAGGCCATGTCTTATTTCACCTTCGTGATGCTAGTCAGACAAATAAAAAACCCGGAGTGATAGCTCCGGGTTTTTTATTAACTTCTATTTTCGATTCTCGACGTCAGCTATGCGGAACTTTTCTTAGCTTCTGCCTCGGCTTCAGCTTTCATTTCCTCTTCAGTTTTGTAAACCAACATAGGTGCGCCACCGTCGTTGATCACATTTTCGTCGATGATCACTTCTTTCACGTTATTTTTAGATGGGATGTCGTACATAATGTCGAGCATCGCCGTCTCAAGCACACCACGCAGACCGCGGGCACCTGTTTTACGTTTCAAAGCCATTTGCGCAACCGCACGAAGAGCTTTGTCAGTGAACTTCAATTCAACACCTTCGAACGAGAACAATTTTTGGTATTGCTTAGTGATCGCGTTTTTAGGGCGAACCAAGATATCCATCAACGCCTCTTCGTCCAATTGACCAAGAACCGCGATCGCTGGAAGACGACCGATGAACTCTGGGATCAAACCGAACTTAGACAAATCATCTGGCTCCACTTTCGCAAGTAGATCAGCTGATGCCGCCTCTTTAGCCGTACGGATTTCCGCAGCGATACCAAGAGTTTTATTTGTCGTTCTGTTTTCGATGATTTTATCCAAACCAACGAAGGCACCACCCACGATGAAAAGGATGTTCGTCGTATCCACCTGGATGAATTCCTGTTGTGGATGTTTACGACCACCTTTCGGAGGTAGATTTGCCACAGTCCCTTCCAGGATTTTTAGAAGGGCTTGTTGCACACCCTCACCCGATACGTCACGAGTGATGGATGGATTTTCTGATTTACGGGAAATCTTATCGATCTCGTCCACATAGATAACGCCTTTTTGGGCTTTTTCTACATCATAATCAGAAGATTGAAGAAGGTTTAGGACAACGTTTTCAACGTCTTCACCCACGTAACCAGCTTCAGTCAATGTCGTCGCATCCGCCATTGCGAATGGAACGTTAAGGATTTTAGCAATTGTTTGCGCCAACAATGTTTTACCGGAACCTGTAGGACCGATCAAAAGGATGTTGGATTTTTGCATTTCAACGTCAGCAGATTTTTTACCACCTGACATCGCGTTGACACGCTTGTAGTGATTGTGAACCGCTACCGCCAAAGTTTTCTTAGCTTGAGTTTGGCCGATCACGTAATCATCAAGGTAAGTTTTGATATCCGCTGGTTTCGGTACTTTAAAGGTACCTTTGACTGCGGTCTCTTTCTCTTTTTCCTCGTCGATGATGTCGTTACAAAGGTCAATACACTCATCGCAAATATACACGCCAGGACCAGCAATCAGTTTTTTAACTTCTTTTTGGCCTTTACCGCAGAAACTACATCTCAATGTGCCGTTGGTGTCTTTAGTCGTCATCTCTGATTACCCTTTTTTCGCCTTACGAGATTCTACTACGTGGTCAAGCAAACCGAATTCTTTAGCTTGGTAAGGGTCCATGAAATTGTCCCTTTCCATTTGTGCTCTTAAGAATTCATAGTCACGGCCCGTGTGAGTTTCATAAATTCGAGTCAGTTTTTCTTTGGTTTTCAAAAGCTCTTTTGCATGGATTTCGATATCCGTCACCTGACCAGACAAACCACCACCAGAAAGAAGCGGTTGATGGATCATGATGCGTGTATTTGGAAGGCTGTAACGCATACCTTTAGTACCTGCCGTCAAAAGCAAGGAACCCATGGATGCTGCCATGCCCATGCAATATGTCGCCACATCGCACTTCACGAACTGCATCATGTCGTAAATTGCCATCCCGGCAGACACGCTGCCCCCTGGAGAGTTGATATACAAGTGAATTGGCTTCTCTGGGTTATCTGACTCGAGAAATAGGAATTGCGCAATAAGAGCATTGGCTACTTCATCCGTAACCGCTGTACCAAGAATGATAATACGGTCTTTTAGAAGGCGGGAATAAATATCGTATGATCTTTCGCCTTTGGAAGTCTGTTCGATGACGTAAGGAATTAGTGCCACTGGTGTCTCCTAATAGTTGTCTGTACCCTTCGGCTGTGCCGAAGTAGCTGAGGTCTTATGCTGTGCTACCTATCGGAATACTCCAGCAAGACTTTATGAAAAAGCCTTTGACCCCTAGGAGTGCTATGTTACATCTAACAAAGCCCGAATTACACAATCATTTTAAGAGGTTTACTATGGCTTTTAACTTACTGAACAAAGATATTGATACCTTGACTTGCCCGGCTTTGGTCGTGTTTTCAAAGGCGTCCTCACAAAAAGACAAGCTTGCAAAAGTGACTCATATTGAGCTGAACAAACAACTTGTTGATTCAATCTCTGAAAAAACAATTACTGGGAAACATCAGGAAGCGATCACTTTCCGTGAATTCAATATCTCTGGCTACCGTCATCTTATTGTTGTCGGTCTGGGAAAAGAAAACGAAATCACTCACGAGTCTGTTCGTCAATCCGTAGCTTCTGCACTTGAAGCCATCAAAGCTTTGAACGTTAAAGAAGCAGCTTTGCATTTTGACGGTATCTCTACTGGTAAAAAAGATGCAGCATCCTTTGCAAAAGCGGTGGCTGAAGGCTTGGTTCTGACTTCTTACGTATTTGACGAATTGAAATCTTCAACTAAAGCTAAAAAAGCTGAAGATGAACTGAACGTACACGTTGTTACTAAATTGGCAGCTGACAAAGCTGTTAAAGCGGCTTTCAACGAAGGCGCAGTTTTGGGTAACGTGGTAAACTTCTCTCGTCGCTTGGGTGATTTGCCAGGCAACTTGATGACGCCAACAATCCTTGCTGACTCGGCAGTGGCAGCAGCTAAAGGTATCGCAAACTTGAAAGTGACAGTTTGGGATAAAGCTCGCATTAAAAAAGAAAAAATGGGCGGCCTTTTGGGTGTTGCTCAAGGTTCTGATCAAGAACCGCGCTTTATCATCATGGAATACAAAGGCGCCGCTGCTTCCAAAAAACCAGTGTGCTTCGTAGGTAAAGGTCTGACTTTTGACTGCGGTGGTATTTCTATTAAGCCAGGCGCAGGCATGGAAGAAATGAAATACGACATGTGCGGTGGCGCAAACGTCATCGGTACTTTGCTGGCAATTGCTCAATTGAAATTGAAAGTAAACGCAGTTGGTTTGGTGGCTTCTACTGAAAACTTGATCAACGGCTCTGCTACGAAGCCAGGTGACGTTCACACAGCTCGTAACGGCAAAACGTTCGAAGTGAACAACACAGATGCTGAAGGTCGTTTGATCCTTGCAGATGCATTGTCTTACGCAACCGAGTTGGCTCCACAGGTTATCTGTGACGCTGCAACTTTGACTGGCGCGATGGTTATCGCTTTGGGCAATACACACACTGGTTACTTCACTCGCAACTCTGCTTTGAAAACCAAAATCGAAAAAGCAGCAGTGCAATCTGGTGAATGGGTTTGGAACATGCCTTTGACAGATTTCCACGTGAAAGACATGAAAGGCGTTTACGCTGATCTTTCTAACATCTCTTCTGGTAAAGGTGCTGGTTCTGCAACTGCTGCAGCTTTCCTTGAGCAATTCGTTGGCGAAGGCATCCCTTGGGCTCACTTCGACATCGCGGGCACTGGTTGGGCTGTTGGAAATCGTCTTCCTTATGCTCCTAAAAAAGGTGCTTCTGGTGCGATGATCCGTACATTCGTTGAAGTTGCTAAACAATACGTTTAGTTTTTTGAACTGAATTTAAAATCGCGAAAGGCCTTGGGGAAACCCAGGGCCTTTTGTTTTTTGCCATCTGGCCTTTCGAGTCCTCCGCCTTCAAAACGATAATAAACTCATGAAAAGTTGCACTCGTTTCGCCCTTTTGTACCTGGTACTTTTGGTTTGCTCTTGTGCGACTTTGCCTAAGAATGTTCAGCGAAATCCCAGTAGCACTCTGCCTCCCGATCCCACCACCGCAATTTCCAAAAGAGTCAAAGAACAGCTAACCGGTAAGCATGATCTTTCGGGTTTTCACCCCTTGTTTTCGGGAGAGGATGCCTTTGTCGCGAGAATCGCCTCCATTCGCGCGGCAGAACGCTCCTTGGATATGCAGTACTATATCTGGCACAACGATCTTACTGGTAACATCATGACTGCCGAAACAATGAAAGCAGCCGACCGAGGAGTTCGCGTCCGCATTCTTTTGGATGATTTGAATTTGGGTCAGTATGAAAAAGCCCTTCGGATCATGGCCATGCATCCCAACGTCCAAGTTCGAATGGTAAATCCTTTCGCCAATCGCAGCTTCCGTGTTTTTGAAATCACCCGCCTTAGCGAAGTGAATCGTCGTATGCACAATAAAGTTTTTATCACCGACAGCGAAGTTGCCATTGTCGGTGGTCGCAATATCGGGAACGAGTATTTTTGGGCCAGCAATGACATCAACTTTGGTGATTTAGATTTATGGGCCATCGGTCCCGTCGTCTCCGGGCTATCCAACGAATTTGATGCTTATTGGAACAGTGAAATTGCTTACCCAATACAGTCACTGACCCGATCACAAAATCCAACCGACGCAGACCTTAAATCGTTTCGCGAAAAGCTGGAGCAAGCGTATCAAAAAGCTCTGGATACTCCCTACACTCAAGGGCTTCGCAACGACAAGCTCATCGCCGATTTCACCACCGGAAACGTTGACAAATTTTGGGGTGAGGCCCACGTCGTTTATGATCCTCCGAAAAAATTTAAAGAAACGCCCAAAGAGCAAGTGGACAATCTGCGCTCCCAACTTCTTCCGTATATGAATAACACCAAAGAGGAGATCATGATGATCTCTCCTTACTTTGTCCCGGGCGATGAGGGAGTAGAGAATCTTTCTGAAAAAGTTAAAAAAGGCATTCGCGTGACAGTCCTAACAAATTCCTTGGCTTCAAGTGACGTCAGCAGTGTTTTTGCTGGCTATAAGGGTTACCGCAAAGATTTAATCAAAGGTGGCATTGAACTTTACGAGCTCCGACCCCGGTTTCACAAAGATTTGATTAAACAAAAAAAATCCATTGGATCCAGCGGCTCCCACGCGGGTCTTCACGGGAAAACACTGGTGTTTGATAAAAAGTATATTTTCGTGGGCTCAATGAATTTAGATCCACGGTCAATTCACATCAACACTGAAATGGGAGTCGTGGTCGAGAGCCCTGAGATGGCGGGGAGATTTTCGGATCGCTTTAAAGAGAATTTACCGGAAATCGCCTACAAACTCAGCCTGGACATTGACGGCGATCTGCAATGGACGATCTTTGATGATGGGCAAAAAAATACCTTCACTAGTGAGCCAGAATCAAGCTGGTGGAAAAGAGTGAAGGCATCTTTTATGTCTTTATTTATTCCTGAAAGCTATCTTTAGAATGTCACAACAATCGGATGACCTAAATAATGAGCTACTTCATTGCTTTGGATAACCAAATCAGAGTTATTTAAATTTCTCATTCTGACTGTTTTCAGCAACCAAGTTTTTGGCCAATAGTCAGGTAAGTTTGCAAAACGCACCACCGTGCCTGATCCCTCGTTAAATTGGAACTCTCCATCTGCCGGTCTTTCACCTGTAATCTTTGCGATGGGCAACCACAACGGATTGATTTTCGCCATGTCTTTTGAATACTCGCAAGAACCTTCAACTTCCATCGATGGCTTTTCACCAGATACGGAAACGCCTTCAGCTTCAAAAACCAAACTTACTTTGGAAAATTCCTCACAGGCATATTTTTTCATTCCATTTTGATCAACGAAAACGAAGTGACCCAAAGAAAAACCAGATCCTTCTGAGGATTTCTTAAGTTCAAAGCCCGTTACTAAACGCTGCTTTACTGCATCTTGAAGTTTGTCGCCGGAAAGATTCGAAAAATCAAAGCCGGTTCTGACTGCGGCTGGATCACGATCAATGTATGTCGTGCCGGTATTAAAGTGGACAACAGAATAGCCCACGCCAAAGCACACGAACAAAAGCCCGAAGACTCCCACAAATTTCTGCATATATAGTTTCCTCTTATATGCAGAATAGCATGGGCACAGCCCTGTCTTGCAAATTCTCTGAGCACTCAGGCCTATCGTCCAGTGACAACGTCCAGTAGAACTAATAGGAAATGATCACACTTTGCACTGGAACCAGTTGGTTGCTTATAGAGCCATCCGCGTTTTTTACCGGCATGGATACCTGACGGATTTGTGGGTCCAACGACATCTGGGGAACCGGAGCATTTTGACGAGCCCGGTAGGCCGCCTGAATAACTTGGATGTCACGACCTTTGGATTTCAAACTTAAATTAACCTGGCTGGCGTCTTTCACGTTTAACGCAAAATTAATCACGCCTTTATCTGAAATGGCGGAGGCGACTTGCTGACCGTTCAAATAAATTCCCACCTTTTCCCCATTCGCTGCCGTTGTCAGTGCGCTGATATAGCGACCACCAGTATAGTCGGTAGGGTTCGAAGAAAAACCCTCGGCCGTCATTTGGCCCACATCAATGATGGTTAAAGTCACTTGAATCGAGCCGGAAGTCATACCTGCACTAGCTGTGGAAGTCAGAAATAGACCCACCCCAAAAAGACTTAAAGTACGAAGCGAATCAGTGAATTTCATAGGGGCTCCTTATCAAGGCGTGACCGCGCTGACTTTAGAGCAAGGGATATTCCCATCTCAGACGTAACTGTTTTGAGTTCGTGAAACATCCCCTGTCTAAATCTCTGACAGGGGACGAATTCTGGAAGTGTTAAGTATAGCCTTTGAATTCGGCTTTTAATTCACGCGCCTCATGAGCAATTGCTAAAAGTCCCAATTTTGCAGTCCAACCATAGACGTTTTCTTGAGGACATCCAGGCGTATTGATTGCCAAATCAGAGACACAAAGACGCTTGTAAACAGCTCCCGGGCTGTTCAAACTTTCTGTGGAACTTTTCTCGGAGTGGGTTCTTAAGAAACCACCCGCTAGCTCCGATCCGATCATGTAAATAACTGGCTCGGCACTGGCGCCGTCGGATTCCACAATCGAAGGAATGCCTTCTTGAATGATCACTTCCTCGACGTCACGACCGCCTTTGGCTGCTTTCATTTTTTTGCGTGATTTATAACTCCACTCTTTTACTTCAGCTCCGGAGCCCACACGAATGACCGCCAAACCGTAAGTGCCCGCATTATTCTTTACGAAAACAAAGGGCTCCTGGTTAATGCCACGTTTTTGATATTCTGTTTTCAAATGTGCGATCATCGCATCCACTCGCGCCGCCAAAGCCGCGCGACTGTTTTCATCGCCAATATCAAAGTGCTCAAATAATTCAGTTTCAACTGTCATCAGAAATGGATCGATTTTTGCGATCGCACTGAATTCCTCTACCAGTTGATTGTAATATTTAAAGTAAGTGCTTTTTTTACGCTGATACCAACCCAACTCGCGCGGTGGATTCATTGGAAAATCGGTCACCGTCTTGGCCCACTCTTCATAAGCTTCAGAGAAGTCGTTATTACTGATAATCAAATCTGGTTTGAATTCCTTCATCAAACTGCCACTCATCAAAGCAGAGTGAACAGTGATTTCGTTTCCGGCGGAGCTGGTGATTTGCATCGGCTGCTCCAGCTCACGAGGGATCGCCACCTTCACTTCAATGCTGGATGCTTCAATCAAAGATTTAATTGTGAAAACATTTTCCCAATAGAAGGCATTGTTGGTGTGTTCTTCTGTCACCAATAGGACCTTTTTAATTTTATCGCCATAGTGCTTGATGATGTATTTATTCATCAGACTGACGGACGTTTCTTTATCCGTTGGACAGATATTATTAAAACCCGCCGGGAAAATATTCGCATCCACATTTGAAATCTTGTAACCGGAGTCACGGATATCGTAGCTGGAATAGATGGGGTGTTGAAATTCGTTGGACTTGGCTGTGAACCAAGCACAAATTTCTTTCATATTGGCGAGTGTTTGTTTGTGAAGGGTGAGCTTCGCCATTTTTTCTCCTTAAATCTCAACTACAAATTTGGATCTTCGCCCATAGCAGGTTTTGGCTCTGCTTTTTGGGGAAGCGCTGGTATAGAAGATCTTTCTTCTCCCGGCAACAACGCATCCGCTTTTGTGCGGCCTGATCTTTTGATGCTGTTAAGTTTCTTAGACTCCTCCGTCAGACCCATGGATTCATGGCCCTGATACAGTAGTCTCTCTGTTTTAGTACGTACTTCTGCTGTAAATGTGAAAAACTCAATCTGGTAACTGTTTTGAGATTGTCTAGATACCGGCTTATATAATTCTGCGCGATCAATCAATTCAATCAACGCGCCCCCCAAGTGTGCTTGTTGACTGCGGTTTTTTTGAACCGCTTCGACTTGCAGGTACATTTCCCCAAAGGTATTCTTAAGTTGTTTGAGGGCCTTAGGAGACCAGCGGCTGTCGTTTAATTCCAGGGTTTTCAGTAGATAAATTTGCACATACTTCTGCGAAGCCACGAAAGTATCGAAATTTTCTGGAGACAGCTGATTCGTCGTCACGCTCCCCATTTGATAATAGGTTTTCGCCAGCCAGTCTTTTTCCAATTTTCCAGGCTCAGTTTCTGTACGAATTTTTGCGATGCCTTTTTCGGCTTCATTCAAATACTGAACGGCTTCTTTTTCGCGACCCATACGGCTGTATGCCGAAGCCAGACGCGCTGGAATTTCCGCATGGCCCACCGTTAGCGGCAAAGTATTGCGCAAACTTTGCGCGTCCAAAAGATCGGCCACCGTTTTTTGATCATCTCCTAAGGCTTCATCGCAAAAAGACATGCGATACAAAGCCATGGCGGCGATATCAGGTTGCAAGTTGCGAGTTTTCAAAACCACATCGCGATAAATCGCAGCCGCCTCAACCCATTTGCCCTGACCTTCCAATGCCTGGGCCTCCCCGATACGCGAAGCTTGCAGAAAGTTCGAACGAGGATAAGTTTCCTGAAAAGTTTTATATTGTTTTTGCGCCTGAACGTAGCTTCCAGATGTCAGTTGCTCTTGAGCAGCACTTAAATCACGCTCTTCGATAGCACGCTGATTCTGCAAAGAATCCTCGCCACGACCCATTTGAAAAGAACTGCAACCCGCCAAAAACAAAAAGCAAAACAGGCTGATCACTCTTTTCATTTGGATTTCTCCTCCTCAGTAATGAGGGCGCTAATTTCTTCCAAACCTGAGAGATCCGAAACGTCTTTGACCAAATCAGGTATGCGTAGAACTTTTGCCTCGACCGACATCTTCTTTTCGAATTGTCGATAGATCGCATCCCTATGATTGTAATAGGTCTTCATTTGCATGTACAAGTCCGCGAGGCCTTGCTCCGCAGTTCCGCCTTCATAACCTACCCGGAGGTCCAGCCAGTGAGGAAAGACACGGTTCAAAATCACTGTGTCCAGATTGTATCCACCCTTGCGAATCTCGCGGGAAAAAAACTCGGCTTCTTTTAATTTGGCCTGATCAAAGCTCGTCACTAAAAAGAATTTCGTCGTGGGAGCCACCAACATGCGCTGAACATCCGTGGTTCGTTGCAAAAGCTTGCCCTGCCACTGCTCGATATTGATAAAGAAATCCCCCAATTCACGAATGAACTGAGACCCCGTCAAAGTTTCCAACACTTTCAGAACCTGACGTGTTCCGGCCTGAATTAAGTGGCCAAAGAAGCCTGACTTTTTGCCTTCCGGATCGCGGAACCACTTCGCCACACCCTCGCTGAAAAGGGCTGAAAGTTTTTGCGGAGCTTTCAAAAAATCCAATGCATGCTTGGTGGGCGGAGTATCCAGAATAATCAGATCAAATTTTCCCGATTCATAGACGGAA
This sequence comes from Bdellovibrio sp., assembly GCA_039594295.1. Lineage (GTDB taxonomy): Bacteria > Bdellovibrionota > Bdellovibrionia > Bdellovibrionales > Bdellovibrionaceae > Bdellovibrio. Next base: position 131,974 of record JBCNNR010000006.1, read on the forward strand.
TACAGTTTCTCCAAGGATGTAAACTCCTGGGAGCCGCTAAGATTCGTCGAAAGCTGTTTGTATAAACTATTATCAAAAATACGACGAACGGCTTCTGATTTTTGCGCGGCTCTTTCGACGAAATCGTCAAAAGTTTTTTTGTGATCAATAACCGAGGCCCACAACTCGCCCTTAAAATTTTGTCCTGGAACTTTGGTCACATCATTGGTGCCTTCGATCCCCAGTGTTTGCGCCAAGCGCTTCGCCGGATCGATCGTCAGTACTAAAACCTTAAGTCCCTGTTTCGCAGCGAGGACTCCGACAGCAGCAGCGACTGTGGTTTTTCCAACTCCCCCACTGCCGACACAAACCAAGACTTTGGTGTTTTTCAAAAGATCGTGGCTCATGGAAGTTTCTCCACAGCTTTTTCAACAAGTGTCCAGGGATTCGTTTCGAAAAACAAAGGAACCTTGATGATCTTTTTAAATTGAGCTTTCGCCTGGTCCGTTATTTGTGACTGACGATCCAACTGTTGTTCAAGATATTGTGCGAACAACCCCAAGTCAGATGTCGTAAGCGATTCGGCGGTTTGCAATGAAGAACGTGGAATATTCACATCTAGAACTTTGTTCATCACCAGCGTCGGTTCAACTTCGAATTCTTTTCGCAAAGTTTCAGCAAGCTCCATCGATTCTTTCAACGGCAACTCTTCCGGCAAGGAGACGATATGATATTTAGTAATTTCAGAGTCCTTCAGCACGCGGATGATGCTGCGACTTTGCTCGCCCATGGGACCAATCTGCACAGCCTGCGCCATTCCTGCGGGGGCTTCCATCAAAGCCTTGAAATGTCCCGTCGCGAAAGCATCCACCACCAAACAATCAAAGTTCATTGGAGGCCCGTATTTACGGGGGCCTGAAGTGATTTTTCCCAACATCGCCAGCTCCGGAAGGCCCGGAGCGATATTGATAAACGCCCGCATCACCGCATTATCGAAGAAAAGTTTCGCCAAACTTTCGACTTTGACCAGGTACTGAGCGTATTCGCGCAGGCAGCTTTCCCCCGTCCAAAGCGCCAGGGAGAGATTCGGCTTAATCTGCTGCGGATGAAATGTGACATCAGCTAACTCAAAGAAATCCTTGAAGAAGCTTTGATCTCCAAGCTCCACCAGGAGAACATTTTTCCCCTGTCGGCTGAGTTTTAGTGCGAGAGCGGCAGCCACAACTGACTTCCCCACGCCCCCTTTTCCAGTCACAAAATGAATCTCTTGCTTCATAGATGCTTAAAGTGTCTCTGAGCTTGGAAATATAGGCATTACGCAAAGCATTATGAGGTGCCTTCAGAGAGGGCATAACCTAGTATCCGACGGTTTTAAACGCGTAGGAGTAATCGTATGAAATCAAACGTAGAAAAGGTGTCGAACCTTTCCAGAAAGATGAACATTGAAATCCCAGCTGCTGTTGTTGCAGCATCTTTCAACAAAATGTTCGCTAGCATTCAAAAAGACGTGGAAATCAAAGGCTTCCGTAAAGGTAAAGCTCCTTTGAACACAATCAAATCCATGTACGGCGATCGTGTAAAACAAGACGTTGTTCAAGACCTGGTTCAAAAACATTATGCACAAGCATTGGAAGAGCACAAACTTGATCCTATCAGCTATCCAGAATTTGAATTCGCTGATGTGACTGCTGACAAAGACTTCTCTTTCTCTGCAGCATTTGATGTTCGTCCAGAGATCAATTTGAAAAAATACGAAGGCTTGGAAGTTGAAAAAGAAGCGTTCGCATTCGACGCTAAAAAAGTTGACCAAGTGTTGGAAAACATCCGTTCATCTCGTGCAACTTTCGAAACAGTTACTGAAGATCGCGCAGCTAAAAACGGCGACACTGCAGTTGTAGATTTCACGGGCTTCATGAATGGTGCTCCACTTGAAAACGGTGCAGGCACTGACCACAACCTTGAATTGGGAGCAAAACAATTCATCGAAGGTTTTGAAGAAGGCGTTGTTGGAATGAAAAAAGGCGAAACTAAAACTTTGTCTTTGAAGTTCCCAGATCCATACCACTCTGCAGAGCTTGCTGGTAAACCAGTTGAGTTCAAAGTTACTTTGAAAGAAATCAAAGCGAAAGTATTGCCTGAGTTGAACGACGAGTTCATCAAAACTTTGGGTGGACCAGAGTCTTTGGCTGACTTGAAAAAAACAATTCAAGAAGACCTTGAGCAAAACGACAAAAAACGTATCGAAGACGGTTTCAAAAACCGCACTTTGAAAACTTTGGTTAAAGAAAATCCAGTTGAAGTTCCTCCTTCTTTGTTGAAAGAGCAAAAAGCTTCATTGGTCGAAGACTTCAAAAAACGTATGTCTGAACAAGGCATGGGCGAAGCTGATTTCTCTTCTTACGTTCAAAAATGGGATGCTGACTTCACAGCGACTGCAACTGAAATGATCCAGTCATCATTCTTGGTTGATGCTATTGCAAAGAAACACGACCTATTCGCGAAAAAAGAAGACTTGGATGCTAAATTTGCTGAGTACGCTCAACAAACTGGTATCGAAGTTTCTCGTATCAAAGAATTCTATGGCCGTCCTGACCAAGCAAGCCGTTTGACCTACCAAATCACTGAAGAAAAAGTGATCAACTTCTTGAACAAAACAATCAAAGTTAAAGAAGTTCCAGCCGGTACATTCAAAGACGAACAAAACTAAAAGGTACGGACACACTTTTGGTAGCAATACCGCATCAAAGGCTCTCGCAAGAGAGCCTTTTTCTTTTTTGCTCGCCAAGTTCGGTTACTTTACACAGCCTTCTATCAGTGCTAATCCAAGTCACGGAGGTCCAAATGGCAGATCGAAAAATTTATACTTCCCTTTGGACTATGGGTGCTGGCGTTGTTCTTTCCGTAAATCTTTTAGCAAAAGCATTTGAACGATCTCACGGTGAATTTACTTCCGATTCAATGATCGCCTGTGCGCTATTTATTGGTACATGGGTTTTCGCATTCACCGTTCCTAACGTAAAATATAATAGTGCACACATTAAAATTTTTAGGGGCTTTAACGGCTATCTGACTATTCCAATGAATGCGGTCGCTTCCTTAGCATGGAACAATTCGCTCTGGCTGGAGATTCGTTGGGAGTCTAATGATGTTTGTTACGTCGAAAGAGTTACCGGCCAACCAAAGTCTCTTCAACAGCTGGCAGATTTTATCAAGTCCAATGCTCCTGCTTTGGCAGTCCTGCGCGAAGAAAACAAGAATCATTCTTCCTTTGAAGAACAAAAGGCTAAATTCAGCTTTAAGGCTGTTATCGGCATACTTTTATTTATCGCATTTATGTTCGGCTCGATGAAATTTGCTCTGATGGCCGCTGGAAAATAAAAAAGCTCTCGCAAGAGAGCCTTTTTATTTTCGTCTTTTATTGAAAGATCCCATATTCCTCAGGATTACAGCTTCCCATCGAGATCCAATCAACTCTGCCAGAGACTTTATTTAATCCCTCATTAATTTTCGCTCCATGCATTAGCTGCAGACGGTAAATACGTGCTACATGCTTTTCTCCCGATTCTGGACTTATGATCTCCGCCAAAATCGGTTTTTTTAAAATCAACGCCAGATAAGTTTCGCCACACTTTTCGATAGTTTCTTTGTCGTCTCCATCCACATTTCGACGGAACATTCTGGCAACTGTCCCTTCCAATTCAACGTATTCATCTGCTTTGATAACCTTGGATTTCGCCAGTGCGTTTACGGAAGTCATCATTAAGATCGCCATTATTAGGTTTGTTATTTTCATATTCGTTCTCCTGGTTTTAAGCTTGTTATTCGCCTCGACGGGATTTCTAGCTCATTGCATAACCCAATAACTGATATTATGAGACGAAAGGTTTTAGGGGTCCTGAGGTGAACTATGAGCTATTTAAAGTTAATTGAATCCTCTGAAGACCTTTTAAGAAGCGGCCAAGTAGCTCAAGCCATTCAGAATTTTAAAAAAATTCCCTTATCAAAAGTTTCATCGGGTGATGCTGTTAAAGTGGCTCGACTGGCGCGAAGAACCGGGCAGATTTCCGCCGGAATAAAAGTTTTACAAAGACAGATCTCAAAGCGACAAACCTTGGATAGGCAGACTTTCGAGTTTAAAGCTGAGTATGCAACTTTGCTTACTCTGATGGGTTGCGTGCCCGAGGCCTTGGGCATTTTAAAAGACGTGACTACTCAATCTATCCCAGAGGCGCTCTTAGCGAAGGCTTGGTGTTACTTTGAAGTCTGGGAGCATTCTAAAGCCATTCCCTTATTAAAGAAGTACGTACGGGTACAAAGCGATGAATATCTTCGCCTCGCAGGTTTTGTGAATTTAGCAGAGGCACTGCTGGGTGCAGGGGATTCTGAATCTGCTATTGCCATTGCCACAAAGGCTGCGAGTGACGCCACAAGAAAGTCTTACGCTCGTCTTTTAGCCAATGCACTTCATATTCGCGCGCAAGCTTATGAGTACCAACGTGACCTTGCCAATTCAAATCGTGATCTAAATCAAGCGATAGAAATTATTGGATCAACCCAAACCTCCGACGCGTTTTTGATTCGCAGGCAGTTGGCGATTAATGAATCACTTCGAAGCAAGAAGACTTCGGCTATTCTTAAAGCCAAAGAACATGCTTTTTCTTTGGGCGAATATGAAAGCTTAAGACTTTGTGATTATAAAAGCTTGGAAATCAAATTTAGCAACGAGCTTTTTAATCGTCTTTACTATGGCTCCCCTTATGAAAAGTTTCGCTCGCAACTGCTCAAGCGCTTTCCACAGGCCAAAATTTTAAAGAAACATTTCTGGGGGTCTCAATCTGGGCAAATACTTGATCTGTCTGCCGGGGAAATTCAGCTAAATGGGAAAGCCCTAGAGATCACGCCGCAAATACACCGCTTGTTACTGACTCTTATAAAAGATTTTTACAATCCCGTGCGCGTGGGTGGAATTTATTCTTCCAGTTTTCCTGGCTCTCACTTTAATGCAGATCACTCCCCGACGGTCGTTCATCAAGCTTTGAAGAGGTTACGACAGTGGTTTGAGGAGAATAAAATTCCTCTTGTCGTTGATTGTACAAAACGCCGATACAGCTTAGTTCAACTAAAGCCCATCACTGTTGTTTTATCGAAAGATTCTTTCCAAGAACTGGAACGGCTACTTCCAATACAGAAGTTGGCAAAGGCATTCGGCAATGGATTTGAATTTGGGATGATGGAAGCTGCAAGCGAGCTAGGTCTTTCGAAAGCATCCACTCACCGGATTCTTGTCTCAGAATTAATGAGTGGATCTATTGAAAAAAGATATCAAGGCCGCAAAACAAAATACGCACTTCGGTAGGTACGGACACACTTTTGGTAGCAACACCGCGCAATAGCTCGTGGGGCTGGCATCTTCCTAGCTTCACCGTCCCCTATGGCTAGAAAAAAGATTATTTATACTCACGAACTTCCGTATCACGTCATGGCCCGGTCAAACAATAAGGACTGGTTCTATTTGCCCACTGCACATTGTTGGAGAATTTTTTCAAAGTATCTTCGGCTAACCCAAGAGAAGTACGGAATTACGATCTATCTTTTCGTACTCATGGACAATCACTATCACATGATATGTCGTTGCTCTGAAAAGCACACGCTTGGTGAAGCGATGAACTACCTTCAAAAGTCCGTCAGTAAAGAGATCAACAAAGAAACTGGTCGGATCAATCATGTATTTGGCGGCCCATATAAGCCGAGCATAATTAGATTCCCTGAACACTTTGTGAAGATATATAAGTATGTAGCTCGCAATCCTGTCACAGCGGGAATAACCAAGAATGTTCAGAACTATCCCTTTTCCACTTTGAATAATACTGACATCGAGGTATCCAAACCTGACGATTGGTTTTCAGAGTTTCCACCAGACACTAAACTATGGCTGAACTCAGAAATTAATTTGGATGAATATCTAAGGATTCAGAGTTCTCTAAAGAAAACAGAATTTAAAATGAGAGATCGCAAAACGAGAAGTCTAATGTAACGATCAAACAGCGGTCAAAACCCGCTGTTTGATGCGGCATTGCTACCAAAAGTGTGTCCGTACTTTTAGAGCTGCGGAGTGAAAGCTTTCCAGAATTTTTCTGGGTTTTCGATGAATGGTGTGTGGCCCATTCCTTCAAGCGAGATCAGCTTGCCTTTGGGGATTTTGCTGATGACGTCTTTAGCCATCTTAGGATAGTTGCCCATTTTCTTTTTGTTCTCTTCAGGCGCCCAGGCTTTACCAATCGCGGTTTTGTCTTTCGTTCCAATCACCAGAACCGTCGGCACTTTCAGATTTTTAAATTCATAATAAACTGGTTGAGTGAAGATCGCTTCCGACGTTAATGCTGATGTCCACGCAAGGCGCGCGGAATCCGGCCCTTCGAACCAACCTTGAGCCGGCACTAGGAATTTGTCGTATTCGGGCTTCCATTTTCCATCATAGTAATATTCAAGCTGATATTTTTTAACTTTATCGATGTTGCCTGTCAGCTCTTGTGCATACAGCTGATCCACGCTTTTGTATGTTGTTAGAGTTTTCCAGTCTTCAAGACCTAACGGATCGATCAAAAAAAGCTTCGTAATATTTTCCGGATACATCAAAGCATAACGAACCGCGAGCATTCCTCCCATGGAATGACCCAGCAGTTGGAACTTTGTGATTTTTAAATTATCCAATAACAATTTTGAATAGGAAGCTAGCGCATGAAGTGAATACTGAAACATTTCCGGCTTTGTCGATTTACCAAAACCAATTTGGTCGATCATGATCACACGATAGCCTTTTCCGACCAAAACCTTTGCCATATCTTCAAAGTAGTAACCGGAAAAATTTTTACCGTGAAAAAGCACGATCACTTTGTCAGAACCCTTATTAGGAGCGACGTCCATATAAGCCATTTTCAAGTCTTGGTTCTGCGCACGAAATGAATAAAACGAAACTGGGAATGGATAATTGAACTGAGTCAGTTCGGCATCAAAACCCTTTTTTGACTCTGACGAAACAATTTCAGTTTTCTGTGGCTGAGAAGCACACGCAGATAAAACTAATAGTGAAAGCAAAAGTAATTTTCTCATATCATTTTTCCCCATTTTGAAATGATAAAAGAATCAGATATGCATCTGAAGTATTCTTTATTTTTAATGGCTAAACATGATGGTCGGCAGAAAATAACGCACAATTGCTACCAAAAGTGTGTCCGTACCTTTAGCGGCAGTTGTTGAATTGTTGGAAGTAGCGTTGGCAGACGGAGTATTGGCTGTTGCAATCGTTTACGTCGGCGGAGTTGTAATGAGTTGTTGGGCAGGTGCGGGATGCATTTCTGCCAACCGTGATTATCACTTCGCCTCGGCTAAGGGGTTCGCGACTATTTTCCGCGAAAATGGCGTAGCTCATTTTATTTTTCCCAACGGCTAGCAACGGTTTCTGGAACAGAGTCGAAATCCAAAGATTGACAGCAGTATTGCTGCGTCCACTAACTCCATCGTAATTGTCTTCTTTAGTGCGGATCGAACCGTCTTCACGCAAGTTGCTAACTTGATAACGAACCGCGCGCGCATCGCGTGGACCAACGAAGTAATCAACCGAGATCGGATCTAAAACGACATCACGACATGTGAAAGTAGCTGCTCCCCCACCATTGAAACCTTCGCAAGTTACATGAACTTGGCCCTCAACCGGAGTTGCTTTGAACTGAGTACCTGAAGAAAAGCCCACAGAGTCCGCGGCGTGAACCACTGAACCCAAAACGCTAATGCATAATAATGTGAGTATATTCTTAAACAAAGAGGCCCCTCTACCGTTCAAAGTTGCAGTAGAGTAAGGCCCCTATTTTTGGGAATCAATAACTAGCGCGTCAAACCCTTCATGGTATTCCACGCCTTAAGATAGCTAAATGCTTGATATGCTTGGTAATCTTTCTTTAGGATGTTGTCGCGAGGCGAAAGTTTCTCGTCTTTTTTCGACCCCACATCCTTCCACCAAGCCAGTGCACCCTCTTCAGCTCCCTTTTTAACATCAAGCTTTTCGGCTGCCTTTTCCTTATCGCCCTTCAAGTGA
>JBCNNR010000060.1:0-5577 GCA_039594295.1 Bdellovibrio sp.
AATCGGTTCGACATTCTTTACCGGTGATGATGGTTCTTACGGCGAAAATCCACGATTGGGATTTGCTTTGTGGGGCCGCAATGAAAACCTTTGGAATAAATCTTTGGATTATCCAATCGTGTTTGAGTTGAAAGCGACTGTAGAGACGCTTTTGAAATCTTTGAATATCAATTCTTACACTTGGGTGACTCCTGCTAACAAAACAGAAGTTCCAGCTTTCATGCACTCGGGGCAGTTTGCTCAGTTGCTGGTGGAAGGTAAAAAAGTGGGCTTTATCGGAACTCTTCATCCAGTTCTGCTCGATGATGCAAAAATCCGTGTGCCTGCGGCCGTCGGTGAGTTCGACCTTGAGCAATTGTACAAAGGTCAGCCTCGTCCATTCCGTATTCAAAGTGTTTCTAAGTTCCAGGTTGTGGAACGTGACTTTGCCTTCGTGATGCCAAAAGCGTTGAAGGTCGGAGATGTTCTGAAAGACATCCGCAAAGCTGCGGGTGCGCTTCTTGTGAATGTAGACGTGTTTGACCTGTATGAAGGCGACAAGATGGAGGCGGGTAAGAAATCCGTGGCCATTCGTTTGTGGCTTCAAGACAAAAATGGCACACTGCAAGAAGAGCAGATCTCAGGAGTGACGTTGAGAGTCCTAGAGTCTTTGAAGAAGAATTTTGATCTTTCTGTGAGATAAATTCTTGATTGTTTTCAGATGCTTGTTACGCTTTAGTTAATTAAGCCCGCGAGATATGAGCGGTAGGAAAAGTGAAGGATCACAATGGCTGGCCAAAACTTGGGTAAATCAACAGTGACGAAGGCCGATATCGTCGAAAACGTCTACCAGAAGATCGGTTTCTCTAAAAAGGAAGCTTCTGAATTGGTAGAGTTGTGCTTTGATACCTTGAAGCATGTTTTGCAAAATGGCGATAAAGTTAAGATTTCTGGATTTGGAAATTTTGTCGTGCGTGGAAAAAACGAACGTATCGGTCGTAATCCACAAACGGGCGAACAAATCAAAATCTCTGCTCGTCGCGTTTTAACATTCCGTCCTTCTCAAGTATTGAAGGCGATGTTGAACGGTGAGGAGTACGAACATCTCAAGGATGATGAAGATGACGATGACGACTACGGCGACGATGAATAGTCCTGAAGCGGATACGATGACGGCCTCTCACAGCGAGCGTACAGAGTATCCGATGACTCCAATCGTTGATCAGTTCGCAGACGACCAACAAATGAGCTTCGATAGTTCTGAGTTGGCGCTGGGTGATCAGCATCTGGAATTTGTGGAAGCTGAATCTGCGGGAGTTTCTGCAGAAACAGTTCAAGCTCAACAAATCTCAATCCCTGCCATGCTTTGCGACGATAAGCTGATGGATGAGATTAGAGCGATTCCAAATAAAATGGCTTTTAAAATCGGCGATGTGGCTGAGATTTTGGGAATCAAACAATACGTTCTTCGTTACTGGGAAACTGAGTTTGATGTTCTAAAACCTAAAAAGGCTTCCAACAACCAACGCATGTACACGCGTAAAGATGTTGAGAACGCTCTTCTGATTCGCAAGCTTTTGCACCGTGATCGTTTCTCGATCGAGGGCGCAAGAAATGCGATGAAGGAATTGAAAGCTCATGTTCGTAAAGAAAAAGACATGAGTCAGGTCTATCACAAGCTCGACAATGTGAACGAAATGGTCGAGGGATTGTTGATGGATATCCGCAAACTCCGCGGAATGTTTATGTAAATTTGAAAAGGGCTTCGGAAACGAAGCCCTTTTTCTTTTTTGGAAGAATGCATTTTCTGCCAAAGTGATTGTTGGTTTGAATTGTGGTCAAAGTTGGCAGTTTCACTTCCGCTACGGTAACTGCATGCGTTATGCGAGGCGAGTTCGAGCCAGCTCCCTGTGGTGGTGATGCTTTTAATTAAACGAGGAATTTGTGAATAGTTGGTTGGTCTATGCATTTGGTTCTGCGGTGTTCGCGGCATTGACTGCGATCTTGGGAAAGGTCGGGGTTGAGGGTGTGAACTCGAATCTTGCGACTTTTATTCGCACGATTGTGATTCTGATTGTGGCAGCGGCCTTGATCAGTTTTCGGGGGGAATGGCAGCGAGCGGATTCAATCTCGACGAAAACGTATGTGTTCTTGATTCTGTCGGGGATTGCGACGGGACTCTCCTGGCTCTGTTATTACCGGGCCTTGCAATTGGGTCCAGCTTCCAAGGTTGCGCCGATTGATAAGCTCAGTGTGGTGTTTGTGATAATTCTCGCATTGGTGTTTTTAGGCGAAAAGCTTACGCTGAAGGCGGCGATCGGTGCAGGGATGATTGCGGTGGGCGCGGTGGTCTTGGCGCTTTAAGAAGCTCTTTGAATCTGGGGGTAAGGCCAGCTCCTATTGACGAAAAAATCACCGGGGAGAATACTTATGAAGTGCTTTACGGTAATGAATCAATCTCCCATTATACACGCAGTAATATCCTGATTTGGATGCTGATGGCATTCCAGGCGGGGGTGCTGAACATGGGCGGCTTTATGGCCTGTCATCGCTTTGTTTCGCATGTGACGGGGTTTGCGACTTTCTTTGGTTATGAGTTCAGTCAAAAGGATCGCAGCCATGCCTGGGGTATGTTGTTGGTTCCTTTGTTCTTCCTGTTTGGAGCGATGGTCAGTGGTTATCTGGTCGACATTCGCGTCAAGCTTCATAAAAAGCCTAAATACTATATTGCTTATGCAGTGATGTTGATTTTGATTTTGATTGCAACCGTAGGTGGTCAGTTAGGATGGTTTGGTCCCTTTGGTGCTTCCTTGGAAGATTCTCGCAAAGGTTATCTGCTTTTGATTTTGCTGTGTTTTACCTGTGGTGTGCAAAATGGAACGATCACCAGTGTATCGCGCTCGGTGGTGCGTACGACTCACTTGACCGGTATCACGACGGATTTGGGAATTGGCTTGGTGCGAATTTTCAATAAAGGTATTTTACAGACTGAGCACCATGACATGATTGCCAACGAATACAAAGCCACCTTTATGCGTCTGGGAATTATTTCGATGTTTGTGATGGGTTCGGTTTTGGCCGGATTTGTTTACCCGGTGGTGGGTTTCTGGGGATTTTTAATTCCCGCCTTCACGACGGGAATTTTGCTTGTCTCAATGATCTATTTTCAAATCATCAATCCCCGAAAAAGAGCGGCTTCAGCTGCCGCTCTATAATATCTAATTGACGGTGCAAGACATCGCGATATTCATGAGGCCTGTATTGCCTTCGCAAACGCGGCTGATAAAGCCCGTGAACTCGCCACCTGCTTGTGAAATTTTGGCTGGCAAGAACGGCGTGTACCAGCACCAAGCGTCTTCCACAGCACTAAAGCGTGCGTAATTAGCATAGCGTGGATTTTTTGAAGTTGAGAGTTCTGAGATCTCGGAGAACTTTGCAGAGGCTGTGAAGGCGCCTGTGATACTTGCATGGGCAAGGAAAACATCAGACTCCACTTCCGCATTGAAATAGACAGGCGAGTGAGTGGTGCCGCCATTCCAGCCTTCGATGATATCGAAAGATTGGCAATTCAGTGTTTTAGCTTCGGAAATAGACGCCAAGGCAAGAGCCAATGCGATCGCAGTCATCAGTGTTCTCATAAATATCCTTTTAAGATCAGTTATTGAATTCCCGCGTTTTGTAGTGGCTGGATGCTGAAAAGTAAAATGGACATTCATCAAGTTAATATACGCGCAGCGAATAGTATTTTATTCAGGCTCGCAGGGGAATCCTGAAGGCGAAACTACTTTTTGAAATGCAAAAGTTAATTTTTGTATGAAGTCTTGATGTGAAGATGGTGATGCGAACGTGTTGTGATTTCTTCAAAACTTACCGGAGCTACAAATATGATTAAAAACTATGTGCGGAGCATCTATCAAATGACTCTTATGTAATTGACGAAGTGTGGTCAAAAACCTGCGTTTCTCGATTAAGAACAGGCAATAATTTCGTTTTAGTTACATATTCAAAATTGCTTAAGGTTAATTTAGGGAATCGCACAATGAGGGGGCCTTTGTGGCAAAAGTTGATTCCGTAGTTGAACCTAAAGTGAAGTCCGCGAAAAAAGTCGCGCCAAAATTAAACGCATTTTCAGAGGGAAAAAAAGCACTTAAGAAAACTAGAGAAAAAAATCTAACAGAATCTGAAATAGATTTTTCATCGCAGTCCTTAATACTTGATGGAAATGCTAAAGATCAATTGCGACAACTTTTGTTTACTGTAAAAGCTGTGCGTCGCGGAGATTTTGCGGTCAGAATGCCGATCAATCAAGAAGGTATCATCGCAGAAATTGGCGAAGTATTAAATGATATCATAGAGCTTAATGAGAACATGGCGGATGAGTTCGTACGCGTGCGTGCGATCGTTGGTCAAGAAGGTAAGATGAATGAACGTGTGTCGATGGGATCCGTGAAAGGCGCCTGGTCGACCTCTGTTGATTCCGTGAACTTACTGATTGGTGATCTGGTTCAACCGACTCAAGAAGTAGCCCGTGTTATCACCTCGGTTGCCAAAGGGGACTTGTCACAAAAGATGTCGATGGAAATCGACGGTCGTCCGGTGAAGGGGGAATTCTTCCGCATTGGGACTACGGTGAACTCGATGGTGGATCAGTTAAACTCGTTCGCTTCCGAGGTGACTCGTGTGGCGAAAGAGGTGGGTACCGAAGGGAAGCTCGGTGGTCAGGCGGATGTGCGGGGAGCTTCAGGTATTTGGAAAGATTTAACAGATAACGTAAATAGTCTTGCTGGAAATTTGACCGACCAGGTTCGTAATATCGCAAAAGTAACCACGGCGGTTGCCAAAGGCGACTTGTCACAAAAAATCACCGTTGATGCCAAGGGCGAGATCTTTGAGCTTAAGAACACCATCAACGTCATGGTGGATCAGTTGTCTTCCTTTGCTGCCGAGGTGACTCGCGTGGCGAAAGAGGTCGGTACTGAAGGTCGTCTGGGTGGTCAGGCGGATGTAAAAGGTGTCTCTGGGACCTGGAAAGACTTAACAGATAACGTAAATGGTCTGGCGAATAATCTGACGGCGCAGGTTCGTAATATCGCAAAGGTGACCACTGCGGTTGCTAATGGTGACTTGTCACAAAAGATCACGGTGGATGCGCGCGGAGAAATCTTTGAACTTAAAAACACTATCAACGTCATGGTGGATCAGCTTCGCTCTTTTGCGGCGGAAGTTACGCGCGTGGCGAAAGACGTGGGTACCGAAGGAAAGCTGGGCGGTCAGGCCGATGTAAAAGGTGTGTCTGGTACCTGGAAAGACTTAACAGACAACGTAAATGGTCTGGCCAATAACTTAACAGCCCAAGTGCGTAATATCGCGAAGGTGACAACGGCCGTTGCTAACGGCGACTTATCACAAAAAATCACCGTCGATGCCAAGGGCGAGATCCTGGAGCTAAAAGACACTATCAATACGATGGTGGATACACTGCGCTCGTTTGCGGCCGAGGTGACTCGTGTGGCGAAAGAGGTGGGGACTGAAGGAAAGCTGGGCGGTCAGGCCGATGTAAAAGGTGTGTCTGGTACCTGGAAAGACTTAACAGACAAC
>JBCNNR010000061.1:0-5480 GCA_039594295.1 Bdellovibrio sp.
ACACGAACATCGTCTCCTCAGCCACCGCCGCCTTTGGGGGTTCGCGCATCCTGCGACGGCGGAGGTCGCGAAAAACCCAGGGGGCCTCCGAGTCGGCCTGCGTGCCCCTCGATCCGACCTTTGAAACCTTGCGCGCTCGGTTTTGGGCTTCGTAGGATGGAGGGATGAAAATAAATATGAAGATCATTTTTGGGTTGTTGGGGTTGGTGTTTTTGAATTGTGGGGAGGTCCATGCGGGGTTTCTGCGCGATAAGATTAAAGAGCGCTTCGTTGAAAAACAGATGGAGAAGCCTGCGCCTGTGGTGTCGGGGGAGTCTTCGATGAAGATTGAGAAGGCGGGGGATTATACGTTTTCTTTTTCTTTTGGTGGGATGGAGAGGTTTTATAAGGTTCATGTGCCTTCTTCTTATAAGTCTTCGACTTCGATGCCTTTGCTTTTTGTGTTGCATGGTGGAGGTGGTGATATGGAGATTCAGGCCACTGACAAATACTATAAGCAGATTTCAAAATCAGAGTCTGAGGGATTTATTGCGGTTTTTCCTAATGGGTCTTCGCAGTTTAAGTCGGGGAAATTAGCGACTTGGAATGCGGGAAACTGTTGTGGGCAGGGGCGTGATAAGAATGTGGATGATGTTGGTTTTATTCGTGAAGTGTTTAAAAAAGTTTCTGCGCAATTGAATGTTGATTCACAGAAAGTTTATGCAGCTGGGATGTCGAATGGTGGGATGATGTCTTACCGTCTGGCTTGTGAAGCTTCGGATATTTTTAAGGCGATAGCTGCGGTGGCAGGGACGGATAATACGAAAGAGTGTCATCCTAAAAAGCCGATTTCGATTTTACATATTCATGCCCAAGATGACGATCACGTCCTGTTTAATGGTGGTGCAGGGGCTGAGGCCTTTAAAGACAAGACGCAGGTGACTGATTTTGTATCTGTGCCTAAAACTGTTGAAAAGTGGGTGGGGCTAGAGAGTTGTGAGGCAAAGCCCACTCGGGTTTTGGAAAAATCAGGGGCCTATTGTGAAAGGTATAAGTGCAAAGCGAGTTCGGTGCAGCTTTGTGTGACGGATACTGGTAAACATTCTTGGCCGGGGGGCGAGAAACCTCGGAGTCTTATTGTCGGAGGTTCGCCGTCAAAGGCCATTTCGGCCAATGACGTGATGTGGGAGTTTTTTAAAAGTCTTTAAGTGATCTATTAGAATCCCGTGATTTGAATCGATGTTTGCAAAGCTGTTTCAGAGCCTTTCGGGGCATTGAAGGCTTGGTAGACACCGACGATGAAATTCACGGGAGCGATAAAGCCCAAAGTTGTTTCAAAGTGGGCTTCAGCACCGGCACTCCAAAAGCTGCGTTTCATGTCGACGGCGTTGTAGACAATCGTGTTGCTGGAATCATTCACCAACACTCCATCGGCCGCCATGCCATCCACTGTTAAAGCTCCCGTCACGCGACGGAAAAAGACGGGTAAAGTTCCCGATCCTTTATAAACATTTGAAATTGGAAAGCGATACTCGGAAGTGAAGTTTGCAACGTTGCGACCGTAGACCTGTCCTCGAGCATACCCGCGCAAAGTATATTGCGGTAAGGGACTGTCTTGAGAAAGCACAATGTTTTGCGACGAAGCTCCGTACAGCGAAGAAATCTTTTCTGGTGTGTACATGCCGTTTAAGCGCAACATCAAGGCGTGATGCTTTGGTAAGAAGCGCGAATTGTAGGTTGTGATCCCGGCAATAAATTGCGAGTGGTGCAGGTAATCTTCGTGCTCGATATAATTGTACGCTCCCAGATAAAAACTGCCCCCGGATTCAGGAGAAACCTGCGCGCCATTTTTGCTATAGTTCGTGTAGGCAAAGAAAGCATAAGGCCCCGTTCTTTGAGTTACAGGATTTGTCGAAAGAACCAGTTCGCGTTGCAAGTAATTCCAACCCACTTGCAAGCTGGCATAACGAGACATCCAAAACATATCTGGCAGTAAAGCGCCGGTATAGGATGTGTCGGTCAATTTATTGTCGACAGTTCCGACGTAGCTGCTGCGTGTATAAGCGCTTAACAAGAACGGCAGATTTGTCTGTTGATTTAAATAGGAACCATCGATACCACCGCGATTGATGGCCGTGTCCCAGGTTGCTGTGATCGTGTAGGAGTGTTTCTTCAAGGGGTCAAAGCCCATGGTGATTGCCTGCAGAATTAACCCCGTATCACTCGAAGAACCGGCAATAAATGGAACCCAAAAGCGGGGCCATAAATAGCCTCCGGCAGAGTAGTCATTGATTTCACCTTGGCGCACAGCCGTTTCCGCACGAGCTTGATTGACGGCGCTTTCCTGTTCCGTCGGAGGTGTGTAACGATCTCCCACCAGTGGTGTAATTTGGGGAATTTCCGGGGGAGTTGCTTTCCAGTCTTGGGGACGATAGGCCGCGACTTTCAAACCTTGCGATGTCATCGAGGTTGCAAACAGTTCCTGCAAAGACGGATCAATGTCAGCCGAGTAAACGGAGGTCAAAGTATGGGTCAGGGGCTTTGCCGAAAAGAGTCTGTCGTCAGCCAGATAAATATTCTGAGTGCCATTTTTGCTGGAAGTGAAAATCAGACCCGCGATCGTCTTGCGAGGAAAGCGCGCATCCGGGAACTCGGTCAGAACTTTTTCGACCGCTTTAGTTGAAAACTTATAAGCATAGAGGAATTCGCTGCCATCATGACGAAGGGAAAACACAATGGTGTCCTCATTCCAGTAAACCGGATAAGAGATGCGGTCCATCAGTGGCGCCGAGAAAAGGACTTTAATTTCTTTATTGCCGTTCGAGGTATCTAAAGTGGCAAGCTCCGTTTTTCCACCCTCCAGTTTCACGAACACAATTTTATTTCCGTCCGGTGCCACCGATGGCTCCCGTGCGCGCAGACCGCGAGTCAGGCGCGTGGTTTTTTTCTTTTCGATATCAAATAGAAAAAGATCAGAAAAGCGATCGACTTTATTGGTTACGTCAATTTTGTCATAGACTATCTTTTGTGAATCCGGAAACCAGTTTACACGCTGAATGCTGCCTGACGGCGGTTCGTCCATTGTCAAAGACGGCGTGAAGTTCTGATCGAATTTTTCAATGGTGTCGGTTTCTTTGGCGTCCATGAAGCTGGTTTTGAGGTCTTCGCGAACGATGATTTTAATCGCACGGTTGTTCGAATCATCCTCTGTCACGACGGCCATGCGTTTGCCATCCGGTGAAATCGCAGGCGCCGTCAGAAAAAGGTATGAGTTTCTCAGAGGTATAAATGGAGTCGGTAAAACTTCGCGCAGAGTTTTAAGTTGAGTTTGCGCGCGCACCTGAGTGTCATTCAGAGCTTTTGCATATTGCGCCTCGTATTCCATTCCGAGGTTTTCTTTAGCGGGAGTCTCCAGAAAAAAAGGAATGCGTCGGCCATGGCGTTGGTTAAGAGCATCGACGACTTTTTGACCTTGGTCGGCAAGCATCTGACTCCACATCAAAGAACCGAAAATATAGGGACGAGAGCCTTCGGGCCAGGTTGGAATCGATTCGTTGATTTCGGCAATAGTGTATTTGAAAAGTGTCTGGTCTTCGACCATCGCACGAATGAGGGAATCCTGATAGGAAGAGCGCAGGCGACCTTTACTTCCCAGTCGCGTTTCCATCTCCACCGCCAAACCTTCCTTCCACCAATTGGGTAAAAGCAAGTTGGGAGCGACAACCGAACCGAACACGGCACGCAGCGGAACCATAATTCCGCCGGCAGGTTCAAAATTTAAAATATGTGTATATTCGTGAGCTAAAAGTTCAAAGGCCCAATCACCAGTGTCAGCCAAGCTTTCTTCGGGACCAGGGAGTGCGGGGTAGGCCATGATATGGGGATAAGGAAGTCGCGTTGCATAGCCATTCGTCACATCGGTTTTGTCATTGATGACCACCGTGGTTTTCGGTGGGGCTTCACTAAAGTAAATTTGCAATTGGTAATAGGCGCGCTCTAATTTTTCAGCATATAGAAGACCAAGGTCCTGCTGCTCGGCATTATAGATCACTTCGAAATGGGGAGTGGAAAGGGTCTTCCATTTGATACTCGGTTGAACTTCCCATTGTGCTTGCACAGTTATGGATGTCAGTAAAGTCAGCAGAGTAAAGGCTCGAAACAAAATAAGCTGCATATTTCCGTCTCAGTTTTTAACAGTTACAGCAACGCAACACGCTTTAAGAAAGCAAAGGTTTGACAATAAGCTGCTATAAATTAAAGTTTTTACTGTGTTAATTGTACCTATTCGAACTTCATAGGAGGACATCATGGTTCGTAAATTGGCTCTAGGTCTTGTTGCATGTGCAATGGTAGTTGGTTGTAAAAATAAACAAGCTCAATCAGATGCAAACATTCAAACTTCACCAACTGGAAACACTGCAATTGAATCAACGCCAATGAGCTTTGATCCAGCAGGTTCTGACTCTGGTAAAATCGCTGGTCTAGTAACTGTTCATTTCGGTTACGACAAATCTAGCTTGGATGCTGGTGCTAAAAAAGACATCGCTACTAACGTAGACTGGATGAAAAAGAACGGTAATGTAAAAGTTCAAATCGAAGGTCACTGTGACTCTCGCGGTACTATCGAATACAACGTTGCTTTGGGTGAGCGTCGTGCAAACGCAGTTAAAGCTTACATGGTTTCTTTAGGTATCCCAGCTGATCGTTTGAGCACTATCTCTTACGGTAAAGAAAAACCAGTTGCTAACGGTGACTCTGAAGAAGCTTGGGGTAAAAACCGCCGCGCTAACTTCGTACCTGCTCAGTAATTAAGAAAGGGTTGCAGTGACTTTGGCCAGATTATTCATCGGAGTTTTAGTTTTTTCGGTGATGGTTGGTTGTCAGACTGTCCCTGCCCCTATCGAGGATTATTCACTTGCCCGGGCCGCTATTGATGCGGCCCGAGCTGTTCAAGCTGCCCGCCATTCGCCAGGTTATTGGCATCAGGCCGAAGAAGCCTATCGCAAAGGTCGCATCTTTTACGATGACCGTGACTATGCCCGCGCTAAAGAACAATTTGTCAGAGCGAAATTCGCTGCCGAAAAAGCAGAGAACTCGGCTCGTTTGATTCGTCAGAAGACCGGAGACATTTTATGAAGTTACTTGTTACCTTGGCCGCTATTTCTCTATTCATGACCGGCTGTCTGCAAACCCGTAATGATGTTCGCGACAACGAACAACGCCAAGTCTATCAACAACAAGTATCGACAATGCAACGCCAGACCGCTGATGCTGGCAATCGTTTCTCCGACATCGAAGAACAGATGCGTGCTATGAATGGCCGTATCGACGTGGTTGAAAACAACCAACAAAACAGCAGCCTTGAAAAACAACTTAAAAACACTCAACAACAAAACGAAGCTTTGAATAAAAAGATCGATTTGTTGCAAGAAGGTTTCACGAATCTTGAAAAACAAGTTTATGCGTTGAACGCACAAGTAAATGCATTGAATGCAAATCGC
>JBCNNR010000007.1:0-138458 GCA_039594295.1 Bdellovibrio sp.
CTGACGGCGAACAGCGGGCGTCGGATAAACTTTGGCAAAATCCTTTTCAACTTGGATCACGGCTTTAGCTCGATCTTCGGCTTTGCCGTCCTTGCCCTTGGGATCGACGTTTTTAAAAAACGCCGTCAAAAGCTTTTGATAGTCTTTCATCAATTCAGGTTGGTCATAATATTTTTGATCCGGCAAACCCATTAAGTTCCCGAAAAGTCCGATGTTCAATTTGTTGGAATCATCGGGATCGGCATAACTCCACATGTTTGCCAATGAGAACTGTCCACCTTTGGATTGTTGTTGGTTCAGATAAGTCACCAACTCTTCCCAGGATTCGATACCTTTCAAAGATTTTTGCACGCGTTTGACTTCTTCTTTTTCGGCCGTGGCGCGGGCTTTTTTATCCATGCACGACATATAGAAATCACGCAGTTGCTCGGTACGTTCATCCAAACCTTTTGCATTTGGCAAATCGGCCATGAATTTCTTTTTTGTTTCTAAAAGTCTTTCCGCAGAATCGCTAAAAGCGAAATCGTGATAACTGCGATCCGGGCGAAGTTTGAAAGATTCCTTAACGTTTGAACAAACGTAGGCTTCGAAATTTTCGCAAGGGTTGATCGAAGTATTAACGGGAAATTCACGTTTTGCGGGAATCTCAGAGGAAGGTTTCGCAGCGAATGAGAACTGAGCTGTTAGACTCGCTGCCATCAAAATCAATAAAGAGCGATTCATATGAGTCCTTTCAAATGATGCCTGAATATTTCATGACCCTTTGCTGTGAAAGGCAACACAATCTTGCTATTGCCTATACCTCGGTGGCATGATCCTTTTTTATGACAAAAAACTCTGTGGAACTTTCACCCGAACAAGCTGACGCTCTGGAACTTTTAAGGTCCGGGGAGAACGTTTTTTTAACGGGCGGGGCGGGCAGTGGTAAGAGTTTTTTGATTCGTCAATTCATGCGTGAACTGGACCCTAAGACCATGCCGATTTTGGCCAGCACGGGGGCTGCGGCGGTCTTGTTGGGTGGTCGAACTTTCCACAGTTTTTTTGGTTTGGGAATTATGGAAGGAGGGCCTGACTCCACTTATCAGCGCGCCTCCAAAGACAACAAGTTGATGGCCCGTCTTCGCAAGGTCGAGGGCGTCATCATTGACGAAATTTCGATGATCCCAGGCCAGGCATTGATGATTGCTGAAGCTCTTTCGCAAAAAGCTCGCGAGTCCAGTTTACCCTGGGGCGGGATGCGTATTATTGCGGTGGGTGATTTCGCGCAGCTGCCTCCCGTTACGCAAAATGGTCCACGTGATTGGTGTTTTTTAAATCCGGTCTGGCAGCAGACTGGTTTTCAATCGGTCATGCTTTCTCACAATCAACGGGTTTCTGATAATTTATTTTTAGATGTCCTGAGTGATGTTCGTCATGGATTGGTGACGGAGCGGGTGCGGGATTTTCTGAATGAACATCTGCGTGATCACGATCAAGATGATCCCGGTACAAGACTGTTTCCACGAAAAGCGGATGCAGATGATTTCAATCAAAGAAAGCTTAGTGAAATTAACGAAGAAGAAGTCACCATTGATTCGATTTATTTCGGTTCAGAAAAACACGTCGATATTTTGATGAAGTCAGCGCCTGTTCCTGTGAAGCTGGTTTTGAAGTTGGGCTGTCGTGTGATGTTTCTGCAAAACGATCCACAAAAACGTTGGGTCAATGGCACTCGCGGAGTCGTCACAGATATTGCTGTTGATGAAATCACAATCAAGAAAGACGGCGGTCGTGAAGTCACAGCCGATAAAGTGTCATTCGCTTTACAGGATGCTGAAGGCAATGTGATGGCACAGGTGATTCAATTTCCTCTGACGCTCGCTTATGCAACGACGATCCACAAAAGCCAGGGAGCAACCTTGGATGATCTGTGGTGCAACCTAAGTCGTCTGTGGGAACCCGGCCAAGCTTATGTGGCGCTGTCCCGGTTAAAATCTGCTCAAGGTCTGCATTTGATTGGTTGGAATCCCCGATCAATTATCGTGGACCCAAAGGTTTTGGAATTTTACAAGAAACTTGAATCGGCAGTGATATAGATAGGTCTTAATAGATCCACAATAAATCGCGTAACATACCGATCGCAAACAGGATTGCCAGGGAATTGACTGCCATCATCACGTAATACCAAACCGGCTCTTCCTTTTTCTTGGTTTTACTACTCATGATGCTATTCCCCCCGATATAAATAAATATCGGTTAATTTTTCTAAATTCTTTCGAGTTTATTTGTTAAAAATCGTTAAAATCCGCTCATTGAATTCGCCTCATTTTGAGACTAAGCTGGGAGCCGCAAATTCAAGCGGGAGAAGCCCCATGGAACAAATTAGCAGCCTTACTATACCCACTCGTGGAACGCCCATGACCGTCGATGCGGCTATGGCATTAGCCATAAGTGAGGCATACAAAGGTGGGCCCCGAGTCAGCCCTAATCCACTTGTAGGATGTGTCGTGTTGGATGCACATGGTGGATTTATTTCCGCTGGTCATCACGAGTTCTATGGAGGACCTCATGCGGAAGTGAACGCCGTTAAAAATCTTTCGCATGAAGATCTTAAAGGCGCTCACGTCATCGTAACGTTGGAACCTTGCGCGCACGAAGGCAAGACTCCTTCTTGTGCAAAGATGCTCGCAAAACTTCCGATCAAGCGAGTGACGTTCGGCTTGATTGATCCGAATCCTTTGGTGGCTGGTCAAGGTGCGGAGATCCTGCGCCAAGTGGGAATTGAAGCGGATCTTTATCAAGCAGATGATTTGAAATTAGACCAGGAAATGCGCATCAAACTTGAAGAAGTGTGCGAGGCATTTTTGTGGAATTTCCGTCAGAAAAAAGTTTTTGTCGCTTTGAAAATGGCCAGTTCTTTGGATGGACAGGTCGCTCTTCGTTCGGGAGAAAGCCAGTGGATCACCGGCTCTGAATCGCGTGAATATGTTCATTATCTGCGTGCCTGTTACGATGGTTTGTTGGTCGGTAAAGGCACCATCGAATTCGACAATCCATCGCTGAATATTCGTCATCCACAGGTTGAAAAGAAAAACAAAGTCGTCGTGATCGATGGCGAAGGTGATCTGTTGACCAAGTATCCGGATCTGAAAGTCTCCGCCGTGCATGCTTCCGAAAATGTGTTTTGGTGTGTCGCGGAAGAGTTGAAAGAAGAAGTGCAAAAGAAATTGCAGAGTCTTGCAAAAGCTCCCCAAGTGGTTTTCGTAAAAACCAAAGTCGGCGGGGATCTGGATTTGGAAGATCTTTTGGCTCAGCTTTACAAACTGGGATTCAGATCCATATTGGTGGAGGGCGGCGCTTTAACCGCGAGCAGTTTTGTACAAAGCGAACTGGTGAATCGGATTTATATGTTCCAGGCTCCCATCATTATGGGCAGCGGGGGATCGAAATCCTGGACGGAAACAGTTCGCATCGAGACGATGAAGGACAAGATTTTCATTCAGCATCCGAGTTATAAAACTTTTGGAAATGACTTTATGATCACGGGGAGAATTCAATAATGGAAACGATGGCGGCCGAAACTCCGAATATTAAATACCGTTGGACTCGAGCTTCAGATGGGGCCTTGGCCGGGGTTTGCAAAGGTCTAGCTCAGGCATTTGAGATTGAAACCTGGATGCTTCGCATCATTTGGCTGGTGGCTATCCTTTGGTTCGGCTCTGGGGTGCTCTTATATTTAACCCTATGGTATGCGCTGCCTCGCGTCGACAGACTGGACTATGCTCTAGATAGAAAGGTCTTAGGCGTCTGTGCTAGAATAGCTAAGAGATACCAGCTCGAGGTGGGAGTGGTTAGAACCACGGCTCTTCTCTTTTTGTACGTTACTTTCGGAGCTGCGATCTTGGTTTATGGACTTTGCTACTTCTTGATACCGGAAGGTCCTAAACCTGCAAAGTCGCCCTAGGGGCGCAGGAGTATTTTTAGATATATGGGTGATGACAGTAATAGGTCTATCGTAAGTTCCCTTAAAAATGAGTGGGCTTTGTTTTGGGAAGCCTTCCACGGTGACGAAGAAGTCACTGACGTAACCAAAAGCGCTTTTGAAAATGGAAAATTGGAAGTTTTGAGTCTGAACCAGGTTCGTGAAATCACAAAAGCCTTGATCGAAGACAGAAAACGCATCAATCAAAAGCTTGAGACTTTGACTAAAGAAATTGATTTGAATTCGGCGAAGCTGGAAAGTCTTCGCCTGGTCGGGGCAGAAGAAACGGAAACCATGGGTCGCATTCATGAGTTGAATGACATGGGTCAAGCCTTCGCAATCGCGCTCCAGAAACTGGACGAACAACTTCGCGCAGTACGCGATAAAGAAGTCGAAATCCAGGAAGAAGAAGCGGGCATCTAGCCCGCTTTTTTTATTTTATAAATAAGAACGAGATAAACAGAATCAATCCCAGCAATCCAGAGCCAGATCCCATATAAAAGAAAAACTTTTTACGAGTCAGAACGCCAATCGCAATGATCGCGATGGCGACCTGAAAGAACGTCACGGCCATGGCCAGGCGTTCGTGTTGGTGCAATTTCAGCTCGCTGATTTCTTCTTTTTCTTTGGCGTCTTCGGAGATCTTTTCTTGGTCTTCTTTATACTTTTCGATTTTCGCTTTGATCGCTTCGACTTTGGCAGCATCTGATGTCGAGGCATTCATTTCCAAACGGAACTCTTGCAAAGCACCTTTGATACCCTTGGCCTGATAATACGACCATTGGTCCGAGGATTTGATCTGTTCGATCATCGCCTCATTCGAAAAGTGCCCAGCGAGTAACGCGCAGATCGCCGCGCACACAGCCAGTATGGCTGAAAGAACCGCACTGAGGTTGATGAGGCTGTTGCCGCCACTTTCGTGAAGGGCGTGATGTTGAATATGTTCTTGGGTTTGTTCTAAAGGTACTTCGATTTCATCCATGGCGCCTATCATAGCACCATGGATTGTTTAACAAAAGTTAAGAAATAGGACCTGGCACCTTTTTAGCGTTCGCGGTTTTTAAATTCTTTCCATTCGCGGAGTTTGCGGATGGATTGTTGCAGAACTGTTTCCAGGATGACCAATTCTTTTTTGGTCGGCGTGTTTTGTAAAAGCATGCGACGAAGGACGGTGAAAGCGTTGATCTTGCGCTGTTTGCTCAGGTCAAAACCCATTTCTTCGATCCAGGTTTTCAAGGTTTGCTCAGGATCGATGCCTTGAATGCCTTGAGGTGCTCGGCGCTTTTTACCGCCATCCAGTTTCGTGCGGTTGCCGCCCCAGGCTTTGCGCAAAGAGAACATGCCCAGCAAGGTTGCTTGCGCCAGATTCAAACTCCAGTTTTCACCGAACGTGGGCAAACACGCGCAGTGGTTCGCGTATTCAAGGTCTTCACCAGCTAATCCCCAGTCCTCGGGACCAAAGATCAAGTGAACTGTATAAGGTTCGTCAGATTCATGCTGAAATTGCGGAGCATTGTTTTTTACGTCAGCCAGAACGTCATCGATATCGCGAACCTGGCGACCTTTGCCATCGCGAGCGGTGAAAGCAATCTTAATGCTTTCAGGTTCGTTCGCCATGAACTCATCCCAAGATGCATACGTCGTACGATTTTGCAGTCCTGTTTGACCTGTTGCTGCCGTTTGTTGGGCTTCGTAAGTCAGTTCGCATTGAGGTGCGATCATGATCAGCTTATCAACACCCATGTTGCTCATAGCACGTGAAGTGGCGCCGACGTTTCTTTCATAAATGGTGCGCACTAAAACAATGCGCACTTCGAAGGGACGTTTCATTTACAGGTTTCCTGATAAAGCAATTCCGTCTTGGATAAGATTTTTAGTCTGTTCATCTTTGGCAGCCAATCCTTGAAGATCCTTTTCAAGTTTTGCCAACAAAGCCGAGTTGTTTAAACGAGCTTTGGTCAATTCCAAAGCTTCCAGTCGCAGCAACCAATCTTGAGGGAAGTCCTTATCATGATTTGCCAAAAGTTCGGACAAAGATTTTTCGAGCTCTGCCCCTTGGATATTCTTTTCACGAAGCTCTCTTAATCGACCGTATTGAGTGTGCAGTTTCAGCTCCTCGGGCTTGTAATGAGGAGCTGGGACACGTTTTGCGACAAAGTCTTCGGTTTCGCCATAAGCTTCGCGGTCTGCGGGGCCACCGAAAACCGAGGTCACTTTGGCTCCCAAAGCCATGTCGTACTGACCCCAGGATGGATCAAACAAGATGCGACCTTTGAATTCGGCCTTTGCATCCGTGAACGACATCAACAAAGTTTTGCCTTCTTCCACGGTCATGCTTCTTACGGTTCCCGTCACAATCACGCCAGAGGCAAATTCCAAACGAACGTGGCTTCCCAGTTCGACGCCAATATCCATCCATTCTGAACGAGTCAGTTTCGATGGGTCTTTACCTGGATAATCTTTTAAGAAACCAACGGGAGTGCCAAAACCATGCATGTGGTAAGACTTATCATGCCCTGGGAGTTGTTTGTCTTTGAACGACAATTGCGATGGCCCTTGCAGGCGAAGGTAGGCAACGTTATTCGCGGAATCCGTGATCGCTTCGATGATTTGACCGGAAATTTGCAAGCCTGAAGAAAGCTCCGCAGAGTTGACCGATTGGGCTTCGATGGCTTTGTTCAAACCTTGTAAACCACCCAAGCGGAAAGCCATTTGGTCGGCCATTTCATTCAGAACACGTACCAAAGTTTTAAAATCAGGGGTGACGAACAGTTGCGGCTGTTGCTCGGTGATGTCGTAACCTTGTTTGATGCAATCAACGGTCAGAGGAATCTTTTTAACATTCGGTTTTAAGCAAGCCTGCGATTCACCTTTGCTGGAAAGGAGTCCCGCTCCGAAAATTTTTGGATTCTCCAAGGATCCGATCAAACCATACTCCGCCGTCCACCAATTCATGCGACCTAATTCCGCTGCCTCAGAAACATGGGAGATGTTTTTACTGACCTGATCCAATTTTAGCTCTGCTGCTTTGATTTGCTCGGCAGTCGAGCCTGGATTTTCTTTCAGATCAGACAGCTCACGGATGGCTTCGTACATCTCGAGGTCTTCTTTACTGAGAATCGCTTTTTTCGCGACCTGAGCATACTGACGAAGGTAATCCGCAAATTCGGGTTGAATCAAAATGGGCGCATGTCCTGCAGCTTCGTGAACGATGTCGGGAGCCGGAGTGTAAAGAAGGTGATCGATGCTTCGCATGTCAGAAGCGATCGGTAAAACGCCCAAAGATTGAAGCTCCATGAACGCTGCCGGTGGAATAAACCCACTCACAGGTAAGGCTCTCCAACCGAATTCTTGCAGTTTGTTACTGATGTCTTCGATGCGCGGAATGCGTTCCACCGAAATACCGGTTTTACTCAAACCCTCGACGTAACTTTCGTGCGCATGTTTGGACAAATAAGATTTCAACTGGCGCAGAATATAGCGCCAGACAGATTGATCGATCGGAGTGTACTTTTCATAGTGCTGCTCAACGACGTATTTTCTAAGGTGCGGTGGTAAAAAGTCCGTCTCCATGACATTTGCTTTCTTATAACAAGGGGTCTTCTTTGCTGAGATAATTCTTAACGTAATCATCCACAGCTTTTTCCAGAGGCCATTTTGGAGCGCTCATTCCTGATTTGCTCCATTTATCCGTTTTCGCTTCCGTGTAGTACTGATACTGGCCACGGATATTTTCCGGCATCTCGATCCAGTTTATTTTCATATCTTTATTCATTGCTGTGAAGGTGGCTTTTGCCAAATCCAACCAGGTACGAGGCTTGCCAAAGCCCATGTTATAGATTCCGTTGGTTGGTTTTTTCTCCATCAACTCGGCCATCCATCCAGTCACGTCTTTCACATACACAAAATCGCGCATGAATTCGCCGTCTTTGTATTCTGGATTTGCGGATTTAAATAATCCCAAGGTGCCCGTGTCTTTGATCTGGTTGTAAGCCTTGTAAACGATGCTGGCCATGCCTTCTTTTTCGTATTCGTTCGGACCGAAGACGTTAAAGAATTTCAAACCATACCAGTGAACGGGAGTTTGCGTTTGCTTTAAAGCCCAGCGATCAAACAACACTTTGGATTCGCCGTACAGATTCAGTGGTCTTAGTTTCTCGGGATCCGTGGTGTCGTCAAAACCAAGTTCCCCGGCGCCATAGGTCGCGGCACTTGAGGCATAAATCATGCTTTTTTGGTTTTTCGTGCACCACTCAAAAATACGTTGGGTGTAGTTGGTGTTGTTTTCCCAAAGGAAGTCTTTGTTGGTTTCCGTTGTGGAAGAACAAGCTCCCATATGGATGATCCATGTGACTTTCTTTTTGGCTTCCTCAGTTTCCAGGAAGGACCAAAGGTCGTCTTTTTTCAAAAATTTGCTATAAACACGCTTACGAAGAAGGTTGCGTTTTTGAAGATCGACCGTATCCACGGCGATGATATCGGAGAACCCTTTTTCGTTGAGTTGCCATACCATCACGCTGCCAATAAATCCGTTTGCACCAGTTACAATAATCATAGTGAATTCACCCTATTACAGCCCTTTGGGATACACAAGAAAAAGCCCTTGTGGAAGCTCTGTCCAAACCTGCAAATAGTTCAAAAATATGGCCGTAAAATGCAACTGATTGGAGCTGAGGCGGCATGGACGTTGCTTTGGTGAGTCCTATTCGTACCTGTCGGGAGGCATGGGGTGTTATTGAGTTCACGTCGATTTTTCTTAGCGTCACTGAGTGTGGCGGTCCTTGGGGGGAGCCTTCTGTGGACGCGTCATCACCGTGCTCCAGTCGTTCCCGCAGCGAAATCCACGGAGAGCTATTGGGCGGATACGGGTCTGGAGCCCTCAGCTCTGGAAGACCTTTTGGACTCAACCACTTGCTCCAGTTCTGAGCGCTATTTCTTGGCATGTGCCAATGCCATTATCGCCGTGGCCAATCGTTACAATGTGACGGTCGATCTGAAGGGCAATGTGTTGCCAGCCCATGACGGCTTTATTCAGGATCTATCCACTGAGAAAAAACAATTGGCAGTGTGGAAACAGTTTTTCAATGAAAACACTGCGGAAGCGACTCGCTTTTCTTTCATCAAGGTCTGGGAAAAAATTGAAGCAAAATATATTTCCTCTGCGCAAAAATCTTTGATGGTGGGCGTGGGTTTGAATGGTTTTATTTCGGTATTCCGTGATCCTCACACGTACCTGATGCCCGTGGCGATGTTTAAGGAAGTGGTTTCCCGTGCGGATAATCGCATGACGACGGCCGGTGTGCAAATTGGTCGTCTGAATGGCAATTATGCGATTCGCAAAATTTTGGCAGGAAGTGCCGCAGACCGTGCAGGCCTTAAACGTGGCGATATTCTTTTGGAAATCGACGGCAAACCGGTTCATCCCCTGTTGCAAGCCCGTGTGATGGAAATGTTAAAGGGCGATGAAGGCACCAAGGTGACTTTGCTGGTTTCCCGTGACGGTGAAATCATGCGCAAAAAATTGGAACGCACTGAAATCGTCGTTTCCACTTTAACCACTCAAGTGATCGAGGGTATCAAGCCGATCGCGGTGATTGGTTTAAATAAATTTGCTAAAGGCTCCTGCGACAAAATGAAAGAAGCCTTGGAAGTTGTGAACAAAGCCCACGTGCGTGGTTTGTTATTCGACTTGCGCGATAATCCAGGCGGCCAAATGGAAGAGGCGGCATGTATTGCGAGCCTTTTCGTAGGTGGCGATAAAAAGATCTTCGATATTCGTTACTTGGATCCTTCCAAAAAAGCTGAAGAATACTTCGGCGGCGAGCCGAAGATCTTTGATAAACCCGTGGCCGTCCTGATCAACGCGGGCTCTGCAAGTGCAGCAGAGATCGTGGCGGGTGCCTTGCGCGATTTGAATCGTGCGATTTTGGTCGGTGAAAGAACCTTTGGTAAAGGTTCTTTCCAAGAGGGTGAGTACTGGACACAAAATAAAAAGATCGCTTTGTTTGAGACGAAAGGTTTCTATTACCTTCCATCGGGTCGTTCCCCTCAAATGAAAGGTCTGGCGCCAGACGTGGCGGTTAATTTTGATCAGATCTCTGTCGATCGCGAGGAAGATCAATTCGTGAACCCATTATTGGCCCCGGAACGTCATGTGCGTTCTTTGAAAACACTTATTTCCAGCAAGGACTGCTTGGATACAGATGACGGCGCTGCGAACGAAGATGTTCAGCTGAAAAAAGCTCGTCAGATTTTATTCTGTTCTAAAGCGATCGCTGGAGTGAACTAATGATCAAAACCGATCTTTTTAAGCATAAATTTATTCCTGCTAAGAAAAAATCAGATTATCTGATGATCGTTTTGCATGGTCGCGGTGATAGTATTCGTCCTTTCCGTCAGTTCGACGACGAGTTGAACATTCCGGAAATGAATTATTTGTTATTGAATGCGCCTCGCAAATTTATGACGGGTTATACTTGGTATGGAGAGCCTCCTTATCAGGCTAACGGTGTTCTAAAAATCCGCGAAAAATTGTTCACTCTTTTAAATGAATTGGAAAACCAAGGTTGGAAGAGTGAAAACATCTTTTTCTTTGGCTTTTCTCAAGGCTGCTTAATCAGTGCTGATATCGGTTTGAACTATCCAAAACAATTGGGTGGCGTCGTTGGTATCAGCGGCTATTTTAATTTCTATCCGCGATGGAAAAACAATCTGGCGGTGGATTCCAAGAAAACTCCGTGGATGTTCACTCACGGGCATGCAGATGATATTTTGCCACTTCCGGAAACGAAGTATGGCGTTGAAAAACTAAAATCTGCGGGTCTGAAAGTAGAGTGGGTGGAGATGGAAAAGAAACACACGCTGGAAGTGGAAGAGTACCCATTGATTAGGAAATGGGTCAGAAACCAGCTGGCCACGCTTGGCAGATAAGTTTCTTCTGCGTTGAATAAACTTATCTGACTGCGCGTGAAGTTTAAGGGATTTGTTCCAATCCGGAATCAAGGCCTTTGAAAACTTCGCTTAATGCATTTTCGTAAGCGGCCCCGATGTCAGCGCCGACTTTTCTGCCGAAAGATTTAAATTCCATGCAGCTGTAAGCAGACGCGTTGGCTTTGCCTTTTTTGGGAATTTCCAGACTGCCCAGCAATTGCACGCAACCTTCTTGGAATTCCGCTGTTTTATAATCTTGAATAGTTAAAGTCAGAGCATTTGGTGAACCGGATTTTAATTCAATCATCTGGCGGCCCAATGCCAATGTTAAAGCGCGAGTGATTTCAGCTTTAATTTCTGCGGAGTACTGTCTGAACTCGGGTGCGCGATTGTCCACGATATTCAAAGACATGGAATGTGGCTTTAATTTGTTCATCGGTGGAATCGTGATATTAGAAGACTCAAGGCGTGGAGAGTCCTTGATCGTGCCTTTGCTGAGTGCGCAGCCGGAAAGAGTGAACAGACCTGCTGCCAACGCCAAGACAATATACTTTGCTGTCATAAACTAGATGCTTTCTTTGTTTTCTTCTACAAGGCTGAGAAGTTTTGCGTAAAGATCCATTTTTACCGCAGCTGTTTTTTCTTTTTCTTTATAAAAACGGCTGACAGGTGTTTCTGGAACTCCACTGTTTTCAAAAACCAGACGGTCAATGATTCTTTGGATTTGAGTCATCGAAAGTCCGCGCTTCTTCTCATTGATAATCGCATCGACCATTTCAATCAAGGCATTTCCAGTGATACGTTTGTCTGAGTTCAAAACTTCAGCTCTTTCACAGATGCCTTTAAGGATTTGTTCGGGTTTGTTTTTGCCCGCAGCCGCTGTTACCAAATCACGGTAAACGGCCTGGAACGCCTGGATGTGACGACGATGTTTTTCACTTAAGCGTGCGTCACGCGTTTTAGCAAAGCTGGAAAGAATCTGTTTAAAGAATTCGTTATCCAGCATAAAGCGTTTTTCAAATGGCAAGGGACTGTTGGAGAGGTGATGTGGATATTCACGCATAATGTTGCGCACATTGAACAAGGCGGGGTGATTCACACCATCTGCCACTTTTTCAGTCGTGCCACTGATTTTTGCACGTTCAAAGAATGAGAATTCTTTGTCGAACTTTTCAAAAAGTCCCTTTTGCGCAAAAATATTTTCACGCTGAGCTTCATTAAAGCCCATGCGGTACAAAATGCGTTCCGCACGACATTTTTCAAATTGCTTGTTAAATTGCTCGATAATGGGGTGGTTGGCAAAGGCGCGCAAAGATTTTTTACGGCCGGTTTGCAGGTAATCCACCATTTGCGCAAAGACTTGAACAATCAAGCGCGCTTTGGATTTTTGTTCATTCAAATTGGTCGAGAATCTTTCGACATCATCGTAGCGATATTTATCATGACGAATACCGAATTGGCGAACGCTGCCATAGTCGATAATCCCGGCATCGGCCAGGACGTTGTCTCCGTCCCAATCCAGCCATGCAAAGATATAATCCGTATCCAGTTGGGCTGTGAATTCCGCAAAAGCTGTGCACACACACGTCAAAAGCTCATCATATTTTGCATTGCCACGAGCTTTGATGGGCCATGCTTTATTGGCAACCTGACGATCGATAAAGTAATCGGTCGCGGCCTTCAGTGCCTGGATTCGTTCTTGTTTCAAATAAAGGAATAAGTGAGCCGGGCGGATCAAATTGGGAGCGGCGCGAACGCCGATACCATAACCTTTGCCCAGGTCGACGATGCAAAGGACACGTTCGGTACGTATACCTTGTAAGTGCATGACTTCCGCTAAAATTGAAGCCCCAAAAAGTTCATCGATTTCAGCCAGACCGCAGCCATAGCCAAATTCAGTTCCACCGGTTTTCAATGGACGTTGAGCTTGCACAGATCCTGGAGACAGGCGAGTCACGCCGGTTCCGCGACTGGATACATCCCAGGTCATTCCGCGATTATAAACAGTTCCGTTCCAAATGCCTCGACCGTCACCCGAAGTTTTTCC
Source organism: Bdellovibrio sp. (assembly GCA_039594295.1). GTDB lineage: Bacteria > Bdellovibrionota > Bdellovibrionia > Bdellovibrionales > Bdellovibrionaceae > Bdellovibrio. Next base: position 12,939 of record JBCNNR010000007.1, read on the forward strand.
CTGCTTGTTGGCGTGTTGCAACTGCAGGTAACGAGTGGCCATGTATTTATGCGGACGAATGGTTGCGGGATCGATACGGCGATTATTCAATTCATCATATTCGTTGATGATTTGAATAGAGAAGGTCTCAATCAGTTTGTCTTCCAGTTCATCTGTCATCGTTTCTGGATGATCAGCGGGTATCAACCCCATTTCTTTAGCGAGGATAAAATTGAAGTACGCGATTTTACCGGTGTTTAATTGGCGAACTCGATAGGCAACAAAGCCATCTTGAACAGCTTCCATCCACGGGTGCACACCATTGAGTTGATCAAATGAGGAATAGAAACTTTCCTGAGCTATTTTTTTAGCGCCATTGTGCTTAACCGTCATGTACTTCCACACTCCTTGCGGAAAATGAGACACACTACAAAAAAGGCCATTCTAGCCTTACTTAAATATTAAGCCCTAAAAAGAGTAAAAGTCCTACTGGACTAGACAGAAAAGTCCTTAGTCCAAAACTAAAGTTTGGTTTATTGGAATTGGCTAAGGGAGTGTCTAAGGTTGAGACTCGCCGAGGAGATTAAGTCTGGGAGCCTATTTGAAGACGGCGCCAGCGAATCCGCCATACGGGGTGCGAAGATTGGTGACCTGCCCTTGATAAATCCGCGCCACAACCATTTGAAGACGTCCCTGGTAGGCATAACAACGCAAATCGTACTTAAACTTTTGCACTCCCTCAGGTGTTTCAAATGGCACTTCCGCAGCGGGAACGTATTCCATGGCGATTGTCGCTGTCGTCAATAAATCCTCGAAAGCTTTACGGGACATGGAATGCCCACGATAACTTTGTTTCGAGCCAAAGGCGTTCTTTGGTTTAAAGAACAACTTCTTACGCATCGACCACAATTCCTCTGCATTGCTTGTTGTCAGATCATACGAGGCAGGAACTGCGGCGCGCAGAGTTTGTATTTGGGCATCGCTCAAGCCATGAGATTCAAAGAAACCGGGTTGGCTCCATTCAATCAAGCGCTGCTTATCCGCCAAAAGCAGGTATTCATAGGGATTTGGCGACAGGCACACATCTCCAGAGACGAATTTGTTTTTCAAAACTTGGCTGGTTTCTTCAGATAAAAAGAAATCCGTATAGCGATTGTAAATGAATTGCGGATCAAAATTATTAAACAGCTCGCGATAATCCAAAATGCGCGAATCCCAACCCCAGGATTTGAAAAGCTCATTGTACACCAAGAATTCCACAAACAGTCGCTGTTCAGAAGGTTGTTCATCGGTGATTGCAACACGCAATGGGCCAGCGCCTGCGGGTTTTCCCTGAAGCTTCATTTCCGTTAAGATGTCGTTACGAACTTCGTCCCAGGTGAAATCTGCCACTGGGAGGGGCAAGGCCATGGTTTTATACATTTCGTGACCCAGGGCCAGGAAGGAAGCATTGGTATTCACTTCGATCAGTTTTAATTGCTGATTTTCATCCAAGTGAAAATCATAGCTCATCATGATTGATTTGTTGCCCGGGTCTTTGAAGCCCTTTAAGGCAGCTAGATCGCGATAATGATTTTTATAGGAGTCTTTTTCGCGCAAAGCAAAGAACGTGGAAACGATCTGTTGCGCCTGCTGTAATACCGCCTTGGGCAGCTCAACATGGAATGGAGAAAGCAGGTTTTCGGCAACAATGCTCTCCAGCTGCTCTTTATTGAGATCTGGGAAAGATTTTTTAAGTTGCGCGACGAATTTGTCCTTTAAGCTCACCTGAACTCCTGCTAAAACAGCCTGCATTCATTGATAGCGCTTTGCGAGTGAAAAACAAGGAGAAACTGTGAAAATCATCTCTTGGAATGTGAACGGCATCCGTGCCTGCCATAAGAAGGGCCTTGTTGAGTTCGTGCAACGTGAAAATCCAGATATTTTCTGTGTTCAAGAGACCAAAGCTCATATCGATCAAGTGGAATTGGAAGCGCGTCAGTTGCATCGTCCCCATGCTTACTGGTCTTCGGCGGTCAAAAAGGGATATTCAGGGGTCGCAACATTCTTGGTGAACGAACCCTCCGATGTGAAGCACGGAATCGGCATCGAAGCTTATGATTCCGAAGGACGTATCGTCATCACCGAGCATCCACATTTTGATCTGTACAATATTTATTTTCCAAATGGTGGCTCCGGGGATGAACGTCACAGCTTTAAACAACAATTTCTAAAAGACCTGAACTTGCACCTGAAAGAAAAACTGGCGACTGGCAAACAGATCGTCGTGGTGGGTGACTATAACGTCGCACGCGATGATATTGATGTCTTTGATCCGATTCGTTTAAGCAAAGTCAGCGGTTTTTTGCCGGAAGAACGCGCCTGGTTTGATTCTTTTTTGGATTTGGGGTTCATCGATACGTTCCGTTACTTTAAACCGAACGAAGAGCACCGCTACTCTTGGTGGTCGTATTATGACTATGCCCGCGACAGAAACAGCGGTTGGAGAATTGATTATATTTGTATCTCGAGAGGTCTTGAGAAGAATCTGGTTTCTGCGGATATCTTGGACAAGGTTGAAGGTTCTGACCACTGCCCGGTGGTTGCAACTTTGGAATTTTAAAAAGGACGTTTTATGTTCGTGGTTCCTCTGCCGTGGGTGATTGCTGAAATTATTATTTTCTTTTCTGTTGTGCGTATCGTGGGATTCTTTAACACGATGCTGATTTATTTTGTGCCGTGCTTGTTGGGCATTTTGATTGTGAACACGGTTGGGCGTATGGCGATGATGTCTTTACAATCGACAGTATCCCGTGGTCATTTGCCAGCGAATAAGCTTTTGCACTCGGGTGCAGTATTCATTTCGGGTTTATGCTTTTTGGTGCCTTCTGCATTTACTCGCATCGCAGGGGTCTTCTTATTGCTTCCCGGTTTTCGACATTTGATCGTATGGAGATTTAAACTGTACATGGCCAAAAAAATGGCCAGTGGTTCCGCACGTGTTTTCAATTTCGGTGGCGGAGGCCCCTTTGGATTCGGTGGTTTTGGCGGCATGGGTGGCGGTCGCTATGAATTCCGCAACGACGGCTCCGGCTTCAGAGATATGAACGAAGACGTCCCGCAAGAACGTGAACTGACAGATGTCGAAGTTCTGGATGTCACGCCCATCGAAATCACGCATGAAGAGAAGAAAAAAGACGAATAAGTGCGGGATTCTTGCCGCGACTGAAAAATCTGCCTGTTGACCTGGTGGCACCGGTTTTTTTCCGACGGCGCGCGGAAATCTTGGTGCCTTCCTCCTGTGATCTGCTATGTAAGCCCACAATATGAAAAAATCACTCATTTCCCTGATTGCAATCGCCTTGTCGTTCTCACTCATCGCTCGCGCCGATAACATGGAAGATCTTCCAGATTTGGATCCAGGTTCTGGTTCGGGCTCAACAGTTGAGCAACCGCCGCAGCCACTTCCGCCGCCTCCTCCGCCATCTGCGCCAAATACTCCTGCCTCAGAAGCAGGAACTTTGCGTATTACAAATGTTTCCAGAGCTTCCGGTGGAACGGTTTATCGCATTTCAGTTCGTCCGGGTGTGGTCCTTCAAAGAGTTTCTATCCGCGTAAACGCAGGTAAAGTTGTGATCAGTGGTGCGCGTGTGAATACGAGACCTGTGCGCAACTTAGTGAGCCCTGATATTTTAAATGCGGGTGCTGCGATGACTTCTGAATACTTGAACGAGCGTGTTTTCACGATCGATTTGCGTATGGAGGCTTACGGTGGTGATGCAGATGTCACGGTGCTGGTATCTTCTGATGAGCATTGGCCGCAATTGGCTTTGAGTGATGTGTTTCCTCCGCAACCGCCAACACCGGGACCGGGCAATCCACCACCTCCGGGTGGTAATCCTCCGCCACGTCCGCCTCCACCGTCATCAGCTGGCCCATTAAGATCGGGTGATGCGGTTGTTAGTATCGCAGGATCAAAATATTATTTCGGCGTTGTGACCGCTGTTTATGACAATGGCCAAGTTGTGGTTCGTGATAATGATGACGGCAAAACTTATGTGCGTTCGTCAGCAACGGTCTTTAAAAAGATTCAATGTGCGACTTCGAAATCCATGTGCTCAGGTGATAGAGTCATGTCGGTTTTGTCTGATTCTAAAGCTTATACGGGGACTGTCATTGGAGCTTATACCAATGGAACGGTTTTGGTTCGTGATGATGACGATTCGAAAGCTTATTTGCGTGATCCGCGTTCCGTTTTTAAAACTGTTCAATGCTTTGAAGGTAAATGTGCAGGGGACCGAGTTCTTTCAGGCCCGATGACATCGAATCAATACTATTTCGGAGTTGTGATAGCTGTTTATGAAAATGGAATTATCCTGGTTCGAGATAACGACGATGGAAAAGCGTACTTCCGTCGCTCTGAAACAGTTAAGAAAAATATCCGTTGTGAGAAATCTAAGGGCATCTGCGAAGGTGATCTTGTGATGTCGGGACCGATGACAAACGGCGCTTATTACATGGGCCAAGTCGTGGCAGTTTACCAAGGTGGCATCGTCGCTGTTCGCGATAATGATGACGGGAAAATTTATTTCCGATCTCCTCAATACCTCAGTAAAAGAGTGAACTAAGAAACGAAAAAAGGCAGGAGATGATCCTGCCTTTTTTTTTATGACTCGGTATTGCTACCAAAAGTGTGTCCGTACCTTTTAGTTTTCTACGGAAGTGATGCTGCGTTTGTTGGTTTGTTGAGCAGCGATAACTGGGGCGAAGTATTTTTTAAACATGCTTTGACCCAAGTGTGCGGATTTAACTGTCCAGAATTTCTTGTTCACAGTGATTGCTGCAACGGCGATCTTTCTGTTTTCTTCCAAAGCGTAACCCACGAACCAATCAACGCGGCCTTTAGGGTTGTCACCCGTTAAGTGACCGGTCTTACCGCCCATTTCGATTTCTTTGTACTTGCGGTCTTTTGTCATTGGACGGAAAGATCTGCGAGAAGTTCCAGCGATCACTGTTTGTTCCATCAACTCACGCACTTTAGCAGCAGACTCTTTGGACATTGTCGCGCCTTTTTGCATCGTGGAACCTTGGTAAACAGTTTTGCCTTCTTTGTCTTGCATCGAGTTCACGATGTAAGGAACAACGACTTTACCATCATTTGCTACGGAAGCGGCGATCATCGCACCTTGAACCGGGCTCATGCGATTCATTTTGTTGTAACCAGAAGCGGCTTCTGCCATTTCGAAACCTTTGCCCGGTGGGATGTAGGCAACGCCCATATCCACAGGGAAATCAGCCGCGATCTCTTGGTTGAACATGTAACGGTTCGAGTACTCGTTCAAATCTTCGGGGTGAAGGTTTTCGATGCTCAAACGACCGAAAGCTGTGTTGATGGAGCGAGCAAATGCATCTTTCAAGGAAATCACATTCGTCCAACGAGTTACGCGGTCAGACAGAACGTTCTTTTTGTATAGAGTATATGCTCCACCGTTGTAGTGGATTTTGTGAGAAGGCTCGACACCGGCTTTATCAACGGCTGCTGTTGCTGTCACAACTTTGAAGACAGAAGCGGCTGGGAAAGTCGCTTGCAGGTTCAAGTTGTTCCCAGTTGGGTTGTCGCGTTGGAAACTCGACATCGCCAAAACCTCACCCGTGGAGGCATCGATCATAAAGATCGCGCCGTAGTCAGGTTTGTAGGACTTCAACAGACGATCAGCCTCTTGTTGTAGAGAGGAATCAATAGTGTAGTTGACCGCGAACTGTTCGTCGTGACCATCCCACTGCACATTCATCTTAGAAGGCAATTCGTTGTTTTTGATCTTGTCGTTCAATGCTTTTGCAATTTGCGAACGCTGCTGGATCTGTGATTGAAGTTGTTGTTCGGCTTTTGCCTCTGGAGTGCTGGCTGTTGTAAAGCCGACAAGAGAATAGATTGCTACTCCGCAAACGCTCGAAAATATGAATAGTTTCAATAAATTAGGTTTTCTATTAGATCGCATATCTTTTAATCGTAGCATCATCAATTTGGCAGTTTCAAGGGCATTCTCGAAAGAAGTCACAGCAAACTGGCTCAGAGTGCGACTTTTAAGGGTTTACGACGTGACTCTCGAGCTAAATTGGACTAAAGACTTAATACCATGAAGACTAAAGAACGTATTCTCCTTACATCCATCGAGCTCTTTAATCGCAGTGGCGTTGTTGCCGTAACAACGAATCACATCGCAAAAGCGATGGATATCAGCCCTGGGAATCTTTATTTCCACTATGACAACAAAGAAGAAATCTTGGTTGAGCTTTTCAAGCGCATGGCTAAGGAAACCTACGATGTGTGGCGTCCTCGTCGCGTTAAGAAGGTCACTCCCCAAGAATTCATCAATGATAATTTCGATCTTTATTGGCGTTATCGCTTTTTTCATCGCGAGATGTATGCCCTTCGCCGTAAAGACGTGGAATTGGCAAAGATGTGGCGCACGCATATTCAAAAAATGATGAAGTTGATGGTGATCTTGTACCGTCAATGGGTGCGTGAAGGCAAAATGGTGAAAATCGACGACGTTCATGAAATGCAATATGTCGCTGAATCTTTGCTGGCAATGTCCACGACATTCCTGCAGTTCTTTGAGTCTGCGGAACGCCAACCAGGTCGTCGTACCATCGAGCGTGGGAAACGCCACGTGACTCGTTTGCTGGCCCCTTACACAGCTGGCGACACAAAAGACGAGTTTGAAAAAATTCTCAAATCATAGCCTGAATTGTCACCTCTTCCCTGGGTAAAATCGAGCTGGAGGTGGCAGGGTGATTGCTTAGAAGTAACCTATCTCAACGAAAGGTTTCTTCATGCGAGCACTGTTTTTAGCCTCCGCAATTCTTATGGCAACAACCGTTGCTTCGGCTGCCAGTGATAACTGCAAAGCTTTGAAAGCTGAATTGCAGTCTATGAAGGAAGCTCAATCGCAAATCATGAATAGCCTTGTCAGCAATCATGAGACCTTTGCCTCCACGTTGGAGGAATACTCTGACAACCTGGAATTGGCTTCTGGCGAGGCTTCCAAGAAATCCATTGCTAAAGAAATGAAGGCCTCTGCAAAAGCTTTCCGTACGCGCGGGGTGCAAGGTAAGCGCATGGCGGAAAAGCTCCAAGAGGCTACGAACGACCTCCTCACTCGTGTCTCCGAGTGTCTATAAGCAGTCTCGGGGGAGATTGTCTTATATAAGAATATAGGGGTTCTGAGGGCGACCGAAGTCTAGTAGGTCGCCTTTTGTTTTTCTCCGTTTACACATAGTTTCGTCCTAATCTGAGAATAACTAGCTTCTAAAAGCCCACCTATTTTCTTTCAAACTCACCGGGTGTAGAATATTAACGCCCTGCATGATGTGAAAGAAGATGTCATGAGGCCCGTTTTTTCGGGTATTTAGCATAGTCGCATCATTGTCCACAAACATTGAAATATTAGTATTATCAATGGTTTGGAAAGCTGTAAGGTGATGTAAGATTTTGTGCTTGCAAAAAATACAGGGCTGGAACTTAATAGTTCAGTTCCAAATTGGCACTCAAGCTCGAAGGAACGAGGGGGGCAGTATGGCTATCTCTGAAAAGTTGGTCGGCGAATGCAGACAAAGACTTTTGCAATCGAAGCAAGATATCCTCAATAGAGTGAAGGAAGCACGATTGAATTTGGACCAGAACGAGGAAAAAGGCGGCGATGAAGGCGATCAAACTGTTCGCGTTCTTGCTGAACAAGAATTCCTAAGCATGCACGAAAGACTTCGTTCACAGCTTATGGAAATCGAATCGGCTCTGGCTCGTATCGAAAATGGTTCTTTCGGTTTCTGCGAAGAAACTGAAGAGGAAATTGAGCCAGAACGTCTGCGCGCAATTCCTTGGACTCGTCTAAGCATCGAAGGTGCTGAGATTCGTGAGTCTGTGAACAAACGCTACGCTCGCGGCTAAAGGATTAGCAAGAGCTCTAAAATTGAATATTAAGGTGGCTCCTTAATCGGAGTTGCCGTGTCTCGAGGGGATTGAAAGGGAGCAAGGCTGAGCCATGTTCCCTTTCGTATTTTATGGGCTGGTGATTTAGAAATCCACGCCGGCGCCGATGGTGCCATAGAAGCTGGAAAGGCTTGCTCCTGAGTTGTCGGCTTTAGTGAAGTCATATTTTTTCAAACCGAATCCAAGTTCGCCAAAGAAGGTGTTCGTGAACAGGATTTTTCCGTGGAAGTTCAATAAAAAGTCATTACCCATTTTCGTTCCACTGTCTGTGGAGCTGATGAACTGGATGAATTCCATGTCCACGTATTTTGGATGATTGAAGAAGGAAAGTTTATTCAACCAGTTGTCGAAAGTTTTTGGCATGGAGCGGGCCCAGAACAGACCGACACCGAGTTTATTCGCTTTCTGATCGCCCACGGAAAGAGCTTCGTAAGCGGCAATGGCGCCAACAGTTTCATCACGCTCCCAAAGGCCTTGGGCAAAGCGATAACGTAAATCGACTTCCGTAGAAGACAGGCTTACTTTTTCGGTGCCGCCATTTTCTTTTTGCGCATCGACGTCCGCCAACGTCGAGAAGTACTTCGCAGAAACACCCCAACGCTGTTTGGAGAGATAGTTGTTCTGCCAACCGAATAGATCATTGAACCAATACTGCAGATGGGCTTCGCCGATAAATGTCGAACCACCAGACGCGGTGGAAAGTGCACTCAGGCGTAAGCTCGCTTCACCGGAGCCACCTCGATAGATTTCGATATAAGCCTTATGTGGCTCTGTTTTACCGGCTTCGCCTTCGCTTAAAAGTAATTGTGGCTTGTTCAGAGCGTATTTTTGATCTGCTTGGAATTTCCACACTCGCAAGTCCGAATCTTTGTCTTTTTCGTTCGCTGGAACCAGGCCTTCAATTTTCGCGTCTTTGCTGATCTTCACCTTGATTTCATCCTGGGAATTATAAGTTCCTTTCAGGGCATTTTTATGAAGGAAGAGGCGGTCTTTGATTTTTGGATAGTTTTTAATTTCTAAATTATAGGTGAATACGCCGCCATATTTGCCATTGAAGTGCAGGCGAGGGTTTTTTAAAGGAACATCGATTTGCCAAAGGTCGATAGGTTCTGCGATGGATTTTTGGAATCCAAATGCTTTTGTCACCGCCCCATACTCGATGCCAGGAATTATTTTTATGTCACCGATCGGAGCAGGTAATGCGCCCTTAAAGGTCACGTTGCCTTTTTGTTCGCTCTCAATAAAGTCTTTCAAATCCAGCGCAATAGGTTCTGACATAAATTCATAGGTCGCACCGGATTTTAACGTCGCCAGGAATCCAACAGGAGCACCCACAGCCACTTCAATATCGTCTTTCAAATTTTTACGTTCTTCATTAAGGGCGATAATGCGCGGGGGAGTATCGGACTTTGTATAATCCAAAGTGATGACGTCATCTTTGATCTCGACGCCATAGCTTTGGGTACACATCGCCGTGAAGCCTTTGCCACTTTCGGCTCTTAAGCAAAAGCGGAAGTGATTTCCAGATTGCCACTGAGGAGCTTTTTCGCTCTTAAAATCAGAAAACTTCCAATCACCTGATTTGTCCAACGTGATTTTCCAAAGTTCTTTACCATAGCTATCGATGATAGAAAGGTCTCCTGTTGGAATGATCATGGTATCCCAGACGATGTGCAAACTTTTATCTTCGATCGACGCACGTAACGAATCGTTATTGAAAACAAAGTCAGCAATTTTTAAAGACTGCCCCTTGTCCGATTTCAAATCGTAAGAAACCGTTGGATTTTTAATTTTAACGTCAGGTTCTTCAACCGCGAAAAAAACCGGGCGAGTGTAGTCATCAGATTCTTTGGCTTCCGCTTGCGGAGCTTCCGTAGGAGATGGTGTTACGGTTGCTGCAGGAGTTACCGCCGTCGTCGGTGACGGAGAGACCTCAGGAGCTGGAGCGGTCACGGTTTCTTTTTTTGCGGATTTTTTCTTGGTGGATTTGGCCAGAGAAGGCTGAGTAATGGCCATCATAGCCGCCACAAGCAAGCTGCTAAAAACAATTTTCATAGACGTCCCGGTTAAGTGTTTCTTAACATTCATTATGAAAGCAGCCAGGGGAGCGTGCAATAGCAACTCCAATGAACCGGACTGAGGGCGAATCAGGACCGTCTAGAAAAATTCACGTGTATGAAATTGAGATTAGAATTTACGAATAAGACCCACAACGATGCCGCGAATCTCAACTTGATCAGGCGAGAACCACATGGATTTCATTGTGGAATTGGAAGGACGTAGTTCAACTTGCTTATCCGAGTTGCCACTGTCGGGACGAGGGCGTAGGTAAATGCGTTTCACCGTGGCTTCGTTGTCGACGGTTGCAACCACAATGTCACCATTGCCTGCAGATTTTTGCTCTTGAACTAAAATGATGTCTTCATCAAAGATGCCATCATCAATCATAGAATCGCCTTGCACCTTCAAAGCAAAAGACTTGGAAGGATTGCGAACCATAGAAGGTGGCACATCAACGAACTCATCGTGTTTGAAATTTTCAATAGGTTGTCCCGCTGCCACTTTCCCAAGTAAGGGAAGGGACAGGATCTCGTCACGAGCCTGGAGGAGCTTAGTGCGATGAGATCCCGTCGTCGTCGAGACTTTTGCTTGCAAGTGATCCTGCACAGCGGATGCTGAGTGGACGACTTGGATGGCTCTCTTCTGGTTAACTGGGTTCGTGATATAACCCTTGGTCGTTAATTGTTTCAGATAATTCTGAACCGAATTGAACGAAGCTAGACCGAAGTGATCCTTAATTTCTTGATATGACGGAGAAATACCTGAACTTAAGATGTGTGCCTCGATGTACTCGAGAACAGCTTTTTCTTTCGGTGTCAGTGATGGGAGGGGCAATTTCTTTGTCATAACTTACATATGAACTTACAGTGTAAATAATGTGTAAGTCAAAAAGAAAATGGTCCAGTTTTTTATTTTCCACACCGCGCAAATCTCAAAAAGAAAAGCCCCGGGGGTTTTATGCCCAGGGCTTTTTAACAACAACATTTTAAGACGAAGCGCTTACTCCCTCAGAGTTGGGCACTCCTTTTTATTCGAGTCACAAACGGGTTTTACCTCAGCAACAATAGGTTTCGTTTCAGATGCAACTTGGCGCACAATTGCTTTAGGCGGAGAGTTCTGCGCGTGGCTTATTGGGCTCATCGAGCAGTTTTGGTAAAAGAGTATCACGACGGGATTTATCACCAACATCGCGACGAAACTAAAACCACCTTTATTAACCATACCTTCCTCCTAAAACTACAACATGAGTGCTAAAAACATCACCTTTTACATTACGGACGAATGGCTATAAGACTTTAGTCGTTTTATAGCGATTCTCAGATTGGATCGAAAAAAGGCATTTTCTCATCTTGAGAGAATTTGAAGACGTGGGATAATAGATAGAAATGATGAAGCCACTTCGTTACCTAATAGTAAGTATGATTTGTTCACTCGCAGGGGTCTCCGCGGCGCACGCGGAATTTACAAACCTTGATCAGACCTGCGTGAGCGACCTTAAAAAATTCCCAGGTGCGTGGGATGACAAACTTTTACAACAAGCCTGTGCGCGAGTGACGATGGATCCGCAATGTGTGAGCGTTGAGGGCCGTCCGATTTATCACTATGACAAAACAGCTACTGAAGCGGGAGCGAAACGCATTCTGGTGATCAGTCTGATTCATGGCGATGAAACACATGCGGGAACAGTGGGACGTTACTGGATGGAACGCTTGGAAAGTATCGCTCCAAGAAATACCTGGAGAGTTGTTCCAGTTCTGAATCCTGATGGTGTGAAATATAAAACGCGCACGAACGCGAACAAGATCGACGTGAATCGCAACTTCCCAACAAAAGATTGGGATTCCGGTGCGATTGCTGCCTGGAAAAAAACGACCAGTGAAAATCCGCGTCGTTTTCCAGGTAAAGAAGGTGGCAGTGAACCTGAAACCAAATGTGCTCTTCATCACATCGAAGATTTCAAACCAGATTTCATCGTGTCAGTTCACACTCCACTGAAAGTTTTGGATTTCGACGGGCCGAAGTTTTCTCCACCGCCTAAGTTTGATTACTTGCCGTGGAAAAGTTTGGGGAATTATCCGGGCAGTTTAGGTCGTTATATGTGGATGGAAAGAAGCACTCCGGTTTTGACCATGGAGTTGAAAGAAAATCTTCCGCCGAATTTGGCTCCGTTTGATAAGCTTCAGGATATCATCGGGACACTGGTGAAGTTGGATGCAGCCAGAAAAGCCGCGAACACTTCATCAGCGACAAGCTCCAGCAAATATCTGCCGCTGGCTTTCGAAGTTGGAAAATAAATTAGTTAATTTAAAAAATGAAAAGGCTCCTGGAAACAGGAGCCTTTTTTTTTGCCTTACCACCAACCGAATACCGTGTCGCCACGGCGATGAATAAAGTTACCAGGCAAATACTTTGGAGCAGGTGTTGTTGAAGATTCTTTCCATATCACTACCGTATTTGGCGATAATGCTTTCAATGCCAGGTAGGACGTATTTGTTTTTCTCCATCGCTTCCTGACTGCGTTTTTCAACTTGCTCGGCAAAGCGAGGATCATAGTCCGTGCGGTTCACGGCTTCATCCCAAGCAGGGGTGATGTACTCGGCCCAGTCGAATTTACGAACTTGAACCCAACGACCATCAGTGCCTTTTTTAACATAAGGGTTGGTGCCACCCGTGAGCTCGGACCAGAATTTATAACCTTCGACATTTGCTGCCATATCAGCCCATGAACGAGCCATCGGGCCTTTCATACCCCACTCACCATTTTCTTGAAAGTGGCTGTATTCATAGACCAGGTCCAACCCTTGGGACTGAAGTTGCTTTCTGAATTTAGTATCGCCCGAAATGATGTCAGAAAATTTCGAGAACAACGGTCGAATATCTTTAAATTCAGGATTTCGTCTTTGGCCGTCTGCCAGGTACATGCTGTAACCCAATTGCAGGAAGTGACCCAACTTATCAGCGCCAAATACGGTGTCGCCCATGCGATAGATACCTGGGGAGTAATAACTTTTAAATTTCACCAGACGACGAATAAAGCTGGATGTGCCTTTGTAGTTCCCAACATCACGGAAAATGGATTCTTGAAACTTGACCTGCTCTGCGGGAGAAACGGGATTGTCGGACCATTTTTCGATCTTGGCCCAAAACACGCCACCCAAAGATTTAAATAAAATTTTATGAACTGAGTAGGGTACTTTGGGATCGGCCTTTTGAACCGCCTGTTCAATCGCGGCATTCATTTGCTCGTTCAGCCATTCCTGAGCGTCAACCTCAAGATTGCGCTTCGTAAAATTGTCGGTTTCAGATGCCAATGCAGACTGTGTCAGACACAAAATTGAAACCAGCTGAATAAGGCGTTTTAGAGATGTTTTCATATGGTGACTGAGCTGTGCCAATGTTGTGCCAGCCAAGTGAATTATCGGGAAGGTTTAAACGAAGATGGGAGTGGTGAGTACGTCGAACTTTTGGACGTTGGCGGGCGTTTTGGAGTCAATAGCGTTTAATCATTTCAAGATCGTATCTATTGGTTATTACCTAAATTTTCCGGGTCTGCTTTTTGCTTCACTTTTGTTGAATCAACCGAGGGAAAAATGAGACCACTTCAGCTGGCCATTCGATATGTTTATTATCCGGCGCTTTTGACGGCTGCGGTTTGTCTGTTTTTTCTGTTCAAAGATCAGTTTCCTGGTGGAGATAAGCTCGCAGTCTTGACGGCATTGATCTCCGTTGGTGCGATTGTCGTTATTGCGGTGTCGGAGCGAGTGATGCCCTATCGCAAAGAGTGGAACATTCCGCGCGGTGATCGGGTTTATAATTTTACGATGACCAATATCCTCCTGCCGATTCTTTCAAAAATCGTTGAGATCCTTTTGGGATTTGTCTTCCTCAGTAAAACCTCAGGTTTCGTTCACGACCACATCCACACTTTGTGGCCGAAAGAATGGCCGTTGCTTGCGCAACTGGTGCCGGCTTTATTAATCTGCGAATTTTTCTTTTACTGGACACATCGCTTTGGTCATACCGTGACGGGGTTGTGGAAATTCCACTCGATTCATCATGTGGTCGAGCGTGTCTATTGGGATAATGCCGGTGTTTTCCACCCGGTGGATCTATTTTTGAATTGGCTGTTTTACTTCTTTCCACTGTTTCTTTTGGGAGTGCCTCAAGAGCTGATCGCATTGTTTTTATTAGTCAATGCGGTGACGGGACTGCTTGAGCACGCGAATGTGGATTTTGAAGTGGGCCCTTTGAATAAAATCTTTAATACAGCACAATTGCATCGCTGGCATCACTCGGTGACCCCCGAGATTTCAGCAAAAAATTTTGGAAAAGTATTGTCCGTATGGGATGTGGTTTTCAATACTTGGTATAAACCGGAGGGCGAGCATGTCGGGGCCGTCGGAGTTGAGGGTGAAGATATTCCCAAAGACATCCCTGGATTGATGGCCCATCCATTCCGCTATATTTTTTCAAAGTATTCAGACAACGAAAAAATTGAATCTAATAGCTAAATAGTTTTTTAAGATCATGATCAACCTGCGGAGTGATATTCACGCGAAGCGCTCCCAGGTTTTCCTGCAATTGCTCCACATTTGTAGCTCCTAATATCACACTGGTCATTCCGGGTTGAGCCGCAGTCCACGCCAAGGCCAATTGGGTGCGGGAACATTCCATTGCATCCGCAATCTTTTTCATTTCTTTTACACGTTGAATGTTTTGTTCGGTGTAAAGGGACTCGCGCAGATAATCCATTTTTGCCAAGCGCCCGCTATCGACGCCATCATCATATTTACCTGTCAACATTCCTGAAGCTAATGGTGACCAGGTGACTAATCCCATTCCGTATTCATGGGCTTTGGGAGCATTTGCTTCAAATTTATGGCGCGCGATTAAACTGTACTGAGGTTGTTCCACCTGTGGTTTGTAGTAACCATAAGTTTCGCAGATCTCCATCGCTTCCTGAATTTGTTCTGCGGTCCACTCGCTGGTTCCCCAATACATGATTTTACCGTGATGAATCAGGTCATCCATGATGCGAATGGTTTCTTCCACAGGAGTGTCTTCGTCATAGCGATGACAGAAATAAATATCCAGATATTCTGTGCCAATTCTTTGCAAACTTTTATTCACGGATTCCAAAATATGTTTGCGAGAAAGTCCTTTGTCATTGATGTCTTCGCTCATCGGCCAAAAAACTTTTGAGGAGATCACCAACTCATGGCGGGGAAGTTCTTTAAGAGCGCCACCCATCATGCGTTCGGCATCGCCTTTGGCGTAGACATCGGCGATGTCGAAAAAATTAATTCCTGAGTCATAAGCTTGATGAAGAATGCTGCGAATCGAAGTGAAGTCTTTGACGGAGCCGCCGAATGTCGTCCAGCCTCCCAAAGAGAAAGCGGATAGCTTCAGGCCACAGCGACCCATGTTGCGATAGGGCATGTTTGGATTGAACATAAAAACTCCCTTCAAGGGAGATCTTCCGCTTGAAGGGAGTGTAAGTAAAGCTTAGTGCACGCTAGGATGTTGTAAGTAGTGATTGATCTCTACCAAGCGATCTTGGTGACTCACAATCGAGTCCTGGATCTCCACAAGTTTCAACATCAGATTGTCCTTTGCCAATTTGATAGCAAGGTAGATGTCTTGATGGACACCTTCTGCCTCAACTTTGGCTTCGCCATCCGATAGAACAATCGCAATACGATAGAGCTTGCTCAAATCGCGACGATTGAATTCCTTGCCTTCTGTTTCATACTGAAGCGCGAGTTTTTTCGGGTTTCTGGCCACAACCGTGACCACAGTTTCAGGAGTCACAAAGCCGTCAAATTCCGCTATCGTTTGATAGATATAGGACTTAACTTCTGGGTTTTCCTCAATAAGTTGAATGGTGGGGTTTGGAAGGTTCGTCATAGGCGGGCCTCCTTTTCCTTATAACTAGTTTAACAATGAGGCTTAGATTTGTCTGGTCAAGTTAACGTCGGCATGAAAAATAATTTGAAAACCAATAGGTTTGAATTAGAATCGCGAAACTAGACCATTGACGTGTGTCATTCTGAGACGGGTAATAAAATCGAAAATTTATCTAATACCAAACATCAAATTAAGTTAGATCCAACCTGGAAAGCGAAACTTGCCGGAGAGTTCGAAAAAGACTCCATGAAAAGTCTGAGGGCTTTTTTGCAACAGGAATCCAAAGCAGGAAAAACTATTTATCCGCAGGGCGATGAATACTTTGCAGCTCTGAATTTGACACCGCTCGATAAAGTGAAAGTGGTGATCGTGGGGCAAGATCCTTATCACGGCCCCGGTCAAGCGCATGGTTTGTGCTTTTCAGTGCGCGAGGGAGTGCGTTTCCCACCGTCATTGTTGAATATCTTCAAGGAACTCAAATCTGATATGGGTATTGAGATTCCCAAAAGTGGTTCTTTGACTAAGTGGGCTGAGCACGGAGTGCTTTTACTCAATGCCGTTTTGACGGTTGAGGATGGAAAAGCTGCTGCGCACTCAGGAAAAGGCTGGGAAGAATTCACTGATAAGATCATTCACGTTCTAAATGAAGAGAAAGAGAATCTGGTTTTCATTTTGTGGGGCTCCTATGCACAAAAGAAAGCCGCTTTCGTTGACCGCAAAAAACATTTCGTCATCGAATCCGTGCATCCGTCACCTCTGTCGGCACATCGCGGCTTTTTCGGGACAAAGCCCTTCTCCAAGGCGAATGCTTATCTCAAGTCTAAAGGCAAAGAGCCTGTGGACTGGAGCCTTTAGGGCATGTAAACTGGTCTCCTTGAATTAAGGAGACCCGTATATGAAATCAGTACTCGCACTTTTGATCACCCTTGCCGCATTTCAACCAGCCTTTGCAACGACAACTGAAGAAGTAAAACAAAAAACTTCAGATGCTGCGGCTTCTGCTGCCAACTACACTAAAGAACAAAAAGACGCGTTCCAAAAAGACATGGAAGCGAAACTTGAGGAAATGAAAAAAGAAACGGCTGAACTAAAAAAAGCCGCTGCAGATAAAACGGGTGAAGCAAAAAAAGAAATGAACGATCAAATTGCGGCTCTAGAGAAAAAACAAAAGAGCATGTCTGACGATCTATCTAAACTTAAGAAAAGTTCTGGTAAAGCCTGGGCTCACATGAAAGAAGGCATGAGCAAAGCCTGGGATTCCATTTCAGAATCCTATGCAAAAGCTAAAGACGAATATTCAGAGAAAAAGTAATTCTTGATGAAGTCTCAAAGCACGCTCGTATTTTTAAATGAACTTCCTCCAGTCAAAAAACTGGGGGAGGAACTTCTTCTGATCTATGATCAGATCCTTGCACAAAAATCCCCTGGCTTTAAGAAATGGTCCCAGCAAATTGGATTGAAGTATCCAGTGAAAGCCGGGGAGCATTTAAAGGATGTCGAACAATTTCCTCGTCATATCAAAGCGATCACAAAAATGACGGAACAAACTTCTGTTAAAAAACTGACGATTGTTGTTGTTGGTGGTGGCAGTGTTGGCGATTTTGGTGGATTTGTCGCAAGCATTTTAAAACGTGGCGTGCGTTTGATTCATATTCCCAGTACGTGGCTTGCAGCCATTGACTCTTCACATGGCGGAAAAACCGCGTTGAATGTGGGCGGTGCAAAAAATCAAATCGGCACTTTTTATCCTGCGGACCAGATTTTAATGGTGCGTTCTGTGCTGATGTCACAACCCGAAGCCCGTGCCTATGAAGGTTTTGGTGAGTTGGTTAAGATCGCCTTGATTGAGGGCGGAAAGCTGTGGAGCTCGCTAGCGAAAGAGCGCCAGGTGAATTCCAAAATCCTGTGGAAACATTTGGAAGCGGCTGTAAAGGCAAAGTACAAAGTCGTCGCCAAAGACCCGGAAGAGAAAAAAGGTCTTCGTCATGTTTTGAACTTGGGTCATACCGTGGGTCATGTCTTAGAGAGCTATTACGACTTACCCCATGGAATTGCTATTAACTATGGTTTGGATTTTGCCCTGCGCTTTAGTGTGCAAAAGAAAATTTTGAAATCCAGCGAAGCAGAAAGAATTTATTCTGAACCGATCATGGGCTTTCTGTTGTCACCGCTGCGTGACGATATGATATCGATCAAAAGCAATGATTTGAAAGAATATCGTCGCCTGCTTTTGAGTGATAAAAAGAAAACCAAAGCTGCAACCTTGCGTTTTGTCTTTGTACAAAAGCCAGGGAAGACGCTTATTCAAGAAGTTGGCGTCGATGATCTTTTGATTGAGATCTGCCGTCAACGCGAAGAGGAGCTTCATGGCTGAGTTCCACTTTCAAGGCAGCATCCCAGGTTCTAAATCTGTATTCAATCGCGCATTGATTGTACAAAGCTATTTTCCGGTCATGGATCTGCATGGCTTTGCGGGATGTGATGACGTTCGCTATATGCGTGAAGGCCTTAAGGGTCTGAAGGCGAACAGTCGAATTGACTGTGGCGAGGGCGGAACGACATTTCGTTTTATGGCCCTGCGTGCATCGCGTATTCGTGGTGTGCATGTTCTTAAGGGCAGTCCGCGTTTGATGTCGCGCCCCCAGAAAGGCCTGATGGATCTGCTTCGTCAGTTGGGTGTGCAGGCGCAAATCAAAAAAAATGAAATGCATATTGTCAGTGAAGGCTGGAAGAAATTTAAAGGTGTTTCGCTGAAGGTCGACACCACCGAGTCCTCTCAATATGCCTCGGCTTTGATTCTGAATTCCTGGCTTTTAAGTTTTGATTTGGAATTTGAATTGGTCGGCAACAAAGTTTCTGAAAGTTATTTTTTGCTGACTTTAGAAATGTTGAAAAAGCTGGGTCTGCGTATCAAGCAAACTTCCAATGGATTCGTGGTTCCTGCGGAACAGCGCCTGGAGAAATTGTCCTACGAAATTGAAGCGGATATGAGCTCGATGTTCACGATGGCCTCAGCTGGTGCTTTGGCCGGAACTTCAGTGATCGAAAATTTCCCTGAGGTGACCGAGCAACCAGATAAGGTCTTTGTCGAGATCTTTAAAAAAATGGGTGTCGGTGTTGAACTTAATGGAAAAACTTTGACGATTAAAAAACCTAAGCTTCTGCGTCCAGTGGATTGGAATCTGTTCCAATGCCCGGATTTGTTTCCGGTGCTGGCTGTCGTGTGCAGTTTCGCTGAGGGTGTTTCTAAACTTCATGGGGCCCCTCATTTAGTGGCGAAGGAGTCCAATCGCATAGCTAAGGTCGCAGATCTTTTCAATCTCTTGGGAATCCGCCATGAAGTTCTGGAAGACGGCATGATTATTCATGGCAATCCTCAGCAGTCTTTAAAGAAAGGCATTGTCTTTAATCCTGATGAAGATCACCGCATGGTGATGGCCGCGGTCTTGATGAAGTTGATGGGGCATGGAATTCAAATTCAACATCCTGAGGCAATCAATAAAAGTTTTCCAGAATTCTGGGGAATGATCGGGATCAAACCATGATCACACTAATCATCGGTCATCGCGGGACAGGTAAAACTGAATTAGTAAAGCGCATGAGCTTAAGCATGCAGAATCCTGAAGTCGCGTACTTGGATTTGGATGACGAGATCGAAAAACGCATTGGTAAAACCATTCGTGAGCTTTTCATGGAACATGGGGAAGCTTATTTCCGTGATATGGAAAGACAGATGTTCTTGGAGGTCTTGCAAAAGCCTTACAAGGATATCTTTTTGGTTTTGGGTGCGGGTTTCGATGTCAGCATCATTTCCTCCTTCGCCAAGGCTTCGGCGGGACAGGCCCAGCCTCATGTGATTTGGGTCAAGCGCCAGACCGATTTGGATGGACGTATTTTTTTAAATCGTCCGCGCCTGAATCCCGATATGACTCCTTTGCAGGAGTTTATCAAACGCGCCAGTCCCCGTGAGGTTCGCTATCAAGCTGTTGCTGATGAAGTCTATTTGATGCCGGAAGGTATCTTTGAACATCATCACCACGTATTAAATTTGGAACGTCGAATTCTGTCACATCAATTGCAAAATATTGGTGGTGGAGTGACGGTCTTGGCGTCAGTATTTGAAAAACCGCACCGTCTGCCGCTGTTCAAGGAGCGCTATGCCGGACGCGGTGTTGAGTATTTTGAGTTGCGCGATGATTTCTTGAGTGAAGAAAACATTCTGCATTTTATCCAGGAGTTTTCCCAAGAGAAATTTGTCTTCTCGTTCCGCGCAGCCAAAGACCGCACGGATTGGTGGAAGTCAGAAAAAGCGCAATTTATTCTGAACAAGGCAAGTTGGATTGATTGGCCTTTGGAATTGGGTGCTCCGACGGATGTGTTAGAGCATCTTCCAAAAGAGAAGATCATTCTTTCTGCTCACGAGAGCGCTCACTTCCTGGATTTGCAAAAGTTGGAAACTGAAGTCGGGCATTTGAAATTTGCTCCATTGATTGAAAGCTTTAAAGATTTATTTCGTCTGCATCAGTGGCAGCAGGAGCAAGACGATGCACGCAGTTTTCTGCCGCGTTCAACGGATGGGCGCTGGTCTTGGTATCGTCTTCGTCAAAAAGGCCATCAATTGATTAATTTCTGGCGTGAAGGTGAAGGCAGTGCTGGTGACCAGCCCAGTCTTTTTCAATGGATGATGACGAACGTAAAACCCACAAGTTTTGCGGCGGTCCTAGGTGATCCAGTTGCGCACAGCTTTACTCCCGTCGAACATTCAGATTTTTTCTCGCAAAGAAACTTGCCAGTATTTGCCATTCGTGTCGCTCGTGAGGAGTGGGACCAGGCCATGCCGGTTTTGCAAGAATTGGGTTTGCAATATGCCGCGGTGACGGCTCCTCATAAGGAGTCCGCTGCGAGATGGTGTCATCATCCGACTCTGACAGCTGTGAACACACTGTATTTTAATAAAAAACAAGTGAAGTGGCAGGGGACCTCCACTGACGAGGCCGGTTTTGTCGAGTTGATCGAGGGTGTGGGCATGTTGGCTCCGTTACAAAGGGAAATCGTCGTCTGGGGCGGTGGGGGAACTTTGCCAATGATTGAAAAAGTGTTGCCGCATGCCAGTTTCTTTTCTGCGCGCACCGGGGAGCCCCGCGAAGGCTCCGAGGCCGCGCGTGACGTCCAACCTAAAGTGATTGTTTGGGCGGCTCCGCGAGTGGATGGGACTTATATGCCACCGACGGATTGGAAGCCCGCGATGGTCTTTGATTTAAATTACAAAGAAGATTCGGTGGGTCGCGAATACGCGCAGCTTTGTGGTGCCAACTATGAGTCAGGTTTGAAAATGTTCATTGCCCAGGCTCAACTGCAACGAGCTTTCTGGAAAGAGTGTGAGGAAAAAGCATGAGTTCAGCGAATCAATTTGGTTCCCGCTTTACGATGTCATCATTCGGCGAAAGTCATGGAGCTGCGCTAGGTGTATTAATTGATGGCTGCCCTGCCGGAGTTCATTTTGATCCAGCAGTTTTGACTCATGAACTGGAAAGACGCCGCCCGGGTTATCATGGCTCCGGACAAATTGTTTCTGGCCGCCAAGAAACAGATATTCCAGAAGTATTAAGTGGAGTGTTCGAAGGGAAAACTTTGGGAACTCCGATTGCAATTATTGTGCGTAATCAAGATGCGCGCTCTCAAGATTATGCAAAAATTCAAAATTCACCGCGGGCCGGTCATGCCGATGATGTTTGGAAAAGTAAATTCGGTCACAGTGATCATCGCGGTGGCGGTCGTTCTTCGGGTCGGGAGACGGTGTCGCGAGTAATGGCCGGTGCTGTTGCAAAAATGTTAATGACTGAAGTCAGCGCGAAAACAAAAGTGATCGGCTATGCTTCACAGATAGGGCCGATGCAATTGTCAGCGCAAGATCGTAAGAACGTCAGCAAAGTTGAGGTCGATTCTTATCAAGCTCGTTTCCCCTCTAAAGACGATCAAAAAGTCGCAGAGCTGTTAAAGAAAGCCCAGGAAAACGGCGACAGTTATGGTGGTATCGCGGAAATTTTGATTCAAGCTCCGCCAGCTCAACTGGGGCAGCCGGTATTTCATAAATTGAAATCCGATTTGGCGATGGCCTTTATGAGTGTAGGGGCAGCGAACGGATTTGAGCTCGGTTTGGGTTTTGACTCGGCCGATGTTCAGGGAACGCAGTTCCACCAAGGCTCTCAAGACGTTTACGGTGGCATTCGCGGCGGAATTTCCACCGGCGAGGACATTTTATTGCGAGTTTCCTTTAAACCCACCAGCTCTATTTTGGATGTGGCTAAAAAGGGACGTCATGATCCTTGTATCGTGACTCGCGCAATCCCGGTACTGGAGGCCATGACATGGCTGGTATTGGCAGACCATTACCTGTGGGCTAAAACAGACAGACTGTAAAAACGCCTCCGGAGGAATAAATGGTTTCCGATATTTTCACACCAGAATGGTGGACAGAAGTTCCTGGTTTTAATTTTAAAGATATCACTTATCACCGCGCCAAAAATCAGGGCACGGTTCGTATTGCTTTTAATCGTCCTGAAGTCCGCAATGCCTTCCGCCCACAAACCGTGGACGAGCTTTATATGGCTTTGGAGCATGCACGTATCACTCCTGATGTGGGCGTGGTTCTTATCACTGGCAATGGTCCTTCCCCTAAAGACGCGGGTTGGGCCTTCTGCTCCGGTGGTGATCAACGCATCCGTGGTAAAGACGGGTATAAATACGAAGACAAAGAAGCCGCTGGTAAAGCGGACTTGGCTCGCCTGGGTCGTTTGCACATCTTGGAAGTTCAGCGCTTGATTCGCTTCATGCCTAAGATTGTGGTGGCGGTTGTTCCAGGGTGGGCCGTCGGTGGTGGTCACTCCTTGCACGTTGTCTGCGACCTTACACTTGCAAGTAAAGAGCACGCGATCTTTAAACAAACGGATCCAGACGTGGCCAGCTTCGACAGTGGTTATGGTTCAGCGTATCTTGCGCGCATGGTGGGTCAGAAACGCGCTCGTGAAATCTTCTTCTTGGGGCGCAACTATTCTGCGCAGGAAGCTTTTGAGATGGGCATGGTGAATGCCGTGATTCCTCATAAAGAGCTTGAAAAGGTCGCCTTGGAGTGGGCCGCAGAGATGAATACGAAGAGCCCGACTGCGATGCGCATGTTGAAGTTTGGATTCAATATGATCGATGATGGTCTGGTTGGTCAGCAATTGTTTGCTGGAGAGGCGACTCGACTGGCTTACGGTACTGAAGAAGCGGTCGAAGGCCGTGGAGCTTTCGTCGAGAAACGCGAAAGAGACTTCTCAAAATTCCCTTGGCATTATTAAAAGCTCCGTGAGCGGGGCTTTTAAAAAACAGGTCTAAATAAGTACAAATTCTTATTTAGGGGGAGGAGAATAAAGCCATGAAACGGCGTTATCTTCTCCTCTTTTTAACAGCGCTTATTTTATCGGGTTGCCCCACTCGAGAGCAGCCTAAAATTCCTCCACCAAAACCACCAGAACCTCAAACTGAAAGCCAAGATGTTACGATGACTCGCCGTCAATTGGATCTCATGGGTGGAATGGCTCCCTTGGTTGGCCCAAGTCCCTATTTCTTAGTGATGCTCGTATAGAAAAAACTGCCGGATTTGCATTTCGCAGGCGCTGCGGTTTGACCCGCGGAACGAAATTAGGTACCACAGTCTCATGACAAATATCTCGACAACTCTCGTGAAATCTCCGAAGGCCCTTCCTCCATCCGATAAACTTGGTTTTGGTCAATACTTCACAGACCACATGTTTGTGGCGAAGTACGCTGAAGGCAAAGGTTGGTATGAGGCATCGATCGTTCCCTATGGTCCCATTTCTGTGGATCCAGGAGCTTCTGTATTTCATTACGGTCAGGCGCTTTTCGAAGGCATGAAGGCTTTCCGTCAAGACGACGGAAGAGTCGTATTTTTCCGCCCTGAATTCAATTACCACCGTTTGGCAGAAGGCGCTGAGCGCATGTGTTTGGAAGCTCCGCCGATGGAACTTTTCATGCAGGGTTTGCACGAGCTGACAAAGGTGGATGAGCGTTGGATTCCTCACGGACCAAACACCTCTTTGTACATCCGTCCGACATTGATCGGGACTGAAGCCTTCTTGGGGGTTCGTCCATCTCGTGAAACAACATTCTTTATCTTGTTGTCGCCAGTGGGTTCTTATTACGCAGAAGGCGCAAAACCCGTAAAAATCTGGACAGAAGAAAAATACCTTCGCGCAGCTCCGGGTGGCCTGGGTGCGGTGAAGGCCGGTGCGAATTATGCTTCCAGTTTGAAAGCCGCATTGGAAGCCAAACAAAAGGGTTACGCCCAAGTTTTGTGGCTTGATGTGGAACGTTTGGGAATCGAAGAAGTTGGTACCATGAATGCCTTCTTTGTATTCAACAATGAGATCGTCACTCCAGCACTGAACGGCAGCATTTTGTCGGGCGGTACGCGCGATGCGATCATCCAGGTACTTAAAAAGAAAAACCTTCCGATCGTTGAAAGACGTATCACCATCACTGAAGTGATTGAGCGCCTTGAGAAAGGTGAACTGAAGGAAGCCTTCGGTACCGGTACTGCGGCGGTCATTTCACCGATCGGCGTGATTCACTACAACGAAAAAGACTGGACGATCAACAACAACGAGACCGGTGCGTTGAGCACTGAACTTTATAACGAGATCACAGGAATTCAAAAGGGCACAATCAAAGACTCCATGAACTGGATTTCCCCGCTCGTATAAAGGTCGCGCCGGAGGTACGGACACACTTTTGGTAGCAATACCGCATTAAAAAGGCTGAGAATGATCTCAGCCTTTTTTTATTTTTAAGCAGACTTCTGACTCGCGATCACACCGTACTTGGTGTCAATTCCCATAATATGGGCCGTCAGCCACGTTTTAAGGAATTGAAAAAACGCCGGCGTTAAGACGCCAGTCTTATCAAACTCTGCCGCATGTCCTTTAAGGCGCTCGATCAGATCCTTATGGATTTTTTTATGAACGGCCGCTTGGGAATAATCCAAAGTATCAAAGAACTTTTCTTCGTGATCGAAATGAGTGATCGTCCACGATGCCAGTTCTCTGACAATGGATTGCAGTTCAGGTTTGGTTGCTTTAGCTTCGTGGCGGTCGTAAAGGCGATTCATGATATCGATCAATTTTTTATGCTCGTTATCCATCGCATCTACGTGGGTTGTTAAGCGTTGTTGATCCCATTTAAAGAAACTTTCAGCCATAGTGCACCTCACAGGTTTGTTTCACTATGCTTGTCGGTGAGTTTGAAAAACTCTATATGATGGAGCTCAATTTTTTACGGATTTCACTCGAGACGCGAGTGAAATATTGGAAAAGGCTGAGAGAGCCTCAGCCTTTATAATACCCCGGTGGAGGTTGTTTTTTATTTTACAGTGCCTTTGTAGATGTAGGCGATACCGCCAGTCAAAGTGATGTATTCGACGTGAGAGAACGCACCAGTTTGTTTCATCAAATCCAGGAAGCCCTCTTTGCAAGGGAAAGCCGCTGAAGACTTTTGCAAGTATTCGTAAGCGTCTTTTTGACCTGTTACCAAGCCACCGATTTTTGGCAGAATGTTTTGTGAATAGAAATTGTAAAGTGCGCCGAACACTGGAATGTTCACCTGGCCGAATTCCAAAACCATCACGGTGCCACCAGATTTAGTAACACGCGCCATTTCGCTGAGACCCTTCACTGGGTTGCCCACGTTGCGAATACCAAAAGAGATTGAAGAGATATCAAAAGAATTATCCGCGTATTGAAGTTGCGTGACATCAGCTTGTTCAAACTTGATGTCCAAGCCGCGATTGGCAGCCTTGCCTGGAGCTGGGATCAACATCTCTGCGCAGAAGTCTGTTCCAGTCACTTGACCGGCAGAACCTACTTGCTGTTTGAATTCGATCGCCAAGTCACCGGTCCCTGTTGCGCAATCCAAAACTCTGTCGCCCAGTTTGGCGCCAGAATACTTCACCAGTTTTTTTCTCCACAAGTGGTGTACACCCATGGAAAGCACGTTGTTTCCTTTGTCATAGTTCGCAGCCACTTTAGAGAACATGTTGCGAATGATTTCAGGATTTGGAGAGTGTTTTTGATTCTCAGTGTGCATGTGCTGTCACCTTGTGAAGAGGACGATCGATAGCGACCAGGATTCTTTCCAATTTTCTCATCATCATTTCAAAGTCCTGCAAAGTCAGGGCTTGCATACCATCAGAAAGAGCCTCTGACGGACGAGGATGAACTTCCACAATGATACCGTCAGCACCCACCGCCGCAGCGGCGTAAGCCAAGTCAGGAACCAAAGCGCGAATACCCACTGCATGAGAAGGATCCACGATAACTGGAAGATTTGTATTTTTCTTGGCGAAGGCCACAGCGTTCAAATCCAAGGTATTACGAGTCGCTGTTTCAAAAGTACGGATTCCACGCTCACAAAGGATCACATTGTTGTTACCTGCTTTGATCACGTATTCAGAGGCTTTAACCCATTCTTCGATGTAGGCAGCCAAACCACGTTTCAATAAAACTGGTTTGTTTTGGCGGCCCAACTCTTTCAAAAGCTCGTAGTTCTGCATCGAGCGGGAACCCACTTGGAAGCACTCCACGATGTCATAAACTTCTTCGATTTGACGGATGTCAGTGACTTCAGAAACCAGGCTCATGTTGAGCTGTTTGCAAACGTCTTTCACGATGTCGAAAGAGGAATTCCCTAAACCTTGGAAGGCCGTTGGGGATGTACGCATTTTCCAGATCCCGCCACGAAGCAAGTGTGCACCCGAAGCCTTAACACCCGTAGCTGTTTCCAGGAATTGAGCGTGGCTTTCGATAGAGCACGGACCGGCGATGACCGTGAATTCGGGGCCCCCAATGTTAAACCCGCCAACATTGACGATTTGGGTTGAGGGACTTGTTTGCATAGTTTGCGTTTCCATATTACGAACTCTCACTGTGGATCGCAAACATAGCATATCGCCTCTAGGCATTACAAACTTTTTGGACTCGGGGGCCCTCTTGCGCCATAAGGGCCAGTGGACTCTTATTGAGGGTCCGTTTAGCCCTGTAAAATCTGCCAATAGTGCAGAGATTTCAGTGTTTTGCCCTGATTTCTATGAGCAGGATTCTCATCCTTTGTGGTGGGGTACTGCCCAAAACACTTTGACCACCCAAGAACTCCGTTCGCTTCTGGAAAACTACCTTGCCGCAAACCCGCGTCCCGAAGGGCCCCTAAGTAAGGCCCAGTGGAGCGAACCCGCGGAAGAAGACTTCCAAAAAGACCTCGAAGTGATCCAAGACAAGATCGCTAAAAAGGAAATTCAAAAAGCTGTGCCAGTGATCTTTGCACGCTCCTCGCAAACGGTGACAGCGGCAGAACGTGCGCAATTGATTTTAAATTTGTTGGCGGCACCTGAGACTTTGTATGTCTTTGGTTTTTGGCAAAAGGGCCTGGGCATTCTCGGCGCCACTCCCGAAACCTTGTTCAGTTATGAACAAGGTTTGTTGCAGACGATGGCATTGGCGGGAACATGTCCTAAGAGCGACAAGGCCGAGCGCCAATCATTGCTGCTTGATGAAAAAGAAATGCAAGAGCATCATCTGGTGGTTGAAGATCTTGCTGCCCGTTTAAAGCAGTGGGGTGCTGTGCAAAGCCAGGGTCCAATGATTTTGGAATTGCCAACATTGTATCACTTGAAAACTGATTTTCAGGTGAAGTGTGAAAGACGACCTGACTTCCGCGAACTGGTTATGGAGCTTCATCCGACACCGGCGTTGGGGGTGGCTCCGCGGGCAGCCGGTTACGGCTGGATGCAGAAGCTTCCAGGTCAAGAGGGACGCCGTGGCTACGGAGCTCCGTTTGCTTTCTTTGGTGCAGAGGAGGCTCTGTGTCTTGTGGCGATTCGGAATTTGCAGTGGAGTCAGAACGAATCTATGATTGGTTCTGGTTGCGGAGTCGTTGCAGCAAGTGAATTTTCCAGAGAGTGGCGGGAACTCTTTCAAAAGCGCCTTTCAGTAAGAAAGATTTTGGGGCTTAACGTATGACAAACATGGAATTGGCGGCAAAAGTTATTCAGGAGCTGGTGGACACCGGCGTTCGTGAATTCATTCTTTGTGCTGGAGCCCGCAACAGTCCTTTGGTTCACATTCTGGATGAAAACAAAAGTCTTAAGGTCTATTCCTTCTTCGAAGAGCGCTCGGCCGCTTTTTTTGCCTTAGGTCGTATTGCCGGATATCGCCGTCCCGTCGCGATTTTCACAACTTCCGGGACTGCCGTCGCAGAGCTTTTACCAGCGGCTGTTGAAGGAACTTATTCCTCATTGCCATTGATTATGATCACAGCGGATCGTCCGAAACGGTATCGTGGTTCCGGTGCGCCACAAACGATCGAGCAAGTGGGAATTTTCTCTTACTACAATGAAGTGGCATTGGATATTGATGCCGAGAATTCACATTTATCTTTTAAAAGCTTGTCGTGGAAAAAACCAATTCACGTGAATGTTTGCTTTGAAGAGCCGTTGATTGATGGACCGGTTCCGCAAATCAATGTTCCTGCGACTTCGGAAAGAACGAAACTTCCAGGGCAATTGCCGATGGGCATGTTGAAACAACTGGAAGACTTCCTGAACACCCACAAGCCCTTGGTGTTGGTGGGTATTTTACCTGAAAAAGCCTATGGCACTGTTTTGGATTTTTTAAAGCATTACAAGGCCCCGGTTTATGCAGAAGGAATTTCCAGTCTGCGCGGTCATCCTGATCTGAAGGATTTGCAGATCCGTTCGGGTGAACAAATGATCCATAAACTTTTAAAGGCCGGAGCCTGTGACTCCATTTTGCGAATCGGAGGCATCCCCACGGTGCGCTTGTGGCGTGATTTAGAGGATCGCTATCGCGATCTTCCCGTGTTTTCGGTGGGCTTCAATCACTACACGGGTCTAAGTCGTCCCGTCAGCCACTGTCCTTCACTGGATTTGTTAAGTCAGGTGGAGTTTTCATCTGTGCACCGGGAAAATTATCAGATCGCGATGGAGGATGATTCCCGCACCCAACAAATGAAGGCATTGCTTGAGAAGTATCCTAAATCTGAACAGGGAATGATCTATGCCGCTTCCAAACATATGAAGGGTCATTCTGTCTATCTTGGAAATTCCTTGCCGATTCGCGAGTGGGATTCTTGCGCTGATTTGGACAGTCCTCCATTACGAGTGGCTGCAAATCGTGGAGCAAATGGTATAGACGGGCAGATCTCGACTTTCCTCGGTTGGGCACACACAGATATGCCAAACTGGTGTCTGGTCGGGGATTTGACGGCGATGTATGATCTTTCGGCACTTTGGGCAACTTCTCAATTGGAAGCTCAGAAATTACGAATAGTTGTCATCAACAATGGCGGGGGCCAGATTTTCTCACGAATGTTCAAGAAAGAGATATTCGTAAATAAACACGAAATTTCGTTCGAATCGTGGGCAAAAATGTGGAATTGGTCGTATCAGAAGTGGCATACTGTTCCTACAAGTTTGGAACTGGATAATTTTCAAGTGATTGAGATGGTCCCTGATTGGAATGAAACCCAACAGTTTTGGAAGGAAATAGATAGCCTTTGGAAAGAGTAAACCTTTTTCTCTTACACGGATTCTTAGGACGGCCCTCAGATTGGGAAGCAGTTAAAGCTTCTCTGCCGCCGGTCTCGAATCTGCGCATCTATGCTCCCGATTATTTCAAAGATGAAGAATTGAATTCAGTGCATGGCTTTGATCAATGGGCTGAAAACTTTAATGACTGGGCTCACGATGAAACCAAGGGCATCGGTCGCAATATTCTGGTGGGTTACTCTTTAGGTGGTCGATTGGCTTTACAAGCTCTGGCTCAAAATCCAACTCAATGGTTCAGGGCTTTGCTGATCTCTACCAATCCGGGCTTTGACGATAATTTAAAACATTTTGATCCAAGCTCCGAACAGCGCCGTCAACGTTGGTTGAATGATTCCTATTGGGCTGAAGAGTTTTTGAAAGCTCCCTGGGATATGGTGATGAGAAACTGGAATGCGCAACCGGTGTTTGGTGGCGGCAGTGAACCGGTTCGCCTTGAAAAAGACTACAACCGCGAATTCTTAAGTTTGGCACTGACACGTTGGTCTTTGGCGGAACAACAAAATATGCGCAATATCATCAGTGCTTTAAAGCAAAAAGTTTTGTGGATGGTTGGAGAAAAGGACGAAAAGTTCGTCTCAATGTCACAAAGTTTGCAGCACCAAACCGGATTGGATTTCGAGATTGCACCTGATGCTTCTCACCGAGTGCTTTTTGATCGTCCCCGTGAAGTCGCAGAGAAAATCAAACAGATCCTACAGCAACTGTCCTGATTGGGCGTTGATCCAAGTTTTATAATATTTCACATCCATAAAGATTGAATGCTCTTTGCACAGATCATAGATGGATTTTTCTGGTTTGTACCAAAGCACCGCGGAAGTCACTCCCACCAGATAAAACTTGTTTTTGATTTTGATAAAGGCTGGTCCCCCGGAGTCGCCATAGCAAATGCCACGGCCGTCTTGTTGGCTGACCTCAAAGGTTTTGCCATTATTGGATTTGCTTTGAATTTTCAAAGTTACTTTGCGAAGGCGGCCGGCACCACTGTCGTCGTGGGAAAGATTGCGAGTTCCTTTGATCTTGCCATAGCCGACGGCAATGATTTCTGATTTTACATTGGCAAAAACTTTTGCATTTGCCAGGGGTGCGGGTTCAAAACCTTCTGGCAATCCACCGGAAAAAGTGATCAATGCGATGTCATTTCTTTCATAGATTGGATCTTTTCTAAAGCTGTTGTGGACGACTGAGCCGGTGCTGTAACGAACCTGCATCGTGCCCTCTGTAAAATCCAGGCCAAATCCCAAGGTCATCGTCGCGGAAATATTTTTAATACAATGAGCCGCGGTCACGACCAGATTCGATGAGATAAGAGTGCCCGTGCAATAGGTTGTGTCTTTTTCGTTATAGATAAAGACCAGATGCTTGGAGATGGCATCCTGGCGGGAAACGGTTGTCCCGCCAACGATTTCTTCCGTACTGTCATCCACTCCCGAATCGGAGCCATGATGTTCTGGTTGGCAAGCGCTTAACAAACTGAATGTCAGAAGAAGAAGGAAGTGCTTTTTCATAAGAAGTTAGTTGGCTTCGTCTCTAAGTCGGGTGGCTGCCATATTCAGCCATTCTCTGAAAAACGGCACGCTCGCATAGATCGAATTTGCTGAGCAGTCAGTCAGCTTATTGTTTGCAGAACGATTCGCCACTCCCCAAAGATACAATTTATTATTTTTGACGATAAAC
Organism: Bdellovibrio sp.; assembly: GCA_039594295.1. Lineage (GTDB taxonomy): Bacteria > Bdellovibrionota > Bdellovibrionia > Bdellovibrionales > Bdellovibrionaceae > Bdellovibrio. Next base: position 44,210 of record JBCNNR010000007.1, read on the forward strand.
GCCGGTCCACCCGAATCACCGTGGCAGGTATTTCCAGACTGAGGAGCCACTTCAATTTCAGAGCTCGAGTAACGATTGTTTCTGATTTTAGAAGTCGCTTGCCTTAAAATCCCAGCACCATCCATTGCAATTTCCACGCATCCTTGCAGACGCACGGAATCGCGACAGCTGACCAGACCGGATTGAATGGCGCCGATAAGATCAGGGTACGTATTGACGTTGATCGGTTTTGTCGTGACTTTGTTCACACCAAAACCGGCGATAAGGATTTGCTGGTTGTTGGCGATGTCTTCCTCGGAAGCCAGGGCCGTGATCGGTGTGTAACCCTGTGGTGTATCACCGGAATATTGAAGTAAAGCCACGTCACCTGTATCGGTTTCCATATGAGTGTCTGCGCCCCACCATGCTGGAATGGCCGTGCGTTTTACTTCGCGAATAGCTGTCACTGCGTTGCCTTCGGAGCTCATCACGTTATCAAAAATGATGGAAATATTCAGGCTGCCATCACTGTCGGATACGCAATGAGCGGCGGTCAAAACCAGATTGTTTTTTAAAAGAGTTCCGCTGCAAACTTCCACGTCGCCGCTCATTTTGTTTTGTATCAAAACACCGACCACAATTCGTGAGATCAAATCATTGTCGGAGACGGATTCACCACCGATGATGGCAGAGTCGATTTTTTGTTTCGAGAGAGGTTCTTTCAGTGCCTTAGAGCAGGCGCCTAAAGTGCAGAGTGCTAGGATTAAGAACGAGCGGTTTAAAGACCCCAATATTCCCCCAGGAATGGCATCATTGGAAAAATGATGCGTTGGGCCATATAACCTGAAGTTCACGGAATTTGAAAGATCAATTAAGGGCCGAGAAACAATTTCCAGCCCCTTTATTGTAAATAGTACAGACCTAAAATCGTTTAAAACGATTTACAGGCATCTGTGGCTTCAACCAGCGCTGAACGGGTTCCGGGTTCCGCCGCCGCGTGACCGGAATCGGGGATGATCTGGAACTTGGCTTCTGGCCAAGCTTTGTGAAGTTCCCATGCCGACGTCGCCGGGCAAACCACGTCATAGCGACCTTGAACAATCCAACCTGGAATGTGGCGGATCTTCTGAATGTTCTCCAAAATCCAATTGTTGGTTTCAAAGAACGCATTGTTCGTAAAGTAATGGCACTCGATGCGCGCAAAGCTCAAAGCAGAATCTGGATCATCGAATTCCTCAATCGCATGAGCATCGATGTACAAGCGTGACGTTGCAGCCTCCCACTTGCTCCAAGCTTTTGCAGCTTCCAAACGGATATCACGATTTTCGTGAGTCAGGCGTTTGTAATAAGCCGTCACCATGTCATGGCGTTCATTTTGCGGAATCACTTTCAAATACTCATCCCACACATCAGGGAAGATTTGCGAAGCCCCTTCTTGATAGAACCATTTGATTTCAGAAGGACGGCACAGGAAGATTCCACGCAGAACCAGGGCTTTCACGCGCTCGGGATGCTTAATGGCGTAAGTCAGAGCCAGAGTCGATCCCCAGCTGCCGCCAAACACCACCCATTTGTCGATTTTCAAATGCTCACGAATGCGTTCCGTGTCTGCAACCAAATCCCACGTCGTGTTTTCGCGAAGCTCTGCGCACGGAGTGGATTGGCCTGAGCCACGTTGGTCGAACAAAATAATTCGATAAGTTTTTGGATCAAAGAAACGACGGTGATCAGGAGCCACGCCACCACCGGGGCCTCCGTGCAAAAACACAATGGGTTTGCCAGCGGGATTGCCCACTTCTTCAAAATAGATATTGTGAATTTCAGAGACTTTTAAAAAGCCTTTATTGTAAGGCTCGATTGGTGGATAGAAGTCGCGAAGATTTTGTTTTTCCATATTCAGATCCTTTGCTTAGGGCCTATCGAATGTACGCCATCCCACCTTATGAGTCCACGCAACATATTCTTCCTGACGCTTCTTGGGATCTGTTGGATGAAACTCTCCATCCAGGGGAGTGATTACCAGGCTGTTCAGGGGAGGAAGATTCATTTCGGCGCGTCGTGCGTTGAGTTTGCTTTCATCTTCGACGTCAGTAACACGGAGGATGCCATTTTCATCCCAATCCGCATTGGTGCCATAAATTTGTTTGCGGCCCTCATAAAAACGAATGCGATCCACTAAACGAGCCACATAGTCTTTGGGGACTTGTCCCGCTTTTGCAAGATCGACGGTGATCGTTTCCATGGAGCGCATGAACTCGGGCCAACTGATCGCGTGAAGGATCAATCTCATCGCATCAATCGCGGCGCTTTCGCCGACTCTTTCGATGGTGGGGAAGCCATGCTCATCGATCAGAGATTTTAAGTGTTGCGCATGTTTTAGATGAACTTTTTCCATTGCGGGTGCATAGCCGTGAAACAGCTCACCGGTTGATGCAAGAACTTCGCGTACGGCAGAATCTTCGCGCATCATATGCTGGATATCTTCAGCGATTTCTTTCCAGTCAGTTGCCATTAGAAAAAATCCTTTTTGAATTTATCTTTTTCTGCTTGAGGAATGAAGCTGGCGTTGAAGGCGGTTTGATTGCAACGAGTGAAGTCTTCTTGAGTGAAAGCATGCACACGATGAAGAACTTCATAATCATCACTCAGGTGGGTCGCAAAGACTCCCGGGTCATCAGAATTCACTGTCACCAGGACGCCGGCATTTAACAATTGGCGAATCGGATGTTCCTCGTAAGTTTTAAAAGACTGTGTCAGGTAATTGCTGATGGGGCAGACTTCCAAAGGGATGCGGCGATCGCGAATGAAATTTAAAATTTCGGGATTACGAACAATTTGAATCCCGTGACCGATACGTTCTGCTCCCAGAATTTCTACAGAGTCTTTGACCCAACTTGCAGCCAGATCGTTTGGTGTTTCGCCCGAGTGAATAGTGATGTGCAGGCCGGCTTTTTTAGCTTTTTGGAAAAGCGGAGCAAAGACTTTGGGGTCGAAGCCCTCTTCGTTGTCAGCCAAGTCCAGAGCGATAAAGCTGTCTTTGTTGTCGATGGCGAAATCCACAACTTTTTCCGCAACCGCAAAGGGTTTTACTCGTTGCACGATGCAGATCAAACCGACGGCCATCGCAAAATTCTTTTGCGCCATTTTAAGACCTTTAAGCAAGGCTTGATGGATCTTTTCAAAAGTCAGGGAGCTGTGGCCTTCCGCGATAAAAGTCGGCGCGTAACGCAGCTCCAGTAGGCGAATGCCGTCATTGTAGGCATCTTCGCAGGCTTCATAGGCGATCCGCGTGAGGATTTCTTCACTCGCCAGAACTTTTTGCGCATTCAGGAACTTATTCAGCACGCTGCCCAGGTCGTTCATCGGCTCTGTAATCAAGAATTGTTCTTTTTGTCCCCGTGAGGTCGCAGCCAAAGTGATGCCCACTTTGGGAGCCAATTCTACGAGAGTACTCCAACGCACTGAGCAGTCGAGATGACGGTGAAGCTCTACTTTTAAAAGATCGCGAATGTTATGAGCATATAGCTTTTGCATTTGATGTTCCTTTGCGCTGGAAGTAGAACATATTCTATGACTGAACCTATTCAAATCAAATCAAAATTGGCTGGCAACCCGACTCATGAACCTCAATTCAAAAGCTTTGTTAAAAGCAAAGACGGCAGATCCATTCCGGTGGCTGACCCTCGCTCGACGCGTGCGCTTGTGTCCTTGATGGACATGAATGCGGTGCTGGGTGGCGCGGCTTCGCACTACGGCGGTCCCGCTGCTTTTGCTGAATTGATGTCAGCAATGCATGGCCATGTTTTTGATGTGGCTGGGCGCGAGAACAAACCTTGGTATGAGTTGTTCCACGTTGTGAATGATGCTGGTCACTGTGAAAACGGATTGTACGCGTTGAAAGCGAACTATCAAATGGCCGGTCTTGATTTGAACAGTCTTAAAAAATTTCGCTCTATCGAAAGCGGACTGACGGGCCACGGTGAAGTTCACTGTTTCCCAGAAGGCGTTTTTGTTTCTAACGGTCCTTTGGGATCTGCTCTTCCACAAACTCAAGGTTTGGCGATGGGCGAGGCATTGTCAGGTAAAAACCGTGTGACGATCACGGCGGTCTCTGACGGTGCGAGTATGGAAGGTGAAGCCCGCGAATCTTTTGCTGCGATTCCAGGTTTGGCGGCCGTCGGTAAAATGGGTCCCTTCGTGATGATTATCAGTGATAACAACACGAAACTTTCCGGTCGTATCGATAACGAGTCCTTCTCGATGTCACACACATTTGCTTCTTTGAAAACTTTGGGTTGGGATGTGATTTCTTTGCCTGAAGGAAACGACCTGCAGAAATGTTACGATGCTATCGTAACAGCGGTGGAAAAGGCGAAAGCAAATCCCAAAGTTCCAGTGGCTATTCATGCAAAAACAGTTAAGGGAATCGGCACTAAGAAAACAGCTGAGTCTGCTTCGGGTGGTCACGGCTTCCCATTGAAGAGCCCTTCTGAGCTTCCAGCGTTCTTGTCTGAAATTTATAACGGCGAAGCTTTGCCAACCGTTTATAATACTTGGATTGATGAATTGAATAAGTGGGAAGCTGAAATCAAAGCAAAGGCCGTGAAAGACACAGGCGAGAAAATCCAAGCCGGTGTTTCTTCGGCGATGATCCGTGCACGTAAAGCCGGCCTTCCGGTATTGAGCGTGACTTCGGATCTTCCGGGTTCCACAGGGGTTGCGGGTTTCAGAAAAGAATTTCCGGCGGACTCTTTCGACGTGGGTGTTGCGGAATCCAACATGATTTCTGCGGCAGCGGGTCTTTCTAAATTGGGATACATTCCAGTGGTGGATACATTCGCTCAGTTCGGTGTGACCAAAGGCGCTTTGCCAATCACGATGGGCGCTTTGTCAGAGGCTCCAGTGATTGCAGTATTCTCGCACACCGGCTTCCAAGATGCTGCGGATGGTGCTTCTCACCAGGCTTTAAGTTACATGGCGATGGTTTCTTCGATTCCTCACGTGGATGTTTATTCATTGTCTTGCAGCGAGGAAGCAGATCACATCGTTTACACAGTGATTGAAAACTTTGCGAAAGATCGCAAAGCTGGCAAAGTTCCAAACAGCGCGATTTTCTTCTTGGGCCGTGAGAACTTCCCTAAATCATATGTTGCGGGCGCAAAGTATGATTTGAAGAAAGCGCAAATTTTGGCTGACACAACAGCGGGGAAAGCGAAGTCTGTGACGATCGCAACAACGGGTTCCCTGGTTCTTCAGGCTTTGGAAGCTTCTAAAAATCTGGAAGCTCAAGGTATCGGATCTGTGGTGGTGAACAGCGTGAATGTGAATCACGTTGATGTCGAAACTTATAAAGCCGCATTGGCAAAAACGGGTGGCCGCATGGTCACTGTTGAAGATCACCAGGTGATTGGTGGTTTCGGTCAAATGCTTTGCCATGCTCTTTTGCAGGCACAGGTGGAATTCAAAGTGAAGTCTTTGGGCGTGCACGGTGAATTCGGACAAAGTGCCTACACAGCGTTGGAACTTTATAAGAAACACAAAGTCGATGCGTCGGCGATCGTGACGGCCGCCAAATAATAATGGCCGCCGATTTTTTGAGATTTTTTTAAGGGGAGGCGAAAGCTTCCCCTTTGTCTTTTAAGGAGCGCAAGATCTCAGTGATCTGCAGAATGTTTTCTCCCATACACTCGTTGTCCTTACAGACATTCGGCATCTGACAACCCGCCGCTGTTTCTATAAGATCGACTTCTCCGGAATTAACAATGCCGACCAGTTCATGCGTGTTTTTATCAAAAACAGGCCCGCCAGAGTTTCCCGCATATTCATCAAGATTGCTCACCGCTAAAATACGATCTATCGAGCGCACCAGGCCATCGGAATACTTTTTCGAAGTTCCCAATGGGTATCCCAGAGTGTAGACGCTGTCACCGATACTCAAAGGCTTCTGGCGAACTTTAACGGGAGTAACATCCATCACGGTGCGGTCCAACTCCACCAGGGCATAGTCTTGAATATTTCCCTTTTCAAAAAACGAAAGCGCACGAATTTTTTTGCAATAATAGACGTCGGATTTCGCCAGTGTTTGATTGTCTTCATTAAAGCCAAAGGCAAACGCCGAATCCTGGCAGGTATCTTTAGTCAGAGACATGCAATGTGCGGCTGTCAAAACCAGATTGGGTGCAACCAGGACTGCGGAACACAACGCCGGATTTTTTGAGTCTGTCAGGCGAAACTCAGGGCAGGTTTGAAATGTGTCCTTTACAGTTTTAGAAGGTAGTTGAAATTCTTCACCGGCTGGTTGCAAGTCCTTGCGAAAGAACATCGCCATGCTGGCTTTGACGTTGGTTTGAAATTGTCCATTTTCAATGAGAGGACTTTGGGGAATGTCAGCGATGGAGTCCTCGCCATAAACCACTGCATTCGACGTCTTTTTATCGAGGGCGTTTTTATTTTGGGGCCCTTCCGAACAGGCCAGTAAAAATAATAGTGAACACAGTGCAATCAGGCTTGGTTTCATAGGGTATATAAGATAGCAAAAGAGGGACTTGATAGTCTCCAATGGAATGTATTTGAGCCGCTATCGCTGTCGAATTCTTAAACAGGAGCCTCTTTGAGGCCATCTTGTTCACCTGGAGATCATATGAATGAAAACATCCCTGGCTTGTGCCAGAATCCCGATGCGGAAACGAAAAAATACGTCTTTAATCACACCATGCTGCGAGTGAAAGACCCCAAAGCTTCTTTGGATTTTTACACCCGTGTGTTGGGAATGAAATTGGTGCGCAAACTTGATTTTGCCGAGTGGAAATTTTCGTTGTTCTTTCTGGCTTACGTACCAGAAGGCACGAATGTTCCGACCGAAAATGAAGCGAACGCAAAATACACTTTCGGTCGCGAAGCGGTTTTGGAACTGACTCACAACTGGGGCACGGAAGAGCAAGAGACAACGCCTTATCACAATGGCAATACCGATCCCCGTGGCTTCGGCCATATCTGTGTGACCGTGCCAGATATTAAGGCTGCTTGCGAACGCTTTGATAAGCTCAATGTGACTTATCAAAAACGCCTGGGGGAGGGTGGGATGAAGAACATCGCTTTTATCAAAGACCCGGATAACTATTGGGTTGAGATTGTTCAAGCGGGACTGTTGTAAACGCTCGCAACGGATTTTTCTTTTAACATCTGTTAATTCGGAGCGGGAAAGTGAAGGATATCTTCGTTTCTCCTCTGAAAATCGTGAATTTTTTGGATAAAGCCACTCTTTTATTCTCGAATCGGTTGGAGTTTTTCATTCTATCCGTTAGGTTGCGGATGAAATAACCACTCAATTTACTTAGGAGTTACAATGAAAGCAGTTATCTGTGCTTTGGCTTTGGCTTTGGTAGGTTTCACGGCTCAAGCGAATGCAGCTATTTACGATATGTCTTGCGGTCAATTGATCGATGCGAAAGCAAACGTAAAAGTTAAAATCGTGAACGTAAATGCAAAACTTAAAGATGCTCGCAATGCTGACCAAATTGAATTCCTTAAAGGTCAAAAAGAACAATTGGTAAACTCGTTCTTGGCCTTGGATTCTGAAATCAACGATCGTTGCAAAGGTGACGATTACAACGACTAGTTGTATTTTTCTCTCCAGAGAATCCGAAAAAAGAAAAGGCACTGATTAAAATCAGTGCCTTTTTTATTTGAGCCATTCGTTTGTAGGTTAAGCAGCTTCAGAGAACTGAGCCATTTGGCCCATTTGATCTGAAGAGAACGCTGCAACGATATCAACAAGGATAACCACTCTGTTATCAACTTTGCCCATACCGCGTACGAAGTGCATAGAGCTTTGATTGCCAAGAACCGGAGATGGTTCGATTTGGTTATCTTGAAGATCCACAACTTCCTTTACAGAGTCCACGATCATACCTACTTGACCGATTTCTGTGTCGATCACGATGATGCAAGTGTCGCGTGTTTTATCTTGTGCATCCATTCCAAATTTTACGCGAAGATTTACAACTGGAATGATTTTTCCACGCAAATTCATGACACCCTTAACGTATTCAGGGGTGCGTGGAACCGGAGTGATCTCACCAAACTGGTTGATCTCGCGAACAGTTTCGATCGCAACACCATATTGCTCTGACATCAATTGGAACGTCAGGTACTGACCAGCTTTTGCTTTCGTAGACATTTCACTCATAGTATTGGCCTTTCAAATGTAGTAGGTCACCCTACTATTCGCCGAAAATGCCTCTGTACTTGAGGGGGTGTTAAAAATTATTGTTAATTCTTATTTCTGTCTCGTTCCGAGGCGCTTTCAAGACCTATGACTAATTCGAATTTTCCACCCTCTGCTCTGGACCTTTGCCCCAGATGCTAATGTTCTAAGTTGCCGATAAATCTAGTGAATAGAAATAGCTATGTTTTCCATGGAGAGATAAAAATGAGCGGCGATAATGCATTCTTTGAAGAACTGCAAATGGATTTCCTTAACGAGTCTTTGTTCATGTTCGAACAATATGACGAATCCATGATGAAGTTAGAAAACAGTGATGATCCAGCCAAGGATCTGACTGATATTTTCCGTGTGGCCCACTCGGTAAAAGGTGGTGCAGCAGCTGTTGGTTTGACGGATCTTGCAAAATTCGCCCACGTCGCCGAAGACCTGTTGGACCTTCTTCGTTCCAAGCCAAATCTTGTGAATTCGAACGTTATTTCTTTGTTGTTGCAAGCGGGTGACGAACTTAAAAACCGTATTTCGTCTTTGCAGCAAGGCAAGGGTGGTCCTTGGGATCCATCAGAGCTGGTGAAGCAACTGGTGGCAGTGACAGAGAGTCTCTCTGGAAAAAAATCTTCTCACACAAAAGCGGCAGAAGCTGAAGCAGCGGCCGCTGCGACTGCGCCGACGGCGGATGAACCTAAAATTGCAGTGCCAGATGATTTCTTTGAACACGTGGATGCGGCAGCGGCGGCAGCTCCAGCACCAGAGCCAAAATTGAACTTGGAGCCAACAGAAGACGTCGCAAATCACGATCTTTTGGCAGAATTGCTGGCGCAATTGTCACCTGAAGATCAGGCAGAGTTCCATGCCAAAGAAGCCGCAGAAGCGGCTGAAAAAGAATTGATGCGTGAACTTGAAAATGCGGCGATTGAAATTCCAGCGGAAACTCCAGTTCCAGAAGTTGCGGCCGTGGCAGCAGCTCCGGCTCCTGCAGCCGTTGGCCCAACGGTTTCTCCCGCAGCGACGGCGTCTCCAGAGCCCGTGGCGGAAACTCCAAAATTGAAAGTGGTACCTGCAGCTGAAGCAAAACCAGCGGCCTCTGAAAATGGTGGCGGCAATGGTGGTGGCAGTAAAACACCGGCGAAAAACGCCAACAGCACAATCAAAGTGGATACAGGCCGTGTGGATTCCGTATTGGATGCGGTGGGTGAGTTGGTTGTTCTGAAAAATCAGTTGGTACATGATGACACTGTTCGCAGTGGTGAAAATCTTCGTTTGGAAGCGATCGTTGATCAATTGGATAAAGCAGTTCGTGAGCTCTATGAAAAAACCTTGAGCATCCGCATGACGCCTCTTAAATCAATGTTTATTAAAATCCAACGTATCGTGCGTGACGTGTCGTTGACTCTGGATAAGCCCGTTGATCTGCAATTGATCGGTGAGGAGACAGAGGTTGAAAGAACCGTATTTGAACTATTAGGTGACCCTTTGGTTCACTTGGTTCGTAACTCCATGGACCACGGCGTGGAAAAACGTGAAGTGCGTCAGGAGCGTGGTAAACCTGTCACAGCAAAGGTCACAGTTTCTGCAAAACAAAATGGTGGTAACGTCGTGATCGAAATTATCGATGACGGTGGTGGTATCAATCGTGAGAAAGTTTTGGCCAAAGCGATTGAAAAAGGTTTCGTACCAAAAGGTGTGGATCCAGCAACAATCCCGGATGAACAAGTATTCCAATATATTTTCTATCCTGGTTTCTCGACAGCAGACAAAATCTCCGACCTTTCCGGTCGAGGTGTTGGTTTGGATGTGGTGAAATCAAATCTTGATAAAATTAACGGTAAAATCAACATCCTGTCGAAAGCAGGTGTTGGTACGACATTCCGTTTGACGATTCCTCTGAGTACGGCAATCACTGATGGTATCATCGTGTCTTTGGATGGTTCTCGTTACATCCTTCCGATTCACTCGATCCGCGAGATCGTGCGCGTGCAGCCGAAGGATTACACAAATATTTCTAACGCTGGCAAAGTGGCAAACATTCGTGGCTTGTTGCTTCCTGTGATTGATGTTTCTCAAACTTTGGGTTCATTGAACACTCAGTTGGGCACCAAAGAAGCGACAGTTGTGAAAGACACATTGAGCGCTCGTCGTGAAGAGACCATGCTAGTGATTATTGAATCCGTCACGGGACAGATGGCATTCCCAGTTGATGATGTCTTGGGGCAAGCCCAAGTGGTCGTGAAGCCTATCGTGACCGGCTTTGATATTCCTGAAATCGCGGGTGCTGCGATTCTGGGTGATGGTCGTACGGTCTTGATCTTGGAACCAGGATCGTTGTTGCAGTCCGTTTCTAAATCAGCAGGAATGGCGGCGGCTGCATGAGTGCACTAAAGAAGACGGAAGCGGTCAGCGCTTTATATGAGTTTGAAGAAATTCAGCTCACCGAGAAAATGTTCGCGAAGTTTGCCAAGCATATGTATGACTTGGCGGGTGTTGATTTGCCATTTTCTCCTAAGAATCATGCCTTGATCAGAAATCGTATCGTTAAGCTTTTGCGCCGTCATGGTTTGAAGTCTTACGAGCAGTATTGGGATATGGTTGAGCACGGAAATCATGAAATCACTTCCGAGTTTATTTCTGCCTTAACAACCAATATGACGTCATTTTATCGCGAAGGAAATCACTTTGATTTCCTGGCCCAGCAACTGCCGGAGCTTTACAAAAAGTTCGGAGCAGATATTCGCATGTGGTGTGCGGCGGCAAGTACGGGTCAAGAGCCCTACACGATTGCCATGACCGCTAATGAGGTGATGCAACAGATTCCGGGGATGAAAGCCCGCCTTTTGGCAACGGATATCGATTTGCAAGTTCTTAAAAAAGCCTCCATCGGAGCTTATGAAGAACGCGAAATGCAGGGGCTGCCACCGGCTCAGCGTTTGAAATATTTTGAAAAAGTTAAAAAGAACGATACGGAATACTGGAGAGCTAAAGACGTTATCCATGACATGGTTCGCTTTGCTCAATTCAACTTGATGAGTCCTAAGTATGAGTTCCAGCACAAGTTCCATGTTATTTTTTGTCGCAACGTTTTGATTTACTTTGATGAAGAGACGACGAAAAAGGTGATCGACAGTTTGACTTCGTGTCTGGCGCCGGGTGGTTACCTGGTACTGGGTCACTCTGAGTCTGGCAATATAAAACACTCTCATCTGAAACCGCTTTCACGCGCTGTATATCAGAAGTTGTAAGAAGGAAATATGGGATCAAAAATCAAAGTTCTTATAGTGGATGATTCGGCGGTGATTCGTAAGCTGCTTGAGAAAATATTCTCTTCTGCTCCGGATATCGAAGTGGTGGGGACGGCTTCAGATCCGTACATCGCGCGTGATAAATTAGTTCAGTTGAAACCTGATGTGATGACTCTGGATGTGGAGATGCCTCGTATGGACGGCATCAGCTTCTTGGAAAAAGTCATGCAGCATTTTCCTACTCGCACAGTGATCTTTTCCAGTTTGGCGAAAACAGGTTCCGAGACCTACTTGCGTGCTTTGGAAGCGGGGGCGATCGAGATCATGGAAAAGCCATCCATCGATGTCTCGCAAACTCTTGAGGTTCTGGGGCGCGAAATTATCGAAAAAGTTCGTGTGGTGGCACGCGCTCGTATTCAGGCAAGAACGAAAGTTGCCGCACCCTTAACACCCGTGGCGAAAGTGGATCGCACTTCTTTGGCGCGTACAACGCATCAAATGATCGCCGTGGCATCAAGCACAGGTGGAACTGAAGCTTTGAAGGTCTTCCTGTCGGGGATGCCTGCGAATATTCCGGGGACGGTGGTGGTTCAGCATATGCCTCCGGGATTTACGAAGTCTTTTGCCGATAATCTCAATGCGATGTTTCCGTTTGAAGTGAAAGAGGCGCAAGAAGGTGATCAGGTTGTACCGGGTCGTGTTTTGATTGCCCCAGGTAATTTCCATATGGAGATCACGCGTAGTGGTGCATTTTATTACGTCAAGCTTCATCAAAACCCGCCCATGCACAGTGTGCGTCCAGCGGCCGACTATCTTATGAAGTCAGTTGCGAAATACGCGGGTAAGAATGCTATGGGTGTCGTATTAACAGGCATGGGTAAAGACGGTGCAGAGGGTCTTTTGGAAATGAAAAATGCCGGGGCGTACACGATCGCTCAAAATGAGGAAACATGTGTGGTCTATGGTATGCCAGCCGCAGCCGTGGCCCTGGGAGCCGCAGATAAAATTATGGCCTTGGATAAAATCGCGGGCGAGCTTTTAAAGCAATTGGATTTAAGAGAAGCTGCGTAACGATTACAGTTCATTTATGGAACGTGTAAAACGGGGAAAGTTGAGACTTTCCCTGTTTTATTTATGCGGTCTATGGAATATTTAGTTTACTCGAACGTATATGAAAAAAAATGATCTTTTGGAACTTGAAATAAGCAAAGTCGACCTGCTTTTAGGTCAAAGCTTTACTGCCATGGTGGCCGTTTTGACCACCGCCTATTTCTATACGTTTGTGGCTTGGGATGCTGTTTCCCATAAATTCATCATCATCTGGTTTTTAACGATAAATATCTATGCTGCCCTCAGTTTGGGAATTGTTCCCTTCTGGAAAGAGGCCAAAGAAAAAATTCAAACGGTCGAACAACTGAATATCTGGAAAAGAGCCAAGTACTGCCTGCTTTTGGTTTCAGGTCTAAGTTGGGGCGCGATGGGTTTTATGGCGCCATGGACCGGTACGGCCGTGCAAAATCTGACGGCGATGTTGATCGCCGTGATGGCTGCTGGCGGGATGATTTTATATGTTTCTAATCGTATCGCCATGATTTGTGTCGTGGGACCGACCATTGTGGGATGGGCCATGGGTTATATTATTTCCGGCCAGCCTCATACTTATTTGGTCGGCACAATCATGCTGATTTATCTGGGACTGGTGATTGTGTTGGGTCGTTCCTTGAATCGATCCATTTTAACTTTGATTAATTTTGATAAAATTCTTTTGCGCAGCGAAGAGCGGGTTCGTTTGGCCATGGCGTCTTCTGAGGCCATGACGTGGGAGTGGGATATTCGTGATGATATGATTTATCGCGAAGGTAATTTACACCTGTTGCCAGAGCAGGCTTTGCTGAAAGATATTCTGAAATCCAATTTTCACGAAAATCGCGAATTGGATTTTGAGTTTTTGTTAGCCAGTGAAAATGGGGGCGCTCGTTCATTGGCGTTCCGTGGAAAAATTGAAAGAGACGATGCTGGTGAGGTGATTCGCACCGCAGGAATCGTTTGGGATGTGACGATCAAGCGCAATCAGGATTTTCTTCGTCGCGAGAGAGATCTGCACGAGGCGGCGAATGATGCAAAGTCCGTCCTCTTGGCCAACGCCAGTCACGAGATTCGTACGCCCTTGGCGGCGATCTTGGGTTTTTCGGAAGCCATGCTGGCAAATCCAAATTTGGATGAGGCCGCTTATAAAGACATTCATTCCATTCAGCGCCAGGGCAAGTTCTTAATCTCCCTGGTGAATGATCTTTTGGATCTTTCAAAAATCGAGAGTAAAAAACTTTTGCTGCAAAAAGCCCCGATGAGTCCGGTGCAAGAGATCGAAGATTCCGTGTCAGTGATTCGGACGGTGATTGATTCCCGTCATCGCCTGACCTTAAAGTTTGCGACTCTTTTGCCGGATGAGATTCAAATGGACTCCGTGCGCTTTCGTCAGGTTTTGATAAATTTGCTTTCCAATGCCGTGAAATTTACTCCGCAAGGGGAAATTCAAGTGCTGGTGTCTTTTGGTATGGATACTGAAAATCAAGGAACTTTACGTATTCGCGTCGCGGATTCGGGCATCGGCATGAATCTGCAAACGCAAATGAATCTCTTTCAGCCATTTATGCGTGGAGAAAGTCGCGAAGTTCAGAAAGTCGTGGGCTCGGGCTTGGGCTTGGCGTTGTCGCAGCGTTTGGCGCGCATGTCGGGTGGAGATTTGTGTCTGGTGGAATCTGTTGAGGGCAAGGGCAGTGTCTTTGAATACTCTATCAGTGTGGGTTCCGTATTGCCACTGAGACTGGTCGAAGCACATCAAGCCAATCGCAGAGGCTTCGAGCGCGGTCTTATGCAAAATAGAAATTCTGAGTATTTAAAAGACCGTCGTATTTTGGTCGTGGATGACTCCGAAGATCTGCGCAATTTGATGCATCGATATCTGGTTCGCAACGGCGCGATGGTGGATGTTTGTGACAGTGGTCGCGAGGCGATTTCACTGGCCATGGCGTCTGAAGGTTATGATTTGATCCTGATGGATATTAAAATGCCAATCATGTCGGGGCATGAGACCACCAAAGAGTTGCGATCTCAGGGTTATAAAAAACCCATCATTGCTTTGACGGCACAAGCAAGTTCCGAGGGACAAAAAGAATGTCTGTCGTCAGGATTTGATGGGTATTTAAGTAAACCGATTGATACTTCGATGCTGGAAGAAGTCCTGGCGAAAACACTTGTCGCCAGAGTTTAGTGCGTCGGTGTGACTTTGCCACCGGTGAATTTTTCAAGCTGTTGCATCCAATAATGTGTTTCGGAAGCGGACAACGAGAAATCCATCATTGAAAGCTTCATCGCCAAACCAAAAGCTTCATTCATAACAAACGCCATTTGACGACGCTCGCCTTTGCGAGAGTAGTTATCGATCTTTTTCAAGCCCGACATCAAATGCAGAGCTTTAAAGAACACCGCCGCTTCCTGTTTAAAGATGCCCATTTCCTCGCGGATGAAGTACGCCAATTTTGGATCGTTCAGGATCTCGTCCTGATTCCATTGGCCTTCGCCGTATTGCGCTTTCATGAAGGCAAACATAAAGCCCGCAAACAATTCCAAAGGATCTTGCTTGTTGATACCCACCTGAGTCAGGCGCGCCAGATGCATTTCAAACAATTCCATTTTTGCCGGATCCATAAAGACTGAATGCAAGCCCGGAAGAATTTGCTCCAAGATGTGCAAATCAAAAAGCTCCATGAAAGCCAGGTGAGGTTCACTTAAGCGCAGGAACTTTAACCACTCTTCACGACGACGAGGCAATACTGATTTTTTCAGCTCCTGACTGGTTTCCACAATCGCATGGCGCATGGTGGATTCGATCGAGAAGTGTAATTTGTGAGACAGGCGAATCGCGCGCAAAATACGAATCGGATCTTCGATAAAGCGTTCTTTAGGATCGCCGATCATACGCAGGACGCGATTTTCAATGTCTTGAATGCCGCCGCAGAAGTCGATCAGTTTGTTATTTGCCGGATCATAGAAAACAGCATTGGCCGTGAAGTCGCGACGTTTAGCGTCCTCTTCCACAGTTCCGAAATAGTTATCACCTTCAATCGTTTCCTCTTCAGGAGTGGCGGCGATTTCTTCTGCGCTGACATTGCGACGGAAAGTGGCGACTTCGAATTGCAAATCTCCACGTTTCACCAAAACCAGTTTAAAGCGGCGACCAATGACATAGGCATTTGGCACTTTTTTACGAACTTGATTGGGATGAGCGCTGGTTGCGATGTCGAAATCTTTCGGATGAATTCCCACCATCAGATCGCGCACGCATCCGCCCACAAGATAGGTTTCAAAACCAGAGTCTTGTAGGTTTTTGACAATTCTTAATGCGTAAGGATCAATCCAGTCTTCATGAAGCTGGGGCTTTTTCGAGGAACTCATTGTGGCTGAATCTACTCCCCTTCGGTCCAAAATTCAAACTTGAAATACCCCTTCAAGGGGCGCAGGATAGGTTCGATATGGCATACTTGGACAACTTCAATCACCAGTTCTATGGTCCAGTCGATGGACGAAAATGGGTCTTTATTCACGGGCTTATGGGCTACGGGCAAAATTGGCGTCGGATCATTTCCGGGCTTGAAGCCACGGAAAGATGCCTGGCTTATGATCAGCGCGGGCATGGGCGCTCCTTTCAACCCGAATCAGGCTATGCACCCGAGGATTACGCCAATGACCTGAAAAAGATTGTCGACGAGCTGGGCTGGAAAAAGTTTATTTTGGTGGGGCACTCTATGGGCGGCCGTAATGTGTTGGCCTTTGCAACGATGTATCCCGAGTATGTTGAAAAGCTGATCGTTGAAGATATCGGGCCGGAGGCTTCGCCGAAAGCTTACGAGTACTATGAGTATCTCTTGAATCTGGTGCCGACGCCGTTTGCTTCACGGGATGAGGCTCGCAAGTTCTTCATGGAAGACTTTGTTAAAATCGCCAAGACCCGAGAAAAAGTCGAAGTCATGGCTCAGTACTTTTATTCGAATATGGTGGAAAAACCAGACGGGACCGTCGATTGGCGCTTTTCTAAATATGGTATCATTGAGTCAGTGAAGGCCGGACATACGCGGGAGCGTTGGGACCAAGTCCGTGGCCTTAAAATGCCGACCCTTTGGATTCGGGGAGAGAAATCTCAAGAGCTAAAATCTGACGTTTATCAGAGAATATTGGCTGAGAACCCGATGATTAAGGGCGTCGAAATCCCTCAGGCTGGACATTGGGTCCATTCAGATCAGCCTCAGGCCTTTATAGAGAGCCTAAAAAGCTTTGTTGGTGACTTTTAGGGCACCGAAAAGTAGGTTTGGGCTTAAGAACCGGAGTATAAGAAATTGAAATTTTCAGAGTTAAATTTAGACCCCGCGCTATCCGCTGCAATCCAGAAAACTGGTTTTGATGATTGCACACCGATCCAAGCGCAAGCCATGCCCTACATTTTGGATGGCAAAGACGTCGCCGGCCTTGCCCAAACAGGCACCGGCAAAACAGCAGCATTTGTTCTGCCATTGATGGAGCGTATTTTACGTGCTCGCCCGGCTCACGGCGAAGTTTCTGATTCAGAAAAAGAAATCATCGAAAAACGTGCATTCAAAGATTGGAAACCACAAAACTTTATTTTGGTTTTGGTTCCGACTCGTGAATTGGCAGAGCAAGTTCAAGACAACATTATCAAGTTCAGCGCCGAAAGCGGCCTTCGTGGTTTCGCGATCTATGGCGG
Source organism: Bdellovibrio sp. (assembly GCA_039594295.1). Lineage (GTDB taxonomy): Bacteria > Bdellovibrionota > Bdellovibrionia > Bdellovibrionales > Bdellovibrionaceae > Bdellovibrio. Next base: position 61,428 of record JBCNNR010000007.1, read on the forward strand.
TACAGGATACGACAAACAAAAAGAGGCGCTTAAAAACGGTGTTGAATTCATCGTGGCAACTCCAGGTCGTTTGATCGATTTGTACAAAGAGCACTTGGTGGATTTGAAGCAGGTTCGCGCGATCGTATTCGACGAAGCGGACCGCATGTTTGACATGGGCTTCAAAGACGACATGAAATTCATTTTGCAAAGAGTACCTCGTGAACGTCAGTTCCTGGTTTTCTCCGCAACATTGAACTTCGATGTTTTGAACACGGCCTACCAATTTGGTTCCGAGCCGGTTGAAATCAACATCAGCCGTGACCAAGCCAAAGCGGAAAACGTGAAAGACCAGATCTTCCACGTGGGCAATGCTGAAAAACCTCAGCACCTTTTGTCTTTGCTAAAATTGCATAACCCAAAACAAGCGATCATTTTCACCAACTTCAAATTGAATGTTGAAAAGATCACGAAGTTCTTGATTGATAACGATGTGCCAGCCATGGCGATTTCCAGTCTTTTGACTCAAGCTCAGCGCAATCGCGTGATCGAACAGTTCAAAGCGGAAAATCATCTAAACATCCTGGTGGCGACAGACGTTGCCGCTCGTGGTTTGGATATCAAAGGCGTCGACCTGGTTATCAACTATGAATTGCCAATGGATTCTGAATCCTATGTTCACCGTATCGGTCGTACCGGCCGTGCGGGCACAACGGGTCAGGCGTTCTCCATGGTGGGCGAAAAAGACATCGAGTCATTGACTCGTATCGAAGACTATTTGAAACACAAAATTGAAGTGGGCTATTTGGAAAACGATCAGCTTCTTCAAGAGTTTAAGCCATTCCCAGAGCGCTTCGAAGGTCATTATCCAAAATCATTGGATGGCGATCGTGGAGAGCGTGGTCCTCGTCGTGAGGGTGGCCCGAATCGCGGTGGCAATCGTGATCGCGGTCCTCGTCGCGAAGGTGACCGTGGCCCACGCCGTGAAGGTCGCGGACCTCGCGGTGAAAACCGTGGTGGTGGTGATAACAGACCTCCACGTGAAGAACGCAAAGGGGCTTCTGCGGTTAAGTCGGATGGACCAAATCCAAGACACGCAAAACGTCCTGAGCACGGTGCAAAAGCCCAAGCTCATGGCCAACAAAAACGCGGTGAGAACCGCGGTGGCCAAGGTGCTCACAAACGCCACGAGCCACGCAAAGGTGCAAGTGCTCCACGCAGACAGCCAGCACCGAAGCAAACCATCGGTAAAAAAATCTCCAGCTTCATCAAAAAGCTGTTCTCTTAAAAAACACAACCCCGGCGAGTACAATCCCCGGGGTTTTTTATTTTCGCAGTTCCTGCAAAATGTGTTGGCGATTGCCTTTGCTTAAGACGCGCGGGTTGCGCTTTTGGAAAGACGACTCATACATGGGATCGTAATACCAGGTGATTAATTTTTCGATCCACACTTTTGACGGCTCCAAATCACGGTGTTCATTGTAATTCTGTTCCGCTGTCTTAAGATCGGCAGAAATTTCTGAATAGCGAAGGCCGCCGAGTTTGTTTTTGATTTTAGCCAGATTTTCCTGAAGTTTTGGAAACAGTGTGGGATCGGCAATCGGAGCCACGACGTATTCTTGGAAAGTGTTATTCACGCGCACTTCGAGGGATTCTTCCAGTACGATCACCGGCGATTCTCGTAACAGAGCAAAAAAGTTATCAGGCAAAACACAGCGACCGATCAAACGACTTTCATCTTCCACCAGGATAGACCCCGTAAAAGACTGCAAACTTAATTTTCCCATCGCCACAGCCAAACTGTTTTCAAAGTTTATCTGTGACGGCTGTGGTTCGGAATATCCACCAAAGGCAGAGCCGCGGTGCTTTGCCAGCGCTTCCAAATCCAACAAAGGACGCGATTGAATCTGGCTCAACAATTGAGTTTTTCCGACACCGGTTTTTCCAGTCAAGACAATCAACTGATGAGATTTGCAGAACTCTTCGATCTTTTCGATCAAAAGCTGACGGGTCTTTTTGTAACCCCCAGCCACACGCAGAACATCGATGCCCTTCTCGCGCAACCAGATTTGCGTGATCTGCGAGCGCAAGCCACCACGGAAACAGGTGACGATCGTTTGAGACGGGTCTTTTTGATATTCCTGAATCCACGCCTGAACCCGCTCTTCTTTGATCGGTCCTTGCACCAATTTATGACCTAATTCAATGGCGTGCTGTTGACCATGCAGTTTATAGGCGGTACCGACTTCGGCCCGCTCTTGGTCATTCATGATCGGGTGATTGTAAGATGCAGGGATAGAACCTGCGGCAAACTCCACGGGCGCACGCACGTCGATGATTCTGACCGAATCATCAAGCAGGCGGGTCCAAAGATCCTCGGGAGAAAGCGTTGGCAGATTCTTCATCAGGCCTTTACTTCAACCGCGAAATGAGAAGGCTCGGAAACTTTTCCGACGATGGCGGCCTTAGGGAAGCGAGTTTTTAATTTTTCCAGAACCGCGGGGGCCTGAGCCGCAGCGACACTTAATAACAGTCCCCCACTGGTTTGAGGATCGCAGACCACGTGTTTTTGCAATTGGTCCAGATCGGAGAGCTGACAGCGCTCGCTGGTGTAATGCGCATTGCTGGCGTGAGCTTTGGTTAAAAAGCCTTGCTCCAGGCACGACATCGTCAAATCGAAAAGCGGGAGATCAGAGAAATTAAAAGTGAAGGTTTTCTGACTTGCCAAGGCCATTTGTTGGCTGTGACCGATCAATCCAAAACCCGTGATATCGGTCGCGGCATGAATGGCGTTGGTATCTGTTTCGTTTAACAAATCCAGAATGCGATTCAAAGTCGCCATACTGGTTAAAGCCTCGTGAAGGTCCTTTTCGGTGTGAGCCTGGCGCTTCAATGAAGCCATGCAAGTTCCAGTGCCCAATGCTTTGGTCAGAATCAGAACATCGCCTGATTTCGCTTTGGCATTCGACCACACTTGTTGGGGATTGATAAATCCTGTGACCGAAAGACCAAACTTCAACGTGTCGTCATCGATCGAGTGACCGCCGACAAAATTGACTTGAGCCTCCGCCATTTTGTCGCTTGCTCCCTGCAGAATTTCGACGGCGACTTTGTTTTCCATCGTAGCTAAAGGAAATGCGAAAATCGCCATAGCTGTTTTCGGAGTGCCACCCATTGCATAGACATCCGAAAGCGCATTGGCCGAGGCAATCGCACCAAAGAGTTTAGGGGAGTCCACGATCGGCGTAAAGAAGTCCAAAGTTTGTACCAAAGCCAGGCTGTCGGAAACTTTATAAATAGCTGCGTCGTCAAAAAGACCACCATCAACTAAGACCGCCTCATCCGTCGGAGGAAATTGCACTTGGTTTAGGATGGCACGTAATTCATGTGCTGCCACTTTGGCAGCACAGCCACCTTTTTTTACTGTTTGAGTCAGTTGAATCGGAAGGGGATTGTTTGTTTCCATGTTGAATATATAGTCCCGGCGTAAGGCTCAGGCAATCAAGAACCGTGATCCATTGCACAGGTTCAACATTTGCTTTGTCGGGTGGGAGGCGGGGGATTATTCTGCTTCCATGATATTAGCTCTGACCATCCTGCTATTCTTTCAGCTTGTCGGTGAAGGTGTTGTTCACTATTTCCATCTGTTTATTCCAGGCCCTGTGATGGGAATGGTATTTTTCTTTTTGGCGCTGCTGTTTGTTCCCAGTCTAAAAGGAAAAACGGAAAATCTTGGAGCGTTCATTACCAATCACCTCTCACTGTTTTTTATTCCCGCAGGCGTTGGCGTGATTGAGTACTTTGATTTATTTGGGCAGTACGGTCCGGCCATTGTGATAACCATCATACTCAGTACAACGATAACTATCGTTGCGACGGCTTTGATTTTTAATACACTCTTAAAATTGGACCGCCGTAAGGAGAGTGCAAATGATTGAACTCTTTTCTTTGATTCTTACATTGGGTGGATATTTATGGGCGCGACGACTGAGTGATAAGGGAAATAACCATCCTCTGCTGAGTCCTGCCTTGCTTGGGATCGTGATGATCATGGCGGTTTTGCTGTTAACTAAGATACCTTATAAAGAATATTTTCAAGGGGCTCGGCCGATTCATTTTATGTTGGGACCGGCGACTGTTTCTTTCGCTTTGCCATTGTATGCGCAGTTGGAGCGACTTAAAAAACTGATGGTGCCTTTGTGTGTCTCGTTGGTGATTGGATCCTTGATTGGAATCGGCAGCGCCGTTTTAATTGGTAAAGTCTTTTTATTGCCTCATGAAGTGTTGGTTTCCCTGTCTCCTAAATCGGTGACGACGCCGATTGCGATGGGCATTGCAGAAAAAGTCGGAGGCACGGCCTCTCTGGCGACGGTGTTCGTGATGATTACGGGTTTGTTTGGAGCTGCAGTGGCAACGATGGTTTTGAACATGGTGCGAGTTCATGATCCCGCAGTCCGTGGCTTTGCCTTAGGACTGTCAGCCCATGGATTGGGAACGGCGCGAGCTTTTCAAGTGAATCAAATCGCGGGAGCTTTTGCCGGACTTGCGATGGCACTGAATGGACTGGTCACAGCGATTCTGATACCGCTGCTTTTGTCCTTTGTCTTGAAATAAAATTACTTGGATTTTTTAGTCAAATGGTCTGTCAGGCTTTTGTTTTTCATTTCTTTGGATAAATCCAAAGCGGTCTTGCCGTCGTTGTTTTTAACTGTCAGATCGGCACCGTTTTGCACCAAAAGCTTTGCGATCCTGGGATAGCCGGCGATGATGGATTCCATCAAAGCTGTGTTACCTAAAGCGTTGGTCTGGTTGATGACTTTTTTATTTTTTTGCAGAATCAGGCGAGTTGTTTTCTCGCTGCTTTTTGCGGCGGTGATCAAAAGGGTGTCGTTGTTTTCGGAAAGAACCGCGACATCGACCTTGGCTCCGGCAGCGATCAGAGTTTTTGCCGCCGCATCTTGGTCGTTGGAAACGGCCAAAGCCAACGCTGTGTCACCGAACTTATTTCTTTGCTCCAGGTTCGCTTTCTTTTGCATCAGCAAATTCAAAGCTTTGACGTTGCCATTCATCGCGGCTGCCATCAGGGGAGTGATTCCATCAGAATCACCCACGCCTGGATCAAAAGCTTTGGATTGGATTTGTTGCTGAACTTCTTTGTCCTTTTGTAGCTCGATCGCTTTGTTTAGGTTCTCGACTGTATATCCGTTGGCACGTACCGGGCCAAATACGGTGAATATCGCAACCAGAACATAAAAAATCCAAAGCGTCACACTGATCATTAGAACATTCCTAAACGTGGCCCGTAATCCATAATCAGCGCTGACTGGCTATCAAATGGAAGTGGCGTAAATTCAGAGTAGTTAATTTTTTTAGAACCATTGTTGATGGTGAACAAGGCACGGATGCGGTTTTTAATCGCATTGGTTGCGGAACCATTTTCCCCGGAAGAATCTTTGTGCATAAGAATCACAAAATAGATGGTCCCGTTCCCCGTTGAAATTGTTCCAGCCAAAGTTTTCGCTTTATCGACCGTCCCTGTTTTTGCCACCATGGCATCGGTCATCACACCTTCATAGTGGCCCAGAGTGGATTCGTCATCCATTCCGGCTACCGCCATAACATCAGTCAGTGCCAGTTTTTGTGTTGCCAACACCTCGTTCAGACGAATCAAAACTTTGATCATCGCTGTGCAAGTGCCTTCGTTATAATCGTATTTTTTTTGTGAAATATAATCGGCGTTGTTTCCAGATCCCAGATTGAACTCAAGATCGCGATTATCCATTTTCAAGTTCTGCGCCAGGTAAGCATTGAACGCGGGAGTGCCGCCTAAATTCCAATACAAGTGATCTGCCACATAGTTATTGGATCTGTTGTTCATGTTCTTAACGATTTTATAAAGAGGTGCCGACTTGTACAGAAGCGTCTGAGTATCATCGGTCTTTTTAAAGTCTGCCTTAGAGATAAATTGAACGTTGCCAAACTGAATGTTTGGTTTTTGCTCAGGCAAATTGACGCCAACGGTTTTGGAGATCTTGCGCAAGTACGTATAGGAGTTATCAGCGATCGGCGTGATAAACCCTTGTTCAAGTTCGCGTTGCACGTGAGCGGCTTGTTCTGTGATGTCAGCGAAAAGCTTGGTGTCACCAGCCACAGCCACGGGTTCTTCGACATTCCACTCCATCAGGAAGTTTTCATCAAAGGACAGGGTGCCGACTTTCTCGATGCCCAGTTGTTTCATCGCCAGTTGAGCCAGAATAAAGTAGCCGACGTTACGACCCATCATTGGATCTTTGCCGCCCTCGAAATGCATGTCGTAAGTTTTTGGACCTGTTTTGGTCACGTGGATTTTAGTTTGAAAGCGATAGTTTGCTCCCAACGTCTCAATCGCCCACAAAGAAGTCACAAGTTTTGAAATAGATGCGAGAGGAAATTTTTCGTCTTTACTGCCGTTGCCTTCGATTTTGCCAGAATTGGCCTTCATCGTGCATTGTGAGTTTAGATAGACCTTCGCGTAAGCAGACGATGTCGTGAAAGCGACAATCAATGCTGTTAATGCCAGTTGTAATCTCAAGAATGACACCGTTTTCCCCTTATTTCAGATGTATATGAGCTGGTCTAATTAGCAACTTGGGTTCGGTTAATATACTTAAAATCCTTTAATCTAAAGCTCTAAATGGAGTCGCCGGGAATATTTTGTTTCTCGACGAAGCTCGGGTTTGTATAAATTTCTAAAGTGCTGTTGACCTCAAGTTTTCAGAGGGAAAACGCTAAGAATATAGGGTGGTTAACGGGCCAAGCCGTAAACGCTTGCGGCGAACACTATTTTGCCGACTTGTTGAAAATGGCGCGCTGTCTCAAATTACTCAATTAAAATCCGCTAGGGAACTGCATCTGAGCGAAGAAATAAAAAAGGGCTTCGTGTGAAGCCCTTTTTCGTCATTAAGGTTTTTTCGATCCGCCGGTGGATTCTGTCACCAGGCGCAGGTCAAATGAGCGATCGTTGATCAAGTTTTGGATGTACAGCAGTGTTTGATACAGCTGTTGTTTTTCAAAGTTACCAAAACGGAAATTGATCTGATCAGATTTGCGACCCGAGAAAGTCATTTCATAAGTCACGAGCTCCTCGAAGCGATTTTCCGGAAGCAGAGTCAGGATAAAATAGGCTCCATGATCGCGCCACATGGCGATTTTTTGCAGACTTCTGAAAGCGGCATAGCGAGCTTTGTCTGTCATCGCTGGCTGCAACAAGAATGCAAGGTTCGCCGCGATCTTTTCAATTTTTTTAGTTCTTAGCTGATCCATATCCTGATCTTTGGAATCCAGATAAGCCGTGAACAATTTTTCGATCTGATCTGCAGAGTATTTTGGAATCGCATCATAAGCATCCGGACTGATGCAAACCTGGTGACGGAAGTAACCATTCACGATGTCGCCATTTGAGAAGTCCCAATGTTTCCAATCGATTTGACGATAGATCCATGCAGGCAAAACGTCTTCGGCGCGATTTTGCATTTTGCCGAAGTCTTTTTTGGAAACGTTTCTCATACGTGCTTCATAGAAATGCGAAGTCGTGACCAAAGAACCTGGCGTCCATTGTGGATTGGAATTAAAGATAATGTGATCGCCTTCCGTGATCTTGTTACCCCAAATGCCATAAAAGATTTTGGACTGGGCAGATTTTTGGTAAGTGTCCAGGATGTATTGTTTTTCGATGTTGTTTGCATCGTAGTTTTGCAATTTGTTTTGCGAATACATCGTGTTTGCTTCCAGGCGCAGGATGCTCATGGACAATTTATAGCGAGACATGATGTCGATAGACGTATTGGACCCTTTAAACACGCGGTCGATACGGCGTTGCTCCGCTGGCAAGTTATGGTCTGCCATGTACATGTCTTCAACTTCCGACATGTCTGTCAAAAGCTCTTTTTGCAATTCAGGACGGGAGGCTGTTGGGTCGATGACTTTCAAGTTTTTGAACTTCACTTTTTTGCTCATGAAGTTGTTGAACGCGGTCGCCGCTTCAGCGTTTTTCAGGTCAAACACATAGTCCAACATGAAAACGTCATTCAAAGATTTACCGAAATTCAAAGACGCTGGTTTCAAATCAATCCAACGCTCCAATTTTCTGTCAACCACACGCAAACCGATAACTTTAAGTCGGCCCAGGTAATCGATGCTGGCGCTCGCACCGGTTCCACGACTTCTCATCGTGATCAATTTCACGCGGATCTTGTCGTTTTCCATGCGGTACAAGTGAATCATGAAATCGCCCGACATATAAACGTGCGTGGATCCGCCCAAAGAAACTGTCGGGTTCAAATCCGTATCGGCGCCCACAGAGAAGATGATGTTTAACTTACCTTGAAGTGCGACGAAATCGCCGACCTTCAATTTTTGAAGCGCTTTTTGAGCGGTGAATGGAATGCGATCCAAAGTGTAAGGAAGGGCTTTGATGGAATCGCCTTGGGATTTAAACTGGCGAGCGAAGTAAACTTCCGTGCCTTGCTCGACATCGAAACCAAAAGGAGTGATGTCTCCATTCATTAAGTCACCGACGTTCACATCCGTCGTCATAATGTACTTATCCAGGCGAGTGTAGTAGCCGTCCAAGTACGAAGGCTCTGACTTTGCTTTGTATTTCAAAGAAACGCTTAAGCCATCGATGATGTCAGCACTGAGGCCGATCGTTGCGCCGATATCTTGTTTTGCGATTTGTTTGCGGATTTTTTCCAGAACCTTAGAGGGCTCAAAAATATCTAAACCAGCATGGGACTGAACGGGAACAGATAGAGCCAGAGCCAATACGAACAGAACTGACTTCAATGATGTCTTTTTCAAAGTTGCTACTCCTGAATAATTAGGACCCCAATTTTTATTCAGGTATTGTTGGATAGCAAATCGCAGCGGGTCAAAATAGAGTAATCAATCAAGCTTGAGATTCGACGAAACGGGCAAACTTGCTCACCCAGTTTTGATTCACATTCACACACGGAACCAAGTGATAGTCTTTGCCACCGGCATGATGGAAAGTTTCCTCGCCACCGATTCCAATTTCCTCGAGTGTTTCGATGCAATCCGCAACAAAGGACGGGCACAAAACCGCGAGGCTTTTTTTGTCAGCCAGTTTCGCAATGGTTTCTTCGGTGGATGGTTTCAACCACTCCGCACGACCCAAACGTGATTGATAAGACAAACTCCACTGATCTTTGGAAAGACCCATTTTTGTCGCCATGGATGTTGCTGTTGCCAAACATTGGGCACGGTAACAAGGTTTATCGCACGCGCCCGGTTTCACACAGCAATCAGGTGTGACCAGGCAACCAGCATTTACTTTCACGTGGCTTTCAGGAAGACCGTGGAAAGAAAACAGGTAATGAGTCACGTCTTTGCCTTTTAGGAACTCTTGCGCGATATCCACGCTGGGATCCACAAAAGACGGGTGTTGATAGAAATCACGGATGCTTTTCACTTTGAATTTCAGTTTTAACTTGCCGATTTGGCGCTGAACTTCACGAACCGAAGACCCCGTGGTCGCGTCGGCGTATTGCGGATACATCGGAGCCAGCAGGATGTTTTCAATTCCCGCGTCAGCAAAAGCTTTTAATGCAGAAGGAATATCTGGATCGCTGTAGCGCATACCTACTTTGACCAGATACTTTTCTCCCAATTCATTCTGCAATTTTTCGGCAAACTGATTGGTATACACAGTTAGCGGCGAACCATTCTCCAGCCAGATTTTTTTATAGTTGCCAGCGGAGATCGGTCCGCGTTTGGGCACGATCAAAAGGTTCACAAGCGGCCAGCGAAAAATAAAGGGCAGATTGATCACTTCCTTGTCCATCAGGAAGTGCTTTAAATATTTCTTAACGTCGGGAACTTCATAAGTGCGAGGGCTGCCGATATTTAAAAGTAAAACACCTGTTTTATTCATATTGTCTCGCAATTTCTTCGCTGAGGCGTTCGCTACGCTCCAGAATTTTACTTAGACCGATACCAGAAAGATAATTTCCATGCAGGAACAATCCCGCAGGTAATTTCATTTGCGCCAATTCATTTTGAATTTTCTCAAGTTCCAAATCGTACATGGGTAAAGAGCGATCCCAACGATTGATCTTGGCGTCCAGGATGCTGTCTTGGCGTTTGAACAGACGTTTGCGTTCAGTTCCAATCAGGTTCAGCAAATCTTTGTCGTTCAAATTGATAAGATCCTGATTGTTATGACCGCCCATGATCCAAGTTTCATTGTAGGTCTTGTCTCGGCCCGCAAAAATATAAGGCGGCATCAACACACCCAAGGTGCGAAGGTTCAAACCACGAGGGATCAAGCAACCGAAACCTTTGTATTTCGTCTGAGCTTTATCAAAAAATACCGTCGTGCTGATCAATGAAGACATATGCACGCGGGCTAATAGCGCCGATACAGCAGGTGCATGAGATTTTAGAAGTTCTGTTGCGGCCGAGGCGGAAGTTGCCACAACCACAGGTCCTTGGAGGTTTGCCAAATCAACCGAAGAGTTCAGATGAATCTTCACGCCCAGCTTTTGCAAAGCCTGTTGCAGGTGATTCACTAAATCCTGCATGCCATTCGCGCCAGTCATCATGCCGCGGAATTTTTCGCGCTCTTTATTGAATAACGGAGCGATAATCAGGGAGGCACTCAAATCCTGAGGCTCGTTGGCGTAAATTCCCTGCATCGCAGGTCCCAACAGAAAGCGAGTCGGCGCTTTGCCCAAACGACGAAGTCCCCAGGCTTCCAAGGTTTCAAAAGCTTTGGGTTTCAAACTCGCTTTGGCAAAAAGCACTCGTGGAACGACTTTAAAAGCTACCGCTAGAATTTCAAAAGGATTCAAAGGCACGGCTTTGGGGAAGCCACGGAAGATAAATCTTTTCTTGGAGGATTCCAAAGGCAGCGCGGGTTCAAGGCCGATTTCTTGAAAAAGTTTTTCAGATCGGTTGGACAGGATCAATGAATTGGCAGCGCGTTCGGCCATTCCATGTTCCGAGTAATCAGTTCCCAAAAGTCCACCCACACGGGAAGACTTTTCGTGAACTTCAACTTCGAATCCTTTTTGAGCCAGTTTCAAGGCGATTGTTAATCCCGCGAAACCAGCTCCGACAACCGTGACCTTCTTCATATAGATTGAGAGAAGATCTTAGTTTGAGGTTGTTTGGTTTTCAAACGCTCGTCAAAATACACACAAGCATTGCGCAGGAACGGACGACCCGCTTCCAGCACCACCAATTTGTGATCCTTGATGACCAAAAGCTTGTCGTTGATCATTTCAGCCAGGAATTCTTTCGCGCCTTGCTCTTGCTCGGCACTGAGGAATTCCACTTCAAATTCGGTCATCAATTTTAAAATCTGGCGACGGCGAATTTGATCCTCATCCGTCAGGATGTGGCCACGCATGGTTGGCAAGACACCATCATTCAAAGCTTGTTCGTACAAAGGCAGAACTTTTTCATTTTGATGGAAGCTAAATGGCGTCTCAGAGATCGAAGAAACACCCAAGCCCAATAGCACGTCGGTTCTTTGATCGGTGTAACCCATAAAGTTACGGTGCAAGCGCTTTTCATCCATTGCGATGCTGAGGTTATCAGTCGGCAGGGCAAAGTGATCCATGCCCACTTCCACATAACCCGCTTTGATCAGAATGCCACGAGCGATTTCGTAAAGTTCGCGTTTTTCAGCGGCTTTCGGAAGATCTTCGTCTTTGAACAGGCGTTGTGCTGGCTTGATCCAAGGAACCAAAGCGAAGCTATAAAGAGCAATACGATCCGGGCGCAACTTCACAGTCGCTTCCGCTGTTTCACGGATGGATTCAGCGGTTTGTTTTGCCAAACCATAGATCAAGTCAAAGTTCACAGACGTATAACCCAGTTTGCGGGCTTCGTCTGAAAGGTTGGCTGTGATTTCCAAAGGTTGAATACGGTTTACCAGGCGTTGCACTTCAGGGTTGAAGTCTTGAACACCCATACTGACGCGGTTAAAGCCCAGCGTGCGCAAAGCTTTTAATTGTTCAGCAGTTGTGCGACGAGGATCCACTTCGATAGAGCCTTCAAAGTGTTCTTTATCCAGGTTGCAGTCGTTCACAATCGGAGTCAGAAGACGTAACAAAGATTCTGAAGAAAGGAATGTCGGAGTGCCACCACCCAAATGGATGTGCTTTAAAGGCGCTTTCAAAAGCTCTGGCACTTGTTGGGTATAAAGATGCCACTCTTTTAAAAGCATATCGACATACGGAGATTCCTTCGTATGGCTTTTCGTGATGATGTTATTGCAACCACAGAAAGTGCAAAGTGTTTCGCAGAAAGGAATGTGGATGTACAAAGACCAACCACCATCGCCTTTTTTCAAAGTCGTGTTTAAGTGGGAAACCCATTGCTCACGTGTCGGGTTTGTTTCCCAATAAGGAACCGTCGGGTAAGACGTATAACGCGGAGCTGGGACATCGTATTTTGCCAGAAGATTTTTAATCATCATGAAAGCACCTCACGCACAGTCTCGATGAAGAGTTTTACATTCTTTTCAGGAGTTTTAGGTAAAACGCCATGACCTAATCCGCAAACCCAACCGGCACGTGCCTCAGGAGACATGTCCTTCATTGGAGCCAGGAAGTTTGCCACAGCTTTTTTGAAATCGCCGTCTTCCATGAACAACAAGCTTTGGTCGAAGTTTCCTTGAACGAAGCCTTTGTTTTGTACTTTAAAGCATTCAGGAATGTAGCAACGGTGATCAAAACCTTGGCCTGCCCATGGAAGTTCCGAGAATTCTTTATTAAAGAATGTCGGTTGAGTGCCTTTTGAGTAGTAGCCAATTTTACCTGGGAATTCTTTTGCAAGAACTGAGATCACAGGTTGGATCCATTCTTTAAAGAACAATGGAGAGACTTCGCCTGCTGCCGTATCAAAGATCATAACAAGCTCAACACCACCATCCAATTGAAGTTGGATGTTTGCTTTTAGTAGCGGAAGCATCTTTTCCAGGAATTTCGGGAACATATTGATCAATACTTTAGATTGAATCAAAGAACCTGCATGAGATCCTTCAACACCATAGACGAACAATGTCCAAGGACCACCAACAAAGCCGATCAAGCTCTTGTCTTTAGGAAGCACCTCGCGAGTTGCGATCACAGCTTCTTTTTGGAACTTCATGAATTCAATCGCAGGAGCGACCTCGCCCAACTGGCTGATTGTTTCAGGATTTAGCTTAAAGCCTAATTGGGGGCCGTGAGCATCCGTGTATTTCAAGCCCATGCCCAATGCTTCCAATGGGAATAGGATGTCAGAGAATAGGATAGAGACGTCGAAATCAAATTCAGCCACAGGACCACGAGCGACTTCCGCAGCTAGCTCTGGAGTTTTGCAAAGCTCCTCGAAAGAGTTTTTCTTTCTCATGCCTTGGTAGTGCTGATGATAACGACCGGCCTGACGCATGAACCAGATTGGAGGAACTTTTTGTGCTTTTCTTTGAAGAGCGTTGTGAAAGAGTGTGTTCATGGTGTTGTTTCCTCCGTAGACCATTGGTAGCCGATGCCGCGCACAGAACGAATATGGGTTTCGCCGTCTTCGCCCAATAGGTGGCGCAGACGAACGATGATGTTGTCTATCGTCCGGTGGCTGGGATTTTTATCTACACCCCAGATCTCGTTCATGATTTCGTCACGACTGAGGACGCGGGGTGCTTTATCAATTAATAACTGCAAAATCTTCATGTCGGTCACAGCAGGGTACTCGATTTGACCCGAGTTCTTGCGCACAGACATGTTGGTAAAATTAATCACACAGGAAGTCAGATGCACTTCCTTGAGGGGAGCATGGGAATCCAAAACGTTCTTTACGCGGATTAACAGCTCTTTTAAATGGAAAGGTTTTGGGATGTATTCAGAAGCACCCAATTCAAAGCCCTGCAGGCGAGACTCTGCATCTGCTTGAGCAGTCAGGAATAAAAATAGAACCGGGGAGAGTTTCTTCATTTTTGCCGCAAGCTCAAAGCCTGTGCCATCAGGAAGACCCACATCCAAAATCACCAAATCAAAATCTTTGTTTTTGCTGAACAAAGCCCAGGCTTCAGCAACGCTTTTTCCCCAGGAGACTTCATAGTCCTTACGCAGGCGTTCCGTCAGGGTTTCACCCAATGATAAATCGTCTTCAACCAGAAGGATTTTTCTCATCATAGATGCCCCTCCAGGTGAAGGATGGATTTGAAGCCGGCATTCTCTGTGGATTCAAAACTAATATCACCGCGCATTTTTTCCATCAGGCGCTTTGTGATCAAAAGGCCGATACCATTGCCGCGGGAGTCTTTGGAATTTAAAAGTTCAGATCCCAGTTTGCTGGTTTGGCCTTTAAAACCCAAGCCGTCATCTTCAAAGATGACTTCTAAGCGAGTGTTATTCAGGGAGCGAACACGGATGCGAACTGTCGTGGCTTTTCCGTGCAAGACGGAATTTTGCAAAAGATTGCGCACGACACTCATTAAAGCACGGCGGTCACCAGAAATTCGCGCATCTCGCTCCAATTCGATGGAAAGATCTGCAAATTCACTGCGCAGATTTGCCAGCAATTGGCTCAGTGGAATTTCTTCGTGCAAAAGTGGACTGACTTCAAGGTTTGCTAAAAGCAGAGAGTTTTCCAATTGCAGATCCAGTCTTTGGATATCTGCAATCAGACGTTTCATGACGGGCGGGCTGTTGCCTTGCAAGTCTTCCTCCAAAACTTCGGCTTGCAGTCTTAAGCGAGCAATCGAAGTTTTGATATCATGACTGAATGTCGAGAAAAAGAAACGCAGCCGATCGTGGCGTTGTTTGTCGCGGAAGGTGAAAACGATCAGGGAGATACCGCCAATCAGGATGGAACCTAAAAGGATCGATCCTTCCCAGGCGATCATGCGATGTTGACGGGCCCCTTCAAGCTCCATCAAGAAAAAGACCCACCACCAAGCCACAAGTGCAAACGTGAACGCGAACCAGATGATCGCGAGCACCGTTTTCAAATGTGATTTAAGGAAGGTCTTCTTAATCATTCTGGATTACTCCGCAGAACTCACGATGATGTTAGCTGCTTCAGCCAGCAACTCATCTGTGTGAGCCATAGAAACGAAACCAACTTCGTAAGCATTTGGAGCCAGATAAACACCTTTATCCAAAGCTTTAAGGAACAATGTTTTGAATGTTGAACTTTGATTCGCAGGGATTTGTTCGATCGTACGGATTGTTTTGCCGCTAGTATCGCCGTGGATCCAGAACAACGAAGAGTGTTGTTCCACTTTCAACGGCACACCTTTTTTGGCAAATCCGTCTCGCAATGCCTGAACGAATTTTTGAGTGCGTTTTTCAAGTACATTCCAGCCATCAAGTCTTTGCATTTTTTTAAGAGTCACCAGACCCGCGCGCATACCGATCGGATTTGCTGACAAAGTCCCGGCCTGGTAAACATCGCCGCTTGGAGCCACCATGTTCATAAGTTCTGCACGACCACCGTAGCAACCCACAGGGAAACCACCACCGATGATTTTACCGTAAGTCACTAGATCGGGAGTGATACCTGTTTTACCAACCATGCCATCAAGGCCTACGCGGAAACCAGAGATCACTTCGTCAAAGATCAACAAAGAGCCGTTCTTTTTGCAGATTTCAGATACTTTTTTAAGGAATTCTTGGCGTTGAATCAAAAGACCATAGTTCGCTGGAAGTGGTTCGATGATCACAGCTGCGATGTCTTTACCTTGAGCTGCAAACACTTCTTCAAGTTTTGCTTCGTCATCAAGAGGGGCCACAACCGTCGTGTTAGCTACTTCAGCAGAAATACCTGCTGAAGAAGAAGCCGCTGCACCCGCCAAGCCTGAACCTGCTTTAACAAGCAAGTTATCAACGTGACCGTGGTAGCAACCTTCGAATTTCAAGATTTTGCTACGGCCTGTAGCTGCGCGAGCCACACGAAGTGCTGACATCACGGCTTCTGTTCCAGAGGAAACGAAGCGAAGTTTTTGCATGAATGGCAGAGTTGAAGAAATCCACTCGGCCAATTCCAAAGAGTAAATTTCAGTCGCGCCGAAAGTCCAAGCTGTGTCCACCATACGATGAACTTCTTCAGCCACTTCAGCGTCACGGTGACCCAGGATCAAGGGTCCAAAGCTTTGGCAGAAGTCGATGTACTTTTTGTCTTCAACAGAAGTCAGGAAAGCGCCTTCAGCTTGTTTAAAGAAAACAGGTGCACGGTCCAAACCTTTAAAAGAACGAACGGGGGAGTGAACTCCACCTGGTGTTACTTTCAAAGCGCGTTGGAATAATTCTTCAGAAGTTACTTTGTGCATTGCTGTCTCCAGTTTTCTTGATCCAAATAGATATTTAATTTTGATTCTTCGAATTTATTTTGCTCTTGCAGATACTGGCGGATGATTTTGTAGGTGTTGCCAGGACCGCAGGCGTGGTGCTTGTTAAGAACTTCAGGATGTTTCTTTGCCGTATCCAGGAACTGACTGCCGCTGCTCCAGAAGAAGCATTCTTTGCCCATCACCGGTGTCGCGTTGTTTTGCTCACCCAATGTATAAGTCGCAACCAAAGGCATTTGACGAGCACCCTCTTCGTAACCCGTGTCGTGAGTCAATTTTGCCCACGACAAAGATTTACCCGCCAAGATGTCGATGCGGGATTCCTCTTGCTCGCCCAATCCTTCGGAGCAACCATGAACCCAAACACCTTTTTGCGCCATGGCTTTCCAAGTGCGAGTGCCCGCCGTCCAAATGAATTGATCGAATTTCAAAGACTCCGGCCAAGATTCAGAACGGGAAACATACAAAGCGTTTGTTCCAGTTGGAATCTTCCAGTCGTTCAATACTTTTCTTTCCGCACGAACTTCTGAAGACCACATTTGATCTGCAGAAAATTTCGGAGAAACGACCGAAGGTTTCAATTCACGTTTATCTAAAACAGTTCCACCATCAGTCAGACCTTTCAGAATCGTGATCTCACCATACGGGCGGGACAAAACAGCCACGCCGATCTTTTGATGGCAACCGCCACCAAAGCTCGCCAGGATATCACGCTCTTTTTGCGCGCACTGGAATGTCGTTGGATTGTCGATTTTAGCTAAAAGCGCTTTCAAATCGGCGCGGTCGGCTTTGATCTCAACCGCCAGGGCACCTTGAGCCGCTGCATTCGGATTGATGCTCAAAGGAAGAGCGGCAAATTCAACTTGATCCAAGTACGAGCGAAGAAGGCCCTGAACTTCTTTGAATTCAGGCTCTTTCGCTGTCAACAGACGATCCAAGGCTGCTTTCGCAACGATCAAACCATCTGTTTCAGTCGCTTCCAAAAGTTTGCGAATACGTGTTGGGATATTTCCGCGAACGCTTTCAAACTTTACGGACTCCAAGTTGAACGGAAGATGTTCTTTAAAGAAATTTGTCAGATTGTATTCACGACGAGGCGAAGAACTGAACACGTTCATTTTTTTAGTCGTGCGCAGTTTTTCAAAGTGAGATTTTTTAACCAATAACAAATCACGTTGATCGGCGCGAGGCAGTGTCGCCGCAATTACGGTCTCAGTTTTGGTTTCTGTGGGAAGGTCTTTCCAAGAGTGAACAACCATATCGGTTTCACCGTTGATCAATTCGCCAAAGAAGTCCTCGGTGAAAACGCCTTTCTCTGGAATTTTCCAAAGAGGTGTTGTTAGGTTGATATCACCCAGGGATTCTTTGAACTTGAATTCGATTTCAAGTCCGGGATTTTTTTCTTTTAGAATTTCGCCAACCATATAGGCCTGGAGGCGGGCCAAATCACTTTTTCTCGCGGAAATCTTTAAGCGCATATATCGTCCCACCCAAGTGGACGAAGCTCCGTTCTTTGTGCGAAGGCCAAGGCTTTTTCAAACAAGAACGTGCGGATTTGCTCGATCTTTGTTTGTCGGTCCTTTTTGGTTTCTTCGATTTCGGCAAAGAACTGTTGAAGGGTCATGAGAGTCACGTGAGGGAACTGACTCGCGATCATCGCTGCAAGATTGTTTTCTTCGCCGCGCAGATCGTAAATTACATGAGGACGGGTATCCTGCTTGCTGATCAATTCCAAGATGCGTGCATCAGACAGAGGTGCGGCAATAACCATCGCCTCTCCATGAACGTAAGCTTCGTTGTAGTTAGAAATAGTCAAATTATCGTATTTCTCTGCGAAGCTGCGCATCTTTGTGCATTCACGGCAAAGAACTTGAACGGATTTTTTGTGAGCCAGCCACGGAAGAATTTCTTGCGCCAATTGTCCGGATCCGCAAAGAGTCACAGAATCCATATCCTTGGAGTAACGGCGCAGAAGGCTGCCATAACTTTGTGAACCAATCCCCACCAAGTGTTCTGCGCGCGTGCGTTTCACTTCTTGCATAACGAAGTTCAACCATTTCTGATTGTCGCCAAACAAAACGTCGCCAGCGGCTTTACGAGATTCAATGAAGTTACGGAATTGACCGAAGACTTCAGTTTCACCCACGATCGGGGAGTGGAGGCCACAAAGGATTTCAAGTAGAAGGCTGAAAGCTTTTTCACCGCGAAGAATTTGATCGTCGGCTTCCAAAACATCCAGCATTGAATTTACTTCGTCTTCACGGCAAAATAAAATCTGGCGAAGACATGTCTTCCACACGGCTGCATCTTGAAGAGACGCTGAAACGTCAAAGCAAAAGTTTTTACTAGATTTTCTGTGAACGAGAAGTATATCTTCCATCTTGATTATTAGGTTTATCACTAAACTTTCATTAAAGTGTCATTGAAATGTCATTAACGCTGCTTTCCCATAGTGAGACGGCAACTGACATCCGAAGCGAGGTTCTATATGAAGTTGACACAGAGGCCCAGAAGAAACAGACGCACTGAAGCTGTGCGACAAATGGTTGCCGAAACTGATCTCCGCCCATCGCAATTAGTGCTCCCATTATTCCTGGTTGAAGGCACGGGTCAGAAACAAGAAATTGCCTCAATGCCAGGCATTTTCCGTATGAGCCCTGATTTAATTCTAGATGAGGTCGCGAAGGCTGTTTCCCTGGGAGTGAAAAGTTTCGATCTTTTCCCGGCTTTGCCAGAAACCAAAAAGGATCCAACGGGGAAGGAGTCTCTGAATCCAAATGGTTTAATGCCCACAACCCTGAAGAAAATTCGCGACAAGTTTCCAGATGTCACTCTGATCACAGACGTGGCACTCGATCCCTACTCCTCGGATGGACATGATGGCTTAGTGAAAAACGGTCTCATCTTGAATGATGAAACGGTAGAGATCCTCGCGAAAATGAGTGTG
Source organism: Bdellovibrio sp. (assembly GCA_039594295.1). Lineage (GTDB taxonomy): Bacteria > Bdellovibrionota > Bdellovibrionia > Bdellovibrionales > Bdellovibrionaceae > Bdellovibrio. The sequence goes on from JBCNNR010000007.1 coordinate 80,690, forward strand.
CTGCATGCAAAATCAGGTGCTGATATTGTCTCTCCATCTGACATGATGGATGGCCGAGTCGGTGCGATTCGTGAGGCCCTTGATGCCGAAGGTTTGATCGACACCGGCATCCTTTCTTACTCTGTAAAATATGCTTCCAGTTTCTATGGTCCGTTCCGTGAAGCTTTGGATTCTGCTCCTAAATTCGGTGATAAAAAAACGTATCAAATGGATTTCCGAAACACGCGTGAAGCGATTCGCGAAATTGATTTGGATGTGGCCGAGGGGGCTGACATCGTGATGGTGAAACCAGCGTTGTCGTACCTGGATGTGATCGCAAAAGTAAAAGCACACACATCCATTCCCGTCGCTGCTTACAACGTGAGTGGCGAATACGGTTTGATCAAACACGGCGCCAAAGCCGGCTTGATCGATGAAACCCGCGCGATGGTCGAAACTCTGTACTCAATCCGCCGAGCTGGAGCCGATATCATCTTCACATACTTCGCCTTGCCAATGGCCGAGTGGCTGAACAAAAATTCCTAAAACAAAAGGTACGTCCTTACCTGTGAGGTAAGGACGTACCTTTTGTTGCTACCAACAAAGCGTCACATGTGACGCACGTTCGCTACCAAAAGTGTGTCCGTACCCGATCTGTCTTGATCTGAGACGGTCCTGTTTCATAGCTGAAAAACCACAAGTTTCATTCGGATTCTGCCGAAAAGTCCAGTAGGGAATGTTTAACCAAGGACTGCCAAATGAAGCATGTGAATAAGATATTGGCCGTGGGTCTTCTTGTCGTCGCATTTCAAAACTGCGCACCGAACTCTGCCTCGTTTACCAAATCAGAAATGGCATCTCAATCTGCTCCTGAAGAGGAAGTGGTATCGAATTGTTTTAATCATGCGGAAGGCAGCACTTGGTGGGTTCCATCCAATGATGCGATTTTAGAAAATGGCATTTGTGAATTCGGTGGCGATCTAAAATATTCTTATATAAAAAATGTCGAACTGACTTGTAGTAAAGGCAATGCGGTTGCAACGGGCAATTGGGCAAAAGGAAATTTGATATCAACATCCGGTGCCTGCTTGCCAGCAACTTGTAATGGCAAACCTGCCGGTAGTACTTGGTCTGTTCCTAATGGAACTGTTTCTGAACCGCGAAGCTGTCCTTCCAGTTCTGTGATGGTGAATGCGATCTATAATAAAAATGACAATTATATCTGTCTGGGTGGTAAGGAAAGTTACGTCAATTCGGAAAAAGGCAGTTACATTGGTTTGGATAAAGCATGTCCTTCTCCAGATTTGAATGCATCTTTCTCGAGTGAAAAGGTCGCCATCAACGGAACAGCAGCATTGATCACACAAGGTATCAACGTCAGCACATTGGCTTATTCTTGCAACGACGGTCAATCGGGGACTCTGCCAGTGGCGGCGACTTCGACTTCGCTTAAAATCACACAGGATCTTTCTTGTAATGTGAAAGGAACGAATGCGGCGGGCGAGTCCGTCACTAAAACGGCATCAATTTCTGTGACTTGCGGAAGCAACGAAGTGAAGTCGGGTGGGAAGTGTATCGTTTATTCTTGTAAATCATTTGTCGAAATCAAATCATTCCCGGTCGTGATTCCAGAGCGTACGGTTGATGGTGTTTGTTATTATGCGAAGTTGTTCGATAAGATCGCAACCGGTCCTTCTTTAGGATCTCGCTTGTCGAATGTGGTTGCGCGCGACCACAGCACGGCCAATGGGGGGCCAAGCAATTTGGCAGTGACGAATGTCGCAGCTCCTTATGTTTTGGGAACTTTTACGAACAAAGTGACTTTGAATGGTGAGCGTTCCGTGAAATTGTCAGGCTCGTCGCAAGCTTTGACTTCAATCCTGGTTGATAACTTTGTCCTGATGGGAAGTCGTTTGGCTTCTTCAACGGCGGCGATTTCCAATTACCGCGCGTTCGGTTCTGGTGACTCGGCCATTGGATCGACAGGTAAGATCAAAGTAAATAATGCTGACGTGGCTTTACAAGCCTTCGAGTCAGGCGGTACAGCGACGATCGGGACGCTGTTGCTGACAAGTGACTTCAGCGTCGGCAAACAGTACGAGCTGAATGTGAACGCTCTGGATTGTGGCGGTTCAAAAGCCATGTCCGAGATTTACTTAGTCTTCCAATAGGTCATGAAGTACCTGAAAAGGCACGACCTTACCTGAAACGAACGAACCTCTTTGTTTGACACAAAGAGGTTTTGTCGTTTTGATCAAGTTATGAAAACGTTGATCTGCTCCTTCATGGCATCTCTTGTTGTTTCTTCCGTGGCGCACGCTGATGTGGATCCCGCATTCAATGCTGTTCGCTGCCGTACCGAGGACAAGAAAATTCAAATTCATTTTGCTGTGACCAAGAATCAACCATTGGCGTTATATTGGATTGAAGACGATCGCGTCACAGTTCTTTCAAACCAGGTCGAGGAAATGGATCATGTTGTCGTGGGTCTTGGTGACGGTGGAACTTTGAAGCACATTCTGAATTTCGATCAAGGCTTTTATCGCGAAGTTAAAATTCCTTCCGGTCGCGTAACAAAAGATGTTCGTGGAATGACGTGTGTGTATTGCCCGGTTGAGTTGGATTACTGCCCGGGCCAGTTTGAAAATAACTAGAACATGCCGCCGATATAAGCTGTTGGTTGAATGCCATATCCCACCGTTGTTTCCAGTCGGCTGACTTGATGACCCAAATCTCCAGCGACGTAATAGTTTTTTTCTACAGAAGCTCCTGGATTGTAATTGATGGAAGCATCGAAGACCCAAGTAAAGCGTTTCATTTTAGCGCCAACGAAGCGGCATCCAAGGGCCCCATAAATTCCCTCAAAGCGGCTGTTTTTATCAGCTTGTGGACCACCAAAAAGTCCGGGTTGATATTCCGAACTATTTTCGCCCACCATGTAGCCAGTGCCGAGGTAAAATCCAAAGCGACCCAAGGAATATGGAATGTATTTGATTCCGGCAGAGTAAGATAGATTCACGTCTTTGTCGGACTTGCCCAAACCAAAAGAAGTTCTATTGTCCTCTTTGATGTTGGTCATTTTGTTCAAGGTGAAATTACCCGTGATCAGGGAATTGATTTTATACTCGAGGGCGCCCCCCATACCTTCAGATCCAACAAGGGGAACCGGGTAGCCGGTCAGAAACAATGTCCAATTTCTTTCGGAATCCTGTTGAGGCGTGGAATCAAGATTCATCGTAGAGCTTGATTCCGCACAAATGGCTTTCAAAGAAAATAAAATGATGAGGAAAGACAGAACGTATTTCATGTCAGTGAAACTAGTAATCCTCTGATTTGGAGTCAATCGGAGAACGCAGGAAAAAATTATTTCTTCAGAGAAGGCTTTTCTTCGGGTGTCACCCAAGAGAATGTCTTGATGATTTGATTGCACTGTTGCAGAGACTTCGTGAACGTGTCTTTGTTATCCAGGCAAGTCATGATCGCCACTTTGTCTTCGTTTTTTAAAACGACTTGGCGGATCTGTTTGTTTTTAGATCGGGAAAGCATGTCCACGATCAAGGCAGGGCTGCCATTTAAATTGAATTGCTTTGTCGCCAGAACCTCAAAGCCATAGCTGGGGTAATCACGCATCCATTTGCGAGTGTAAAGCTCCAGAGACGCATTTTTAGAAACACGGTCGGTGCGCACGCTCAAGGAAGCCGTATCAGGAGAATTTTTATCAGCAAAACGAACTGTGTCGAGCAGGCTGTCTTCAGAAGTTGCAATCGGAGTCCAAGTGCTGCCATCTGTTTTGACGGTGAAACCCTTGTGCAAGAAATAAAGTCCCTTTTCTGGAGCCGTCAGCGCAGAAGTGCTGGTCGCAGGGTAAGGTGCTGCGAAGCTTGTCAGGGGACTGAATAAAAGAAGGGCCAACCACGTTCTCACCCTTTCAGGTTACCAAGGCTGACCAAGCCCAGCAAGAGCAAAGGTCTTTATTTCACGGGTGAAGGAGTCGGTGTCGCGGTTTCCACAGAAACTGGACTCGCGGAAGGCTTCACGGCTGGCGTGGCTGATGGAGCTGGCGTTGGCGCCGGGGTTGTTGGCGGCGCAGTTTCTGCTGGAGCAGGAATCATTTTTCTATCAGGAAGTGGGACTTCCGGTTCTGGAAGTGGTTGTGGTGCCGGAATTGGACCGCGCTTGCCACGGCGAGTGGGTTTCTTCGGCGCCACGACAGCGGCTGCCGCGGGATTTGCCACAGAGCTGTTGGTTGCTGGCGCTACGGTGCTTGTTGTCCCGTCGGCATTCTTCTCGGCCTTTGGATCAGCCAGGCAAGGACCCATATCATCTGGCAAAGCGACGATATAGATTTGCTTTTTGTCCTGAAAAGTTCTGGTGAACGCCACACGTTCGTTGGCTTCATTAGAAACGGCAGGGTACATCAAAGAGTCGGTCCCTTTGAAAACCACCTGGGTGCATTTTGTTTCCAAATTATAAACTTCGATCTGATTCTTTTTCTCGCCTTTTCTGAGAATGCTATAGAACAAGCGTGCCGGCGGGCGGGGAGCAAAGAATAAATCGCGATACTGTCCCTCGTCTGATTTTAACAAGGCCGTTTGTTTGGTATGTAAATCCACGATTTGCAAACTTTGTTGTTTGCTTTCCAAGTTGGTTTCAATAAATGCCACACGAGTTTTTTCAGGAGCCAGTGTCGGTGAGCGGCGGTCTTTGCCGGTTTCCGCAGCCAACAATGAAACATAACTGGTTTTAAGATCGATTTGAAAAATACCCGTTACATCTCCGCGACGGGAGGTGAAGATCACATATGGTTTCGTCGGATGAGGCATTAAAATTGATTCCGCATCATAACCAGGTTGGTTTGTGATGCGCACAATATCGGAACCAAATCGGTCGCTCATGTAAAGATCTGCTGGCGGATAGTCTTTGTTCGGATTTTTATTCAAGAACGGACTTTCTTTGATTTCGTCCGTCGTGCTTGAATAGATCATTTCCATTTCGCTGATATAGCTCGCATCAAAGGCATCGCCATCTTGAAACGTCACGCGACGTTCTTTGTTGCGGATCAAATCTGTTTCGAAAAGTTGCAGATTTTTTTGATTGCCTCGGCCCCGGCTTGCATAAATCAGACGATTGCCATTGGCAGAAAAACGAGGGCGCTCGTTGTCCCCTTGAAATGTAATTTGCTTGATATCTTTTTGAAGTAAGAAGTCCGTGGTCATAAGATCTTTCGTTGGGCTGGTGTGCGCGCATCCGGCGATGCTGCTGCCCAAAATAAAGACCTTTAAAACCGTGTGCTTCATATTTCTACCTTGTGGAGTACTTTTTGTAACAGCGAGGAGGGATTGACCTTCTTCAGATTTTTCAACTCAACCCACTGGATGTTTCGGTCATTCACACTCTTTTTTTGAGTGATTTTTATGAAGATATCATGATGTGTGATGTTGTGTTTAGCATCATAGTCTTTGGGCTTGTCGTCATTTTGAGAAATCGTTCCTGGAAAGATCATTTGCCCTTTAAGGAACGGAGCATAGTCATTCTCTATCAATGCGACTTTATTGTTCTTGATTGAAACAACTGGTTTCCAGACCCAGACTTCACTCTGCTTTCTAGGTTTTTTCAGAGGCAATTTGTCCACCATGTTTTTTTCCCGAGCCACACAGTCGGAAGACCATGGACACATCATGCACATGACTTTTTGAGGAGTACAAATCGTTGCTCCTAATTCCATCAGACCTTGATTGACGGAGTCAGAATTCCCAAAGGCGGAAAGTTTATCAGACAGATCCTGCAATTGTTGGCGGGCTTTTCCATTCCACCATTCCAACTTCAATCCATATCGGCGTGAAAGAACGCGGATGACATTGCCATCCAAGACGCCGACCTTTTCGCCAAAGGCAATGCTTGCGACCGCGCGGGAAGTGTAGGGACCGAATCCAGGGAGTTCCAAAAGTTCTGCGGCCGTTTTGGGAAAGCCCTTTTCGGCCAAAGCTTTTGCTGCCTTATGAAGATTTCGCGCGCGGGAGTAATAACCTAGACCTGCCCACGCTTCTAAAACGTCGTGCTCTGGAGCTGAGGCTAGGTCCTGAACTGTCGGAAACTTTTTAAGAAATTTCTCGAAATAGGGGATCACCGCGACCACGGTGGTTTGCTGCAACATCACTTCAGAAAGCCAGATTCTGTAAGGGTCTTTATTTTCTCGCCATGGAAGAGCGCGGCGTTCTTTTTTGTACCACTGAATCAATTGTTTTTGGTCGCGTTGATAGTCCATCGGCGGTAATGTAGTCTAGATAATTGAGGAGTCAATAATGGAATACAAACCCTTAAGTGGACGTGAGTTTCCCCGATTTTCTGCGATTAAAACCTTCTTCCGTTTGCCCTATGTGGCGATTGACGCGGACTATGAAGTCGGAATCTTTGGTATTCCCTATGACGGTGGCGTTTCCTATCGCCCCGGGGCTCGTTTCGCGCCGACAAAAGTGAGAGAGGTTTCTGCTCTTGGTCGTGGTTTCCACATGACTCGCATGGAAAATTTCTTTGAGAAATTAAAAGTCGCTGACATCGGTGATTGCCCTACGGTGCCGATCGATCAAGGTCAAACTTATGAGCGTATCGAAAAATTTGTGGGCGAACTTCTTCAGCATAATAAGCGGTTTGTTTCAGTTGGCGGAGATCACTCGACAACTCTTCCTGTTCTGCGCGCTTTAAGAAAAAAATATGGCAAGCCTTTGGCGTTCATTCATTTCGATGCGCACTTGGATACTTATCCAGCGGCGTGGGGATGTGAATACCATCACGGAGCATTCGCTCGTCACGCGGTGGAAGAGGGATTGGTCGATCCTAAGAAAATGGTGCAAATCGGAATCCGCGGTCCTTTGGCTGCCGGGGGAGATTTAGATTTCGTTAACAAACACGGCATCCGCGTGATCACAGTCGACGAAATCAGAAATCAAAACATCAACGATTTCCTTAAAACGTTGCCAACATTCGACGACACTCCAACCTACATCAGCTACGACATCGACAATTTGGATCCAAGCTGCGCCCCTGGCACCGGCACGCCCGTGCCGGGCGGTTTGACGACTTATGAAGTGCAACGCATCTTCCGCGCTTTGAAAATTCCAAATCTCGTGGGCTGTGATGTGGTGGAAATTTCCCCACCATTCGACACCAGCGACATCACGGCCTTGGCGGGAATGGACGCCATGTTCGAAATGCTCCACTTGTTTAAATCAAAATAGCTCCTGACCCTCACCTAAAAAAGTTGGGGGGTATCGGTCATCTCCCAAACCCCGGCCACAAACCGGGGTTTTTGCTTTTTCCTTCCCTTGTGATTCAATGTCGAAACAGTTTTGCGCCCCCACATCAATTCTATTTCGACTCCGCATCCCACTCATTTTCTCCACCCGAACTGCATCGTCAAATCCAAGCGCGCTCGCACTCTCACTCTCACTCGCAATCCAAACCCAACTCCAAACCCACACCCAAGCCCAAAGCCAAATCCCACCCAAACCCAAACCCAAACCCAAATTTGGGGTATCGGTCAGCTTACCTTTCATTTTGATTAGGAATATTTCACGCTTCATTTGGCCATCAAGTCGATAGCCGGACATCAACTGCATCTGTCCCCTGTCATTCGCTTATAAGCAGCGCTCGTCCTTTGCATCTTCAAAGACTCGCCTGGGGTATCGGTCATAGGCCTTGGGAGAGGGAGCAGAATATGAAACAACAATCTTTTTCAGAGTTAAATACCCATTGGAAATTCCGCTATTGTCACGGTGGAACACTAAGGAATTCCTCCAAAGGACGTGGTGCTCGACCGCTCTCCACAAAAGATCCCATCCATCTTGTTTTTAAAATCAACAAATCCGCCGTTCCCAAAGGTCTTCGCAATCCCCGCAATTTCAATTTGATAAATGCTTTGCTGAAGAAGTACGCGCGGAAGTTTTTCGTGAGGATCGAGCAGCACTCCATTCAGAAGGATCATATTCACATCCTCGTCCGTGCGGGACGGCGATCGGCACTGCAAAGTTTTTTTCGAGTGGTGGCGGGGCAGTTTGCGCAGGTCTTGACCGATACCTTCACGAAGCGGCATGAGGGAGAGAAAGTTTGGAAGCATCGTCCCTTCACGCGGGTGGTGCGGGGTTTTAAGGCCTATAAAATATCGCGGGACTATATTCAGTTAAATGAGTTGGAAGTTTCGGGCCGACCCTATTCAAAAACGCGATTGCGTGGTTTGTCAGAGGAGCAATTGCGGGAGTTGTGGGCTTGACCGATACCCCCTTTCGGCTGGCGAGGGGAGGGGAGGGCGCTTAGAAGTAAGAGTCAGCCCAATCAATTAACTGCCCGCTGATCCAGCCGATTTTTTCTTGGGCTGTTAGGAGGCGGCTGCGATTGAGGTAGCTAAAGAATTCTTTGCGCAGGTTCGTGGCCGTGGGTTCGTGTAATAGCAATACGCCACTCTCCGTATCGTGGATGAAACTGCGACGATTCAAATTCACACTGCTGATAAAGCTGAGTTTGCCGTCGATCACCAGGATCTTGGCGTGCATGATGGAGGTGTTTTCGGTCCACTCGTAAATCATGATGTTTTTCAGATGGCGATTGATGCCCTCTTTATTCACTTCCTCGGCGATTTGCGGAGTGCCGTCACCCGCCAAATGAATACGCGTAACGACTTTGATATTCACACCGCGAGCGTGGGCGCGATCCAAAGCGGCACTGATCGCAACAGAGGGACGGAAATAGGGAGTTGTTAACAACAATTCTTTCTGAGCGGAATCAATCATTTCAATATAGAAGCGCTCCAATTGATAGCCGTCAAAATACGGAAGCGACATCACGTGGCGAACCAGCGGCTGGGCTTTCGGCAATGCTGTCAGTTTACTGACCAAATCTTTACTGCCGGAAACGGGAATATTCACGTTGGTTGAACGGAAACGCTGAGTGGAGGGTTCTCGATTCCAGAAATTCAACATCTGCGCGAGTGTGTGTTTCACGATGCCTGTGCCGCGCAATTCAATTTCGAAATCGTTATAGTAAATATAAGGCTCTTCACCATCACCGTAGTTTTTCAAATTCTTATAGGCACGGTAAAAGGGAGTTTCCGGGAAGATATAGGAGTCACGAATATTACGACCGCCCGTGATGAGGAAGTTCGCAGACGGTTCGCGCAACGAGTATCCCAATAGAAGTTTAGTATGGTTGACGCGATGAAGGCGATCGAACCAAGTTCCATCGTTATCATCAGTGACAGAGTACTTGTAATACTGGACCTTCACGTTCGGAAGATCGCGCATCAACCAGGCGACGATTTCACGGTCTTTGCGAGTCATTGTCACTTGAGGTACCAGAATGCGCACTTGAGTGCCTTTTTCCGCATGATAACGAATGGCGCGAGCCGTAACCATTCCCGAGAAGTCTGCGGAGAAATTCAGGGATGAAACCCATAAAATATCAAACTGCGGAGCTTTGGAAAAATTCAACGGAGCCATCGGGTTCTTGCCATCAAAATCGCGACGTTGAAGGGGAGAACCCGTCAGCGATATCACCCGGCGGTTCATCGCCACATAAGGATCGCGAAGATTCGTATAAGTCTCGAAAGTCTCAGGGCAGGTATCGAAATTGAAATCCTGAGACCAAAAGAATCCTTCCGGAGTTTTGCCAAAACCATCGGCGACTTGCGGGCAGATATCAATTTGCTGAGTGAGCTTCATCCACTCTGGAGAAACATCACGCAGACTAGCCAGGCGAATTCCATTTGTCCAGGTAGAAGCTGATTCCGGATCATAGTACCGGAACTGGCATTGGGAGACATTGGACGAAAATTTCACAGCAATATTTTGTGCATTTTCGTTGGCATAGTACCAGTTAAATTCAAAAATACGGGTGCGTTCTTCGGAGAGCCAGAAGTATTTCGGCGGAGCGATGATGTCGCCATCACATTCCAATCGGGCTTTCAAAGAGCGCTTGTGGATGCGATCCTCTTTGTCTTTGGCAAAGACGCCGTTTTCTGTTCGAATCTCATTTTTGAAACGCAAAGAATAGTCCGCAAAGAAACGATGCTCTATCGGAAAGGGATTGTTTGACTTGCCATTCAAGCGGAACTCTTCCAGGTCAGTGATGCTGATCACTTCCTGTTTTTCAAACAAAGGACGACGGAAAGTGCTTTGAAACCAGGGACCGAGACCATTCCAATCCCGCGCTTCAAACTTATGAGCCAGGGAATCACGCAAAGACTGACGCTCATTCTGCAAGCGTTGGATTTCGGCGCGGATTTTTGGATCGGAAATTTTAGAAAGATCAAACAGGGGAGCGTTCGAAGTCATGACTTTGGAAGGAGCGACTTGGAAAAGCTTTTGGCTGTAGCGCCAATCGTTATTCCAGTACTGCGAAAGCTCCAGGTCGATTTCTTGGATACGCACGATACGATCTTCATCAGTCACAATGGAACTTGGAGTACGTTGCGCGCTGGTGCACGAAAGCAATCCTAAGACCGTTGAAATGACGAGTGAAATCAGAAAAAATCGCATCGAGTTCTGATCGGATTTTCGGAGGGAAAGTGAAGTTTTATCGCAGGCTCTTAGTCTGGTTTCTGCGGGGATTTTGGAAAAAAAAGCGGCGAAGAAGTCTTCGCCGCGGGATTATCTCATTCAGAGATTTAGAAGTTTGCTGGGTTGACGTCGTTTGGAGGAGTGAGACCTTTCTTTTTGATCTTCTCAACCAGTGTCGTCCGATTCAGTCTTAGCAAAGCCGCTGCCTGATTACGATTCCAACCCGTTTTTTCCAATGCTTTCAAAATTAGGTTGTTCTCGAAATTATCAACCGCCGTATTGAAGTCCATGCCACTGTCTGGGATTTCCATTTGGCTCGCATCCAAGGAAGCCACAGGTTTCATGGATTTGTATTTCACTGGAAGGTCATTCATTTCAACAGTGCCTTGGCCCTTCAGGATCGTCATGCGCTCAACCAGGTTTTCAAGCTCACGAATGTTTCCTGGCCATGGGTAATTGCCCAAAGCATCCAAAGCGTCTGCTGCAATACCCGTTAATCCACGGCCTTTGTTTTTATTGAAGATCTCCATGAAATGGTTCAACAACAAAGGGATATCGCTTTTACGTTCACGCAAAGCGGGGACATGGATAGGAATAACATTCAAGCGATAGTAAAGGTCTTCGCGGAACTTCCCTTGCTCGACAGCTTCCTCCAGGTGGATGTTCGTCGCTGCGATCACGCGAACATTTACAGAAACTGTTTTAGTGGAACCCACAGGTTCAAAGCTTCTTTCTTGAAGGGCACGCAAAAGCTTCACTTGCAAAGACGGCTCAAGATCGCCGATTTCATCCAGGAAGATGGTGCCACCATCAGCCATCTCAAAGCGGCCGATGCGGTTGGCGATGGCGCCGGTGAATGCACCTTTCATATGACCGAACAATTCACTTTCCAAAAGTTCCGAAGGAATCGCACCACAGTTAATTGGAATAAAAGGACCTTGAGCACGAGGGGAGTTGTAGTGAATCGCACGCGCGATCAACTCTTTACCCGTTCCTGATTCGCCAGTAACCAAAACAGTCGAGTCAGAATCAGCCACGCGTTCGATCAAACGCAATACGTTTTGAATCGGTTCCGAAGAACCAACGATTTGATCGAATTTGTATTTCTTGTTCAACTCCGAACGAAGTTGCTGATTTTCTTGCTGAAGTTTTTTATGAGTCAGAGCTTTTTCGATCAAGCTCATCAGCTCTTCAAGATTGAAAGGCTTCGTCACAAAGTGGAAGGCCCCTTTTTGTGTCGCGCGGATTGCCGACTCAATAGTGGCGTGACCTGTCAGGATAATCACTTCACACGCGGGGTTCAGAGCTTTTAAGTAAGTCATGAACTCGATGCCATCTCCGTCTGGGAGATTCAAATCAACGATAGCCAGATCAATAGGAGTGTCACCTTGTGAAAGGGCTTTGGCTTCTTCGATTTTGTTGGCAGTGATGACATTCAAACCTTTTCTGTCGAGCACTCTGAACAGAGCCGTGCGCAGAGACGATTCGTCATCCAGGATTAGAACACGTTGTGAACGCATGAACCTTCCTTCCATGGTGGGTTCTTGGAGAGACAGCCGACGTGCATGTCAGCCTTGATAAAAGGATATGGTATTTTTGACGGGCCTGTCAAAAAATCCGCGCCCAGTGCGCGTTTCAGGACCTTAAAACTAGACGGTTGAAGGAAATTTTTGCCACGTTTTCCTGGCCTGGACCCGTGTAAAATTCGAGGTCCGCCTCGTGATCACGCAGGATCTGTGCAGCAACAGGAACACCTAAACCTATGGGAAGACTTGGATTTTTCTCTGGAGTTCCGTTGTCCTTGATTAAAATAGTGGCAACGTCTTCACTGGACCCGATTTCGATATCGAGGGAAGCTCGGAATCCTTTGATCTGGCGGCTGCGATCAGTCAAATGGTCGATGGCATTTTGAAAAACGTTTTTCAAAGCTTGGGCCAAGAGATTTAAATGACCTTTGACCAAAATATCTTGAGCAGGAAAGTGCAAGCGCACTTCAATACCTTGAGACTTGGTTTGTAATTCAACAATCTTGAAAGCCCTTTGGGACACGTCTTTCAGGCTGACATCGCCTTCCTGATCTGAAATTGGATTGCGCGTGAATCCCAAAAGATTTTGCACGATTTCTTTGCAACGTTGCACGCCCGCTTCCATTTCTAAGATATCAGGATAAAGGGGATGATCTCCGGGCATATCCATTTTGATCAACTGAGTGAAAGATAAAATACCACCCAGGGGATTATTTAGTTCATGTGCGATGGAAGAACCAATCGTACCAAGTTCTGCCATTTTTGCAGACTCAAGAATCTGCTTTTCCATTTTCAATTGGTGAGTGACGTCATGATACAGATTCACAAACACCGCAGGCTTATCGTTGTCCAAAATCAAACTCTGACTGAAAACATCAAAGCTGCGAGGCGTGGCATCGTTCGAGCGCATGCGGAAATTGCGACCGCGTTGGCAGCCGGGGCAAGGTTCTTCGCGATTGTACAACAAAGCATAACATTTACGGGTGTTCTGAGGGTGCTCGCGTTCTTTCAAGCGTTCTTCCGCCGCTTTGTTGGATTGAATAATGTCATAGTTTTGATCGATCAAAACCACTGGATCCGACATCGAGTTGAACGTCGCTTCCCATTGTTCTTTCATGGATTCGGATTCTTTTAATTTTTGAATACGATCCAACGCCAAGGCCACCGCTTCACCCACACGAGTCAGGAAATCACTTTCCTCTTTGTTGAAGGGATGATCCGGGGCGCGCAGAAAAAACACCGAGCCAATGCGATCATGCTGTTTAAACAGGGGCACTTGCAGTTGAGTGAAACTTAATTGCGCCGTCACCTGGCTGGAGAATTGCTCATCCTGGGGAGAAAAGAAAATACGAATCCAGGAAGTTTGCACGGTCGTCGCCAATGATTCGTTCAAAAGCTGTTCAATTTCCGCGACAGAGCTCGCCTGATGAACCGCCATCAAAGCCACTTTGAATCCCTCAATACGGGAGTTCGTCAGATAAAGTTTGCGACGAGCTTCTGTTAAGAACTTGGTTCTTTTTTGAACCCGCTCTTCCAATTCGATTTGCAGGCGTTTCAATTTTTCAGTCTGTTCACGAATCAAGACGGCTAAGTTTTCATCCTGTTTGCGTTGATTGGCTTCTTCCAAGGCGGTGAATAGATGAGACTCCAAATCAGTGTCATTAAAACTGTGCATGACACGAATAAAGGAATACTCCTCGTGCAAACGACTGAGTTGATTCGCAGAAAAGTCCGGCGGCACAACTGCAATGAATTGGGTCGCCGGGCTGTTCTGTTTGATCTCTTGATAAAATTCTGTGAAGCGCTTGCCTAAAATCACCGTCACGGAGACGGCGACGACATTGTAGGTGGAGTCTTGAATCCAATGCCAGGCCTGTTGCAGGTCGGTGGCAATATGGGCGCCCAACTCTTGCAGTCTTGAGTCCCAAGGACCAATCAACAGAAAGCTCGCTTTTAAAGTCCGCATACCGTGATGAGGTCCTTGTGTTGGGTGATGGTGAAATCAGGATGATCTTCGGGGAAAACGGCTTGCTCGCCGACGTGTTCTCCGTGAGCGAAATAGCAGGTGCGCGCGCCCACGCGTTTTCCATCACGAATTTCGCTGGAAAGACGATTGCCGATACTGATCAATTCTTCGGGGCTGTGTCCTTCGCGAGCCAGTATGTCCTGGAACGCCGATTCTTTTTTCTCGCCGATAAAGCCGTTCAAAATGTAAATCTTTTTAAAGAACTTTTCGACTCCCAAAGCCTGGATCTTTTTTACTTGGGCATCATAGGAGCCCATCGTGACCAGATACAGATTGTAGTGATCTTTCAAATGCAAAAGATTTTCCGTGGCGCCAGCTAACAAGGGCAGAACCGGAGGAACTTCAGGATTGTAAAACATCTCTAAGGCATCATGCACGGCCTTGCCGGGTTGATTGGTGCCGTATTGATTGACGATCTTGGTGAAGATCTCTGTATGTGAAAGATTTGCAGCCAGTTCTTCGCGGATGCGCATGCATTCTTCCAAAGAAATGCAAACCCCCGCGGCAATCATCGCTTCACAAGCGCGTTGGGATGCCATCGGGACCAGCAGACCCGAAGTGTCTACCAGAGTGTCATCCAAATCGAATGCGATGGACTTGATCATGGACATTTAAACGCCTTTTCCTGTGAGAAGCATTTCTAAACCCGTTTTGAAGTGTGGCCATACTTTGTTGAGATCTTCTCCGCTCAGTTCCTCAATGCAAACAACCGGAGTTTTTTTATTGATCCAACCGTACTGACCCAAGCTTCCTGGGGTGGGGTAGCCAATATCCTCGCGGTGCTCATATCCGGTGCCAGTGGCCAGAATTTCAGCGGCCTTTTTGCCAGGTGCGCCGGTATAGACAACGCAAGGCTCCCACGAATGAAAGTGTACTATGAGATGTGGCTTTTCGTCCTCAATGAGTTTTACCAAAGCCTGAACTTCGGGCTCACTCCCGGGCGAAGGACCGGGATAGTATCGGGGGGCTTTGGCCTCTGGACTCCAATCGCTGCTGGGAAAGTTGCGGTTGAGGTCGACGCCTGCGCCGTTGGTTCTTTGTTTCTTCGAGGATCCATCGGGATTGATATCAGGGATCAGAATCCAAGGGCGGATGTTTGCACTTTGAGTCTTCTCGTTTTCGTGAAGCCATTGCAATAGATCCTGCGCCAGGCGAACTCCCTCGGGTTCATCGCCATGCACGCCGCCGATGAACAGGATGGGAGGTTCTGAAAAGTCACTTAAGCTGTGTGATTTTTTATACAGCTCTATGTTTTTTCCCGACGCAGACTTTGCCCAAGAAGATTGGTGAAAAATTTGATGTTGCATGCGATAATTAAGCCTGTTTTTTTAACGGAAGAAAAGCATTTAAAAGGAAGTTTCTGAATGTCAGGAAATGCCACGAATAATAACGCCGACAAATTGACTGTGATTGCCCTGGCCGCTGGTAAGGGGACACGTATGAAATCCCCACTACCTAAAGTTCTTCACCCGGTGGCGGGTCGTCCAATGATTGAAAAAGTGATTCAAGCCTCCAAAGGGGCCGGTGCCACGGAAGTACGCGTGATCGTTGGTCATGGTCAAAACTTGGTTCGCCAAGTGGTGGAACCAATGGGTGTCTCTTGTTACGCCCAGGACGAGCAATTGGGAACAGCCCACGCGGTTCGCTGTGCCAAACCGGAAACCATCGAAGGCGATGTCGTCATCATGAATGGCGACCATCCTTTGATCGAGGCCTCTGACGTTAAAGAATTCCTGCGCATCTTCCGCGACGAGAAATGTGATTTAGCGGTGGTGACAGCTGAATTGAAAGTTCCAGGTGAGTTCGGTCGTATCGTGCGCAATCGTGGCGACTTGGTTGCGATCGTGGAAGCGAAAGACGCTTCAGCAGAGACTTTGAAAATTCGCGAGATCAATACGGGTATTTATATCGCGAAAGCTTCGGTGCTGGCGGAATACCTGCCACAAATCAAAAACAACAATGCGAAAAAAGAATTTTACATCACAGATCTGATCTCTTTGTGCATTCAGGATAAGTTGAAAGTTCAAGCAATCAAATCCACTCCGAAAGTGGCGGTGGGCGTGAACAATCAAGTGGAGTTGGCGAAGGCGACTCGTCTGTTGTTTAAGCGTAAAGCTTTGCGTTTGATGGAAGAAGGCGTGTTGATGATTGATCCGCGCACAGCTTACATCGAAGACAGCGTACAGATTGGCGCTGGCACAGTGATTTACCCGAATGTATTCATTCGTGGCCGTACCAAAATCGGTTCCTTCAGCGTGATTGAATCCAATTCTTTTATTTCGGATACAGAGATCGGTGACAGCGTGCAAGTGCGCGGTGGCACTTATTTGGAAAGTTCGAAACTTCATAACAAAGTTTCTGTAGGCCCTTACGCTCGTCTTCGTCCAGAAACTGAAATCTTTGAAGAAGCTCATGTGGGCAACTTCGTGGAAATGAAGAAAACGAAATTCGGCAAAAAATCCAAGGCCGGTCATTTGACGTACCTGGGCGACGCCGAGATCGGTGAAGAAGTGAACGTGGGTTGCGGAACTATAACTTGCAACTACGCCGCAGATAAAAAGAAATATAAGACCAAAATTGGTGATCGTGTGTTTGTAGGCAGCGATACGCAATTCGTGGCTCCGATTGAAATCGGCAACGATGCTGTGATTGGCTCCGGGTCTACGATCACGAAAAACGTCCCGGCGAATGCTTTGGCTGTCGCACGTGGCAAACAGTTTACGAAAGAAAACTACGTAGCGAAAGCTCCGGAAGCTGCAACGGAAACTGAAACCAAGTAATGTGAGTTGAAAGTTAATAGGTGAGTTATGTGTGGAATCGTTGGTTATCTTGGACCTCAAAGTCCTAAAGACATTATCATCAGTGGTTTGAAAAAACTTGAATACCGTGGTTATGACAGCGCCGGTATTGCCATTTTGGATAAAGGCACGACAAAGCGCGTGCGTGCTCAAGGGAAGTTGAAAGCTCTTGAAGACAAGCTTGTAAATGAAAAATTTGATGGCCACTTGGGTATCGGTCACACTCGTTGGGCGACTCACGGGAAGCCTTCAGAGCGCAATGCCCATCCCCATCAGGTTCGTGGCATCAACCTGGTTCATAACGGTATCATTGAAAACTATCTGGATATCCGTGAAGACCTTTTGGCTCAAGGTGCGGATATCACGTCTGACACCGATTCTGAGCTGGTGGCGCATTTGATTGCCAATGAAATTGAAAATACCAAGGACCTTTACAAAGCCGTAGAGTCGACTTTGACGAAGCTGCGTGGCGCTTTCTCGATCCTGGTTATGTGGGATAAAGAACCAGACCGCCTGATCGCTTTCAAAGACGGTCCGCCATTGGTTGTGGGTTTGGGCAAGGACGAAGTTTTTGTCGCTTCTGACGTTCAAGCTTTGATCCAGTACACTAAAACTTTCGTTTATTTGGATGACCGTGAGATCGCAAACATCAAAGGCAGCAAAGTTGATTTCTTCTCTGCCAACGGTTTCCCGATCCAAAAGAAATCAGTCGAGTTGAACTGGAATCCTGAGATGGTCGAAAAGCAAGGCTATGCTCACTACATGTTGAAGGAAATCTATGAGCAACCACGCGCTGTGGCTGCTGCAATCGAGCCACACGTTAATACCGAAGCCTTCAATGTGGCTTTAAAAAACGTGGGCTTCGGTGGTCAATCTGTTCAAAAATTGGAAGAGCTGGATTCAAAAGCGGACTGGGCAAAAACTCAGGAAGTTTTCAAAGGCATCGACCGTGTTTTCATCATCGCTTGCGGAACGAGTTTTTATGCTGGCCTTGTTGGTAAATACTTAATCGAACAATTGGCTCGCATCCCAGTTGAAGTGGATGTGGCATCTGAATTCCGTTACCGTAATCCAGTTATCCCGCCAAAAACTTTGGTCATGACGATCTCTCAATCAGGCGAGACAGCAGATACATTGGCAGCCATCCGTATGTCGAAAGAGGCGGGCGCGACGACAATGAGTATCTGCAACGTGCGCAACTCGACAATCGATCGTGAAGCTCACGGTCACTTGTACATGAACTCGGGTCCTGAGATCGGTGTTGCTTCCACGAAAGCATTCACTTCAACACTTGCAGTGTTGAACTGTGTGGCTGTGGCCATGGCTCGCAGCCGCGGTGTGATGGAAGCCAAAGAGGAGAAAGAACTCGTGCAAAGCTTGCTGGCAACTCCAAGCCAAATGGAAAGCGTGTTGGCTTACGATAAGTACTTTGACGAGGCGGCGGCGAAGTTGAAACTGTTCCGCGGCTTCTTGTACATGGGTCGTGGCACTAGCTATCCAATCGCGATGGAAGGTGCTTTGAAGTTGAAGGAACTGGCTTACATGCACGCCGAAGGCTATGCCGCCGGTGAAATGAAGCACGGTCCCTTGGCATTGATTGATGAACGCATGGCGATCGTGATGGTGGCTCCTACAGATCACTGGTACGAAAAAACTATCAGCAATTTGGAAGAAGCTCGTGCACGTGGAGGCAAAATCATCTCTATCGGAACGGGTGAGAACGAGAAACTTCGCAGTATCAGTGAATACTATTTGGCAATGCCGAAAGCTCACTGGACAACGAACACGATCTTGTCTGTGATTCCTTTGCAATTGATGAGCTATCACCTGGCATCAAGCTTGGGTTACGATGTGGATCAGCCTCGCAATCTTGCGAAGTCTGTGACAGTTGAATAGTTCAAAATAGATTTTAAAATGAAAAACCCCATGATTACCTCATGGGGTTTTTTTATGGGTGGCCGCTAAAAAGTTATTGCGAGGAGTGTCTCGTCCCGAAGCCGCCCGACGAAGTGCCGCCAGGATCAAACAGAATCCTAAAAAATTTGTCGCAAAGTGGAAGTTCATAAAATAAGCCCATTCTTCGCGCAAACCATAGATTTCGCTGCCGACAATTCGACTGTCAGCAAAGGAGCGCAAAAGTGTGTTGATGCGATAGTGTCCCAGGTAAGATAGAAATATTTCTTGAAGCACACACAGAAATGCGCCCAGGACGAAATAAAAGTCCACCATGCGATAGCGCCGACGCCATAAGAACAACCACACTCCCGTGGATATTCCCATCACCAGATATAAATTCAGAACATTTTTATCAAAGGCGACACGATCATAACGAAAGAATTCCAGAAACGTCGCTGCAGATAATTCCTTGATGGCGGGGCCGACAGTCAGCGAAAAAAATGAAGTGAATCCCGCAAACAGGCCCGTGGCCAGTACAGAAATAAAGATAATGAATTTGCGGAAAAGAGGTCTAAGCATCAAAAAACCTTAACAAGATTTTTTGAAAAGAGAGAGAGAATTTTAGCCCGCAGACATTAAGCTATAGAAAGACTTTACGCGCTCAACGAACTCAACGGTTTCGTACCCACGGGCGTAGCCATATTCCAACTTTTCCGTGTAATCAGGATCCGCCAACAGAGGCAAAATTTCCTTCATGTGGCGCCAGGAATAAGGATCGCGTCCCATGCTCTCTGCCAATTTTTGAGCATCACGAAGATGGGCATACCCAACATTGTAGGCTGCCAAAGCCAAAGCCATGCGGTCTTTGGAGTTCAAAGTGCGCGGCATTTTATCTAAAAGATATTTCAGATACTTGGAGCCACCCCAAATGCTTTGCAATGGATCTGTGCGATCATCGATGCCGACGTGATCTGCGGTGTCTGTCGTTAACTGCATCAAACCACGAACACCTGTAAAACTGCGCGCATCCGGATTCCAATGGGATTCCTGATAAGCCACAGAAGCAATTAACTGCCATGGCAGACCGTGCTCGTGGGCCGCGTCTTTGAAAGCCTGACGGTAAGTTGGCAATAGGTCTTCGATATTGCGGAAGAAGCGGGAGATGTCGGCTTTATCCAATTGATTCAAAGTGGTTTTGTAGCGATCCATGATGCGCATCACGCTGTCTTCGCGAGAAGCGGATTGATACCACGCCTGCATCAAGCGCGCGAGATCCTGACTTTCCGGGCTCAACAACCAGCTTAAGGAGTATGAATCCGTCAAAGCTGTGATTTTCTCGATGTTTTTATGGAAACGAACATAGAAATCGCCACTGACGTTTTCAGAAATCACGCAGTCAAATTTTCGCTCGTTCAGTTGAGAAAGCAAATCCTGAGTGCGGGCGTTTTCCACCAGTTCGATTTTCGTTGTCGGAGTCAATTGAGTCAGGCGTTGTGAGAAGCCTTTGTAATTGTCTTTTTTTAGAAGGGCGACGCTTTTGCCGCGAAGATCCTGAATGTTGCTGATCTGGGCATTGCGCTGGCAGTAAAGGCTTAATGTCGTATCTTCGTAAGCGGGGCCGGTCAAAAAGCCTGAGCGATTCTCAGGAGTACGGATACGAGCGGCAGCGACGTCGCCTTGGCCTTTGGAAAGAGCTCTCAAGATCGCACTTTCATCTTTCAGAACAACGAACTTTACTTTGAGGTGGTAGTGGTTCGCAAAATTTTGGATCAGGTCATGGTCGATTCCAGTCGCTTCACCTTTTTTAGTCTGACTATATATAAGAGGACTTTGCGTGGTCAGGACTGTGATCTCGCCATGCTTTTGGACTTTGTCCAAACTGTCCTGCTCATCCCAGTAAATGGCGTCGCAACCGTTCATGATGAACGTCATCGCTGCTAACCCACCGGCAATGCAGAACTGTTTAAATTTCTGTCTTAATCTTAAATTCCTACCCATAGTGCTGGGGCTGAGTAACCGATGGCGCGCTGCTTGCGCAAGCATTAAGCACCCAAATTCTGGTTTTAAATGTGAAACTTTGCCGTTTTTGGCTCGATTTCAGAAAAATATTCAATATCCCCAAGCCCTTGATGCGAGCGGAAAACAAAGCTTTAAAGCCTCAGATTTCTGATGCAATGCAATCATTTGACAGTTTTTCGGGGGCGTTCGATTCTTTTGCTCGGCTATTTTGAGGGGATGTTTCGTGTCTGAATTTTCATATATTGTGACTCGCGGTTGGATTGAAGTGATTGTTGGCTCGATGTTTAGCGGGAAAACCGAGGAGCTGATCCGTCGTTTGCGTCGCGCTGAATTTGCTCGCCTGCAAGTTCAAGTTTTCAAACCTGTGATCGATAAGCGCTACAACGAGATGGCGGTGACTTCGCACAACTTTACAACCATGGATTCCCAACCTATTGAAGATGCGGAAATGATCTGGGACCTGTTGAAACCGGAAACCAAAGTGGTGGGAATTGATGAAGGTCAGTTCTTTTCCGGAAATTTGGTTCAGGTGGCTCAGGATCTGGCGGAGCGTGGATTGCGCGTGATCATCGCGGGTTTGGATACCGATTGGCAGGCGAAGCCTTTCGAACCCATGCCGACGTTGATGGCGATCGCTGAAAACGTGACCAAGCAACATGCTGTTTGCGTGGTTTGCGGAGCACCGGCTTGTCGCACTCAGCGCACAGCGGGTGGTGAGGGACAGGTTCAAGTGGGCACTCATGAGGCCTATGAAGCTCGTTGCCGTACTCACTTTAAACCGGTTGTTGATTTGCCGACCTTGGATTTTAAGAAAGTTCGCCGCGAAGAAGCGACTCTTTAATTAGGGTCTTTGTTTTTCCATAATTTTTGCCCAGGTTCCGTCTTTCACAAGATTTAGCAGAGCCTGGGAAATCAACTCAATTCCCTTTTCCTGTCCTCGGCGAGGAATATAATAGGCTCCGATTTCAAAAGAGTTTTCCTTGTCCTGCAGCCGTTTGAATTCAGGCGAGTCTTTTAAGTAGTAAGATACGACCGGATGAAAAACGAGCACCAGGTTTTTTCCGGTTTTTAGTTTTTCAAATAATTGGGCAACCGTTGGCCCCGTGACGAAACGGTTTTCCTGATCCAATTTTTCCTGCTCATCCGGTTTAAAGAACATGCGATAACGAGGCAGCGTGAGAAACTTGTATTTAGGGTCTTTCAAAAGCTGCTCTGGTGTGGTGTCGCTGGAAATTTCAGATTGTTTGACGATAAATTCCCGATGGGCCGTCTTTACGGGGATAAAGCGTGCGTATTTATCGAATATCTGATTTCGCGTTTCTATGATGGCAAGGTCAATCTGTGAGTACTCCAGCATCTGGGATGTTTTCGAGCGATTCATCGGAGTGATGTTGAAATTGCAGCCTGTGCGTATTTTGAGTTCATTGATGATGTCAATGGTGACGCCTTCAGCTTTTTTTCCAGGCTCGGCATTGAAATACAAGGGTGGAGATTCGTTCACAGCCGTTCGGAATGTTATATGACATTTGGAGGGAGTGGCTGCCGAAGCGGCGTTTAGAACGCAAAAGATGAGAAGAATTGCTGTGGTGGCAAGTTTCATACGGATATTGTATGCAACTTTTCCAGTCCCTGTTCACTGTTTTGCGATAAGTGTGTCTATGGTCATAGTTTTCTTGCCTATCAGGCGTTGTTGATTTACGGAAACATCATGAGAAACATTATCGCTCTTCTTTTTGTTGTCGCTCCCTTGTCTGCTTCGGCCATCACGTGGAAAGTGGTGGGTGCGTGTTCTGAAACTCCGCTCTATCAAGGCACTGCGACGGCAGACTTGAACAAGTCCGTCGGAGCGAACACGATTCAGATTTTTGATGCTAATAAAGTTCAGTACTACGGTGTTGAAGAAGGTATTAGCTCTGTGAATGATTCGCCGGTGGGCTTGGATGCGGTGGAAGTTGTTTCTGATACTTTGATGCGTGCTTATGGTTGGTGCTATTCAGTAAACGGAAAAGTTCCTTTGGCGATGCCCCACAAAGTTTCTTTCACTTCGCAAAATGATGAACTGGTTTGGTTCTATGGTTATTCCACCAACAAGAACAATCAATGGTTGGATATGTGTGTGCCGGGCACCAACATCAAGCCGGATCAATTCTGCAAAAAATAGAATTCTTTCTTATTTAAATTACTAAAAAGCCGAACCCCCAAGGTTCGGTTTTTTTTATTTCCAGGATTGAGCAGCGGCGCGGGCGATTTCGATTTGTTTCTTTTTACGAACTTCCTTGTCGCGTTCTTTTTCCGCCAAAGGTGGCAAGAGGGCGAAGTTGATATTCGTCGGTTGGAAATGCTCGGCACGGGATTCATCGGTGATGGCTTCCAGGAGGGAGCCGAAAGCAGATGCTCTTGGTGGCGGATTGAAGGTTTCGTCTTTCAATTTTTGATTGATAAATCGAGACACCATCAAGCCCACGCAAGTGGATTCAAAGTAACCTTCCACGCCGGTGATTTGACCCGCAAAGAACAACCAAGGATCGTTCTTAGAAGAAAGATCTTTGTTCAGACGTTTGGGAGAATTGATGAAGAGGTTTCTGTGGATGGAACCAAGTTTCAAGAACTCCGCATTTTCCAAACCAGGAATCATGCGGAAGACGCGCACTTGATCGGCATAAGCCATGCGAGTTTGAAAGCCCACCATGTTGTAAGCTGTACCCTCTTTGTTATCCTGACGAAGCTGCACGACGGCCCAAGGATAACGATTGGTGCGAGGATCATCTAAGCCAATCGGCTTCATGGGACCAAAACGCAAAGTCTGAGGACCACGATCCACCATCACTTCAATCGGCATGCAGCCTTCAAAGAATTCTGTTTTTTCGAAATCTTTGGGTTCGATTTTTTTGGCGTCAGTCACTGCTTGGATGAAGTTATTGTATTCTTCTTTGTTCAGCGGGCAGTTGTAGTAATCGTTTGTGCCTTTGCCCCAACGATCTGCCTTCCAGGCAATTTCCGTGTTGATGGATTCTGCATCGATGATCGGCGCAATCGCATCAAAGAAGTACAGGAATTCGTCACCAAAGTGTTTGCGCAGATCTTCTGCTAAATCATCGTGAGTCAAAGGACCTGTGGCGATAACAGCAGGACGGGGAACGTCGCTCAAAGACTTGATGACGTCGTTACGAATTTCAATGTTGGGATGGCTTTTTACTTTATCCGTGACCAGTTGGGAAAAGACCTCGCGGTCCATACCCAAAGCCTGACCTGCGGGCACAGCGGCTTCTTTGGCAATTTTTAGGATATGGGAACCATTGAGTTCTGCTTCCCATTTCAATTGGCCTGGGGCCGAAATTTCATTCAATGTCCCAAAGGAGTTGGAGCACACCAATTCCGCAAATTTGTTGGTTTTGTGCGCTGGTGTCATGGTTTTATCGCGCATTTCGCAAAGAACGACCTTATAACCCATATCAGCAAGCTGCAATGCGCACTCAGAACCCGCGAGCCCCGCGCCAACGACAGTAATTTTTTGATTTTGCGTGAAATTGGTCATCTTTTCGGAAATCCTTTGCTAACTTGGGAGCGAATGAATTCAAACGATCCAAACCACCCTAAAAATAAAAAGCGCAAGCTCACTCTAGGATCCGAAGTCCTACAGAGTCTTTTTGAAAATGGCAAGTCACCATTGTCAGAACAATTCATGCGTTGGAAATTATGGGCAAAATGGGAAGAGGTGGTGGGTCCTACCATTGCAAAAAATGCAGAGCCGGTGGGATTCCAGAGAGGCGTTTTGTACGTCTGGGTCCGAAACTCTTCATGGATGCAGCAGATGATTTTTTTAAAGGATCAGATCCGCGACACCATTAACGAGAAATTCGAGAATAACTTTGTTCGTTATATCAAATTCACGCTGGATCGCCGTGAGGTTCCTCAAGACGACCAAACAGGCATTCGCGAAATGATTCAAAGACTCGCACCGGATTCAGAAGATTAATCTTAGTGATTTAAATCTGTCAGTGGATCCTTATTCGCCGTGGCCGCTTCTAATAATTGGATCTCGTCAGTGAGGTCTTTGGCTGTGCCTTCGATCCACTTTTTAAATTTCAGCAGATTGACATAGGCACCGCGAAAGCTGCATACGCCGGTCGTTTCTTTAGATTGTTGCTGCTCTGGGAATTCGGTTTTGGTCGCAACACCCATGATGTAGTACTTTTGGTCATACTCGAACATTCCTGGTCCGCCAGAGTCACCTTGGCAAAAACCCTTGCCATTGGTCTGATCCACCAGAAATTTACTGTCTTCAAATTCATAGCCAGAAATTTTAAGCAGAACCACACGTAAAACGCCCAGGCCGTCTTCGCCCGCTTTCGTGGGAACTGTTTCGTCTTGAACAGTCGTGGAATCAACGTCTTTACCGAAGCCCGCCGAAATTAAGTCCAATTTCTGCAAATCGATTTTCATATCGGGATTTGGAATGGAAACAGTGAGCGTGTCCTCTGGAAGAGAATCTTTTAATACTGCCAAAGCCAGGTCGGCATACTTATCGGTTTTATAGTCGTCGATAATGACGGTTTTGATAACCGGAATCGTGGTCGTGATTTTTCCTTGAGTGAATTCGACGTAACTTGGATTGTCACCATTGATACAATGAGCTGCCGTCAAGACCAAACGACGAGTTAAAGCAGAAGCCGTGCAGTTAATCACCGGAATGTCTTGAGCTCCCACCTGATTTTCCAAAGGCTTCACCAATGATTTAAACGAGAAAACCAATTTTGAAATATCACTTCCCGCTTGGGCATCCTGACCACCAATGATCGAGTTGCCCGCGGTGCTTTTTTCGTGCGGAGGCGTCACGGATTGAGAATTACTGAAGCCGCCGTCCTGACAGGCTGCCAATGATAAAAAACTTAAAAGGAAAATTAGTTTTTTCATTATATTCTTCCTCTACGTTTCAGTTCATCTACGATTTTAATCCAAAGATCTTTTAAAACGTCGTCATGTTTTTCTTTGAAAAACTCGTCGCCCTTTTCCACCAGAATAATGAAAACCACAGCAAGGGCGATACGTGTGTAATAACGGTCGAAAAGCGTATAGGAGCGCAAAAACTCCTGCTTCTTTTTATACTTCTGTAAAATCTCGATTCCTTCCGGCGATTCGAGGCCTCTGAGCAAAAGAATATTCATGTCTTCCGGTTTGATTTTTAAGAAGGCATTGGGAATAAAAATTGGAAATTGCCCGCGAGCCATACGGAAAACAGCCAAGCTCGCAGAACCGGCATTTTTGATAGGGGAGCGATGAAACATGGTGATTTTTGAGCGAACCGTGGAGTTGTCCAGCAAGATCCCGTTCTCGCGGAAGTAGGCGATGATCCCTTCGCGAGTGACTTTTTCTTCCATCATGCGAGTCAGGGTTTTCCACGTACGTTCGTGTGAGTTGAGTTCAACGTAGTCCCGGGCGCTGTATTGGGGGCCGTCTTCTTTGTGGTAAACATTTTCCACCAGAAATTCGATATCTTTGATGGACAGGCCTTCTTTTCCAATTCGGGACTCTGATTTGGCAAGGGCGCGATCCAAGGCGATATCGTAATACGGTGCCAGTTGTTCTCGAGGGCTTGCGGAGAAAACCTGTTCGCAGGCCACCACAGCCTGGCCATGGGCCGACAAGGCCGTCACGAAAGGTACGATGAATGCCATAGCCAAACGCAGGCCCGTGTCTAATTTTAAGACACAATGACGGCGGACGCTGCCTTTGAGATGGCGGAATGGCATATATTGCTCCTGGTAACCCATGGATTACGATAGGAACTGCTAGTGCAATGGACGGACCCGAGGGCACTCCATGTGAATGTTAATGAGGGGTAAACAAAGTCAAATAGTCCAGATTTGCAAAAGGGGCGGTTGTTATCGATTGAGGCTTCGGTATCCTTAGTGAATATGACTAAAATTTTTCGTTTAATGTTTCGGACTATTCTAGTGGGGCTATTGGTTTCTGCGCTATTCATTGCTGAAGCTATCGCTGAAGAGACTAATGATTATTACAATCAGCGGGTTTCCGAGAAATCCAAAAATGAAGTCAATCGTTTGATCAATGATCATGTGAAAAAGTTTTTAACCATTATCAACACTCAGAAAAAAAAGGACTGCGATCGAAAACGTATTCTGAAAGGTTTTTTGGATGTTTTTGATCACAATTTTACTTCGATTGGAAATACTTTGCGCGCTGATGGATGGGATGTCACTGAGTCGAGCAGCGGAGTTCCACTCCCGATCTTTATGGCAAATAAAAGAAGGTATGGTGTCGAATTGGCCGGGGGGCGAGAATACTATCGCAGAACTGTTCCCCTCAAAGGTAATTTTGATGATAGAACTCTTTACTCCAAGATGAACATCCGCGGGTGCTGTGTTACGACGGTCAATCTAAACGGTACTGTCATTGGAATAGACAAGATCGACCATTTTTTTGGAAATGGCGGTCTGCTTTTCGATGAAACTCTCGATAACCCCAAGCTGACGGATTTCGAGCTTCTTAAAATGAACGCAGCACAGGAGAATGGGTCTTGGGGACTTGTCGGTTCAGGAGTTAAGTCTTATGGGGATCTGAATGCCAACTGGTCGGGAATTCATTTTTATAGAAATGTGCTTGATGGTGAGAAGCCTTTGTTGAGTTGCAAAGATGGTGTCGTCACTCAAAACCATGAAGTTCATATCGAAGATTACATTCATGAGGGTTGGAATGAATCCAACAATTGCTCGGCATTTCCAGATAAGCAGACGGCTCAGCAGTTTTCTAAAAACCTGCAGAAAAAGGGACTTAAGTGTCCTATGAGCGACAAATCCTGTGAAAAGATTATTGAGCACTATCCAAATCTCGTCGAGAGATCTGTGTTGGTGAGTCCCGTGTGTCTGAAGGGACTTCCAATAAGTGAATCAGTTGAACAGTCTAAGAAGCTGGTATGGAACGACCTCAAGAATGTCCTCGGTGGTATCCGCTACCAGGATGTGAATAAAGTTCTCCTGGATTATGCTGACAAAGCGGAAAAAGCGAAGAAAGGCAAAGGCACCCAATGAGTAAAATTATTTGTTCGTTCTTAATTGTTTTCGCCTCGATTGCGAATGCTGAAATGGCTAAGATTAAAATTAAAAAAGCACCATTTCGGCAACCCTCTCAGTCAATGAGTGACGCCTATATGGCTAATTCGTCTTTCGTGGGCTTTTTAAAATGTACTTCTGATAAAGAAGCCGAAGAATTGAAATGTATTAAAAGATACTTCTCGCCAAAAACTAACGAGGCGATGATCTTGCGTTATTCGGAGGCACTTCATATTGCGGGCGAGTACACCGAACTCTATTACTGTGACGATGAGCAAAAGCAAAAGATTGAAGTCCTATTTCCTGAAAAGGACTATGATTTCTTCCTTTGCTTTCAATCTGACATAAAGGGTGAAAAAAGCAGCGAGGGAACCGCATTTTTCGAAAAAGGTAAGGGCGGAATGCCCAAGATCGTTCGCTTAAGAATGTAGTGCCAAAGTGGAGTATATAGAATTTATCTGACTAAAAATCTGACATCTATTCCAACATGGGGATTTCGCGTATAACGATGCCTTTATGAGGTCTTAATGAAAATCGTTGCGCTGTTTGTGTGTCTGGTATTGGCGGCTTGTTCGAATGGAGAATCTCCTCGTGAATTAAATGTGGCCATGGATGCCGCTATTAAAAAAGGCGACGGAGTGTCCTTACAAGAGTCGTCGTCTTACGGTGCTTTGGGAATTTTAAACGGGAATGTCTACTGCTCTGCCGTTTTAATTTCTCCGGATTTGGTACTGACAGCAGCCCACTGCTTTGATTCTGTTTGGCCTGAATTAGTTGGCTTCGTATTCACAAATAAAATCACAGGCGACATCGAGAAAGTTCCACTTGAACTCGTTGATAAGGTTATTGCCCACAAAGATTTTGGGGCAGACTCTTCTGGCTATACAAAAAATGACATTGCTGTTGTGAAAATCCAAAGAAAGATGACAACGGGATTCCGTCCCGTGGCTCTTTTGGATAACAGATTTGCGTTGCAACCCGAAGGGAAGTTAACTCTCATGGGTTGGGGACCAGAAAAGAATGAAGACTCACCAGAAAGTCTGCGTAAAGGCGAGGCCACTATTAAAGCCACTCGCTTTCAGGAAATCGTGTTTAAGAAAGCCAGAAAAGGATCACCGTGCTTTGGTGACTCCGGTGGTCCTGCTTATATCAGCACGGCAAAGGGCCCGTTGCTAGCGGGTATTATTCGTGGTCCCGAAGTTGGCTATGACGATTGTAACCACGAGACGGTCGCCACGTTAGTGACCGATTATAAGCAGTTTATTTTGGAATCTGCCGTGAAATTAAAGGCGACACCGCCGAAATTTATCAGTCCTTAAGGGAGTTTTCGATGTGCCAGCTATTAGGAATGAATTGCAATGTCCCCACAGATATTTGTTTTTCATTTACGGGCTTTAAAGCACGTGGCGGGCGCACTGATGTCCATCAAGATGGCTGGGGCATCGCCTTTTTCGAGGGTAAGGGAGTCCGTCAATTTCTGGATCCCTTGCCTTCTGCCCATTCTCCTATTGCGGAACTGGTACGTAACTATCCGATTAAATCCACTAACGTTGTTGCGCATATTCGCAAAGCCACGCAGGGAGTGGTTTCTTTGGAAAACACTCACCCTTTTATGCGTGAGCTGTGGGGAAGCTACTGGGTTTTCGCTCACAATGGAAATATTCTGAATTTTGAACCGGTATTGGACGGGACATTTCGACCGGTGGGTTCCACTGACAGCGAAAAGGCTTTTTGCTGGATCATGCAAGGTCTGCAAAAGAAGTTTGGCGATGTGATGCCGAATCAGCAGGATCTTTTCTCTGCCATTCACGAACTGACTTTAACGGTCTGTCCGCACGGGGAGTTTAACTTTCTATTAACCAATGGCGATTTTCTTTTTGCCCACGCTTCGACGAATCTCACTTACATCGTTCGTCAGGCTCCGTTTCCAACAGCCGAACTGAAAGACGAGGATTTGAAAGTCGATTTCAATTCTTTGACGACACCTCTGGATCGCGTCGCGATCATCGCGACGGTGCCGTTAACTAACAATGAGAAATGGACTTCAATGAAACCTGGGAGTTTGTGGATTTTCCGTGATGGGCAGGTCGTGGATCATCGAGACACCCTGCCGGGGCCTGCTGAAAAAATTCAGACAGCCGCTACTTGCTGATTCAATTGCGGATTATAAAAAAAAGGCACAGTTTTTAGGACTGTGCCTTTTTTATTTTTTCTCTGTGACAGTTTAGTCTTCTTTTTCGATCGATGTGCGGAGAAGGTTCTTCACGTTGTTTTTGCGTTGTGTACCGCCCAGAAGAGCTTTCAGCTGATTGTGGATGCTTGGATCGTTAATCAGAGCGCCCAGAGTGCCTTCGCCACGATCGACTTTCGCCACAATGGCATCCAGCCGGTTGATGGTATTTTTTAATTTCTCTCCGGTGCTACCTTCATTTAAGTGGCTCATCATTTTTGATGCGTCACCACTGACTTTGCTTAAGTTTGCGGAAGTCGATTCGAAGTTCGCCATGATTTTACCCAGACGATTGCCATCATTCATGGATTTGGCGATTTTGTACATCTCGTCGATCACGTCAAACAGTTTGCCAGCTTCGCTGCCTCGCTCAGAAATAACCCCAATCAAGTCCGTAGGTTTCGCAACTTCCAAGGTCGTTCCATCTTTAACTTCCGGGTTGCGAGGATCTGCTGGAATAATAAAGACGTATTTATCACCCAAAGCACCTTGCGTGCGAATTTCCACTTGGGAGCCTTCGCGAATGCGTGGCAAATAGTCTTTATCTATGCGCATGACCACATCCAAGGCGTTCTTGTCAGACAGGAAGTTGATCTTTTGCACATTTCCGATCGTGATGCCCGAAAGGGAAACGACGCTGCCCTCTGCTAAACCTTGAACTTGATCAAAGTTGGCGTGCAAGTTGGCGTAGGATTTAAATATGGATTTTTCGCCACCGATGAAAAAGATCGATCCTAAGATGATCACGATCCCGATCGCCAGGAATATTCCGACTTTAACTTGGGTGCTGTTTGATGATTCCATTACGCGCTCTCTCCGTTGATAAATTCTGTCATCGCGCCGCTCGGCTCTTTTTTCAAAGTATCGATCGTGTATTGCTCGCTGATACGACCATTTTGCAGCAAAGCCACTTTGTCGCAAACAGCATACACGGTCGGCATGTCGTGGGTGACTAAAATCGATGTCATCCCTTTGGATTTCAGTTTTAAAATAGATTCCTGGATCTTCTTGGTATTATAGGGATCCAATCCCGCAGTGGGTTCATCATACAAAACCACTTGGGGATGAATCATCATCGCTCGCGCCAAGCCCACACGTTTTTGCATACCCCCGGAAAGACTTCCTGGGTAAAGCTTCTCTGTCCCCGGAGCCAAACCAAATTCTTCAAGTTGAGCTTTGATTTGATCGGCCACTTCTTTTTCCGAGAAATGGAAATGCTCGCGAAGAGGGTAGGCCAGGTTTTCATACACAGTCATCGAGTCAAAAAGAGCCCCACCTTGAAAGGCATAGGCTACTTTTTTACGGATCTCGACCAACTGGGTTTCGTTCATGCCGTGAATGGGTGTTCCATCCACAATCACTTGTCCCTTATCTGGTTTTTCCAGGCCCACCAATGTGCGCAGCAGAACGGATTTACCAGTACCCGATCCACCAATCAGACCTAAGCATTCGCCTTTGCGAACATAAAAGCTGACTCCCTGATGAACCTTTTTTTCGTCAAAGGACTTATGGAAGTCAATCACTTCAATAAAGGCTTGTGGCTTTTCGCTCATAGAATTTTCTCCACAATCCAAAAAAGTTTCGACAGAAAGAAGTCGCCAATCAGAATGAGGATCGAAGAGACCACAACAGCTTTTGTTGTGGCGATACCGACTTCTTTGGTGCCGTTTTTAACATTCAATCCAAAGTAACAAGCAGGAATTGAAATAAATAAGGAGAAGAAAAATGTTTTACCAAAGCCGGACACATAGTCGCCCACCGATGAAGTGGAAAGGACTTTTAAAAGGTAAAAGCTGGGATCCAAGTTCAATTCCACAGCTCCAATGAACAAACCGCCCGCATTTGCTACGATGTTCGTCACTGCGCATAGGATAGGAAGAGTGATCAAGCAGGCCAGGACACGAGGAATAACAATTTTGCGAATCGGAGAGGTTCCCAAAGCACGGATTGCATCCACTTGTTGAGTCACGACCATGGAACCAATTTCGCTGGCGATACCTGCTCCCACGCGGGCTGCTAACATCAAGCTCGTAAACATCGGTCCCATTTCACGTAAGATAGTGACGGCCAAAAGCTTTGGCACATACATCTTGCCGCCGAACTTTTCCAAGCCCAGACCGAATTGCAAAGACATCACCGCACCAATTGTCACGGCAGTGACCACGATCAAGGGAGCAGAGCGAATACCGACTTGGTAAATTTGCTCGCCCAACAGACGCCAATACAATTTGCTGCTGACCAGTTCGCGGAAAATATCACGAGTCAAAAGACCAATGCCACCCAAGAAGTGGAAGATCTCGATCGTGAAGTTAGTCAGAGGTAAAAGGGTTTGCAGCATTTTACGGTGCCTTGAAGTTTGCTTTGAATGTTTCAAAGACCGGCAATTCAGAGTTGAATTGCTTTTCAACGCCACCATAGCTCAAGGTGTAGTTGCAGCCATTCTTTTTAAAGACGACCAAAGACAAAGCTACAGGTACGCCGTCAATGGTGCCCGCAGAGATCGTTTGACGAGACTCGCGGCCATTGAAGATTTTGGTTTCGGTTTTTAAAATTTCCAATTTATTCAATGCACTCAAGGACTCTGTTTCCAAAGTCTGCAAACTGGCGTCAGTATTGCCACCGCATTCAGAAATATAAGAAATCGTGTTTCCCGTTTTAGCGCTTTGCCATGCGCGATCTGCGCTTTTGGATTTGATTTTGGAATATTCTCCGCCAGGCTCCGAAAACTCCACGTCTTTAGCGGCAGTCACCTTGCCGCCAGGGAGCTCCACCGATACGCAACTGCCAAGAAGTAAACTCATGATGATGTATTTGAAGTGGTTTTTCATATCGCCTATCTATCGGAATTTTCTGAGGGAAAATTCAGTCTTACAAATTCAATCAAGACCTAAGTCGCTGTCATCGCTTTGTCAGGCCTGACAATAATTCTATGAAACATTTTGCCCATCTTGAACATATTTGCCAATAGACCTTTGCAAGGCTGGCATCGTATGTGCAAATGCATAACGCAGGGGAAAAGGGGTTCGAGGAGTGAACACTTTGCGCAACGTAATTTTGGCAGGATGCCTTTGCTTTGGTCTAGTGGCCAAGGCAGCAAATAACAAGGTCAACGGGTTCATTAATTTCCAGGGCGATACAGTCCATTTGGAGTTAATGGGACAACAAAATTGGGACTACGATGTGAAGCGTTTGGATGACAAAGGCCAGACCATCGTCCGTATGACTGTGCCTGCGCTTGATGAATCCACGATTAAGTCCCTTGCCACATTTAAAAGTGACATGGTTACCAAAGTTTCTGTCGATGCCCAAGGCACTGACGGAAAATCTGTTATCTCTTTCACACTTTCTGGCGAAAGCATTGATACTTTTGATTATCTGACAGACCAACCTTCTCGTTTGATCATGGACTTTTATTTGAATCCAAACATGGTCAAAGCTGCTAAAAAACTTCCTGCTAAAAAAGATGAAACAGTAAAATCAGAGACAGCTGCTAAACCTGCAAAAACAGTTGCGAAAATTAAAACTACAAACCGCAAACCAGCAACTTCTGATGCCTTGGCAATCAAAGATGCAGGGACGGTGGTGGCGCAGGCTGATCAAATTCAATCCGGTATCTTTGATGGGGGCGATCCAAACTATGAGCGCTTCTCGATCAAACCTTATGATATTAAGGAAGACTCCATCATTCGCGCCAAAGATAACTATTATATTTCCTTCCCGATGCTGGAAACTCCCGTGGCGCAATGGGAAAAGTTAAAAATCACGCCCACTATCTATGAGATCACTCCTAAAGGGACGGAAGAAAACAAACAGGCTCGCCTGCTTTTGACACTTTTTGAAAAAGAACGCTACGCAGTTTATCTGAAAACCCGTGAATGGTTCCGCGAAAAATATCCTAAGTCCGAATACAACGAAATCATCGATTTCATGACGGGTGATGTGAATCTGGCTTTGTACAAGCAAAGCGGAAAGATGGAATTCTTTGACGAGGCTGTTCAAAAGTACAAAGAAGCGATCGAAAAGTATCCAACGTCTCCGCTGTCGGAAAGAACTTCGTTGAAAGTCGGTTATTTGACTTTGGAGCGCGGGGATAACCTGGCAGCTCTTCGTCTATTTAAAGAGCATATCGAAAACAAAAACTTCGGCGGAAAAGAATCATTGTCCAAAGACCTGGCTCGCATGGGTATGGGTTTGGCATTTATGCGTTTGAATAAATGGGACGATGCTGTGGCGCAATTCAACGATATCGAAAAGAATTCCACAAATCGTGATTTGAAAACGGAAGCCGCTTACCGCCGCGGTGACGTGTGGGTGCGGGCTAAAAATTATACGAAAGCAGTTGATGAATACAAAAACTCTCTGAAGAAATATCCAGAGGGACAAAACATTTATCCAAATGCTTATTATAACCAAGCGGAATCCATGTTTGGTTTGAAAATGTATCCACAAAGTTTGGATATGTATCGCGAGTTTGTTAAAAAATTCCCATCCAGCGATCACGCGCCTTACGCGATGACTCGATTGGGTGAATTGTTGGACATTTTGGGTGCTGACAAATCCCGTGTGATGGGTGCTTACCTTGAAACCTATTTCCGTTACGGTGAAACTCCCAGTGCGGTGATCGCGCGTCTTCGTTTGCTGAGTGCTCGTATGAAGGGCATGAAGCCAAAAGAAACGGCGAATGCTGTTAAAGAAATCATGGAGCTTGCCAAGAAAGTTGATCTTCCGAACATGGAGCAATTCGCAACTGTGATGGTGGCGGATGGTTATTCTCAACGTGGTGAGTTCGACAAATCAGTCAATCTGTTGTCCAAGTACTATAAGGAACATCCAGGCTCTGTGGATGCTCCTTTGATGACGGGTCGAATTATCGCCAACATCAACAGCAAGTTGGATGATCAGGTTGAAAAGGGTGATTTCATTGGTGCCTTGAAGACCCACAGTCAATACGCTGACAATTGGTTGAAAAATTCCAACCGTCTGGATACCAAATTCAATGTCGGTCGCGCTTTTGAAATGGCGGGGACGCCGGCAGAATCTGAACGCTATTACAAAGAAGTTTTGAATCGTGTCTATGCTTTGCAAGGCACTCCCGAAGCTAAAGAAATCAGCGTCAAAGAAGAAGTTCCTTCGATCGAGGAGTTGAACCTACGTTTGGCGGCGGTTTCTTCGAACGAGCAAAAGTACAATCAAGCCTATGAGTATCTTAAGAACATTAAAAATCCCGAGAAGTTGTCTGAAGATGATCAGATCGAGCGTGTGGGTATCGCCGTTCGCTTGTTGGAGCGTCGTGGTGATACAGACTCGGCAGTTCGATATTTGGGCGAGTTGCTAAGAACCTGGAAAGGTCAGCCGGAGTTGGTGGCTGAGCCTTATTTGAAACTCGCAGAATTGCAATTGAAGCAGGGTAAAAAGGACGAAGCTCTTCAAGCTTTGGCCATGATCGATAAATTGAAAATAGATTCTCAAAAAGTTCCAGCGGTTGTTCATGCCAAAGCTTTGGAAATGATGGGCAACGTCTATATGGATGCCAATCAAAAAGACAAGGCTATTGGGGCATACAAAAATCTGTTGGAGCAGTATGAGGATACAAGACCTCTGTCTTCAATCAGATACAAATTGGGTCAAATTTATTTTAATCGCGGCGAAGTTCAAAAAGCTGCTGAGGTTTGGAACGAATTCAAAGGGCAGAAAAGTGGATTCTGGAAAAATCTCGCACAAGAGCAGTTGAAGAACTCTGAATGGCGAGACGGTTATAAAAAGTATATTCAAAGAATTCCCGCGATGGCAGCGGATAAGCAGGAAAGCAAGTAGGAGTAAAGACAGGATGTCGTATTTTGATTTTGATGCTTTGAACATCGAAGACAGAAAAATGAACGAAGCAAAGCAGTTGGGTTTGCAATTGGCAGCCACGCAAGCAAGTCTTCTGGTTCTGGGTGAGGCGGGTGTAGGTAAAACCAGCTTGGCTCGTTACATTTACTCTAAAAGCCGTTCTGGAAAAATGCAGGTTCTGGAATGTAAAAATGCGGGTGGCTTTAACTTTGATAAAGTTGATGGCGGCACTTTGCTGATTGAGGACTTGGATTGTGCCTCTTCTCACGTGCAAGCAGAATTGATGAAACTTGCAGAAAGAACCGATGGCACTAAGCCACGTTTCATTTCGACTTCTCGCCGTGATTTGCGTGCGATGGTAAAGCAAGAACAGTTCAGACAAGACTTGTTTTACAAAATTGCAGTGATTCATTTGGAAATTCCTCGTCTTGAAGATCGCACCAACGACTTCAATACGATTGCGAGCTTTATCCTGGAAGTGACTCAGATTATGCATGGCCGTTCGGGCATGCACTTTTCAACAGAGGCTTATGCCCGTTTGAATAGCTGGAACTGGCCAGGCAATATTCGCGAACTTGAAAATGTTATAGAACGCGCTGTGGTCCTGGCTAAGACCCAGACCATCGAAGTCGGTTCTATTCAATTTGAGTCCGTTCAGGAGGACACGGCAGCAGATTTTGCTCCTGGAATGTCCCTTTCTGCGGTTGAAAAGCGTCTGATTCTTCAGACTCTGGAATTGACGGCGCAGAACCGCACCCGTGCGGCACAAATGCTTGGAATCAGTATCAGAACCCTCAGAAACAAACTTAACGAGTACAGGGAAGAAGGTGTCGCATGAGTGATATTTTCGATAAAACAACCAACGCGCTGGCGACGTCGATGCGGATGCGCCAGCTTCGTAATAACGTAACCTCGTCAAACATCGCCAACGCGGAGACCCCAGGGTATCACGCGAAAAAGATGGATTTCGAAGAAGCGTTGTCTCGTTCTTTGGATATGGATGGTATGAACTCCCTCAGCACCAGCAGTGGTCAGCATTTTGCGATCGGTGGTGTGTCAGTGGCGAAAACCAGACCTGACATTTACGAGAACCCAGAAGGTGCTGTGAACAATGACGGCAACACTGTGGATCTGGAAAAGGAAATGTCGGCGTTGTCCGAGAACGCCATCATGTACAAAACGGCTCTGCAGCTGATCAATAAGAAAATGGCAGCTCTGAAGTACGCGGCGTCTGAAGGCCGATAGGGAGTAGTTTATGGCTGATTTTTTAACTGGCATGAGAATTAGTAGCAGCGGTATGGCGGCGCAAAGAATGCGCATGAATACCATTGCCAGCAATATCGCTAACATCAATACAACCCAGACCCCAGAGGGTGGTCCGTATCGCCGTAAAGACGTGGTTTTCGAGAGCATGCCTGATGCTAAAAACTTCGGCGAAATCGTGACAGGCACAGACCCTATGGGGAATATGCAACGGGTCCAGGTGACTGACGTTGTCTCGGATCGCAAAGCTCCTTTGATGAAATATGAGCCGGATCATCCTGATGCAAATCCAGAGGGTTACGTCGCTTATCCCAATATCAATCTCATGGAAGAGATGACCAATATGATACAATCGTCGCGTTCCTACGAGGCCAACGTATCGGCGATGCAGGCGTCAAAAGATATGGCCATGAGCGCTCTAGAGATAGGAAGATAGTTCCTAGACTAGGTTGAAAAAGCAGGAAATTTAAGAACGTTTAGAATACACTTTATAGAGTACAAGGAGAAGTGAAGCCATGGAGGGTTTTACAGTATCAAATGCAAACAGATTTCTGGAATCTGGAAATCTGCGTGACTCAAAGTCACTGTCTATCTCGGGCGAGACGACACCACTAAGTAATACATCAGAATCCGGTAAGAGCTTTGCTGATACCTTGAAAGAGGCTGTTTCCTCCGTGAATGAGCTGCAAAAGTCTTCTGACAAATTTGCACAGAATGTCGCGACAGGAAAAACGGACGACGTCGCTGGAGCAATGATTGCCGCTGAAAAAGCTGACATCGCTTTGCGTGTCATGGTTCAGGTACGTAACAAGATTATCGATGCGTATCAAGAAGTCATGAAAATGCAGGTTTAGTTTTTTAGATTTTTAATCACTGTGACAGGTTTAGTTTTAGATCGTGTGCTTTGGCGGAGCCAGAGTGTAAAAGCCCCGGAGGGATTCTTTGAACAAAATTTTTGGTGGATTGGTTGTCCAGTTTCGCGAGTTCTTTAAAAATCTGGGTCCAACCAAAAGACTTTCAGTTGTTGCCGTAACTCTTATTGCGGTAGTGGCTTTGTTGACGATGATGTTCATGGCGTCTGGTAAAGACTATGTTCCTCTATTCACAAACATCCCAACTGAACAGGTTTCTTCGATCGTTGCTAAACTGAACGAAAAGAATATCCCATTCCAATTGCGTGATGGTGGTAAGACTGTTGCGATTCCAAAAGAACTTTTGCACTCAACACAAATGACGTTGATGGCGGAAATCGGTTCTCCGAAAATGGGCAACATCGGTCTGGAGCTTTTCGATAAGCAGGATTTCGGTGTTAATTCCTATGCACAAAAAATTAACTATCAACGTGCCCTTCAAGGTGAGTTGATGAGAGCCATTAACACTTTGACGGCGGTTAAGCAGTCGAAAGTGATCCTGGCGCTGCCAAATAAAAAGACATTCCTGGAGGAAGGTGGTTCACCTTCTGCTTCCGTCGTTGTCGAACTTCACTCGGGTAAAGAACTTACGCCGGATCAAGTTCGTGGTATTCGTTACCTGGTGGCGAATGCTGTTGAAGGTATGGATGCCGATAAAGTCGCGGTTCTTGATGAGCGCGGTAAGGTTTTGACTCGTACTTCAGATGGTTCCACAGGTGGTTCTAATGAGCTGTTGGATCTGAAAGCCAAAGTTGAAAGAGATTTCGAAGACCGCATCGAGGACATCCTTTCCAAAGTTGTCGGTCATGCCAAGGTTGTCGCAAAAGTTGACGCCACTTTGAATCACCGTGTGATTTCTTCTGTGGAAGAACTTGTGGATCCAGATAAAACGGCGATTCGTTCCCAACAATCGGAAGAGGAATCTTTGGATGGGGCCCGTACAAATCCTTCGGGTGTCCCAGGTTCGCGTTCCAATATCCCCGGTGCCGAAGATAACAACGGCCAAGTGGGTTTCAAACAAGACGTTAAAAAAGAATTGAAGACAGTGAACTATGAAGTTCCAAAGACGGTGCGCAATATCCGTGAAACAGCGGGTAACCTTGAGCGCCTGAGCATCGCCGTGGTGGTTGATGGTGCTACTGTTACTACGAAAAAAGACGACGGTACTACGGAAACGAAATGGCAACCTCGCTCTGCTGAAGAAGTTAAAAAGTACGAAGATCTGATCAAGGGTGCAGTTGGTTTCAATGCAGCTCGTGGAGACTCGGTTAAAGTTGAAACGATCCAGTTCCAACCTGAAGATTTCTCCGAAGCAGAAAAAATCCTGACAACGCTTGAGCGTAAGAAGTTGATCCATGCTTTGTTCAAATGGGCTTTGTTGGGTTTCTCTTTGGCTCTGTTCTTCTTCATCGTGGTTCGCCCGTTCATGCAGTGGATCACCGACAGCTTCCAAGACTCTGTTGAGGAAATGTTGCCACGTACGATCGAGGAACTTGAAGAATTGCAATCTGTGGATAACACGCTTCCTGGTATGTCGACAGCTCTCCCTGTTCTGCAGGAATCTATTGACCCAGAGAAAGCGGAATCTGAATTGTTGAAAGACCGTATCATGGCCACTATGGGTCGTGACGAAGAAAAAGCCGCTAATGCCTTTGGCATGTGGTTGGTAAGGAAGGATTCTTAATGAAACTGCAAAAAGCCGAGCATATTGAGTACGAACAACTCAAAGGTTTCGACAAAGCAGCAATTCTTATCAATTATCTTGGTAAGGATGCAGTTAAGGTTCTTTTGCGTCGTATGGACGATGCAGACATTCGCAAACTCATCAATCAAATGAGTAAGTTGCGTGTGGTACCTGTGCACGTGACCAAACGTGTTCTTGAAGAGTTCTATGAGATGATTTCTGAAACTGAAGATTACATCTTCTCCGAATCGATTTCTGCCAAGGAAACGATCGTGGATGCCTTGGGTGAAGAACGTGCCAGAGGTATTCTGGGTGGTTTGAATATCACCACGGGTGGCTCTCGTTCTTTGGAATCCCTGGAGATGGTCGATGCGAAGTCATTGGCAACATTCTTGGTGAATGAACATCCTCAGACCGTTGCAGTTATCTTGGCGCACTTGGAGCCAGAGAAAAAAGGTGAGGTTTTGAAACGTCTTCCAGAAGCTCTTCAAGCCGAAGTGGTTCTGCGTATGGCGAATCTAGAGCACGTCGATCCCGAGTTGATCGGCGAGATCGACCGCGTATTGAAACATCAATTGTCCAATACAGCGACTGTCGAACAAGCAGCATTGGGTGGTGTTCAACCGGTGGCAGAAATGCTCAACGTTATGGACAAAAACACAGAGACGGCGATCATGTCCCGTTTGGAAGAAAAAGATCCTCTTCTTGCCGAAGAGATCCGCAAACTTATGTTTGTCTTCGACGACATCATCAAAATCGACGACCGTGGTATTCAGGCACTTCTCAAGGAAGTACCGAACGACAAACTTCTTTTGGCACTCAAAACGTCAAGCGAAGAGATCCGTGTCAAAATCTTCAAAAATATTTCTGCCCGTGCGGCCGAGATGTTGCGCGAAGACTTATCGAACATGGGACCTTCTCGTTTGTCAGACGTCGAGGGCGCACAACAAGAGATCGTCAATGCAGCTCGCCGCCTAGAGGCGGAAGGCAAGATCATGATCGCAAGAGGTGGTTCAGAAGATGCAATGGTCTAGTAAACAGGGCGTGGGCGCCCATACAAAGGCAGTTCTTAAAAAGGATGTCGCTGAAAAGACCGTTCTGGAGTTTGTCCCAGTTAAATTTGAACTGGGCACTCCCGCTCAGGCTCATGAGTATTTGATTCAAAAACAACGCGGTTCTGATTTCCGAATGAATGATGCCATCCGTATTCAAACGGGTGTGGATCAAGTGGAACGCATTGACGAAGAAGAAAAAATTGAAGCCGCTGCTCTGGAGAAATTGAAAGAGATCCAGGAGCAGGCTTATCAGGAAGCTTACAACCTGGGTCTTGAAGAAGGCCGCAAGGAAGCTTTCGAAAAAGTCTCGTCTGAGATCGCAGCCCGTATGCAAGGTTTGGATGAACTTTTGCTGGGAGTGAAGGAATTAAAAAAAGATCTGGCCGCTTTCAATGAAAATCATCTGGTGACGTTGGCCTATAAAATGGCGGGTCGTCTGGCGAAAGCTGAATTGGCAACAAATAATGAAGCAATGATTCAGATCTTGCGTGATGCTGTCAGCCTGGCGCAAGACGAAGAACAAATCACAGTGCATGTTTCTCAGGAACAATTTGATTTCCTGGAAGAGCTTAAAAAAGAAACAGGCCGTGACCTGGAATTCACTAAAAAGATCCGCTTTGAACCGAGCACAGAAATCATGGCTGGCGGTTGTATCGTGGAAACAAATTATGGCGAAGTGGATGCTCGTGTCGAGCAGCGCCTGGAACAGCTGTGGTCTGTTCTTTCTGAAAATATGCCTAAAGTTAAAGACAAGGTTGCAAGTTAATGAACGACGAAATGTCTCTGGATTTGGATAAGTATTCTGACTTGGTCAACTCGATCCACTTGACCCGCGACAGCGGTAAGGTGACCGAGGTGAACGGAATGCTGATCAAGGGATATCTTCCTGGTGCCAGTGTCGGCAGTATCGTGCAAATCAATCCCACTGGCCTTGAGCGTTCGTTCCTGGCTGAAGTTGTTGGTTTTAAAGACAAGCACGTTCTGATGATGGCTCTGAATGACATGAGAGGCGTCGCTTTAGGTTCTAAGATTATTCTTTCCCGTCAAATTGCCACAGTTCGTGCCGGTGATGAGCTTTTAGGTCGCGTGGTGGATGGTTTGGGTCGTCCTTTGGATAACAAAGGCGAAATCGAAAACTTCCGTGAAGTTCCTTTGTACAGTGAAATTCGTAACCCCTTGGATAGACAGCCGATTCGTGAACCCCTGGATGTGGGTATCCGCGCGATCAATGGTGCATTAACCGCAGGTCAAGGTCAGCGTGTCGCTATTATGGCCGGTTCAGGTGTGGGGAAGTCCGTTCTTTTGGGGATGATGGCTCGTAATACCAGTGCCGACGTGAATGTGATTGCGATGATCGGTGAACGTGGTCGTGAGGTGCGCGAGTTTATCGAACACGATTTGGGACCTGAAGGTATGGCTCGCTCTGTCGTCGTTTGTGTGACAAGTGACCAATCTCCTCTTTTGCGTATGCGTGGGGCCTACGTGGCAACAGCAATGGCAGAATACTTCAGTGCTCAAGGTAAGAATGTTTTATTGATGATGGATTCTGTTACACGTTTTGCCATGGCTCAACGTGAAATCGGTTTGTCGACAGGCGAGCCACCTTCTCAAAAAGGTTACACGCCGTCTGTATTTGCAACTCTTCCGAAACTGCTTGAACGCGCGGGCAACTTTGAAGGCGAAGGCAGTATCACGGGTTTCTATACCACTCTGGTCGAGGGTGATGATATGAATGACCCGATCGGGGACTCTGTTCGTTCCATCGTGGATGGACATATCGTTCTATCCCGTGCCTTGGCGGCCCGTGGTCATTATCCAGCAATCGATGTGATGCAAAGTGCATCGCGTGTGATGAAGGCCGTGGCCAGTTCTGAACACGTTAGACTTGCGCAAAAACTTAAAGAAGTATTAGCCGTTTATAAAGACGCAGAAGATCTGATTAATATCGGCGCCTATAAACCAGGTTCGAATCCTAAGATCGACAAAGCTGTCAAAGTGATCGATCAAGTGAACGACTTTTTGAAGCAAAGAGTGGAAGATCCAACGAACTTCAATAATACCGTTCGCATGCTTCAGCAAATCCTGATGAACGCTTAACCTAGGGGAGAATCATGAGATTTAAATTCCCCCTGCAAAAAGTCCTTGAGCATCGCAAGGTCGTTGAAGACCTTGCCCAGAAAGACTTTCAAGACGCCGTCGCCGTCCTAAATGAGTTTCAGGCAAAACTTGATAAAATGAATCAAGAGATCCTTGAGGCCCAAGCCCGCGCGGGGAGCCTGGTACAGGCTGGGGGCGCCCAAGGTCCAGCCCTTTCGCAAATTCATGAATTCCTTAAAGGCCAAAAAATTCGCATTCTTCAACAAGAGCAAAAAATTCAAGAGATCGAGAAAATAGTCGAGTACAAGAGAGAAATTTTGCGACAAGCGGCTCTAGAATATAAAATTATGGAGAAGGTCCGGGAAAATAAGTTCGAGGATTACAAAGCCGAACGCAAGATTCAGGATCAAAAAGAGATGGATGAGCAGTCTATCCTGCGGTTCAAAAAGAACATTTGAGCAGGCTATTGCGCTTCAAAAAAACAGCTGCGTAGGATATGCGGCGCTCTTCAAGGATGAAGGAATAGATGAAAACAGGATACGATCAGTTCTTTAAGAATGCTCGCAAAGTCGCTGA
This sequence comes from Bdellovibrio sp., assembly GCA_039594295.1. Taxonomy (GTDB): domain Bacteria; phylum Bdellovibrionota; class Bdellovibrionia; order Bdellovibrionales; family Bdellovibrionaceae; genus Bdellovibrio. The sequence goes on from JBCNNR010000007.1 coordinate 124,199, forward strand.
TGAAAATGGTGGAGCGCCCGTAAAGTTCACTAAGAATCCTTCATCTACACGCTTGCATCTGGATCTATCCTCTGAAGACGTTGAACAACAGTTACGTCGTCGCATGAAAATGACATCTCCTAAAAAAACTAAAAAGAAAAAATCTGGTGTGCATTGGAAAATGGCCGGTTTTTCATTCTTGGGATTGGTGTTGGCAGTCGTCGGATTTCAAAATCACGAAGAGATCGATAATATTTTGAAACGTGTTGAAGTGACGATGACCGGTGAAGCGGTCGCGGAAACAGCACCAGCAAAATCTGCGGCAAAAGCCCCAGAGAAAAAAGAAGATGTCGCTGCAGCTGCTGAAAAAGAAGCGGAAGCCAAAACCGCGGCGCTGTCTTCGGACGAAATCGATCACCTGACAAAATTGAATGATAGAAAAAAAGAATTGGATGCGCGCGAAGAGGAACTCAATCGCCAGGAGGCGGAGTTGCAGGCGCAGAAGGTCGAACTTGATAAGCGCTTGAAAGAGCTTGAAGACATGCGTGGGAAAATTTCCAACATGCTTGAAACTCGGGTCAAGGCTGACGACCAGAAAGTCGATACCTTGGTACAGATGTACACCAATATGAAAGCCCCCCAGGCGGCCAAAGTCTTTGAGACGATGGACGAGGATTTGGTGGTCGAGATACTTGGTCGTATGAAAAAGAAAAATGCTGCTGATATCATGAATTTATTAAAACCGGAAAAAGCTCAGATCATTTCTGAGAAGTATGCCGGTTATAAACGTGCTCCAGCATCAGAAAAATAGCAAAATTAATGACGGCGAAGTCACGCCAAAGCCTTAGCGAAGGCGGAAAGGAAAACGAAAGTGTTAAACATAGTCGGCCCCCCAATGGTGGGTGCGACCGAATTGAAGGCTAAAACTTCTGACAAACTTCAGGAGAAAGACTTCAAGAGTTCCGGTGCAGATTCCGGTTTCAACAAAGCACTTCAGGATAAAATCAATCTGAAGGCGCCTAAGACCGAAAAAGAATCTCCAAAGCAAGAAGCCCGAGCGAAAGACTCAAATGATTCCAAAGAGTCAAGAGACGACAAAGCTCCAGCGAAGGATGCAAAACCAGAACGCAAGGTCAGCACAAACGATGGGAAAGAAAAGCGGGCGGCGAACAGACAGCAGGCAATCAAAGAATTCATGGACTCATTCGAGAGTGAATTTGAAATCCCTCCCACACGACTTGTGGAAGCGATGGCCGAACTGGATGATAGCCAGCTCAAACAATCCCCGGAAGTAACAGCAAATGCTGTGATTGACCAATTGAACTTGGACGATGACCAGGCAGAAAAAGCCGCGGCCATGTATGCAGGTTTGTTGGCGCAATTGCAACAAATGCCTCAGCAGCAACAGCCTAAAGAAATGACAGAAATGTCAGTGGGCGCAGGCATCTCTCAACAGGGTATGCAAATGCGTATGGCGGCTGCTCAGGAAAAACAGTCCCAGTTGGGAGCTGCTGCTGATAGCGTTAATAAAAAGTTCTGGATGAAACCGGATGCTGCAATGAAAACGACAGCTATGCCGGATCTGAAGGGCGATCTTGCATCACGTATGATGATGGATGATAGCGCTCTGGCAGAGGCTCCAGTGGCAGAAATGCCAGCTATGGAAGCCCCCGCTCCAGAAGCCATGAATCAACAAAATCTTTTGGATAAGTTGCCTCCTCATTTGCAAGGTCAAATGAAAGAGACAATGTCTCCAGCTTTGTTGGCAGCCCTGGCCGCGAAGCAAGCTGCGGCAGCCGCACAAAAAGCGGAAAGCGCCGTGAGCGAAGATTCGTCGTCTGAGTTGACAAACGAGTTCAGCAAAGCTTTGGAAGCTCCTCGTGGAGAGAAGCCTCAACAAGCAGATGTAATGAACAAAGCGGTGGCGGGCAAAGTCACGCCGGAATCTTTCTTCCAACAACAGCAAGGCCAAGAGCAATCCATGATGCAGGATTCAGCAAATGAATTTATGCAACAAGGTGGCGCTCACAGCAAGGAGCTGGCGAAAGAAAAGCTGACAACGAAAGCGGCAGATTTCAAAGCGGAGATGACGGGACTTGAAGGATTGCAGGCGCAACCATTGAAAGGGGAAGCTTTAAAGTTTGACCCGGCAATGGCAGCGATGGCTCCGAAAGCTCCGGCAACAGAGGCGCAAAACGAAGCCAACGTGAAGCAATTGATGAATCAAGCCCAATACCTGATCAAGCAAGGTGGCGGCGAGGTGAAAGTTCAAATGACCCCAGAGGGCATGGGAACAATTCACTTGAAAGTCATGCTTCAGGACGGAAAGGTGAACCTTCAAATGCAGGCGGACTCTCAAGAGGCTAAAAAGTCGATCGAGTCCAGTCTAGTTGATTTGAAGAACAGTCTTGCTGCCCACAAATTATCCGTGGAAAATGTTAAAGTGGATGTTGTGAATACGACTTCCGCAGATACGGCGACACAAAACCAAAATAATAATACGAACGGCCAAGGTGGCCAGCGTGATGCGCGCCAGTTCTGGAACAACTTCAACGACAGCTTTGGAAATCAAGGTCGCCGTGAAGCCTTTACTGAAATGCAACCGCTTCGTGGTTATGCCGGTAAAGGTCGTGACCCTTTGAAACCTATTGATGGCAGTTCTGTGAAAGCAGCACCGCGCTCAGTAGAAGGCAAAGGCAGCGGATTAAATCTGGTAGCATAATTGCGGCGATTGCCGCGCAGAGCGGAAGCTGAAGCAGCTTCTGCCAAAAAGGGAGATTTGAATGACAATGGTTAATGCGAAATTGGGAGTAAATGCTTTCGGTGCGACTCAAGACAAGCCGACAAGCACAGTTGGTACTCCAAGCAACCTCAGCGTTCAAGACAAAGCGAAAGTGGGCGAAGAAGATCTTGGCGCCGTAGCCAATAAACTTGCTGACCCCAATTGGACTGATCCCACTAAAAAAGTTCGTACGACGGGTAATCCCAATTTGGATAAAGATGCTTTCTTCAAATTGATGCTTGCTCAAATGAAAAATCAAGATCCAACGAATCCGATGAAGTCCCATGAAATGGCGGCTCAATTGGCGAACTTCTCGTCACTCGAGCAAATGCAGAACATGAACAAAACCCTTGAAGAATTGAAGAATGCACAGAAGCCTTCTGAAAATTTCCAGGCGTTGAATTTGATCGGTAAAGCGGTGGCGGGTGATTCATCTAAAATCGTACGCGGCGTGAATGATAAAGAACACGATTTCAAATTTAATCTGCCAATGGCAGCAGAAGAAGTCACAGTGAAAGTGCGCGATGCTGATGGCGCAGTTGTCAGAACGTACAATTTGAAAGGTCTGAAACAAGGCGAGAACAAACTCACTTGGAATGGTGAAGACGATAAAGGTACGAAATTGGCAGCAGGCGAATATCAATTCCTCGCTGAAGCAAAAACTGCTGATGGAAAAAAATTGGGAATCAAAACTGACTTTGATGGTTTGATTACTGGTGTGAGTTACTCTGCTGAAGGCCCGGTACTGAATGTAGGAAACCAGGCGATCCGCTTCAGAGACGTGAAAAAGATTACGGACCCACGTCTTATGAGAAACGACCAGAATGTAAATGATGTCACCAACCTAGACTTGAAAAAGGATGATGCCACAGGACAAACTAAGAAAGAGGCGAATGTAGTACAACAAAGTTCTACTACTGAGTCAGCTCCTGTTGCAAAATCGAAGATCATGGATACGGTGGGTTTATCTCGCGACATGATGGATAAGATCGCGAAGGAGACGGCGAAGTAAAATGGTAGACTTAAAAAAGATACAGACATTCGAACAACTCGTCCCCAAGACGCAACCGAAGGTTCAACCTGAAGTTGGCGCAGGAACGGGTCCTTCCTTCAAGGAAACCCTTGATAAGCTCGGTGGGCCGATTGCGCCCCCTCAAGCAAGTCCGGTGGCTCCTCAAGGCTTAACAAAGCCGATTGAAGGTGTGAAGTTTTCGAATCATGCGATTGAGCGAATGAGTACACGTGGGATTAGATATAGCCCCGAAGATCTCAATAAGCTGAATGACGCAGTTTCGAGAGCGGCGGCGAAAGGTTCCAAGGATTCATTGGTTTTGATGAATGACTCGGCACTGATTGTCAGCGTGAAGAATAAAACTGTGGTTACGGTGATGGATAAGACCGCATTGAAAGAAAATGTGTTCACGAACATCGATTCTACAGTGGTTATTTAACCGCAAAGTGTACTGAAGCTGTCCTGAAGAGACAGATAAAGTACAAAAGATCCTCCTTCGCTCATGAATGAGCTACGGCGGATTAATGGTTTCACAATTAAATATTAGGGCTGGTCCTCGTAGAGGAGGCCCTCCAAACGGTGGTTCTCGACTAGAACTGCCAACGACATGGAGGTCACATGGGTATTCTTTCTTCATTGTACACGGGTGTGTCTGGTATGACTGCACAGGGCGAAGCCCTTGGCGTTATCGGTGACAATATCGCGAATGCAAACACTATCGGTTTCAAAGCGTCCCGCGCTGAATTCCAAGATATCATTTCTAAAAGCTTAAAAGGTGTTCTTGGTGGTAACCAAATCGGTCGTGGTGTGAAGATCGGTGCCGTAAATCCAATCCTTACTCAAGGTAACGTCGACGCAACAGAAAAAGTAACTGACCTTGCTATCTCTGGTGACGGTTACTTCAAAGTTAAAGGTTCTGATGGCGAGTCTTACACTCGTGATGGATCTTTCCACTTTGACCGTGAAGGTTACCTTGTAACAAACGACAATCAAAAAGTTCAAGGTTTCGGTACCGACGAAAAAGGTAACATCCTGAACAAAATGACTGATATCAAATTCCCTCGCGCTTTGATCCCAGCTAAAGCGACAAAAGAAGTTAAATTGGATCTGAACTTGGATTCCCGTATGGAACCAACTAAAAAATTCGATCCGAAAGATCCGTACTCCACTTCTCACTATTCTACAGGTGTTGAGATGTACGATTCTCAAGGTAACAAGCACTTGTTGAGCATGTTCTTCAATAAAGTGGCTGACAGACAATGGGAATACAAAGGTTTGGTTGATGGTAAAGAAGTGACTGGCGGCGAAGAAGGCAAGCTTTCTGAAGTTTGTGCTGGTAAACTTGAGTTTACAGTTGATGGTAAGCTTGACAGCCAACAATTGACATCTTCGAACTTCAATTTCAAAGGTGGCGCGCTTCAAGGTCAACAAATCAAATTGAACTTCGGTGATGCGATTAAAGAAGGTGGTAAAGGTTTGGACGGTACTAAACAGTACGGTAAAAACTCTGACCTTATCTCTTGGCACCAAGATGGCGCGGCTGCTGGTACAATCAACAGCTTGTCATTCAATGATGAAGGTATCTTGACAGCGGTTTACTCAAACGGTCAGGCTCAAGACTTGGCGCAGATCGCTCTGGCGAAGTTCGAAAATCCGGAAGCTCTATTCAAAGTTGGTAACAATCGTTTGAAAGAATCCAGAGACTCTGGTGGCGCTTCTATCGGTGGCCCGGGCACTGCTGGTCGTGGTAAATTGTTCGCGAAATCTCTTGAAAGATCTACAGTAGACTTGGCGACAGAGTTCGTAAACATGATCCAAAATCAACGTGGCTTCCAAGCCAATGCGAAAACGATCACGACGACAGATGAACTTCTAAATGAAGTTATTCAATTGAAACGTTAATTCCCCTAAGTAACCGTGAGCTGTGACGAAGAAACGCAGCTCGCAGGTAAAAGATTAATATAGTTCCATGTCTAACAAGCCCGTAACCCCGGGCTTGTTTCTTTTCATAATGGTCAACCCTAAATGCCCCATAGAAGGTTTAAAAGCGGGCAATCTTGGGCAAAATGCCCCGAAAACAGCGATTAAATGTCTGTAATAATGGGCTTTTTAGCAATGTTTATTAAAATTGCTCCTTTTGTTTACAAACAAACCTGATATACACTGGCGCAAGTTTTAATCATTAGTCCTGAGGGGTTTTGTAAATGAGATGCTTAGTAGTTGAAGACGACAACGAGATTGCAACGATTGTTAAACAAGGTCTGGGAGAATTAGAAGGTGAAGTCGAAGTTGAATCCAACGGTCGACGTGCCTACGAAAGAGCTCTCACTAATCATTACGACATTATCGTACTAGATTTGATGCTTCCAGAAATGGATGGCTATACTTTCGCGAAATCTTTGCGCGAAAAGGAAATCAACACTCCCATCCTTATTTTGAGTGCTTTGCGTGAGCTTGATGACCGCCTTAAGGGTTTAAGCATGGGTGGCGATGACTACCTGACAAAACCATTCGCGATGGCTGAGCTTCAAATCCGCGTAAAAAACCTTTTGAAGCGTGCTCAGAAAGCATCTGAAGTAACTCAATTGGTGTTCCAGGACTTGAAATTGAATCGTCTGAACCGTGATGTGGTTCGTGCCGGTCGCAAATTGGATCTTCAGGAACGCGAATTCGTTCTTTTGGATCTTTTCATGAGCAATCCCAATAAAATCATCGGAAAACAAACTATCCTGAAGGAAGTTTGGAATTATGATTTTGATCCACAAACGAATGTGGTAGACGTATTGGTATGCCGCCTAAGAAACAAATTAGAAAAAGATTTCCCTACACGACTTATTTATACGGTCAGAGGTGTAGGTTATGTTCTTAAAGGGACTTAAACCGACACTATTTAGAATCAGTACCAAACTGACGCTTGCGTATTCCATGGTACTGATTCTGAGTTCGACGCTGATCTTTAGTTTTCTGTATTTTCAGATCACTCACTCGCTCCAAAACCAGGAGCGAGCCCTTCTCGAATCAAAAATCGAAGAGTTCGCAAATCGTATTGAAGTGACCGGCCTGACCGACTTCAAACAGTATTTCGAACTCATGCGCAACTATGATCACGACGCCTCCTTACTGGTGGAAGTCTATAGTGGTCGCAGCGAGCTGCTCTTTGCTCATAATCCGACGCCAGTTTTCGAAATTAATAAAGATCTTTTGCTGAACGAGTTAAACCGTCACGGCGAAATGTCCTTTGATTTTTCACTCCCTGAGCATTCCTCCACGGAGGCGGTTTTAGTTCTTGGGCGCAATCTTAAAGGCGGTGAACGCTTGATTGTCGCCAAAAGCACAGCAGGAATGGGTAAACAGCTTCGTTATCTGCAAAAACTTTTCTGGTGGTCTCTGCTTCCGGTGGCCTTGATCGGCTTCTTGGGTGGTTTGTTCCTCTCAAATTCCACATTAAGTCCAGTACGTGATCTGATCAATTCCATGAAAAAGATCGAGCGCGGTTCCCTGTCCACTCGTGTGCCGATCGGCGGGAGTGATGATGAGCTGGAAGAGTTGAAACTTCTGTTCAATAAGGCCTTGGATAAAATTGAAAATCTGGTGAATGGATTGAAGGAAGCCTTTGATCACCTGGCTCACGATATTAGGACGCCAGTGACTCGTTTGCGTGGTCGCGCCGAGATTGCCTTGACCAGCGAAGGTGATCTGGAATCTTACCGTGAAGCTTTGCAAAGCTGTTTCGAAAACTCAGATAAGATTTTGAGCTTTCTGCAGGTTCTGACGGATATTACCGAAGCCGAAAACCGCAGTAAGAAACTAAAGATCGAAAAGAAATTCATCAGTGACCTGGTTCGTGAAATCATGGATCTGTATGAAATGGCATTCGAGGAAAAAAACATCAAGGTCACTCAAAAGTTGGATTCCCATGATTGGGCGATGGTGGATCCACGTTTGATCAGCCGGGTGATCGCGAATCTTTTGGATAATGCGCATAAATACACGCCGCCGGGTGGTGAGGTGATTATTGAGACCATCAATCAAACGGAAAGCGTGATTTTGAAAGTGACGGATTCGGGCCCGGGGATTGCCCCTGAAGAGCACGGCTTGATCTGGCAAAAACTTTATCGCAGCGACAAAAGCCGTTCTGAATACGGAATGGGCTTGGGTCTGACGTTTGTAAAAGCCGTCGTGGAAGCTCATGATGGCAAGGTGAATATCAAAAGCCCGGTTAAAGAGGGTCGTGGTACAGAGATGGAAATCACTTTGCAGAAAATGGCGTAAGGCACAGGCATGGAAAGAATCCAAGAAAATACAGCAAAGATGCGCTTGTACAGAACGATCCTTTTTGGACTGGGGTTATTCTTCAGCGTTCTCTTTTTCACCAAGCTGACGATGCACAATGATCACGTGCAAATGTTATTGAAAGTATTCCGCCTTATTGATGATGGCCAGTGGTCGCACTTTGGTAATGCCACAACAGGGATGGGATTTCTGCCGGGGAGTTTTCTGACGGCGGTCTCAGCGATTCCCATGCAGATTTATTTTTCACCGTATTCTGCCTTAGTCGTGATTCTTTTATTCCACATCTTCTCTCTTTTGCTTTTTTCGAGCGTATTAAAAGAGAACTATAAATCCGTTATCCTGATTGATTTCTTATTGCTGTATTGGTTAAGCCCCTGGCGTGTGGAGCAAACGGAGCTTTATAATCCGGCTTATCTGTTTTTGTTTTCGGCCGTGCATTTTTATACGGCTTATCACATGAACAAGAAAAGCTTTTGGATGACCTTCTTTCACGTCTTGACCATTGGCTTTTGCGTGCAGGTGCACTTTTCAGTTTTGATGCTGGGAATTTTGTCATTGGGTCTGTGGGGATTCCGTTATTTGAAAGTGAACTGGTGGGGCTTCATCGCCGGCAGTGCGGTGGTGGGATTAAGTCTACTTCCGTGGTTCCTGGCTTATTTGGAGCACCGTGAATTGGCTGTGGCGGTCAGTAAAGAGTCAGGCACTTTCATTGGTAAGAACTTCGTCTTGGTATATCCGGTATTAAAGGGCATTTCTTATTGGATTCGCTACGGAGCGATCTCTTATGGTCGTCATATTTTCAGCGAAATTAATTTCCTGTGGATTCAAGATGCGACTTTGCAGAAAATCGTGAGTGGAGCCTTTCATTCATTAAAGTATGTCTTTACCGTGGTCACGGTGGTATTCAGCGCAGTGGTGCAATGGCGCATTTTCAAGAAAATCTGGCAGCAAGATCATCCATTCAGAAAAGGCCAAGATCGAACTGGGGTTCGCGGTGAGCAGGGGATTTACCTTTATGCATTTTACTTTTTCTTTGCGATGTTGATTGCGACGGGACTTTCTCCCGTTGAGTTCAATCACTGGCATTTGATTTTGGCATTTCCGATTGTAACTGTGCTGATCACCATCGCCTTTTATAAACTGCGCGATAAAATGCCGGCCAAACGCTTTCAGTGGATCTTTGTCGCTGTATTCGTGGCTTTTTGTATGTTTGATATCTTTGGAGCTTTGGGCAGTCGTGTGCACTCGTATCAATCAAACTTCCACCGTGAAGTTTTGCAACTATATAAAGAGTATCACGAGTTCCCAGAGAATAAGACCATGACCAATTATCAGGATTGGCATCACGAAGAAAAGTCCACTCATTAGATCTCAAAAAAATCCACATTTATAACCGCTAAGGTTTCTTCGGGAGAGGGCAGAACCTGGGCAATCGATTTTTCGATGGCCTGGGTTAGGATTTCTTTGATTTGTTCTAAATCATTCTTAGCCAAAGCCACGCAGCCGGAATAGCGCAAATCCTGTTTTGTCTTCAACAAAGAAATCGCGTCAATCGACTTTAGACGCCATTGCGTATGGAGGCTTTTTAAAAGCGGCGAATTGTTTTCTAAATGCATCGCCGAGTTCGTTACTTTCCAACCAGATGAAGTCTTGGCGATCAATCCCAGGCGCAACAAAATTTCCAGGGCTTCTTCAGCTTCTGGTAAGGAGATGGAAAGACGCTGCGAAATTTTTTGAACGGTGCTTATTTCAGGAAGCATCACGCACATGTGAACCGCGCTGTACTGCCATCGCGAATAGTAAAGAATCTGATCTTCAAGATTCATTTTTGATTCGATATTGATTCGTTGTTTCAAATTATCGAACTCAGCTTTTTGGGCATCGATCTTACTTTTTAAATAGGATTTCAATGAACTCGTTCCTGCTCGCGAGTATTGAATCAGATTTAAAAAGTATTCTTTTTCCTTGGGCTTCAGATTCAAGTAGTTACTGAGAGCTTCCGCTTGCTCAAGGCTGAATTCCGCGCGGTTCTTTAAGACATGGGAAATGTAGGCAGGTTGACATTGTGTTGCTGCCGCCCAACGGGCTTGAATACCCCGGCCTGTTGCTGGAGATTTCACGATATCGATTAAAAATTTGCGAAAATCTTTGTACATAAAGACAGAAGTGTTCATGCTCCAACCCATTGAAATATATGGATAAAGATACCTCGCTGGAGTCCAATGTTGTATAAAAATAAATGAATATGTATATTATATAGCAACATATTATTTTCAAATGAACGGCCTTCAATTACTTCTACTTTCGAAATCAGAGGTGGTCTCTGGTAGAAGGAGTCTATATGAAGCCAAATATGTTCGCGAAAGTTGTTTGCAGTGTTCTTTTAGGTGTATCGACTGTTGCATCGGCAGCAGCGATTGATGCTCAAGGTGGGGTTACTGGTGGTGGCGGTAACACGCTGACTTCTGGTTTTGCGACTCCGGCCGAGGTTGCGCAAATTATCCAAAATTCAAAAGATCAAGTTATTGCCGTGGCTCGTATGACGGGAGTGCGCATGAGACTTTTTCCGGAGCAGTATTCGGATCAAGCGAAAGCACTTTTTAACGTTAAGAACCAATTGGAACAAAGAATCAGCGGCATGACGATCCAAATTCTTATGGACCGTCCTTGTATTGACGTGGATGGAAATGCTCGTACGGGAGCGTGGGATTCTCGCAAGCCCAACGTCATTTGTCTTTCGGCTGGTGATATCGCCAGATTTGTTGAAAGATCTGAAGTGCGCAATCAAGTCGCGGCACTTATTCTTCACGAAGTTTCTCACAGCTTTGGTTTTGACGAAAACACTGCGTATGAATTTCAACGTCGTATAATGCAGACCGTGACTTTGTCCAATGCCAGTAACATTCAGCCGTTTGAGCAGCAAATTTCCAACGTCCCTGCAGCCTTGGGCCGTAATCTAAATTACTTCCAAACCGTGGTAATCCCACAAATGAAAGCCTACGTAGCGGCTGGACCAGATAAGAAATGTCAGGTTATGCAGGAAATTTATCTTCCTGGCGTGGAATTTATGATGAGTGGTTCTTGGAGTCTTTTGGGTGTGGACGCTGGTCTTAAATATTATCATTGGACGTCACAGATGACGGCCATTTCCAGTCGCTGCAACCATGATATGAACCAGGATCCTGGCGTTTATCAAGACGAGAGCTTCTTGGTTCGCTGTGCTCAAGACATTGAACAGGATATTCGTGAATCGTTAGCTTTGTTTTCAGCTTCCAACGGTTTCAAAGTAGAAATTCATTAAATTTGAAAAGGCCCGTCCCCCGACGGGCCTTTTACGACGAGGCCGTTGAATCGAACCTCGTCGTTATTATTTCTGAGACTTGTCCTGGGATTTTTCTGTTTGTCTTCGACCAAATGAAATCGCGTAGGCTCCCGAGCGAATGCGCAGGATGGGATCTTCGGAAGCTTCGACTCCTTTGGACAGCACCAACGGATCAAAATTGAAATCATCACAAACCGTAGTGTCTTCCACCTTGTTGATCTTAAGCTCGCCCATTTTCACGGTCTTGTGCGTGGCAATGTTCCAGGGAATTGTTGGGTTGATCAAATTGTCGTCTTTGTTGCCTTTCATCACTGTCCAATTCCAAACCGCAGGCTTTTTCGAGACATGTTCTTTCAATTCAGTTTCCAGAAATTGATCGGGACCTTTTTCCATTTGCTCCGCAGTTAAAAGTTTCTCGCCCTCTTCAGGAGCAAAGAACCAACGAACGGGAGTCGTGCCTTTGCCTTTATTTTTGAAAAGAAAAGTTGAAATTCCAAAGTACTGACTTTGCGCAAAACTTGCCGGAGGGTTGTGCTCTTTAAGAAATTGCGCTTGGGGTTGAGTGTCGGGATGACTCTGGATATAAGCGGTGATTTTTTCTGCGTTTCTTTTCTTCGTCGTCGGATCCATGCGTTGCGCTTGCAAAAGGCCCAAGAACGAATCAGGAGTTGCCGCTGCAAAGACGGGTGTGCTTAACATGGCCATTTGGTGAAACTTGTCTTCCTGTAAATAGAACCTTAAAGCCATGCCTCGTGGAGAACGCGCTTTATCTGAGGATTGAGGATCGCCTCCCGCAATTGAAAAACGACCGATAACTTTCAAAATCTTATTGGCATTAGTCAGTTCCAGGTCAAAGTTTTTACGAGCCTGATCTGATGGCAAAAAGGTTCCGCTAAAACAGATGCCTTTCGCATGCGTGCGACGCATTTTGGGATGGGCTCCGCCAAAGGCATCTTGAAAAGCATTCACCAATCCTTCGGCTGTCGCAGGTGGGGTCGGTTCAGCAGAATAAGCAGGAGTAAAAATACAAGAAGCGATAAGGGGAGTGAGCAAAAGACGTTTCATGAAAACACCTCCGAATGCCCACTCCTTTGCGTGGGCTTAGTTAAACACCCAGATAAGCTTTGCGTACTTCATCATTATTCAACAAATTGATACCCGTGTCTTGCATCACCACGCGACCTGTTTCTAATACATAGGCGCGGTGTGAAATTCTTAAAGCCAAACGAGCGTTTTGTTCGACCAAAAGAATAGTCATGCCGTCTTGATTCAATTTTGTGACGATTTCAAAGATTTGATTCACGATCAAAGGGGCTAATCCCAAGGAGGGTTCATCCAAAAGAAGAATTTCCGGTTTGCACATCAATGCGCGGCAGATCGCAAGCATCTGCTGCTCACCACCTGATAGAGTTCCTGCCATTTGCCACAGTCGTTCTTTAACGCGCGGGAAAAGTTCCAGGCACATCTCATAGTCTTTTTTGATTTCCGCTTTATCGGAGCGGTGATAAGCACCCATCTCCAGATTTTCCTGAACAGTCATTTGTGGAAATACGCCACGACCTTCAGGGGATTGGGCAATTCCCAATTTCACCCGTTGGTGAGTGGGAACAACGGTCAAATCTTTGCCGTGCAATTCGATTTTACCTTTTGCAGGAACGATTCCAGAAATAGCACGAAGAGTCGTCGTTTTGCCGGCCCCATTGGCACCGATCAGACTGACGATCTCGCCTTTGTTCACATGAAAGGTGATACCTTTCAAAGCTTGGATGGAACCGTAATGAACACTTAGGTTTTCAGCAGAAATGATCGGAGTACTCATTAGTGAACTTCCTCGACGCCCAGGTAAGCCTCGATAACTTTTTTAGAGTTTTGAACGTGGTTCGGAGTGCCTTCTTCGATTTTTACACCGTGATCCAGAACCACAATATTTTCACAAATGCCCATAACCAGTTTCATGTCGTGCTCGATCAATAACACCGTCAGATTGAACTTCTCGCGGATTTGCGCAATTGTTTCCATCAACTGATGAGTTTCCGAGTGATTCATGCCGGCAGCGGGCTCATCCAAAAGAATAATCTTTGGATCTGTTGCCAAAGCGCGAACGATTTCAAGTTGGCGCTGTTGACCATAGGGAAGGCTGCTGGACAGTTCGTGAGCTTTGGACTGAAGAGAAAAGACTTCCAATAAGGCCATCGCTTTATCTGTCATTTTCTTTTCTGTATTAATAAATTTCTTGGTTTGAAAAAGAGCGTCCATCAAACCGTATTCCACGTGTTGATGAGTTGCGATCAAAACATTTTCCAATACCGTGAGGTTTTTAAAAAGACGAATATTCTGAAAAGTACGAGCAATGCCCTTTTGGGAGATTTGCCAAGGTTTCAATCCATGAACGGAATGACCATCCAGGCAGACTTCGCCTTTCGTGGGCTGATAAACACCCGTCAGCATATTGAATGCTGTCGTTTTGCCGGCACCGTTCGGACCGATCAGACCTGCCAATTGACCTTTTTTAATTTGAAAGGACAAATTGTCGACGGCTTTAAGACCGCCGAACTGCATAGTGATACCCTTAGCTTCTAGCAGAACGTCGGACATATTTTCTCCACAAGTCTGTGATCTCAAGTTCACCCATGATTCCTTTAGGACGAAGGATCATCACTAGAATCAGGGATAATGAATAAATAACCATACGTAAATCGACGCCAGTCCACTCTTGTAAAGGACGAAGCGCCTCTGGCAATGCCGTCACGAAAACTGCCGCAATAATAGAACCTGTCATAGATCCCATGCCACCCAGGACGACCATGATCACCGCATTCACACTTTGCAAGAACGTGAAGGAGGATGGATTGATGAAGTCTGGAAAGCAAGC
>JBCNNR010000008.1:0-138250 GCA_039594295.1 Bdellovibrio sp.
CACGTAACCTGCGGCACGCACTTGGATTGCGCTCTGCGTTTAATTTCATTTTTCGCCAGATACGTGAACGCATCCGCCCAATTTCTCGCGGGAACCGCATGTGCTATCAGATCTTGTGCCTGTTTCAAAAGATTCATTTGCTCTTTGCTCAGGGTGATCGTCAAAGTAACAGACTCATCAGCATGGTAGCGTTGCTTGTTCTCCACCAATGCCGGCAAAGACAAAGCCTGACACAGAATCACTTCGGTCTGTTGTTGTGTGGTATTCTCAATCCGACTCAACAACTCTCTCTTCTCCTCAAGGTTCAACTTGCGATCTTCGATCTTTTGAACAGCTCTTACCGCCTGTTGCATTTTCGACAACTGTGATAAATTAATGGCGCCGCTTTCAATTTTCTGCGCCATCTCCGGCACCTCGCGAAAAAGTCGCGCCGATTCGATTCGTCTGATCGCTGCCGAAGAACTATATCCATATTCTTGAACCAAAAATTCGTACAGACTTGGATAAGCTCTGGCTAGGTAAAGTTTCCGCGCATCAATTTCCGCAATGCACTCCAAAACCAGATGTGTGATCTTACGCTCCGTTTGTACCAGCTTTCCAAAACGAGCGAGTAAGTCAGTGTCATTGAGATGGCCAATTTTAAAAGTTACCTCTTTCATGGATTTCCTCCGAATCATCGTTAAACTTGGAGGAACTCTACCATAGCTTTTTAAAACCAAATTTTTGCAATTTTATAGAAGGTGTCGCAAAGACAGAGGACCGTATGGGATGCCTCCAGTTAGATCGAAAATCCTCTATAGGAGTTTATATTTGAAGACGCAACATCCTTCGCGCTAAGACCAAATCAATTGAATGACAGGCTTTTAGATTCGTCAATTTCGGTGGCAAGCTATTTCTTATTACAAATAAGATTTAATTATCTGCGGCGGCATTTTCCATGAATTAACTTTATTCAGAAACCGTTAGAACAACTATCCAGTCATCAAATCGAACTTATACCTACACCCGTAGCGGGTGTGCAAAAAAGGAAAAGGAAAAGGAAAAGGAAAAGGAAAAGGAAAAGGAAAAGGACGGATGGATGGATGATAAGTGCGTGCGTGCGTGTGAGTGTGCGTGTGAGTGCGAGTATGAGTGCGAGTATGAGTGCGAGTATGAGTATGAGTATGAGTATGAGTATGAGTATGAGTATGAGTATGGTACAAATGAGTGCTAGAATTTAAAATTGCCAGCCGTCTACTTTTTTTATTTCACGGGACTCGTAGCTGAAACTCAAAAAAAAACCCACAATCCGAATGAATTGTGGGTTTCGTTATTTCACCTAACCAAAGACGCTTATTCAGAAGCGATCAATGACATCAAAATTTGATTTACTTGTTCTGGACCTACGCCATTGGCTTTAGCGGCTTTTTCGACCAATACGTTCACATCGCTGTAATCACCTTGCGATTGTTTGATCATAGCAGTTTTCAACTGATTGTATGAAGTGCCGATGATTTCTTTCGTATAAGCATCGTAATCAGCATCTGTCATGCTGGATTTTGGATTATTTCTCAATTGAACCGCAAGACGCGCCAAAGTTGTTGAACGCTCTGCGCTCAAACCAAACTCTGCCTGGATGCCTTTTGCAGATTCATTGATATCCATTGCCTGCTTCATCGCTGTTACTTTTGCCAAATCTTTGCTGGAAGACGCTGTCTCTTCATAAACGTAGCCAGCAGCATCTTGATAGTAACCATTTCCGATGTAGTTAACATCGTACCATTTTTGCGAGTAGATGTAGCTGCTGATATCTTGGCCGACTTTCCAATCATCGATGTACACTGCTTGCGTGTTGCCGTGATAATCAACAACGATATAACCTGCAGAGTTTGTCGTGCTTTTCACCAGAGTCAAATTCACACCGGCATCTGTGTAAGCTCTTTTTACGAACTCACGCGCCAATTCATCGTGCGTGTAATAAACATTTCCTGTGCTGACAGAACCGCCACCGCCGCCTCCACCGCAAGCGCTGATCGCAACTGCAGTCGCAGTGATCAATCCAAAACTCATAGCCGTTTTCAAGTATCTTGATGCGTTCATTTGTGGTTTCCCCTTTTGTAATTGTAGAACTCAGTTCTACGTTTGTTGTTCAGTGTTTTCAAAAATCCGTTTGTAAGTTCCGTCGAATATATTTTGCAAATACGTTGCCAACTTTTTCAGTGTCGTTTTGTTCCTAAAGGACTCCGACCAAGTCGCGTGCTTAAAAGTTCAATGGCAGAATGCGCAATTCTGCATTTGCGTTGCCAGCACACATCAACACCGCGAAATTTTTATTCCTATAATCTGTAAATTTTTGCGGAGTCAGCGCGCGACATTCAGAAGGAACATCCAAATTTAATTTCGCTGGAGCGACTAACTTTCCTTCATCACTTTCTGTCCAAAAATAAATATGATTGGAATACATCTGTGTCGCATCGACATAGATCGCCGGGCTCAGACGCGAACCATTTTGCACCACTGCAGGGAATAACAACTCTGTGGAACTGATACCTGGCCATGTCGCCCGGTGAATCGAGCTTTCATAGCGGCGCACAGAACCATTTGTGTTGTTAACCTGCATAATCAAATTACTTTTGCTTTGCGCAAAGGTGAAATACTCCGCACCACGACGGAAATTTTGCACCAAACTAATCAACAAGTCCTTTGTGGTCGACGACTGCAAAGTGAATTCACCTTGCAAGCGTGCGTTGACGTCAAAGAATAAATTTTGCGCCTTAATAGGTGTCAAAAACACACCGAAAGAAACCGCTGAGTTTTTGACCGCGATATTATCTGTCAAATCAGTGACAGGGGCTGGAACGCCACTGGCCATCATGGAAGAAGAATAGTCCATCGGGCGCAATTCAAATTTGTGTTGATCCAACCACTCACCACGGGTTTCCACCACCACGAAGCGTTTCAGATCCTGGCTGCCGTAAGCATACAACAAGCGAATTCGCTCCAAGCTGTTCACCGACTGAGGCAGCATCGTGATCAAACGTAAATCCTGTTGATAGTTCAGACCCAAGGCTGCTCTGACACCCTCGTTGAATTGATAGTTGTCGAAATTACGTGTTTGATACGTCCATGCTCCGTTGGTTTGAACCGCTTTCAGATAAAACACCCGGCGCTGAGGCGAATTGTTTTCAAACTGAAACCCATCAGGATTGAGGTCGGCTTTGGGAATTTTACCAATCGTTGTGAACACGGGCACCAGACCGCTGGAGCTTTGCAAGGCAAACTGCAAGCTTGTGACCGCATCTTTATCCATCACCACCGTTTCCGGCGAGAAGGTAATCACTCGGCGCAGGGACACCAAATCTTCTGCCACCAAAATGTAGGTCATGGTTTTGGTTTTGCCATCGGCCGCCAAACCCATGGTGCCAATCCAATAGCCTTGGACTCCATTGGCCAGCGGAACTTTCATGAAACTTAAAATATTTTTTGTCCCAGATGGCAATTCAATGTGTCTTTGTTGATAGGAGGCCCCTTGCATTTGCAAGACAGACAATTGCAACTGACCTTCCTTTGATTCCCAAAAATAGTAATCTGGAGAATCAGAGATCCCCGCCACATCATTGACGGTCATCGCCGTTTTGATGACGGAAGGCAATGTTCCCGGCAGCAGACGAATCGGCAAACGAGTCACCGCAGCATCATTTTTTAAACTGCGGGACAATTCAAATTCATGAACAAAGGAGCGAGTCCCAGCGGCGGTCTGCACGGTGACACGAATTTTGACGCTGGAACTGGCGCTTTGATCTTGAATGCGCGCCGTGAGTGTCAAATTTTTCTGTTCACCCGCCATCAGAGACAATGTTTGCGACGATCCAGATTGCAGGGCAAAGTTTGATGACAAAGATTGCACTGTCACGCTCACAGCATCGGCGGCTTCCCAATAATTCTTAATGGGCAGATTGATCTGCACGATCCCTTCACTCGAATTGAACAAAGCACGGGAAAGACCTTTAAAGTCTGGCGCAACGACAGGACGCGCTGACATATTTAAAGCAGACTGAATTTTCAATGTGCCAAAAAGAGTGAATTTACCTTTCTCTAAATCTTGAGCCGCTGCAAACAAGCGTGCTTTGATTTCATCAGCCGTAATACCTGGATAAGCTCCCTTCAATACCGCCACCGCGGCACTGACAAAAGGAGCTGCCTGGCTTGTGCCATTCAAAAGCTCATAGCCTTTGACGGAAAAATTCACCGGCGATTTCGCATTCGGATAAGTACTCAAGATTTCTTCACCCGGAGCACTGATATCCACCTGACCACCGTAATTCGAAAAACCCGTCAAGGTATTATCAATTCCCGTTGCGGCCACACACAAAACTCCCGGGTAGGAGCATGGAAAATTAAAACTATTATTATTGTTATTCCCGGCCGCTGCGACGATAACGATCCCCGCCTGCTGAGCTTGCGCAAAAGTCTGGCGCAGTTCCACAGAATCCGTCGCCGCTGGCCAGCCCATACTGATATTAATCACATCCACACGTTTTTCGATCGCATAGCGAAGGGCTTTAATCACTCTTGAA
The DNA here is from genome assembly GCA_039594295.1 of Bdellovibrio sp. GTDB lineage: Bacteria > Bdellovibrionota > Bdellovibrionia > Bdellovibrionales > Bdellovibrionaceae > Bdellovibrio. The sequence continues at coordinate 4,557 of JBCNNR010000008.1, forward strand.
GTCAGTGCGGTACTTGCGGAAAGTGAAGCGTTCGTTGCATTCGTGTCAGCCGAACCTGTTACTTTCAACGGCAAAATGCGCACGCGATTGGTGATTCCTGCCACTCCGGTTTTATTATTGATTTGCGCAGCGATAATACCTGCAACATGGGTTCCGTGCCCCAAATCATCATCGGGATTGTTTTCATTCGGCGCCCCTGGGGCCGCCATAAAATTCCAACCAATGCAGTCACCCTTATAACCATTCCCGTCTTTATCGGCGTCAGGTTTAAATGGAATTCCACCATTCAAGCATTCCTTGTCATTGTGGTAAAGACTGGCTGCCAGATCCGCGTGTTGAACTTCCACACCACTGTCCAAAACCGCGACGACGATATTTTTCTTCATCACCGAAGCAAAGCCATCATTGCTGGCTTGAACATCGGCACTATGGCCTGGAATAGCGGATACTTCTTGTGAGCGAATGTCCGTATCGTCACGAAGAATTTTGTGATCACTTGCCTGCAAAGCCCATTGATACTTGGTCAGGGTGTCATTGCTAAAGGGTGCGCGAGTGGCCGCCGTCAAAGCGGCCTGTGCTGATGCTGCAAATACGAGACTGAGGCAAAGGATGGTTTTATTCATGTCAGACTCCTAAAGTGGGTTCAGCAACCAAGTGATAAAGAATTCACCATTCAAGATTTGCAAATTCTGTTGAATGAAATTAAGCGGACCGTTGCTGGCCCGAGCCCCAACAACCCCAATGGTATTACCTATCAGTGGCGTATCACCCATCTCGTCATTTTCACGGAAGCCTTGGATACGGGCCTGAATAAAGATGTTGTCTTCACCCACTACAGCGACCAACTTTTTCCCTGGGAAATATGTTTCAGCTAAATCGACCATGGCCAGGGCACGCTCCGCGGCCAAAGGACCATTCGTGCCTTTGACTTCCAAATATTCCTTTTGCGATCTTAAATAGCGGCGGAAATGGGTATCGAAGGACTTCTGCACACGATCACACTCCCCACTCGGCCAAGGATTTTTACAAAGATCAAACATCGCGTTCTTCATCAACATCTCCACCTGCACGCGTGGCAAAGTCGCAAGCCTTTGCAAGCCCGGCTTGTAAACATTGATACTTAAAGTGATTGAATACAGAAGAATTTTGCGCGTGTCGTTTAAGGCCTGGGCGTCGACCAGTTTCACGCCAAAGTCTTCGTTCATATCTTGCAGAATTTTAAGAGCTTTGTCCTTGGTGATATTCCAACCTTTATGCTGGTGCACCACTTGCGCAAACTCTGCTTCAGGACCGGCTGCTATTCCAGAATTAGGATCGTTGCTGTCTTTCTGTGTGGCTTGATAACTGACCAGACGGGAGACGGCACTGCCCATAAAGGTATCACCAGGATTGCCACTGCCACCGGTATCCAACACCACATTATCACTGCCGGTTTTGTCGCGCAGGAATCCCGCCAATGTCTGCATGACCAGCGAGTAGTAGTCTTTACCCGTGCGTAAACCCGAAGAGCGATAAAGCACCGCTGCTTTGCTACCTTGAGGCAATTCAATTTGGAAGCGATCCTTCAACGTCATTTTACGTGTTTGATAGAACAAGAATCCAAAGTTCACATCACGCTCCGAGAAGTCATGGGAGATCAATGTAGGATCTTGATCCACATTCAACATCTCCAATGAATTGCTCATAAAAATTTGGCGCAGGATACGTACGTTCTTTTCGTACTGACTTAGATTTCTTTCCATTTCGGCGGCATCCGAAGAACCAATGGTCAGGGTGTAAAACTTGGTACTGACCTTGCCCGCCATCGCTCCCACGCTCAAGGTCACCAGCGGCACCCCATAGGACGTTAAGCCCACAGCGACAGAGCCTTTCGTGACACGACCTGGATCATTATAGATTTGGAACGTGTATTTGTCTTTTTTGTAAATCTGAATACGGTGCAAGAACATTTGCGAAGCATTGAACGCTGTTTGAAATTGCACTGTTGGGGACGTTGGATACGTCAGGCTTAAGCCTGCAAGTCCCGTCACACTGTCAGTGATTAGCAACGACTCGCCCACGCCCATTTCCTTATCCAAGGATTCCGCGATTGCTTGCAGGTTGCTGGAACCATCAGCTGCTTTGGGTTCATCCAACTCTGCCGCCCATTTCTTTTTCAGGAATGGCACCAGAACATTGCGATAAGGAGTTTTATTAACGGCTTTAATACTTTTAAGAGGTTTGATATGAGTGTAAGAGCGTTGCAATTGCAAACCGATGCTGCCGCTTTCGCTCATATTTTCCAAACCTTGAATCCCGATAAAGAACCCCGGAGTCACTTGGAAACCAAAGGTATCTGCCATCTGCACCAAGTTGTCAGTCCCCATGTAACTGCCCACAACCACTTCGCGTGAAAACAGCAAACGACCGGACCAGGAAGGAATCGCATACATCCCCAACGGAATATTTTTCTTTTGCCCCGTGGTGGCTTCGCTGATCATTTGATCCACGATATTGCCCAGGGTGCGTTGATTCACTTTGCCTTGAACGGCGTCATTATTGTTAAAGAAGGAGTTCATGTAAGACATTGCTGAATCAATCAAGGAGCTAATGCCTTTGGCTTTCAGGAATGCTGTCACTTCGGAAGTGGAAAGGGGGTTGTCCGGATCACCAAAAGAAAAACGCGAGGCGTATCCTGGCCAATTCGAAGCTTTCAATTTTCCTTCGATCAAATTCGCACCCGATGTGACTTTGCTATTGATCGTCAATGGCTCCGCGGAAATTTTAAACAACTGCAGCAAATCGTTACGACGAGATTTCAATTTTTCATTGAGCAACATGGCGACTTCAGAAGGCAGCTTCGCCGCCTGCACCACTTCACGCCAGTCTTGCGATTGCAAGCGCGCCATACGACGAACAATCCACTGCGCATCTTGGAAGCTTGGATTGAACCACGAAGCCCATTCGTAATTCAGATACACCGATTGATTCACAATGCGACCCGCAAGCCATGAAAAACTATTCAAGCTTTCGGGCACGTCGACTAATTGATAAGGCACCAACAAGGCATTCATCACACGACGACCTTGAATCACGGACGGAGGAATCGCACCAGTTTCGAGACTGTAATATGTTTGCGTTGCCGGCAAAAGCAACACGTCTTGTAGATCGACGAAGTCAACGTTGGGATCTTGGGTGTTGTTCACAACCCAACGGTTGGGTGCACCTTCAGTGTTGTTTTGAATATCCGTGAGAAATCCCAACAAACTGGCGTGACCATTCAAGCGAACACGCAGGCGTGACATCCATTGTGTGGGTTGAACTTGATATCCCAATTTTTCCAGCAAGGCTTTACGCAATAAAAGGTTGTGGGCCTTTTTTCCGAGCACGACTTGATATTGTTCGCTTGCTCCGTTGTTTTGAAAGTGCACGATGAAACGATACTCACCAACGATCGAAGGTGTGTTGCTGGCAAACTCAACTTCCGCATTTGGGGGAATATTCAACGTGTAATTGCGTGCATCTAAGACTCGCACGGGAGCATCTTGCCAAATATCAGACGGCGCAGGATTCATTTTCGAAATGTCGATGTTTGATTTCAACATGCGCGTCAAATCTTCCGGCAGAATAATTTGACCCTGTTGACCGACGATATCAACAGCTTGAGCACTGTCTGTTCCCACAGCGATCATGCCAGGAAAATCAGTTGGTGATGCTGCAGCTCGCAGAACAATAAGTGTTAGCGAGAAAAAAATTAAAGAAAGATATTTTGTCATAGTCCCCTCACGCAGGAGGGACCCATTGCCGAAATCGTGCCAAGCCAAAATGGCACCACAAGTTCACGCTTCACACGCATCGCACAAAAAAAGGCGAGTCCAAGAACTCGCCCCCATAAAACCATTTCAATTTTTATCAAATTAACTTCACGACTAATTCGATCAACACATCAACTTTTTTTGAGCAACGCTAACTCCAGTTTGCGCAAACGATCTTCGAAGCTCTCTTGTTGATTTATTGTTTTGAGCAAAAACCAGTTCAAAAAAGTCTGATACCCCATCCCCTGCTTCTCACCTTCATTTTCCAACCACAACAGAACTTCAGGATCCAAGCGAAACGTCTTCAAGACTTTTAAGTCTTTGCTTTTTTTCGCTCTCTTCGCTTTAGAAAAGTCATATTCTTTCTTCATAGCTTTCTCTTCATATATTGTTCAGATTCAACAGCAGTGGCTTTGCGAGCCGATATAATTCGAATCCTTAGCCCCAAGGACCGTTCAGTATAGACAACAACAAGAATCCAGCAGCGGCCTTCGCCTCGTCCCACTCAAACTCCGCATAATCCATAATACAACATTGTTATTACATTGTAAATAACATTCCTTTTGAATGGATATGTGTGCAAAATGACAGAACACTCAAGACGGCACTCAGTGAGTCCCGACAAACGGAAAAGCCGCGTATCGGGCAAAAAAAAAGCGAGCCTCAAAGACTCGCCTAAAAAAACTATTTCAATTTTCCCGCCCCCAATCCCGCAAACCAGAAGCGGTCAAAAAGGTTCAGATACGAGGCGGAGGGGCTTCCCGCAGCGCAGGCGTGCTCCAAGCACGTCGAAGCGAGGACAAGGTCCGACAACGAAGTAGATGGGCCTTTTTCACCGCTTCCCGCTATTTGCGGTTCAGACGAATAGACTGGCCTCGTCCCCAACCAGAAATTTTGAGTGAACCAGATCTGCTCCATAGGAACATCAACATAAAGCCCACCAACAACATCGCAACGCTCAACCACTGACCACGCGTCAGTCCCAACCATTGGAAACCGATTTGGGCGTCAGGCATGCGGAAGTGTTCATCAGCGATGCGCACACAAGCGTATAGCACAATGAATGTTGAGGCGATGAAACCTGGCTTACGTGGTTTTCTCCACAACAAGAACAACACCACGAAACACAACAATCCCTCACCCACCGCTGCAAACAATTGCGATGGATAGCGTGGAGTCAACAACGGCTCAATCGCTGCTTTCACAGCGGTGTTACCATCTTGAATCGTTAGAATAATTTTATGCAAAGTCGCATACACTTGCTCGCGCGCGCCTTGATCCATGTGGAATTTGCCCAAAAGCTCCAACCACTGCTCGCGCGTTGTACCCATTTTATCAACCACGTTGGACAGATCATTCAACCGGCTGAATTCTTGAGAAGGCCACATCTCGATGTCTTGAGGAAACTTCACTGCCAAAGGGAAAGACGGATCACAAGGACGGCCCACAAGTTCACCATTGATGAAGTTTGCGATACGACCAAAGAAAACACCCACAGGTCCCGCCACTGCAACCAGGTCAAAAAGATAGGTCGCATTCACCGAGTACTTTCTTGCGTACAAGAGGCAGGCAATCACGATACCAATCATACCGCCATGACTCGCCATGCCACCTTCATTCACCGCCAACACTCCCCAGAAAGGGAATGCGGATTTGAATTTCCAGATCAGATCTGGGCCATAGAAGAAGACGTAACCCAAACGACCGCCCACCAACGTACCGATCGCCGCATATGTGATGAAATCGCCTACCATTTGAGCAGTCAGGCCTGCACGTTGGCGTTGTGCCAACCATTTGATTAACAAGTAGGCACAGATGAAGCCCATCATGTAAGAGAGGCCATACCAACGCACACCGAAGTCACCAGAAATTCTTAACGCAAAGGGATCAAAATCGTGAACCACTGTTCATCCTTCTTTGAGACGCATTTTTCGTCTCATATTTGTGTCTCATCCTGTGTCTCAACAGGGAAAATTTTAGACTAGGACTTAATAAAGCGAGAAAATAGGGGCATGTCCAGATTTTCATATTCACTTCTGTTATGCATTATGGCCTTTTCTCTCCATTCTCAAGCTCAGACAGCTTCGAAATGGAGCAGCGGCTTCGACTTTACCCAAAGAGCCGCCAAGCGCGAGCAAGGTCGCTGGTCCCTCACCGACTGGCTGGCGATCAAAGATAAGAACCGCATGATGGATCAGTGGCTCTCGATGAACAGCCCCTCCCCTTACGAATTGATGTTCGGCGGAAGTTACCTGTCTTATGACAAGCATGTCAGTGACGGTTCTGTCGCAGACATCACTTATTCCAATGTGATTGGTGAATTTGCAGCTTATGCGCAATTTGTGGGCCTGGGGGCCGAGTACAGTCACAATAACAACGAAAATTTTGCGGACCTTGTGGGCCTGTTCAATCTGCGTCTGTTGGGGAATTCTTTGCAAAATACAGGTTTCACCCTTTCCTATGGGATGCGCACACGAGACATAGCCGGCGCGACAAGCACCACACTCCGCCAACAGTTCGGCCAAGCAGATCTGCAATTGTATTTAACCAAATATTTCGGAATAGATTCCAAGTATCGCTATTTCCTCCCCGCCACCAACGATGTATTGGGTGACGTCAAAGAGGATCTCACGGAGATCGGGGTGTTCATAGACTTCAGCGCCCTCAGAGTTTTCGGAGCCTGGTATAAGGAGAACCAGAAAATAAAATCCCCAGGTGCGACGGATGAAGTAAATACCGATCGCACGGGGATTAGGTCAGGCATTAAGCTTTTCTTTTGACCGCCTCATAAGGTCCCTGTAAATCCCTGGCCATGCACAAATGGGCTTTTATAATCACGTCATTGTTTTCATTATCCAGCTTCGCGGTGATCACAAATCCCGCAAACCTGGTTGATTTCAAAGCAGAGAGCGTCTGCCGCATTATCACAGTGAGTGAAGGAACGACCTCGATTTGCACGGGCTCTTTGGTACAAAATGATCTGGTACTGACAGCGAATCATTGCGTGGTTGGACCGACGGCAAGAGTGGAAGTCGGCTGCGGCTATCAGGGTTTCGATCCTAAGAACATCACGACAATTAAAACTGGCAAAGGGAACGTGGTGGTTTATAATGTTTCCTTTAAAGAAATGGCTTTGGGACGTTTCACATCTGCCGACACAGAACTTGATCAAGCCTTCATCAAACTCGACAGAAAACTATCCATCACACCGATGAAGATCGGTGGCAATGACGTTGACTTGTCTCGCCCCTGCCTGCTGACAGGCTATGGAATTAATAAAAATGGAAACGCGGGCGTCTTACTTTCAGCATGGGTTCTTGCTGTAGTTAATGCACAGACTGCTTTCCGCTTTGACAATGTTTTCGAAAGCACGATGCCCGATCCTGGCAACGGTTACCCACGCATTGATGAAATGGCAGAAAGCTCTGTCGAATCAACCATGCAAGGAACGACTCTCCTTGCTGGCGATTCAGGCGGTCCATTTCTTTGCTATAATAAGCAGGGCGAACTGACTCAAGTGGCCGTCAACAATTCAATTCAGCGCAACTTCGAAATGCGATCGCAACACCTGTATTTTGAGGTTGCATCCTATGCGATGAAAGTCAGCGCCACGATTCGCAGCGCTTTAGGACTTTAATTACAGGTTCAATTAGTTCAAGGTTTGAAAAGCACCGTCACCTGTTACGAAATAACTTTGTGTTTTTTCGTCGTGAGTGATGGTTGAATCCACGGACCAGTGCAAATTGATTTGCATCGCCGCCAGTGGGCTTTGCGTCGTTCCGATGTTGGTTACCGCAGGCACGTTTGCTTGCACATTAAACTGGAATCCCCAAGCCACATTCAAGCTCGCAGGAATCACTGTCGCATTGGTGATATACTGACCGATACCATTCACATTCCCATTCGTCGTATACATCACACGATAAGTGAAATCTACGACAGTCATATCAAAACCATTTTTGTACTGAACATTGTAGGTCTTGTACTGGGGCACACTCCAGCCTTGCAATTCCGTCCAGCACTTCACACCGGATGGCAAGGCATTGGCCGTGTCGAATCTAGAATTCGTCACAGGCTTACCGGCCTGGATGATCTCCCACACGATCTTACCAATATTTACGATATCCCCAAGAGACTGCATATCGACGGCAGTCGCATCAGAAACGGAGCTGCAATCCGGTTGCACTTGCAATTCCGATTCTGGAATCACTTCGGTCACTTCCTGAACCACCACATTTTTAACTTTGAAATACTCTTCGGAATGTTGAGTTGCGTAGGACTGAGATGAAACGAATGCAGCTAAAGCGAAAACAGACAGGAATCGAACCATGGTACCCCCCTTTTGGTAGAACTACTTCTATCAAGAGGATTGTTTTTATCAAGTCAGATTTTTACCACGTTTTGCTGAGTGACAGAGTCGGAAATAACCATGTTTTGGTATTCGACTCGGAAGTCTCCGTGCCGTTGACGGTTTTCTTTGAATAAGCCGCGTGATAGTAATTAATCGCAACCCCGATATGTAATCCGGATTTTATTTCCGGCATGACCCCAAATCCGGCCATGTAGCTGGTACCCTGCCAAGTCTCGGTGTTATTTGAAACCACATTTTTATAGGATCCCTTTGCCAACACATTGAAGGTTGCACTCACATAAAAAACATCATTCTTTCCGAAAAAATATTTAACTGACGGACCCGTGTCCGAAGTTTGGAAGGAGGTGGGAACTGTGCTTCCCGTCGCGTTGGAATTGCCACTCATGCTAATGCCCAAATAGCTCCAACCACCCCACCAATTTTTGGAGATATTCAGATAGCCGGTGAGATTGTAATAATATTTTGTGGCATCGTCTTTAACATCGGTGGAGCTGGTATTTTCGGAGCTATAAGAACCCGACACGTCCAACATGAACTCAGCCCGCGCTTGCGGAGCCAACATACAAAGAATCAGAATGATAAGGAACGTTGTCGTTTTCATATCATTCTGATCGGATTGTTCAATTCTTGACTGAAATTATATTAAGCACTCTTAATCAGGATTTAAAAACTCCCGATCATGGTCGAGCTATTTACGCAACAAAAGTGCCGCGTAAAAACCGTCGAAGCCTTCACGGTCTGGACGAAGGTGGATCTCTTTTTCCAAAGTCCACTCATCACCATGCTCACTCATAAAGCGCGCCACTTGCTTTTCGTTCTCTGACGGGAAAAGACTGCAAGTAGCGTAAACCATTTTGCCGCCCTTCTTCGTCATTTTGGAATAAGAAGTCAGAAGCTCATACTGCAAAGTCTGCAAGCGAGTGATCTCTTCCTCGGTCAATTTCCATTTGGAATCTGGATTGCGACGAAGAACCCCCATGCCTGAGCAAGGCACGTCCAACAACACACGGTCAGCTTCCTCATGCAGACGTTTGATCACTTTGCTGGAGTCAATCACGCGAGTTTCAATGATATCGACACTGTTACGACGAGCCCGCACTTTCAACTCTTGCAACTTCCATTCGTGGATATCCATGGAGATGATGCGGCCTTTGTTTTTCATCAACGAAGCGATGTGCAGCGATTTACCACCAGCACCCGCACAAGCATCCACCACACGTTGTCCCGGTTGCACATCCAGCATCGGCACAACCATTTGCGAAGCCGCGTCTTGTACCTCGAACATCCCTTTACGGAAAGCCTCGGTGATAAAGACATTGCGACGCTCTTTTAATTTCAAAGCATAAGGAAGATCCGGAGACACTGGCAAAGCTTCGATGTCGGCTTTTTTCAGCTCCTCGATCACCTGATCTGGAGTGAATTTCAAAGCGTTCACACGCATGAAAACTTCGGCAGGCTTATTCAACGCCTTCACCACTTTTTCCCACACATCGCCCAATTCCTGGCGACCGCGAGCATCCATCCAGTCAGGAATGGATTGCGCCACAGGGAAGCGGTCTTGAGCTTCTTTTTCGCGTGTTTTGATAAAGTCGTAGTTCAAACCTTCGAATTCTTCCCAAGCAGGGAGGTCGAACCCCATGCGCAACCATTGAATGCCGACAATGCGCCACATGTCCCCGCTTTGCCCCATGAACTCCAGCAAGCGATACCAGCGCACAACTTCGTAAACTGTTTCAGCAAAAAATTTGCGATCGCGGGAACCCCATTTGGAGTGTCCCTTAAGATTGTATTGAATGACTTTATCGGCGTATTTGTTTTGGTCGAAGATTTCTTCTAAACCATTAACAACGGCCTCTGCGAGATGTCTGTGAATTTTCAAAATGTAAATACCAAGCCAGCGGCTAAAAAGGTTCCATTAATTTGCCCGGAAGAGAGCAAAAACAGGGAATTTCTTAACCCAGCCTCAATGAAGAATCCAGTGTTTTCAAAGACATTGAAAAAGCGTGCACCCGCAATCAGTTGGTAATCCAAAGTCAGAGCTGATTTCGAGTTTGTTTGCTTCATAAAGATCCCCAAGCCCGCGCCCGCACCGAAGTACAAAGGAAAACGAGAGTTTGCATCAGGAAACGTGATCACTGGCAAAAAGGAGATCTTATTGGTGTTTTCGCCACCCACATTGTAATCGGAATATTCCATGCGGATGTTCAGATCCATGGAGTTGTACCACTCACCCACACGGTAAGTGACACCGAAGTTATTTTTACCAACGTCATCTTCCTGACCGTTTTTACCCCAGTCATAGGATTGCGAAGCCATATAGCGCGCCCAGTGGAGTGCCAGGTAGTGATCGTTAGATCCGTTAAAACTGCTTTGGGAGTTTCCACCAACGTAAGTGGTGTTATCGTTTTGTGCGTCTTTTTGAAAATATTTCGATGCGGCGTCACGACCCACCACCGGCTGCTGTGCTGAGGCATTAGAAGCAATCAGAGTGAATGGAAGCAATAGGGGCAAAATTACGGTAAAAACGTTCTTCATAAGTCACCTCGTTCTCAGCCCTTATCATAGCCAAATTTGAGACCATAGCGGAACTCATTGCAGCGCCAAATGATGCATATGGTCAATAGACTAGACGGCATTGACTCTGAGAGGGGCGATACCTAATCTCCGGCTAACCTTTTGGGACGGGACCAAAGACTATGAAATGCCCATTTTGTGGCCATGCCGATGACAGAGTTTTAGATACGCGAGTGCAGAAAGATGGCAGCATCCGTCGCCGTCGCGAATGCCTTGAGTGCAAAGCTCGTTTCTCGACAGTTGAAACCATCATGATCGCCCTCCCATATATCATTAAAAAAGACGGTCGCCGCGAACCATTCAGTAAAGAAAAAATTCTGAAAGGTTTGTCAGCTGCGACTCAAAAACGTCCTGTCAGTGTCGCGCAAATCGATGCCGTGGTAGAGCGAATTGCAGCTTGGATCGTCAACCGTGGCGAATCGGAAGTCAGCTCTCGCCTTCTGGGCAAAAAGGTGATGGCGGAACTGAAACAGCTTGATGACGTGGCTTATGTTCGTTTCGCGAGTGTTTATCGTACCTTTAAAGACGTCCAGGAATTTGTTGAGACTCTTGAAGACGCTGAACTGCTTGATTTTGTCGATGCAAGTAATCCACAATTAAGCCTTACAGCGATGAACTTTGTTGAAAGCGAGAAAAAGCCAAATCATGAAACTGACAGCAAGACGCCAAGCCCGGGAGCTCGCACTCCAAATCCTGTTCCAAACTGAGTTCACGCCGACAATCAGCGTTCGCACATTCATGGATGTATTCGAAGAATCTTACGATGCTGAGACGATCTCTTACGCTGACGTTCTGATCAAAGGCGTTCAGGAAAATAAAGCAGCCGTGGATTCTAAAATCCAAGCCTCCAGCGCCCACTGGAAAGTGGAGCGTATGGCGACAATCGATCGCAATATTTTGCGCATCGCCGTTTGGGAAATGAAATTCGCAGCCGACCCTATCAAAGAAAATATCGCCATCAATGAAGCCGTTGAAATCGCGAAAAAATACGGCACCTCTGATTCAGCCAGCTTCGTCAATGGCTTGCTTGATCAAGTGAGCAAGGTGCACTAATGGCGGTGAATGTGCTTTCCCAAGCTGGTGCATTGAACCCGGGATCTGATCTCTGGGTGATTCCACAACTTGGGAAATCACAATGGACCAGCAAGCTTGATTGGTATTTGAACTTCCAATTGTGCAAATCCTCCCGTCATACCAGTGCCCATGTGCCTGGCTTTCTGAATGACGTGATCAAAGAAACAGAACTGACTAAATTCTATCGTCCCGTGGCAGCGGCGGCTCCGATGATGATTGCCTCTGAGACCTTGCTTCCCAACAAGTGGGTGGTCGTGGTTCCTTGGAATGACAACATCGGCTCGTGGGCTGAATCAATCTTCCATGTATGGAGTGGTTTGCAACAGCCAACTTTGCGCGTTTTCTTGCCACCTGGACAAAGTACTGGGAACTTCCAGCAAGCCTGGGTGAAGCATCATAGCAATCAGGATTTTACTGTCGTGCTTGATTAATCCTCTCGACTGCCTTCACAATGAAGGTAAGAGGATTGCAGCACATGGAACGTCTATCACAAGCTCTGGTTTCTAAAATTTCCACTTTTCAAAAACGCCTTCAATCATTTTTAGAAAATGATTTCGATCCACAATCCGAAGAACGCGAGCGCGTCCAGACTGAATTCGAAGCTTCCCGTGATGAAGCCTTAGTGCGCGGCCTTTCCCAAGGCTTGCCGGAAGATCATATTGATCGTGCGATTGTGGTGTTCTCGCGTCTGGCGATGCTGTTTCAAGCGGGCATTTTATTGGAAAATCACGATGGTGATTGGAAGGCCCAGGCTTTCTTTCACAAAGGTGTTTCAGAGCTTTTCAAAAACAACTCCAAATCTTCGATCAGCTTGCCCAACGCAAATTTGATGTCGTGGTTAAAAACCGATGCTTCGGCAATTTTGCGGAAAACAAATTTGCAACACCTGGATCCGGAAAATAAAACGACGTGCTTGTTGATCAAAGTCACTCCCGATTTTTCGTTCATTCTGTTCTCGACTCTACCGGATATTTGGTTGCAGTCTCATACGGACAATGTTCGTCGCGCTTTGATCAACGGCTTTGCGGATTAATTCATGACACCAGAAGTAAAACCCTACACGATCTATATTTTATCTGACAGTACGGGGGAAACTGCGGCGACAATGATTCGTGCAGCCTTGGTTCAATACTCCAACAAAGACATCAATATCATTCGCAGCAAAAACGTACGGACGGAGGCGCAAGCGGAAGCCGTGGTCGAAGAGTGCTTCGAACGCCGTGGAATGCTGGCCTATACCGTGGCCAGTCCTTCATTGCGCAATAAGATCCGTGACTTGGCTTCCAGCAAGGGGATTCCTCATTTCGACTTATTAGGCCCGTTGCTAAACACCTTGGATACTTTTTTTGGTGAACACTCCGAATCCCATGTCGGTGCTTTGCGCGCCGTGGATGAGCGCTATTTCAAACGCATTGAAGCGATCGAATACACAGTTAAGCATGATGACGGAAAAACTTTTGCAGAACTAGATAAAGCCGATATCGTCTTAGTGGGAATTTCCCGAACCAGTAAAACGCCGCTTTCCATTTTCTTAAGCCACAAGGGCTGGAAAGTCGCCAATGTGCCGCTGGTTTTGAATGCTCCCCTGCCCGAGGAACTTTTCAAAGTCGATCAGCGCCGCGTGGTGGGTTTGATTATCGATATGGAATCGCTGCAAAGAATTCGCAAAAGCCGCTTGGAAAAATTCGGCCAGGATCCTGGTGGCGAGTACGCCTCGATGGGACATATCGCGAAGGAAATCGAATTTGCTGAAAAGATCTTTAAACAAAATCGCAGATGGCCGGTTTTCAATGTCACCGAACGCGCGCTGGAAGAAACCGCGAGTGAAATCGTCCGTATCATCGCCGCGCGCTTAGGACTTCCAGACAGCGTGATTTTCTAATCACAACAAGAAATCCAAAACGTTTGCCAAAGGAAGTGTCATCCAGAAAAGCACTTTCTTGGAAACCGATACGTTTTCATGCAGCGGTCGCCCGTCTTCTCTCAAACCAGAGCGATTTAATTTCGCGCCTAAGGCCATGTGCTCTTTCATATTATTTGCCAGCGCCGTCGCCAGGTAAGGATTATCACGACAGATCAGCGCCATCTCGGCATTGATGTTCGTGGAGCGTGGGTCCATATTGAATGTTCCAACGATCAGAGTTTTGTCGTCAATAACCGCACGCTTGGAATGCGTGACCCATTTTGCATGACGCGACTCTGGAATGACGGTGTACACCTGAGGATTGATAATTCCTTTGTGCATCCAGACATTCACGCCCATCTCTGTCCATCGATGAATGCGTGTATCAAAAAGTGATTGCGCCACAAAGACGTCATTTGAATACAAACTGTTCGAAATCACGTTGATCTCGACATTACGACGAAGGAGATCGCTTAAGACCGTCGAAATTTCTTCTTTAACGATAAAATAGGGAGACTCGATATAAATTTTCTTTTGCGCAAGGCTGGCTTCATCGGACAACTGCCCACGAAGAACCCGGGTCTTTTCTCCCTTACCCGGAAAATCCGCCGCAAAAATCATGTCATTGCAAACGCCTGAAGTTTCCTTTGCCAAAAGCTGCGCCCCGAGAGTATCAACGTATCGACGCACCCTAATATCTTCGGCCGTGAGCTTTGTGAATTGTAATGCCCGCTCAATGCCTTGGTTGTAATAATGGTTTTCGGCGCGATACCGACTCGCACTAATGCGCGCGTCTTTATCATGAAGAGTGTTTGGAAAATACTCTGGTTGAGGCGCGCGTACCAAGGGAGCTTCTTCGGTGACATCGGCAGACCAAAACTCCTCAAAACTCTTATGCATATCCTGGACAATGGAGCCCTTTACGACAATGTCTGTATCCAGGAAATTAAATCGAGGATTGAGATCAAAATACTCATCGGCAATATTGCGACCTCCGGTGATGCCTTCATTCCCATCAACAATCAATGCTTTACGATGACTTCGGAATTGAGACGATATAAAATAAATTACGGATGCAGGATTATAATAATGAACTTCAATCCCGGCCTCTTTTAACACCGAAGCATAGTATTTATTCAACTTAAAGACGGCAAACGACGTATCAACGATAACACGAACTTTAACGCCTTGGCGCGCTTTACGAATCAAAGCGTTAGTCACCAGACGTCCCGTCGTATCCAGGTTATAGATATAGTATTCCATGTCGATTGAATGCTTCGCATTTTCAATCATATTCAAGCGCTTCTTTAAAGCGGCAAGACCACTATTAAGAATCGTCACCTGTTGCGGATCGGTGCGACGGCGATACACGCCTTGGAAGCCTGTGATATCAAGAGAAGCATTCGCGGTACTTGCAACCAGCATCAACGCAGCCAAAAGATATTTTGCAGCCATCACAAGTCCTCCGGCACCCAGCACTACAACAAGAAATCCAAAACGTTTGCCAAAGGAAGGGTCATCCAGAAAAGCACTTTCTTGGAAACCGGGACGTTTTCATGCATAGGACGCCCGTCTTCTCGGAAACCAAAGCGATTCAATTTCGCCGCCGAGGCAATGTGCTCTTGAATATTTTTTTGCAAGGCCAAAGCTAGTTTTGGATTATCGCGACAGATCAATGCCATCTCAGCATTGATGTTGGTGGAACGAGGATCCATGTTGAATGTTCCAACAATCAAGGTCTTTTCATCGATCACTGCGCGTTTGGAATGCGTGCCCCATCTTGCGGAGCGGGCTTCCGGAATTAAAGGATAGACATTCTGATTCACGTAACCTTTATGCATCCACACGTTCACACCCAACTCTGTCCAACGATGAATGCGCGTATCAAAGATCGCCTGCGTATAAAAGGCATCAGTCGAATAAAGACTGTTCGACATCACGTTGATTTCGACATTACGACGAAGCAAATCATCCAAGATTGTCGAAATCTCCTTTTTAACCACGAAGTACGGAGACTCGATAA
The DNA here is from genome assembly GCA_039594295.1 of Bdellovibrio sp. GTDB lineage: Bacteria > Bdellovibrionota > Bdellovibrionia > Bdellovibrionales > Bdellovibrionaceae > Bdellovibrio. Next base: position 20,297 of record JBCNNR010000008.1, read on the forward strand.
AGATTTTCTTTTGGGCCAGACTTGCTTCCACTGCCAGTTGTTTACGTAAAACGCGGGTTTTTTCGCCCATTCCAGGAAAATCCGCCGCGAAAATCATGTCGTTACAAACACCCGTGGTTTCTTTCGCCAATAATTGTGCACCCACCGTATCAACATAGCGACGCATTTTAATATCTTCTGCGGTTAAGACTTTAAAAGCGGCCGCCTTGGCCGTACCTTGATCATAATAGTATTTATCTGCGTGATAGCGACTGACACTGATACGAGCGTCTTTATCATGAAGAGTGTTGGGATCATCCATGGTCTCTTTCGTGATACCATAAAAATCTTCTGGCTGCGGCTCGCGCACAATCGGAGCATTTTCGGTGATCTCGGCATTCCAGAATTCTTCAAAGCTGGTCAGCATGTCTTTAACAATCGAGCCCTTGACCACGATGTCTGTGTCGAGAAAGTTGTACTCGGAGCTTAAATCGAAATATTCATCAGCGATATTACGCCCACCCGTGATGCCCTCAATACCATCCACGATTAAAGTTTTTCTGTGACTGCGAAATTGCACTGTCGCGACACGCACGAGCACAGCGGGGTTGTAGTAATGAACCTCAATACCTGCTTCCTTCAAAACAGAAGCATAGTATTTATTCAACTCAAAGATCGGCAACGACGTATCAACAATGACTCGAACTTTCACTCCCTGACGGGCTTTACGAATCAACGCATCCGTCACCAGGCGGCCTGCCGTATCAATGCTGTAAATGAAGTATTCCATTTCGATGGTGTGCTTGGCATTTTCGATCATATCCAAGCGCTTCTTCAAAGCGGCAAGACCACTATCCACGATAGTCACCTGTTGAGGTTCAGTGCGGCGACGATAAACACCTTCCGAATCCTTCATGTTACGAGCCGCCCAGGACGAGCTCGTCGCAAGCATTACCATCGCCATCAAATATGTTCCTGTTTTCACCAAGACCTCCGGTTTAGGGACCGAGCTGGAAATTCACATCCAACTATGCAATTTGACGGCCATTTCAGTGCAAATTCACAGCACTTGAGCGACATTAATCTGGGGCCCAAGGCAATATTTTCAAGGGTGTTCAAAGACTTAACAGTTCCGGTCTTAGATGGGTGGTGTTTGATCGCAGGTTCGATTGAATACATAAGGAAAAATAAAAACCATCATGCGATGCTGTGACCGTTTTGATCAACCAACCCAATGACAGGAGGTCATTATGTTTGCCAAAACGATCGCCGCTGCGATTCTTCTTTCTTCCACTTTCGCCTTTGCTTACCCAGCTGTGGGTGACAAAGTCACTTGGACAGGTTCCGAAGATAAAATGGACGGAACCAAAACCCCAGTCTCCGCAACCAAGGAAGTTACGAAATGGGATATGACAGCCCATAAATGGACTGTGAAATTCGATATGACCAAAGGAGATCAAACCACGACAGAAGAAATTGTCGCTTCTTGCCTGTGGAATCCCGACGAGTGGCAAATGGTCATGACTAAATGTGCAGAAAAAGGCGGAACAATGGAAGATGTGACGGTGAAAACCGGCACTTATCATACCTGCCGCATGACTGTCACAGCGGATGACGGTCGCATTCTTAAAACATGGATGGGTGATGTTCCATTTGGTATGATCAAAAAAGAAATCACTGATGTCACTGGCGGCACTAAAACAACTTTGGAACTTGATTCCATTGTTGAAGGCCCAGCACCAGCCGAAATTGAATAATAAAAACAAAAAGAGCGAGGAGACCACCCCTCGCTCTTTTTTTTATTTCAAATTTTGTTACTTAAGCGACTTTCTTATTTTCACCGTGAACAAAGTACGTCATTTCTTCTGTCGCACCCTTCATGATATTCGCTTGGTTGCTAATATCCGTCGATGTGCCAGCAATCTCCTCGGAAGACGCCGCGTTCGATTGCACGGAAGCGTCCAATTGATTCATGGCCTTGGAAATTTGTTGAATCCCCGTCGCTTGCTCTTCGCTGGCCGTGGAAATTTCCAGATTCAAGTCAGAAACTTTTTTAACGGAAACGACAATGCCCTTCAGCACTTCACCCGAACGATGGGCTTGCTGTGTTCCATTTTCAATTTTCGAAACATTGGACTTAATCAAGGCATTGATATCTTTCGCGGCCACCGCAGATCTTTGCGCCAAGGCGCGAACGGCTTCTGCCACGACCGCAAAGCCTTTGCCTTGCTCACCGGCTCTGGCTGCTTCAACCGCCGCATTCAAGGCCAATAAATTCGTTTGGAAAGCGATATCATCGATCACATTGATGATCTCTTCGATCTCCTTTGAAGACTTGGAAATTTCATCCATAGACTGCATCAGCGACTTCATTTCAACTTCACCACGATGAGCTGATTCTGAAGATTGCGAAGATAACTGAGCCGCCTGTTTGGCATTATCCGAATTCATGCGAACCATCGAGCTCATCTCTTCCAGAGCAGCAACCGTTTCTTCTAACGAAGCTGCGGATTCACTCGCTGATTGCGACAGTCCTTGGCCTGCCAGGGACAATTGCTCGATCGCTTCAGTGACATGGTCACCCGTTTTAGCAAGACGATCTGTAATACCTGTCACGGCTTTAGAAATATAACGGGCAATCAACATCACCGCGACAAGCAAAATAAGAGTGCCGGCAACAGCGATTATCATCTGCGTCCACACCATGGAACGGGCATCCGCCATCACCGTTTTTAACGGTGTCCGAATCACCAAAGACCACGGAGAATCGGTCGCTCCCATGGTCATCGGAGAAACAACGTAAAGACATTCTTCATTTAGATCCGGATCAACACCCGTCACCACCAGGCTTTCACCTTTGGCAAACGCGGCTTTGAATTTCTCGGGAGCCACGGCAAAATTAGAAGCTTTCGTCAGCATCTTTTCATCAGGATGTGCAACGAAGTTACCACTTGTCGTGACCAGGTACGCGGATGACGTGGTAAACGGTTTGATTTTAACTGCATCCCGCTGCAAATCTTTAAGTGGCAAGTCCACTCCGGCAACACCTGCGACCTTGCCATCGATAAAGATCGGGACAACGGCCGAAGTCATCAATACCTGCACACCATCAATTGGATACAAGTAAGGTTCAACCATGGTCTCTTTGCCACGAGCTTTTGGAACCAGGTAATAATCCCCCACACCTGGTTTTTCATAATCAACCAATGGTCCCAAAGTCGCCTTCCCATTTGCATAACTTAAATAAGGAATGAAACGACCGGTTTGGTCAGAGCCCTCTTTATTAACGAAACTGGCATCATTGCCATCCCACGCATTGGGTTCCCAAGCAGTCCAAACACCGATAAGGCCTTTGTTGGCTTCAAGGATATTTCGGAAGGAATGCTCCAACGGTCCGCGCTCGGTGTGATTGTATTTCTTAGCGGCCTGTAGATGTTGTGCAAGTGTTCTGGCAATCCCCAAACCTTGCTCCACACTCAGGCGCATTTCATTAGCATAGGCCTTGGCAATGGCCGTTGATTTATCCACCGCCTGGCTTTCTGCGGTCTTTAAACTATTCTCCGCCACCAGAAAATTCATCGCCGAAAAAACTAATATCGCGATGAAGATAATTGGTACGGACATTTTAAGTTGTATGGATTGCTTAACTTTCACAGTGCACCTTCCAAAAAGTTTCTGAACCTCACTTTTCGGAAAATGCGATTATTTATATAGAGGCCCGAGGTCTAGGCTTTCTCTTGCCCTGCCAAAGTTGAATAGAAAACCTCGACCAATGGCTTGTTGTTGGAATTCTTTTTATAATAGAACATCAAGTCCATTTCATAAGCGAGATCTTTCACATACACGCGATTTAAGCGGCCCGAGCGAACTTGCTTTTTGATGGAGTGAGCTGGCAGGAATCCCCAACCCAACCCGGCTTCGATCACCCGCTTTAAAGTTCCCACATTGGCCGATTCAAAAATCGCATGTGCCTTAGAGCTTTCCATTTTTTCTTTAAGCATGCGATTAAAACGTGGAAACTCCTGAGTGAAGTCCACGACCGGAAACTCGCCCAAATCTTTAGAAGAAATTTGTTGAGGCATTTTTTCGTCTTTATTCGAACCCACCAACCACATTTCCTCTTTGACCAGGAACTTTTGTTCGACACCTTCTAATTCTTCGGAGAATTCCGTTTTTGTATCAGGCAGAATGATCACATCATAAAGGGACTTTTTAAAATTCTTGATCAGGTCGTCACCGGATTCGTAATCAATTTTCAAACTGAGTTCGGGATTGTGACGCATCAAACGACCCACAATCGGGCTCATTAAATGCAAGCCAATGGAATTCAACGTTCCAATGCGCAACTGCCCCTTCATTTGATTGCCGATGGACTTAATCGCCACCTCGGCTTGCTGAGTCAGATGAATGATCTTTTTGGCATAGTCATACAAAACTTCCCCCTGCGGAGTCGCTTTGATTTGACGAACTCCACGAACCAAAAGCTCCACACCTAGATCTTCCTCCAGGTTGCGAATCTGCTGACTGACGGCAGGCTGAGTGAGATAAAGCTTATCGGCCGCAGCCGTCATGCTGCCTTCGCTGATCACAGTTACAAAGGTTGTTAGCTGATACAGGTTCTTCACGACAATTTTCTCCTTTGCGCTTTGATCCCAGGCGATTTTGTTATTATACTTACAAACGTCTGCATCTGGAGGTTTCAGAATGAAGTTTCGCTCGTTAGCACCGCTGGCCATTATTCTACTCAGTTTTAGCGCCAATGCAAAAGTCTTCCGCAATGCCTACATCTCTTTTGAACTTCCGGATACCTGGAAGTGCAATCTTGAGCAAACAGAGTGGGTTTGCCGTAGCGAGCAAACCAAAGAATCCAAAGAAGCCATTATCATTTTAACGGCCAAGGAAGTTGGACCCACCGACACTTATCCACTTTATCAAGCTCACTTGGACTCGCCGATTGCGGTCACGTTTAAAGGCGGTGGCGGCACAGTTTCTAAAGTCGTTTATAAAAGTAAGCAAGAAAACATCAATAATCAGATGTGGGTCGATGCTTTACACATGAATTCAGAGATACCTAACTACTTCACTCGTTATGTGGCAACGATCAAAAACAAGATTGCGATCCTGGTCACATTCTCTGCACATAAACAATACTACACAAAATACAGCCAGGATTTCTTCAAAGCCGTACAAAGCTTGCAAGTGATCGCGGCGGCATCATTGACCAATAAAATGGAACCAAGTCAAATTCGCCCAGGCAGCGAAACCTTTGGTTACGGTTCTGGTCAAGGCATGCCGGGTGATATGTACCAGGAAAATCAAGGTGGCGGCGGCAAAAGCAACAAACTCATGATGCTTTTGGGAGCTCTGCTGTTGGCGGTGATTGGTGCCGTTATCTTTGTTCGCTCTAAGAAAAACAAACGCAAGTAACAAAACAACACATCACCAAATAAAAAGCCCACTTCAAAGAGTGGGCTTTTTTATTGGGTCTATGTTTTTGATTCTAATTCGCGGATCTTACGATTTCCGGTTTGTACTCTTTAAACTGCGGAATAATCGACTCATTTCCGTAAACTATCACTTTAAACTTGGTCGGATCTATGTGGCGTTTCATCGCCGCATTCACGTCCTTTTGTCTGAGCTTATTCACATTGGAAATATAGTCAGTCAGATAGTCATAAGAGATATTGTAGTAATCCAGTACCAGTAAATTATAGGCCAAACGATCCGATGTTTCGATAGCGCGTGGGAACTGCCCCACCAACTGATTGCGGGCGGCCACAGCTTCCTGCTCTGTGGCACCACTCTCGACATAGTCTTTTACGACTTTCAAAGTTTCATCCAAAGCTTTTGCTGCGGTTTCATTTTTTGTGAATGTGGAAATATCAAAACTGCCACGATCTTTACGAGCATCAAAGCCTGAATAGATCGAATAGGTCAGTCCCAGATCATCACGCACCTTTTGATTTAAACGGCTGCCAAAGCTGCCCCCCAAAGTTTCATTGGCCATACGCAACGGGATAAAATCGTTATCCTTGCGCTCGATTCCCATTTGGGAAACGCGGATTTGAGTTTGTTGCAGTCCTTTTTTGACGATCAATTTCACTTTCAAAGCATCAACGGCAGGAGCCGGTGTCGCCGTCAAAGTTGGAATGGTCCGCTTCGTCCATTTACCCAGGGCTTCTTGTAATTGTTTTTCAAATTCATCATCGAACTGACCAACCACTGCCATCGTGGCATTGTTTGGACGATAAAATGTCAGATAGTGTTTGATGATATCCTGCTTACGAATGGCACGCAGTCCCTCCATTGTGCCGCTGGTATCGCGACCATAAGGATGCTCACCATACAGGAATTGATCCATTTGCTCATCGGCATAGGAAGAGGGATTGTCGACTTTCTTTTTCAGGCTTGCCACGATTTGCGAACGCAAGCGATTGATTTCAATATCTTTAAAGGCGGGATTCATCAAAACATCAGAAAAAATCTGCAACAAATCTTGCGCATTGCTGGTCAAAGCATCAGCGTAAATCGTCGTCACGTCATATCCGGGACTCACATCCAAGGATGTGCCCATCTGACCAAACTCATCGGCAATTTTCATGGCATCACGAGTTTGTGTGCCTTGCTCAAGCAGGTACGCCGTCATCGCATTCAGACCTGCAAGCTCTTTGGGTTCCTGCATATTTCCCGTCTTAAACAAAACCGTCAGACTCAAACGCGGAAGGCTGTTATCACGAATATAAACAATTTTAAGACCATTTTCTAAAACCACTTCTTTAAATGGCATTAATTTGAAGGTCCCAGCACTGCGAGGTGCGGAATATCCCGAAGTCGATGTTCCTGTTGCCGCCGTTTTAGAACCTTTACCAGCACAGGAAGCCAAAGCCACGCAGACAATTGGCAAGGTCAGAGTTTGAGTGAGCTTATTCATTTGCAGCTCCTTTTTTCGCTTTTGGTTCCAGAACTATGATGGAGCGTTGAGTTTGATTCGTGTATTTCTCGCTGACACGTTTGATATCATCCGCGGTCACGGCTTGATACTTTTCCAAATCCTTGAAGAGATTTTCATAACTGCCCGTCACGATTTCGTTCACGGCCAAGGCCCGCGCTTTACCATCCATGGTTTTCAAAGCATCCACTTGCTCTTTGATCACCTGGGTTTTGGCTTTTTGCAATTCCAGATCAGAGACTTTGGTGTTTCTGATTTTCCAAAGCTCATTATAGATAACATCCAGGGATTCTTTAAAATCAATACCCGGCTTCATCATCACACCCGTGGCATAAACACCGGCTTCTTTCATTGCAAAGTTAAAGGCATAGGTCGAAGTCGCCACCTGTTTTTGATACACCAAGCGTTTGTACAGTCGTGATGAAGTTCCATTACCCAGAATGTTTGCCGCCAAATCCAGGGCATACATATCAGGTTCACCCTGTGCAGGACTTTGGAAGGCCACGATAAAGGAGCTGTTTTGCACATCCTTACGAATCACCGCATTTTGCTGAACAGTTTGCGGTCTTTCTTTCGGATACTCTCGGCGCGGCAAGGGACGATACTCCAAGGGACCATAGTATTTTTCAATCAAAGACTTGGTTTTTGCGGAATCAAAGTCACCCACCAAAACCAAAACCGCATTGTTTGGAACATAGTAAGTGCTATAGAAAAAACGCAATTTTTCAACGTCGTACTTTTCTATGTCCTTCATATATCCAATCACCGGCCAATGATAAGGATTGGTTTTAAATACCGTCCCCATCATCGTTTCACGAACAACACCCATCGGGTTGTTGTCGACACGCCAGCGACGTTCTTCCATGACGACTTGTTTTTCACTTTTTAAATCTTCAGGTTTTAAAGCCAAAGCACTCATGCGATCGACTTCCATATCCATCACCAGTTCCAGTTTGTCGCTGGGAAGATTTTGATAGAAGCCCGTGTAATCGTTGGTCGTAAAGGCATTATTGGAAATTCCATTTTCGTGGAAAATACGATCGAAGGCCTTGCCATCATATTTCTTGGCGCCTTTAAACATCATATGTTCCAGCATATGAGCAGCCCCGGTGACTCCAGGAGATTCATCACGAGAACCCACGCGATACCACGTGTGATAGCTCACCATGGGAACAGAGTGATCTTCGACCATCAACACAGTCAGACCATTTTTCAATTGGAACTTAGTAACGGGAAGACTGAGCTTTAAGCTTTCGTTGCCAGTCCATCCTTTAATAGCGCCAATAATTTCTGGCTTATTCGGTTGATTGGGAGTTGGGTCGACAGCATGTGCAGAGCTCGCAAAAATACAGGCCCCTGCCACAAGCAAAGTAGAAATCCGTTTCATAGCTGCTTCTTTCCTTGGAGTAATTTCTATCGATTTTAGTTTGGGCTGGTCCCACCAGGATGACAAGCCTTCACCGGGCCAGGTCGACCTTCGCCAAGGCTTCGGCCGGCAAGCCCGCCGGCCATAGCCTTTGTGGTAGAACATAAGAAAGGCCCTGATTTCTCAGAGCCTTTTGAAATTATGCTATATGTTTCTGTCGTAGTTATTGAACAACAAAGTCGGAGAAGAAGACGTCTTTCACGACGCCCTTATGAAGGATGCCGTTTACTTCCATGGCGATTTTGTCCTTAAGGAACAATTTGCCTTGGATGCTTTCCAGGTCGTTAAAGCCTTCTTCGTTCAGGATACGTACGATTTTATCACGCGCCTTGGCGCGGTTTTCCGGCTCCATGACCTCTTCGAAGCCTTCTTTACCTAACATCTGAAGATTGACCTCCAGACGGATCGTTCTTTTTGGTTCACCTTCCAAATTGACGGTGAATTTGTCCATAGTGAACACCATTGGGGCCAATTCCGTTTCCCCTGTAGACGCCAATTCCCTCTGAGCAGATTCCTCGGTGATAACAGGGCTTTCCCACCCTATAGTCGAGGCAAATACCATATAAGCACCACCACCCATCACTGCCAGGTTGATCACCGCAAATAGGATTTGCAGAATCATACCTGTGTTCTTGGGTTTTGCGGGCGCTTGTCCCTCTTGACTCTCTGCCATGTAAACCTCTTCTTCATAAAAACTATCGGAGAATCGGTCCTAGGTCTTAACAGTGGAGACTTCAATTTTTCTTAAGGGATTCTAGATATTTCGTCTAACACTTAGACAATTTCATTCTGAGGCTTGACAAAAATCATCAATCTTCCGAAATAATATATTATGAGAATTTTGCTCTCGGGATCCCTAATATTACTATCGTGTTTGCCTGTGAAGGCGGAATCTGTATCATCTGCACCGTCTCAAGTTGAGGCGACCGATTTGCTGCCAGCACCGCTGTTGCAGATCTCAGAGACAGAGGCCTTTTCTAAATTCGTTTTCTTGGTTGATAAAGAAAAACGTAAGTTGTCGGTTTTCGAACGCAACGGCGAACAAATCAAAAAAGTTGAAGAGTTCCCGGCTGACATCGGTAAAAACGGTGGCAACAAAACCAAGCGTGACGATGCCAGAACTCCTGAAGGTATCTACTTTTTGGAGAAGCGCCTGACTCAACCAGAAATCCCATTCAACCTGTATGGTGGTTTGGCCTTTACCACGAACTATCCAAATCTATTTGATAAACGCGAAAACAAAACAGGTTCCGGCATCTGGCTTCATGCCATCCCCGACTCTGTTCCTTTGACTCGCGGTTCTCGTGGTTGCGTGGTTGTTCGTAACGAAGTTATCAAAAAACTGGCTGACTATGTTAAATTGAACGAAACGCCGATTCTGATTTTCGATCATGTTAGCTATGTTCAAAAAGACGAACACGAAAAACGTCGCATTGCTTTGAACTCTTTCATCGAAGGCTGGAGACAGTCCTGGGAAGCTCAAGATATCGACAAGTACATGAGCTACTATGACTCAGACTTTAAAGCTCCTGGCTTTAACTTTGCTTCCTGGAAAGCGCACAAAGCCAATTTGAAAAAACAATATGAGTTCATCAAAGTTCATCTTTCCCAACCGTATATCGTTGCTCACAACGAGCAATTGTTGGTGAAAACACTTCAGCGCTATGAATCCGACAAACACATCGACTATGGTGTGAAAACGATCTACGCGGTGAAGTCCGGTGACACCTATAAAATCATTCGTGAAGAATGGGCACCCTTCAACTCGAAAGCTGTGACTTCTGCGATTGCTCGCGAGAACTCGATGACTGCTCAAGCTGGCAACATTCAGCAAACTCAGTAATTTTAAGGGCCGATTGAAATGACGAAAAAATCGCCCTCTAGCGCTGCGAATTCGCACGTCCAAGATTTTCTTGCAGATTTAAAACTCCTTTCAAATCTGCCCACTTCTAAAAAACTTCAAAAGATCGCCTTAGACGAGTACCCCTTGGATGCTCAGCTCTTGCACGCAAGCTCTCTGTATCGCGCCAGCCGCGAAATGTATTTGGAGCTGGGCGGAGTGTTCGAAGCCAAAGTTTGTTCAACCATGCGCTCCTTGAGCGCACAGGACTTGTTTGCGGATGTGATTCAATACTCCCCGTCCTGGTCAGAGCTTTTATGGTTTCGCGACCACTCCCAGGAGTTAGCAGATCCTGACAAGGAACTTGAGGCCTTGGGGCGCTTTAACGAGATCTCGTTATACCACGAACAGAATCATCGGATTTTGTGGCGCCTGCTGCCGCCGGCTCCGAAAGATGCCACCGGTTTTCGCCGCTATTTGAATTTTGCGGAAAGCCTGGTTGTCGTATTAGATTTAGCCTTAGGTGATGAACTGGGCAAAAAGCTATCGCCGATCTATGAAGACCTCAAAGTGATCTATCGCTCTGGGGGCGAACATTCTTATCACACCAAAGATCGGACCACTTATCGCAAGTACTTACTGGCCATGGTATGTGCGACTTATTGCACCTTGGAATTGGTGAATCCCGAGGACGTCGGCAAAGTGGTCGACTATGTTTTCCCGGGGCAAAAGAAAATGAACAAAGAAGCCACTGCGCGCAGCCTGGAGATCAACGAACTCTTCACTCGAGTCACGAATCCCCAATGGCAAGAACGATACTGGCAGCAAGCACAAAAAAAGCTTGCGAAAATTCATAAGCCCTCAAAAGAAGTCACCTTCCAAATCACCGCAGATCCGTTGGATTTAGAAAATGAATTCGCCATCGCTCTTCGCGTCTTCGAATATTTTGGTATTTAATTCAGCGATATTTTTTAGTTCGAACAGTTAGCCGTTCTGTACTTCTCGCGTTCGTAACAACTTCACCCGAAGGTCACGCATCCCTAAATTGGCATGCATCATCTCATAAATTCCTCATCAAACAGAAATGCTCCAATTAGTTCTAAACTGTATCGTTCGAGTTTTTTGCTGCCAACTTTTTAAAAGCTAAATGTCCTCATGTTTGCAATGGCAGATGGATGGTGAAATAAAAAAAGCAGCCTTTGTGGGGCTGCTCTTTCGCGTATCAAAATAAATTCATATTTAGTTTCTTAGAAAAGCTTTGCACTCGCCAATCGAGTTGAAAGATTCAGAACCCTTTTGAACGGCGCCGCTGTTCATATTCAAACTCAAAGCGACGTAGGGGTTGCGACCATCGGCGTCTCTAGAGACACACAACGTGATCACGTTATTGCGATCAGGTCTTACGGTTTTCAAAGTTTCTTGGCAATCGCCCTTCGTCATAACGGTACTTGGAATTCTGACTGCTTGATTTCCAGTCAACATCGCCAGCAAAGTGGGTTCTCTGCCATCGTTATCTCGGGATGTACAAATCAAAGCTTTGTAACCGATGTAACGAATGGAGTACATCGCTTGCTCACAGTTTTGCTGTGAATCGTATGTCAACTGCAAGCGAGTGACATTGATCCCTTCACGAATCGCCAACGAATAAGGAGCGCGACCATCGTTATCACGAGACACACAAGCATAACGGGCATCACTCACAGGGCCTTCAAGATCACCATCTAAAATGCGGCGAATGGAATTCAGGTTTTTATTGATCAATTCTCTTTGTGAAGGAGATAACTCGTGACCGCGATAACGAAGCTCCATCGCGATACTGTCGGCTTTTTCTTCAATACGTTCACCAGGTGCTGCAATGGCAGCAACTGAAAGCAAACAACCCATTACCAAGACTGAAAATGATTTCATAAGCACATCCTTTAATTAATTAAAAATTATTATGCTGAGGAGGGCTTTATCACGATCTGTGCCAGCCGCATGCGGGGCCGAAATGACACTCCGTTGAGCTGAGGTGTTGCACGCGTCTCAACAGGAAGAATTTATCCGCATGTCCAATGACTGAGCAGTCAAAAAAGAAATAAAAAAAGCAGCCACTGGGGCTGCTTTTTTGTTCGCCGTCACTAAAGCGTCGGCGTGATGTTCTGTCGAACGGAAAATCTAGTGAGATTCTTCGTTAGAAGCTGAAGATTTACCATCGATAGTGAATTTCTCAACATTATGAGAAAGATCAGGAAGCTGCTCAAGATGCTTTTGCAATTCGTCCTTTTTAAGCTCCCCAGAATTAACCTTAGCTTCAGTCATTCGAGTATCCCATTTAAGATTTTTATTAGCTTCAGCCAAAGACATGCGTGCTCCTTTAGAAATAAACAATTGCCCAACTTTTATATCGAACCCCAGCAAGTTTGTCCAGCCCCAGCTTCCCAAACCGAACGAAGACGTAAAATCTAGAAGGTCCTAAAGGCGCCGAATGCGCGGCGGAGGGGTTGGGCCGTACCGGAGGCGTACTACCCGTACGTCGGAGGGGAGGCCCTACCCCGACAACAAAGCAGTCGGTGGCTTTAGGGCCTTCGGGTTCTTAATTCCAATATTTTGGTGGTTTGTCTGACTTCTTCTCATTATCAACAACCAAGCGAAGGTTTCTACCCTTGTTTTTGGCCTTTTTCTTGAAGTCCTGTCGTACAAACCACGCCTTTATTTGGAGTGTGATAAAGCCCGCGGCAATACCTCCCAAATGGGCCAAGTAAGCCACCTCACCACCCGTGACGCCTGAAGTCATCATGGAGGCGAATTGCACCAAGCCCATCAAGGCGACGAACCATTTGTTCTTCATTGGGAAGAGCATAAAGAAGTAAACGATGCGCTCCCCAAAGATGATCCCTTGAGCCAGCAAAAGACCAAAGATGGCACCGGAAGCTCCAACCACGGGAACGATCAGGCCGGTTTCAGAACCTGTCGCCAAAGCCCAACCCCAAACACCCACGCAATAAAGAATCGCGGCACCGATGCCTGAAGCGAAATAATAAGTCAGGAAGAACTTGGTTCCCCAGCGCTGTTCAAGCTCGGCTCCAAAGAACCAAAGCATCAACATATTGAACAGGATGTGCGTGACCTGCAATGAGTGCACGAACATATAAGTGAAAAGCTGCCAGATCTCGAAATTGAAAAGCACTTTACCTGGGTAAAGCGCCAAATAAGGCGTGATAGGAATTTTAGCGAATCCCTCCACCATTACTTGCAGAAGAAACCAAATCGCCACATTGATGATCAGCAACCACTTTACGGCCGGAGTCAGGGGTGCTGTTTGAAAACTTACGCCTCTATTCATATCTTCTTAAAATACTCCAAAAACTTCTCATAGGTCTGCTCGAGACTTTCAACCAAGACCTTGGTCTCAGCAATCAACGGAAAGAAATTAAGATCCCCGGCCCAGCGCGGGATCATGTGGTAGTGAAGATGCTCGGGAATGCCGGCTCCAGCTACGGCACCATGATTCAGGCCCAGGTTTATACCACCTGGCTCATAAATCGTGTTAATGCCGGCCATGGTTTTACGAATGGTCTCTTGCAAATCGGTGAACTCGGCATCGCTGAGTTTCAACAGATCACCGCAGTGTCTGCGAGGCAAAACCAGAACATGCCCACTGTTATAAGGAAACTTATTGAGTACAACCATCGAATGCTTGGTTTTGTAGACACACAAGGTATCGAAGCTGACATCATGTTTTGCAGGATTACAAAAAACGCAGCCCTCGGGTTTAATCAATTTGCGCACATACTTCATGCGATCTGGACGAACCAGAACATCGCGCTCCATCGGCCAGATATTTTGATTAATACAGATCGCGGCTTTTTCCGCCGAAGCAGATTTCGCCGCCGACTTTTTGACAGCTTTCTTTTTACCCGTGGATTTTTTCAGCGCTTTCTTTTTTGCCATCAACTACTCCCAGTAGCCAGGCATCAAGTACAAAGGCTGATTCAAATACTGAGCACGCAGCAAGTACTTCACCGCACCTTCCACGTTCACCCCTGGATTGATTCCAGCCGCAACCGCGGCTTTGCCTTTAAGAACATCGGCATAATCAGCCAAGGAGTTCAAATCATCTTCAGCGTCTTTATCGCCGAAATCAAAGATGCTCATTTTCTTTTTTGGAACTTCAAAGACATCATAGTCTTTACCAAGTTTCGCCATATCGGCAGCCAATTTAATTGCATCATCCAAGAAACCCTCTTGGTCGGCAAAACCTGTTTTCACCGCAAAAGCGCCCGTGAACACACGACCGTCAGCATACTGAGAAACGACTTCGTCTTTCAGCTTACGTTCTGCCGCCACTGTTCCTTTGAACTGGGCATAGACTTCGTTGATCATGCTTTGAAAAAGCTCTTTTTCATCTGCACGCATGGAACGATATTCCGCGCCGGAATCTTTGAATTTTCCAGACGTGATGGAGTAGCGAGACACTTTCGCCCAGTCATAAAGCTTTTCAAGATTCGCGAACTCCATGATCACTCCGATAGAACCCACCAAAGCTCCTGGTGCCACCACGATTTTATCACAAGCCACCGCAGAGTAATAAGCACCGGAAGCCATCACACCCGTCGTCACACACACGACTGGTTTTTTAAGTTCTTCACGAACTTTTTTGATGTGGTGATAGATCTCTTGTGAAGGACCCACAGATCCCCCCGGTGAATTGATATTGATCACGATCGCTTTCACGCGATTGTCGTCAGAGTATTTTTTGAGATTTTTAAGGAAGCGTTTACCGTTTAAGATCACGCCATTCATTTCAAGCTGCAGAATGGTGTTCTTAGCCGTCAGCTTTTTCTCTTGCTCACCGAACATACCTGAGCCCGCTTTAAGAACCGCGCCGATACCGATGAAAACCAAAATAATGATGATGAGTTTTTTGAAGAAACCTGACTTCTGCGCCACGCTGCTGACTCCTGCTGAAATAAAAAAAGGGGAACCATGTTAGGCTCCCCTTTTTCGACATCTCAGTCAATTACGCCAAGCGTCTGGCTTACACTCCGACTCGCGTCGGAGTATGTGACACCCCGGTTCACACCGGAGGAGTCAGACTACTGCTTGCCGTCAGTCTTCATGTTTTTCAACTGGTCAGCGAACAAGTCACCGAAAGTTGATTTAGAAGTTGCTGTTGCTTTCTTAACATAGTCATCAACGTCAGCTTTTGACTCACGAAGTTTAACTAGTTTAGCAGACAAACCGATTTTACGAGCGTCTTTGTCGATAGAGATAACTTCAGCTTTTACAGATTGACCTGGCTTAATGAAGTCTTCAACAGAGTTGATTTTGTCTGTTGTAAGTTCAGAAATGTGGATCAAACCTTCGATATCAGACTCAAGCTCAACGAAAGCGCCAAAATCAGCTGTTTTAGTTACTTTAACGTCGTGTTGTGTACCGATTGCGTATTTGTTCTCGATGTTTGCCCAAGGATCAGATTCAAGCTGTTTGATACCCAAAGAGAATCTTTCGTTCTCGATATCTACACCTAGAACAACTGCGCGTACTTTAGCACCTTTAGCGAACATTTCGCTTGGGTGATTTACACGTTTAGTCCAAGAGAAGTCAGAGATGTGAACTAGGCCGTCAATACCTTCTTCGATGCCGATGAAGATACCGAAGTCAGTAACAGATTTAACTTCGCCTTCGATGATTGTACCTGGAGCGTAAGACTCTTTAAGTTCAATCCAAGGATTTTGTTGAAGCTGTTTCATGCCCAAAGAAATGCGGCGGTTTTCAGTGTCAACTTCAAGAACTACAACTTCAACTTCGTCACCTACGTTAACGATTTGAGAAGGGTGTTTTACACGTTTAGTCCAAGACATTTCAGAAACGTGGATTAGGCCTTCAATGCCTTCACCAAGTTCAACGAATGCACCGTATTCAGCCAAGGAAACAACTTTACCTTTAAGCTTAGTGCCTGGAGGGTAAGATGCCTTAACAGATTCCCATGGATCGTTGTGCAACTGTTTCATGCCCAAAGATACACGTTCTTTTTCTTTGTCGTATTTAAGAACTTTAACTTGGATTTCGTCGCCAACATTCAACATTTCAGAAGGGTGTTTTACACGGCCCCATGACATGTCTGTGATGTGCAACAAACCGTCCATGCCACCAAGGTCGATGAACGCACCGTAGTCAGTGATATTTTTAACGATACCAGTAACAACAGAACCTTCTGCCATAGTGTCAAGAGTTTGTGAACGCAAGCTGTCGCGTTCTTCTTCAAGAAGCGCACGGCGAGAAAGAACGATGTTGCCACGCTTTTTGTTGAATTTGATAACTTTGAATTTGAACTTTTTGCCCAAGTAAACGTCCATGTTGCGAACCGGACGTAGATCGATTTGAGATCCAGGCAAGAATGCTTTAACGCCGATATCAACGCTCAAGCCGCCTTTAACTTTAGCAACAACAGTACCTTCGATAACTTCTTCGTTTTCTGCTGCTTTAGAGATATCAGTCCATGCACGTAGCATGTCTGCTTTATCTTTAGAAAGAACGATCATACCGTTTTCGTTTTCGATACGGTCGATAAGAACTTCTACTTTGTCTCCAGCTTTCACTTCACGAACGCCGTCAACAATACGGAATTCATTGATAGCGATCAAACCTTCAGACTTGTAGTTGATGTCCACTAGAACGTAGTCAGATTGAACTTCTACTACTGTACCAGTAACAACGTCGCCAACTTTGAAATCTTGCTCTTTCATGGACGCTTCGAATAGAGAATCGAATTCGCCTTTGTCAGACTTTTTTGCACCATAGATGCCAGGATTAGCAGCGACTTTAGAATCTTCTGCATCCAAGAAAGCTAGCACTTTCTGTTTTTCAAGTTCGGCCTTGTTAAGTTGTTTTGTCATATCGTTTTTTAAATACCTCCACGTAGTAAAGCCTCGAGGACCTTACCCGTACCTTTCTTCGCTCTTTGGCGAACCAATGGTGTAGCGAGCTAAGGGGGCGGAAGTCAAAGGTTTTACGCAGGTCGTTAGCCTTTTCAAAACGATGACAATTGTAAGCTAACAGAGGCCCTTAGCTCCTCCGTGATTTCCCGGCCTATCTCGAACATATTTGATTTGAGAGCTTGGGAGGCCCCGTGAGAGCATTATTCATTCTTTTGTTTGTGTCGCTGGCGGGAACCTATTGTTTCGCAGGACCCCAATATCGGGCGCAAATTTCTTCGGCGCTGCGCTTTATCGAACGCTCTCAAACCACGGGGGAGGAGGGTTACGACCCTGGTCAATGGGTGGCGCGGGTGACTTCCTATCTGCCCTCCGGCGTGGGCGTGGGAACATTCAATCAGCCTTATGACGAACCCACCGCCTTTGTCGCAGCTTCCGTCGCCAATGTTTTGGCAGAGATTTATTTTCTCGCACCCGAGTACAACTCGATTCCACCGATGATTGAAAAAACTGTCGCCGGATTTTCCAACTACTATTGGGATCGGCTTTTTAATTTCTATCCGCCAACAACTTATCGCGGTGTGAAAGTACGCCAACCGCGCTACATGTATCTAGCTCCGCGCTTTAAGGGCTTTGCGAATATTCCGCCCGACGCAGATACGACTTCCATTTCTTATACGACTCTGCAATACCTCCATAAAATTCGCCATGGTGAACAGAGCTTCCGCCCCCTCCCCGATGCCGTGATGGCGGCATTTTCCAGCGCACGGGATTTAAATCGCAAACCACATATCTACAACGCTGGCCAAGGACAAATAAATACCGGAGCTTTTTTGACGTGGCTTTGGGATGACACGGATCCCAGCATGCCTCGCAATCTTTTTGCTCGACCGAACAATGGAACGCGCGTGCCATTCAATCGCAATGATGTTGATTGTGTGGTGAACGCGAATGTTATGAAAATGCTGACGATGGCGAAAAGAACGGATGGCCCAGGCTATCAAGCAGCCTGCCATCACTTGAATCGCATGGCGATCAAAAAGGATTTCTTTTTCTGTGGGATGTATTATCCCAGTCGTTACGTACTTCCTTACACGATGGCAGAAATCATTCATCAAGGCGGCAGTTGCTTGGAGCCGTCACGTGACAATTTGATCGCATTTCTTTTAAAGAAACAAAAACGTAACGGTGGCTGGAAAAACAAATACATGAGTCGCCCCGATCGCATTCAATCCACCGCCTGGGCCTTGAGTGCTCTGGCACAACTGGGAGATCCTGAGAATCCTCGCCATCGCGAAGCCGTTCGAGACGCCGCCGACTTCCTTGCGGGAATGAGCACCACAGATCGACATGGGCTGGTGTATTGGCCAGGAGAAGTTTACTTTGCGGCGACCTTTGTTGCCCGTTACCCCGTGGTGTGGAGATCTTCGGCTTACACCACCGCAGTCGCGGCCAAAGCTCTCTTACTTGCTGAGCGTTTCTAATTGTTATCTTACAAATCAAACGCCTGCATTTTCTCATGCGGGTGCCTATTCTATCCCTCTCCTTTATCTCCGATGTTAATTTGGTTTTGTTGAGTTAAACCGAAATCAATTTCTGAAAGGGACATCATGAGCGCATATTTCACTGTTTCTGATGGCACTAAAATTTTTTATAAAGATTGGGGCAAGGGCCAACCGGTTCTTTTTTCCCATGGCTGGCCTTTGACGGCCGATGCGTGGGATGGACAGATGCTGGCCTTGTTAAATGAAGGCTATCGCGTGATTGCCCATGATCGCCGCGGGCATGGTCGTTCTTCCCAAACCTGGGAAGGTAACAACATGGATCAATATGCCGATGACTTGGCAGAGTTGATTGATCATTTGGATCTTCACGATCTGATTTTAGTCGGTCACTCCACTGGTGGTGGCGAGGTGGCTCGTTACATTGGTCGCCATGGGTCCACTCGCGTGGCCAAAGCGGTTTTAGTGGGAGCCGTTCCGCCTCTTATGTTGAAAACGGCGCAAAATCCGGCCGGCCTGCCGATTGAAGTTTTTGATGATATTCGTAAAGGCGTTACCGACAATCGCTCGCAGTTCTTTCAGGATCTTTCCAAAAAGTTTTATGGCTTTAATCGCATGATGAATAAAACTGTCGAAGGCACCTGTGATTCCTTTTGGTTGCAAGGTATGATGGGCGGCGTGAAAGCCGAGTTCGATTGCATCGAACAATTTTCTGAAACCGATTTCACGGAAGATCTGAAAAAGATGGATATCCCGACTTTACTTATTCATGGCAGTGATGACCAAATCGTTCCCATCATCGCATCATCGATCGAAGCGGCGAAATTGATTCCCAATGTAGAGCTTAAAGTTTATGAGGGAGCTCCGCACGGCCTGACAGCAACTCATGCCGATAAATTCAATGCGGATCTTTTAGAGTTTTTTGGTGTGGAGTCAGAAATCACAGCAGGTCGCAATCGTGGCCGCTTGAGTGAAGAGATCAGCTCAAAACATCACTAGAAATTCCAAAGGGTCCTCTTTAACAAAGAGGCCCTTTTATTTTAATTGAACACCGAGCCGCAACGAGCCCCTTTGGGATTGTAAACAATCGGGAAGTCATTTATTTTTTTGATAAAACGAACGGCCGATGTTCGTTGCGCGATGGGTGCGACTTCTGCTTCAGAACTGGGACCACCGGGTTGCAACAAATCCTTCAAGCGATAGCCATTAAAGAGTTCGTTATAAGCATCGACCACCCACTGCACGCCATTTTTCTGCACGACTGTAAAGGCATGATCTTCAGTTATCTGATGATAACCCTGGACTCGCAAGATGCCAGCATAAGCAAACTCATTCTGAATCCCCGCCGCTTTTAAAGCAAAGTGCAGGATCAAGGCGTGCTCTCGACAAACGCCGGCTCGGCAGGTTGCGTACTCGCTTAACGGAATGTCTTCGTTCGCCAGACGGTACTTTTTTAACAAACGACGATAGTAAGGATTTTTATAGTCCGTATAGGAGAAAACGTCTCGGCGAACTATTTCCACCACCATACCCACGGTATCCCAATATTCCAAATTCAATTCTTGAACAGCCGCAGCCTTTTGCATGATGCCTTTTAGGGGCTCACTTTCCAAATCCACTTTATAATCTGGTTGAATGCCACCTTGTCGCTGGGAACCCTCAATATAGGCACCGTCGCTGATATTGACCAAACCTCCGCGAAGGATGTCGAACTCTGCAGGATCTTTAGGAGCAGCGAAAGCAACCGAAGACAATGATCCCAACAACAAAGCAATGCCAAATATCGCCCGACATTTGAATACTAAGTCGACAGCTTTGAGCCATAGGAATGCATTTAGAGTCCAGAGTCCGGTCATATAAATAGACGAAAGCAATTTATCAGCCATCTTGCCATGATCCACTGGTTGAAATTAATTCCCCCTGTGCCTGAGAACTAGCCAGCTTTGAAAGCGAAAAGAGACCTCATATGCAAGGTATTGTTTAATATGCGGCCCCCTTATTGCTTAACGTAGTCTCATGAAAAAAATCATGAAAACATCTATGGGCCTTTTGTTGGGATTAAGCGTTCTTGTTGGCTGCACGGCCTCGCACGAAAGCGGGGAAAAAATCAGTGGTCAATGTATGCCTGGAGTCATTGGTGGCTCCTTAGCAGCTAAATCTGATCCCCTATCCAAAAAAGTCGTGATGTTATTGATGGCCACTTACAACTCCAAAGGTCAGGAAGAAATTCACTCCTGTACTGGCACTCCCATTTCTGAGGATGTGATCCTGACGGCTGCTCATTGCGTGAAGGGCTATCATAAAATCGCGGCAGTCTTTGCCAATGACGTGACTTGTTCATCGGGATACAGAATCAATAGAGATGCCGTTATAGCCAGTTCCTTTGCTTATGACCCGGACTATACTGATAGCACTCACATCATAATCACCCACGATGTGGGGTTGGTACGTCTCGAATCCAAAATTCCGTCAGACTATGAGATCAGCCCACTTTACACAGGTGGCCCCCTCAGTTCTGATGAAGTGACTCTGGTAGGCTACGGTGCCACTTCAGAATCCGGCAGTGGCGTGATGTTCCTTCGCTCCAAAAAGAAGAGCTATGAAAAGGACCTCAGCGTCTCTGATGACAGAGTCACGATTCTCCAAACTGAAGGTGGCCTGTGCAAAGGTGATTCGGGAGGCCCGGTGTTTGTTGAGGTGAATGGCCAGAAGCAAATTCTGGGTGTCGCCTCTTATGTCAATGGTGTCGCCTCTGCAGATAGTTTCTGCCACGGAACTTCGACGGCGATGTATT
Organism: Bdellovibrio sp.; assembly: GCA_039594295.1. GTDB lineage: Bacteria > Bdellovibrionota > Bdellovibrionia > Bdellovibrionales > Bdellovibrionaceae > Bdellovibrio. The sequence goes on from JBCNNR010000008.1 coordinate 41,707, forward strand.
CCCCGTCTCTGCTTCCTTGGATCACGAAAACCATTCCTACCTTGAAATAAGCGGCTTCACCTGCTCCGTCTCATTTCGGGAATTCCAGGGGTGATCAGTAACTTGACACCCCGGTGACAATACTCCGGTTTACTTAAATCGCTTCACAAATGAGAGACGATCATATCACGTTAACGTTGTGAAACCATTGAACTGTTTGCGCGTGCCAACTGTGCTCACTCCTTGCACTACCTGATTGGTATGGAATTCACTAAGCTTTACAAACGAATATTAGCAGGCACCTTGTGCATCTCTTTATTGTCGGGTTTTACCGGACAAGAAGAGTATGTAGAATTAAAAGGTATGCTAAACGGTCGCAGCTCTGGATCCTTCAGCCGAAGTGATTCTAACATATTAACAACATTGACCCGCGGTACACGCGGCGAAATCCTGGAAACGAAAAGACTTCGATCTGGATCTTTTGGTATTAAAATCCGCGTATTAAATGGTCGCAGCCAAGGCGAGGAAATGTGGGTTTACCACAGAGAAGGCGCTTCGGACCTCACTTTATATTCCGATATGCCTGACAAATGGAATGATTCAAATAAAACCACAAAAGTTTCTTCTGCTAAATCTGCACGCACAGAAACAGAAAAAACCGCAGTGGTGGATCCAGACAGTGCCAAAAGAAAAACCATCAGAGCACACCAGGCCATCGAATCAATCAACAAAGCAAACAAGGAAGTTAAATCTTCAAATTGTACGAATTGTTCAGTAGCAGCGGCAGCACCAACGACAGAAGGTCATCGCTCTCTGATCCGTCCTGAAAGAAGACGTTATTCAAAAAAAGGAAAAGCGCTTTCTTTAAGAACAATTTCACCGGGCTGCCAACGAATCATGAGCACTCAGGGCAAACCAGGGCCTTTAGGAAATTATTTGATCAAATTGATGTCTCGTCCAGGCTATAAGCAGATTTATACGGCATCAGATTCCATGGGACCAATGTGTCCACGCTTCAATTCACTCAGTGACTCAGACAAACTTTTGGCACAAACTTGGCTCTGGACGGCACTTGGCCGAGAAGAATCCACAAATTGCGATCCAACAACCGAGCACTCCGAAACTTACGTGGATCGCAATGGAAACGTTAGAGAACTAAATCCAGATATCGGTATCGGTATCTGGACGATGGAGAAAAGTGCAGCTGTCCGTCGCGAGAACGGTCGTAATATGGTAGAATGTCGTGAAGTCAGAACGGCTGAAGGCCAAGCACGCTGTGCCGTATCGATTCGCGCGAATGGCAATAAATACTGGGGTCCCCTTCGTGGTAAACGCGTACAAAGACAAATGATGCCTCATATGGAAAGGTTCAGACCATGTTTTCAAAAATAATCACACTTCTTAGTCTTGCTATGATTACTTTTTCATCGGCGGCATTTGCCGAGTCCGTTCCGAAATTAAACCTCGGAAAATATGAACTCACATCGGGTGATGAAGAGTATTGCCAGGATCTTGAGATCACAAAAAGAGATCTAACGGATAGTTATTTGACGATTGGCAAAGATCGATTCTCTCTGCGTAATCATGAAATTAAAGAACCATCTGACTTTGACATGAGCTGCGAGGATCAATTGATCTCCACACGTGAGGACAGCGATACGGCGACGACATTGGTGAAAATCAATAAAGAAGTCTGCCACGGTCGCATTAAAACATCTTCGTTGAAATCAGTTGTCGTGACAGCGGATACAATCACCATCAACCAGAAGAAAGATCAACGGGATCTTGGGACCTGCGTATTCACGAAAAGATAATTATCTTGCGCAAGCCGTAAGATAGATTGAACGAGGCTTGGAGCCAGCAGCATTGAGAACCAATGTATCCTGGGCCAGGCCTTTTCCCGTTTTATAGTCGATATCAATCGACTGGCGAGACAAGGTCATCCCCATCTGACGTTTGGAGCTTTCTAGTTTCAATCCAGAATCATCGTTCTTTTGAATCACATGAATAGAATCCACTTTGACATAGATCTGCGAAGACTTGGGTGACTGGCCTTCAAGGACCACATCGCCAAACTCTGTGAGATTCACCGTATAAGTCTCCTGGGGCTTCATAGAAGGGCTCACCGAACCTTTGCAGGTTACGACCACGTCTTTTCCCGCATGAGCCAGCGGGCTCAATAGAAGCAAAATCGGGATTAGTAGTGATTTCATCATAAGGGCCTCCAGGACAACCAATGCCACCTGTATTACAAACTACGGGCCGAAGTTCAAATCACACCCATTGCAGCTGGATGTGATTTGACTGATTCTTTATGAAGAAATGACAGGCCTCTGACTAAAACTGCGCCAGCAGATTTAATTCAACCCAAGATCGCATTTCAACTCCACGGGGAGGCTCACCGGATAATGCCCGACTTCACCCACTCGACTCAGGTATTTCGCGATACCGATCGGTCTTGGCCATTCCCGCTGCATATGCATGTCTACAACAACGGGGGGTCTATTTTGATCTGTGTCTGCATTCCAAACCCCATAGCATTTAATATCACTTTGATAAGTCAACGGCCCCCAACCACCGCGGTCACACTCAATATCGGCCATATAGAAACTGTCATGTAAAACACCGCGAAGTGTATCGTCAGCATCACGAGCCAAATAGATCGACTGCCCCTGACCATCGGTACAGCTCACTTCGATGACAGAAAGAGCCATAGCCCGTGAAGTGCCCAAGATAACCAGAAGTATTGCGATAATATTTTTCATAAGTTCCCCTTTTTTCCTGCGCTTAGGAATATTTAATTTTGGGGTATATGTAAAATATGATATCAACTATACTTTCAATAGGTGATTACTTATGAAATACCGTATTCGGGATATCGAGAACTTTGTGGCCACAGCCGGCTGCCGTACGATTATTCAAGCGGCGACGAAATTAGAAATCAGCCAACCGGCCCTGTCTGAAAGCTTGAAGCGTCTGGAAAGCGACGTGGGGGCGACATTGTTTTATCGGTCCCGCACGGGAATTGAATTCACTCCCAGTGGCAAAGTTTTTCTGACCAAAGCGCAAGATCTTCTGCGCTCCTTGCATGATTTAGAATTTCCAACTGACAAAGACACTCTTTTCGCCGGTCGATCGATCACCATTGGCTGTCACGTCACGGTTGCCCAATATACGTTACCAAAAGCCCTGCGCCACATTCGGGCAGCAGCTCCGGATTACCGCGTGGAACTGCGCCATGATCTTTCGCGCAATATTCAAGTGGACATTCAACGGGGTGCGATCGATGTGGGCATTGTGATCAATCCCGCAGAAATTCCAGATTTGGTAATTCAGAAATTAACGACTGACACTGTGGGAGTATGGAAAGGTAAAGGCGATGTGGATACCAACACCATCATCTGCAATACCGATCTTTTTCAGACCCAGTCGATACTAAAAAAATGGAAAAACAAATCCGCAAAAATCATCAATACCGACAGCTTGGAATTGATTTGCAGCTTGGTGAATGAAAATATTGGATTGGGTATTGCTCCGACAAAAGCGGTGGATGTGTCAGGACTCAAACTGGAACAAGTCACCAGCCTCCCCACCTTCACTGACGAGGTCTGTCTGGTGTATCGCCCCGAGTTCGGAAGAACTCCTGCTGAAAAAATCGTGATTGAGGGAATAAAAAAATCCCTCGGCGTATCGAAGAAATAAAAAAAGCTGCTTTTCAGCAGCTTTAATTTTTACTAGATTTTTGTTTTAACGAAGGCTTCGACTTTGTCGACAACTTGGTTCAGGTCTAACTCCGTTGAATCCAATTCAAACGCATCCGCTGGTACCGTCATCGGCGCCACTTTGCGAGTGGAGTCCTGGTGATCGCGTTGCTTTTGGGCTTTCGCCATATCACCTTCATCAAGACCAAGCTCTGTCGCACGACGAGCCGCTCGGTGTGCGCTCGATGCTGTCAGATAAACTTTTGCTTCAGCTGTTGGGAAAACCACAGTTCCGCAATCGCGGCCCTCGGCCACCAAACCATCTTCACCCTTGCTGCAGTTACGTTGTGCATCTAAAAGAGCTTTACGAACTTCAGGGTAGTGACTGACTTTGGAAGCAAAGTTCCCCACATCTTCGTGAGCAATCGCATCTGTGACATCTTCATTTTGGAAATAAACGCGCGTACGATCTGGTTCTAAACGCACACTCCAGATCGGATTGTGAGTCAGCTCTGCCAACGCTTTCACGTCATCAAGATCGACTTTCAATTGAATAGCGGCATAGGCAAGACCACGATAGAAAGCACCTGTAGAAACCCATTTCCAGCCAAGACGGCGGGCAAGTTCACGGCTCACTGAAGATTTACCAGATGCCGCAGGTCCATCGATCGTTACAACTAAGCCCATTTCCATAATCCCTTTTTCACTCCAAAATCCTATCTACACCTTGAACTTAAATTCTTTAAACTGTCGGAATCGGCGTTCCAGCCATGACAGGAATTTCTTTCAGCACTTCTTTCAAAGCTGCGATTGCGGCTTCGTTTTCATGCTCAAGGCCCACACTCAAACGCATATGCGTTTTAAACCCATAATTTAAAACAGGTCGCATGATGATCCCACGACGAAGCAAGGCTTCATTGACTTTCACCGCGTCACGAAGTGTGTCAAACATGACGAAGTTACCTTGGGAATGAATGTACGGCAGGCCTAATTCTTCTAATTTCTTATAGAAGTAATCAAGCCCTTTCCAGCAAATTTGCTGCGAGCGTTGTAGGAATTCTTTATCTTGCAGAGCCGCATTTGCAGCGACTTGCGCTAAATCGTTGACATTAAACGGCTTGCGCACACGGTTATAAACCTCAACCACCGTTGGCGGCGCAATCATCGCACCCACGCGGAAACCCGCCAGGCCATAGATTTTTGAGAAGGTGCGTAAAACGATCAGGTTGTTGTATTTGTTGATATAATTTTGCGCGGATGCGTAGTCTTCCGCACGCACAAATTCGTTATAAGCCTCGTCAAATACGATCATGACGTCATCACGGTTTCCAAGTCGCGCCAAGAATGACTCAACTTGTTCCTTGGATGCATAGGTGCCCGTTGGATTATTTGGATTTGAAATAAAGATCAAACGGATGTCTTTTTCCTGATGGTGAGCCATGAAATAATCCGCAATAGCTTCCAAATCAAAGCAATAGCCTTCCGTCAAAGGAACCTTGTGAAGAGTCGCACGATTGGCGCCCGCGCTCACTTCATAGGCATTAAAGGCTGCCACAGAAGTCAAAACACCCTGCTTGGGTTCGCAGAAAATGCGAGTTAACAAGTCAATCAGCTCATCACTGCCATTTCCGATGGCCAATTGTTGTTTAGGAAAGCCCCATTCTTTGGAAATAGTCTGTAAAAGCTCATAATGTGAGGGATCTGGATAAAGATTTTGGTGCTCCAACGCCTTTTTAACTGCTTCCATCGCTTTGGGGCTCGGGCCCAAGGGATTTTCGTTGCTGGCAAGCTTATAAACCTTGGACAAACCGTACTCGCGCTGAGTTTCTGAAATCGGTTTACCGGGTTTGTAAGGCACAAGATTCAAAATTTCTGGAGAAATCTTCACGTAACAATCCTTTTCTTATGGGGACTTGTTTGCTATATCTGATCGCCTAGCTTTAACACATTCTAGTGCGATTTCAATAGAGAGCGTTTAAAAATGCAAAACAGTTTCATGTTCGGGGTTAGTGTTGGTGAGTCCTTCGCAGAATACATTCTGTGGGATGGATCTAAAACAGTTGCCGCCAAACGCGCCTACCTGTCCCGCGAGAATCTTAAAAATTCTCTTCAACAATTTGTTTCTGCTCACAAGGACAAATCAATTTCCAAAGCCTTCGTGAGCCTGAGAATTTCAGAAAAACTCATGGACTATAAACTTTCTGGCGCTGTCGCTCACGTGACCACAGAAGGTTTCGAAAATTGGCTGGAACTGCGCGGCTGCTCGGGTTCCGCTTTAACCTCTGAAGAATTGCATTTCTCTGTTCGCGAAAGAATCCAGGCTTCCGGCCAAGTGATCCAAGCTTTGGCAACGGAAGAACTCGAAGGCATCGCTGCAAAATTGCAGATGATGGAAATCAAAAAAGTCTGCTTGCACTTCTTGCATGCAAACATCAATCCGGCTCACGAAAAACAAGCCCAGGAATATTTCCAGTCCAAGGGTCTTGAGGTTTTCGTTCCGGAAAAAACAGAGAATCAAGATGAGGTCACTCGCTGGCGCAAAAATGCTTTGAATGCGACGATCTCAAGCCTTTTCCAAGATCTTAAAAAAGATTTGCTTGAGGGATTTAAAGACGCCGTTAATGAAGAGAAAATTTACTTCGTCGGCTCCGAGGGCGAAGTCTTTCAAAATGAAAATCACAAACGCATCGGCAGCCTTTTCGCCTCTTACAGCGCCTTGGGCTTTCAATATCAAAACGACAACGTCGATGTTTTGCATTTAGGTCTTGAGGACTTTGTTTTGATTTCTCCCAAGTCCTGGAGTTCCATCTGGGAAAGTCCGTGGGGCAAAGTTGAAAATCGCAGCCTGCAGATTCGTCAATTGGATGTACAACCGACCCAAAGCCTGACTTTGAACGATTTCAAACATTTTGATTTTGGAGAGCGTACGGAAGGTTGGGAGCCGGGCCCGATGAGTTTTGGTCGTGGTCAAAAACCGATGTTGATGGATCTGTGGTCAGAGAACACCAAGTTCGCGAAAACAGAAGGCCTGGAAGATCGTATGGTCGCTGCGGGTATTCAAAAGTTTAAGAACTCGCTGATCACATTGATCAAAAACAGCTATGATCGCAATCTGGAAACAGGTTCTGTGATCAAAGATCTGCAAAGCCTCAGCATGCAAAAAGTGGTCATGGAATCACTGATGCATCGTCAAAATAAAAAAATCAAAGTCACGGGCCCCTTAGCTGACATGTTTGCAAATGGCTTTAAAAAAGACCCTCATGCTTCCTTTGACAAGGAAGACTTCGCTGAAGCCCGCGCAGTGATCGCCATCGGCACCAAAGCGGCCGTTAATGCTGCCAACATGAAAGCCAAGGTGTAGTTATGTCTTATCAAATCGAACTGTTTCACTCTTTGCTTTCTGATTTCCTTCAAGGTGAATCGGCACTTCTCACCAACGAGGGCGATGTCCTGTTGTTGCGTGGGCACAACCCCGTATCTTATGACACCTTGGTGAAAGCGGCTCGGACGGTGACCAAGTATTTGAAATTGAATGAAGGCGACATTGCCCTGTTGAATGATCCTTACAGTGGCGGCTCCACCTTAGATGAAATCACTTTCATCATGGCCGTTTCCGAAGATCTGGTGTGGGTCACGCGCCGTCCTTTGGGCAAGTATTTGAAAATCGTAAAAAGTGTTGAAGAAGAAGGCTTGCGCATTCCACCCACTCCTTTACGTCAAAAAGGTCAGTTGAATGAAATGATTCTGGGCGCGATGAGTGCGCACCCCGCTTGCCCTCCCCAATTCACGGAATGGGTTAAGTCCCAAGTCGCTGAACTGATTATCAGCGCTCAAAAACTTCACGACACGATCGAGGGCACAGGCCTGTCAGTCACTGGTGACTTGATTGAAGAATACGTGAAGCTTTCCAAAAAATTGGCTGTCCAAAGAATTTCTGAAAAAGCTTCCGGCGAAACCCGCGTGGATGTGGTTTTGGATAGCGGAGAATTGTTACGCCTGAGCATGGAAATCCAAGATGGAAAAATCGTGATGGATTTCGGTGGCTCGTCAGCAGCAAAAACTTTGCATCTGACCGAGTCCGCGGCCTATGGCACCTGCTTCTATACGATCAGTAAGTTCTATGGCTTTGATAAATACGCCAACTCTGGATCCTTTTCTGTCCTGCAGGTGACAAAGCCTGCGGGTTGTTGGTTGATGGCGAAATACCCGGCTTCGACTTTGAAAGGCATGACTTGCGGAGTGGCGGCCTTGCAAACAGCCATTGATCTGGCGTTGACCTTTATTCATAACAAAAATGAAAAGGCCCTGAACTCCTACACGCCCCTGGTCGCTCAATTGAATCACGGAGACTCTCAAGCTTACTTGAATATCGAAGGTGGCACTGGCGCCACGGCAGACCATGATGGCCAAGGTGCGCACATCGAGGGTTTATCCATTGAAACTTTGGAAAGACGTTTTCCCGTTCGCGTGCAACGCATGGATCGCAGAAATTCCAATGGCGGCAAAGGCAAACATTCTGGCGGTCGCGGTTTGATTTTTAAAATGGAAGCCTTGGAAGACATCCAAGTTTCCTGGTTAACGGATATGACTCTGCACCGTCCTCGCCTGCCAAAAAATTGTTCTCATGGTGACACATGTGAGGTCACTCTTGAACAGGGCGACATCGCAAAGAACTTGCCAGTCCTGGGACAACAAAAGATCCTGAAGGGCGAGGTCTTAAGTCTGTGTTCAGGCACGGGCGGAGGCTATGGTCGCGCAGAAACCAAATCGGTGGTAGAATAGTTCAATCTTACTTTCAACATAGGAGGTTTTCCATGAAGACAGAAGTCACGTATTTAGCTGGTGGATGTTTTTGGGGTATGGAGGACCTGTTGCGCAAACTTCCAGGAGTTTTGAAAACGGAAGTGGGCTATATGGGTGGCAATACCAAAAATGCCACTTATAACGAGGTAAAAACCGGAACAACCCAACACGCGGAAACGGTGAAAGTCGAATTCAATCCGGATCAACTTTCCTTTGAAAATCTTTTGCTTTATTTCTTTAAAATTCATGATCCCACGACACTAAATCGTCAGGGGAATGACATCGGCACACAATACCGCAGTGAAATATTTTATACTTCGGACGAACAAAAAGAGACCGCCGCAAAAGTCATCGCTCGCGTGGATAAGTCCGGAGCCTGGGGGAAACCCGCGGCCACGGTGGTTAACAAAGCACCCGAGTTCTGGTCCGCGGAAGGTTACCACCAGGATTACTTACTGAAAAATCCAGATGGTTATACTTGCCACTTTGTTCGTAAGGTTGATTTCTAATTGAGGATCTCAGCCCGCTGTAAAAAGAAAAAGGTCAGCGGGACCTTTTTTTATTGCTGGCGAATTTCTTTCAACATATTGACCAGTCCCTGCTGATCCTGGGCTGCGGTGAAGCTGACTTTGGCTTCGCCCTTTTTCACTTTCATTTTATCGATCAGTCTGGCGACTTTTGAATTCATCTCTGGTTTTTTACCCAGCTTGATCAACAAATTCTTGGCATCTAGTCCCTGCTGTAAAACTTCGGTTTTCAAGAATTCCACTTGTGTGGCATTCATCCCTGACAGATCCAGATCCCAACCCATCATCAAGGTTTTAGCCTGCATCACTTTATTTTTATCTCCGAGTTTCGATACCGCATCGATGAACATCAACGGAAACATGTTGTAACGAGTTTGCAAAATCTGGATCGCTTTTTCCTCATGGGCCAAAACCTCACGAATGGAGCCCTTTTGTGGGACATCACGTGGCGCCAGCAGAGCCTCTTCCATCAAGCTGTACATGCTAACCACAGTTCGCTCACCCAAGCGGTCATTATTTTCCAACTGCTTACGATTGGTTCTTTCCATCGTCACTGCCATGGCGTTAAAGGATGCAGTCATATTGTCTCTGGAAGAAATATCTTTAGCATCTGGCTCGGCCAGAGGATCAATGCTGTTATCGCGTGGCGCGAGCTCTTCGATTTCCATAAAAAATTCTTGCGTCGCTTGTTGCTCCAGGGATTCACGCTTGCTCGACGATTTGTCTTGTCCCAATCCATTCCACAACTGAATTTCAAAGGACATAAAGTACTTGGTTGCTTCAGATATTTTTTTAAATAAAGTGGGCGCCTGCAAAATAGAGTTGTAAGCCTCACGACGAAGTTGCAAGGCATTCCCCTGGCGAAGAGCATCGTAGAGCTCATCCGTTTGGTTTTTCAACTCGCCGGTACTTGTCTTCATGTCTTCCGTCGTATCACTCATCTTGACGGTGGCATCGTGCATTTCATCGACTTTTTTAAGTTCTGAACATGCCGTTAGTGTGACGAATAAAAGACTTGGCCAAAAGATCTTATGTTTCATAAATACATCCCAGTGTGGTGTGTTCAACGAGTGTACATTTGCCACTTTCAGTCACTCTCATGGAACACTATCTACCTTTATAATCGTTCTTATTTTGCAGAGAGCAAAAACTCCAAATTTCGTGCCGCCAACCAGTTACATCTCCGTAATATCGTACTTTGGGTTGGAAACTTGCAAAAAGACACGGTAACGAATTAGCAGGCTGTAAGTTTAAGAGGGATGCTTGAAATGAAACTGCTATTAACTGCAATGATGCTGACAATCGGATTCCGTACATCGGTCGCGATGGCGGACACGATTTTGATTAGATCAGATGCTTGGTGTCCCTATGTTTGCGACAGCGCAAAAGATCCCGGCTACATGGTGGAAGTGGTATCGAAAATCTTTGAAAAGAATGGTCACAAAGTAAACTTCTCGATGGTTAATTGGGCCCGGGCTGTCAGCGAAACCCGTCGCAATAAAGCGACGGCCATCGTCGGCGCAAACTATAACGACGCCCCTGACTTTGTCTTTCCAACCAAAACCTTGGGACACGGGCAAGACTATTTCTTTGTAAAAAAAGATTCGACTTGGACTTACAAAGGCAGCGCTTCGCTGGTCGGTAAAAAAATCGGTGTCATCAATGGCTATGCCTATGGTGGCGACATGGATCGCATCATTTCTGAAAATAAAGATATTTTTATTTCGATTTCCGGCGAGCATCCTTTGGATCAAATCATCAAGATGATCGAAAGCAAACGCCTGGATGCTTTTATCGAAAATCAAACAGTGCTGCGCACGAACTTATCAAACATGGGACTGAGCTCCGACGAGTATAAACCTGTCAGTTCTCAAGTCGCCAATGACGCTAAACTTTTTATCGCGTTTTCTCCGGCTAATAAAAAGTCGGAAGTCTATGCCAAGATCTTTACCAAAGGGATCACAGAGATGCGCCAAAATGGCGAGCTCAGTCGGATTTTGGCTAAATACGGTTTAACAGACTGGGAACAACAGGAAGCTCTGGATACGGCGACTAAATAATTTTAGCGCCGGTCGATTCCAAAGCACGTTTGATTCTTTCAACGTGTTCGATACTTGAAGTCTCAAGAACAAAGTCGATACGCGTTTCACGCAAAGACAAGCCTTGAGAAACACGGTCATGGCGAACTTCCAGAACATTGGCTTTTTCCGACGCTATCACTTGGGTCAGGTTGCTTAGATTTCCTGGCAAGTCATCAACGATCACAGACAACTCGCACAGCTTCCCGCGCAAGGCCTGACCACGGTCGATAATTTTGCTGACGATGTTCAAGTCGATATTGCCACCGCTGATAATCACGCAACATTTTTTACCCAGGTCCAAACCTTTGTGCATCGCTGCTGCCATGGCTGCGGCTCCAGATCCTTCAGCGACGGTTTTTGCGCGCTCCATCAGGAACACGATCGCCTCGGCGATTTCGTCATCCGTCACCGTCACGACTTGGTCGACATATTTAGAAATAAAACTGTCGTACATAACTTGCGAAGGATTTTTGATAGCAATACCGTCAGCGATTGTCGCTGCCCGTTTCTTTTTTTGATCCAAGGTTTGCTTGTTGTACAAACACGCCATCCCCGGAGAGCGATCACTTTGCACACCAATCACGCGAACTTTGGGATTGATGGACTTCACTGCCAAAGCCACACCGCTGATCAATCCCCCACCACCGATAGGAATAATCACGGTATCCAGATCTGGAACCTTCTCCAAAATCTCGATACCGATAGTGCCCTGGCCTGCGATCACAAACGGATCTTGGTAAGGATGTACGAAAGTATATCCATGTTCTTTTTCAAGTTTTTGCGCGTATTCATAAGCTTCGTCATAGATCTCGCCCTTCAAAACCACATTCGCACCATACGAACGAGTCGCCGTGGCTTTGCTGATCGAACAATTTTCTGGCATGACGATAGTGGATTTGACTCCCGCCAAACGCGCTGACAACGCCACACCTTGCGCATGATTCCCAGCAGAGCTGGCAACCACACCGCGGGCTTTTTCTTCCGCACTCAAATTTGAAATCTTGTTGTAGGCACCACGGAATTTGAAACTTCCCGTGCGCTGAGTGTTTTCAAATTTAAAATAGACTTCACTATGCAACAGGTTGCTGGCACTGATCGAGTGGCTCATCTCCGTCGGGCTGATGATATCTTTAATTACCTGACGAGCTTTTTGAATATCTTCAAAGGTCACTTTCATAAAAACCGGAACTCCTGTTGTCCGCCTAATTTCCTCTAAAATACTGATTGGGGCAAGATTCATTCCTGGATGTGATAAACCTCGGAACTGATCGGTGAAAGTCAGCCAAATGGACCCACTCCACCCCCGACTCCAAATATATGAAATCACTCAGTTTTATGTATAAATGTTAGAAACCCATTGAAATATTATGTCGCATTTTTACCAAATATTAAGTGGAAATATCTAAAAGGACTCATGAATTCGGAAATTTCGCCGAAAAGTCTAGGGAGGGGTATCATTTTGATTAAACGACTTAGATTTCTAAATTTAACGACAGCTTTGATGCTTGTTTGGAGTTCTGCCTTTGCGCAGGTTCCGGAAGAGCTTCAGGAAATCGTTATGACGGGAAATGTTTTTGGTCGCGAAGATGATGGCCACGGCGCCCCCAGTTTTTCTAAAAATGCCAATAACATCAAAACTGTTGTAACGACGGGTTCCAAGGGAAAAGTCCTTCAGACCGTTCGTCTTAAATCTTCTGGCTCCTATGGTGTGAAGGTTCGTCTGACCGAAGTTGGCAAAGGCAAAACCAATGCAAAACCTGGTGACGAAGTTTGGGTGTACTATTCCCCAAAAAATCCGTGGATCAAATTCCGCGATACCAAAGACATGGAAGTGCAGAATCCAGAAAACGCTTTGACGGCAAAAGCCCGTCAAAATGGCGAGGGTATCACTACCCCACCTTCTGCTCCAGCACCGGCGGATGATAAGAGCGTTGATCCCAATGAAGCGATGCCAAGTGGTGACATCAGACAGACCGAAGCTGGCACCGGCAACAGTTGTCTTTTGAACAATTCCTGTGGCACGAGTGCGAATCACAAAGCTATGAAAGGCGTCGCAGATAAAATTATTGATGACGAGATAAAAAACAGGCCTCGAGAAGTCATCGAATCGGAACTCAAAGAGCAAAAGCAAAAAAAAGAAAAGAAGAAACTAGAAGCTCTTTTTACGAAGTACAAAAAGCGCAAATACATCATGGAAGAGAACGACTGGAATAACTTTCCTGGGATTGCAAAGTACTCAAACGATTCAAGAACAACAAAAATGATTAAAGTAGCCCTCCGGGATAAGGAGTCGGAATCCACCAGCAACTGTTATAAATACGTTAAAAGAGCTGGGCTGGCGAGTGACTGGTTAAAATATTATCCGCCGGGCGGATCAGCTAAAGATGCCGTGAAGGACTACAAAGCCCAGGGATTTACGAACTTAATGGACCCTCCCTATCGCGGAATCATCAAAACCCCAGATGATGCTCCGAAAGGTGCGGTCGTGGTTTACGCCACCTCAGATCCAAATGAACATGGCGATATTCAAATAAAAACGGACTGGGGAACCAGCGGTGGCTATGTCAGTGACTTCGTCAGACCCCGTGATATGAGCGCAGGCAAGGACGGAAGCTTTATGACATTTGATAAAGCCAAACGCTTTGCAAGAAAAGGCAAGCCATATAAAATAATCGGTGTGATGGTCAAAATATAGGAATGTCTATGAAGAGAATATTATTAAACACATTTATTGTTTCTTTAATCAGCTTCAATGCCGCGGCGGTGTCAGCTGACGACTCTTTGATTGCCTTGAATAAAGCGGAACAACTTGTGGCATCCCTTCCTGAAGAAGGGAATTACCAAAAAAATGACGGAAAACATCGGGATCAAGTCTTCAGCATTCTTGAAGACGCCGTGAAGGCTTTCAAAGAATCGACTGAAGATCAACTTCTATTGGATCAAATTGTCAAATTGGCCTCGGCCATGAATAAAAAAGATTCAGAGCAGTACTCTTCGGAGTTAATCAGCTCTCTGGTTGATTTCCGATCACCAGAGCTCCAAAGCAATCCAGCATCTAAAAAACGTCGAGAGCAATTTGAGAGTGCAACAAAAAAGCTTTCTGCAAAGGATGCCAGTGCGCTGAAGCAATCGATTCAAAATGTCTTAAGGGCAAAATACGACGGAAACGGTGCTAAATAAAAAAAGGCAGATCGTAAGACCTGCCTTTTTTATTTTTCAAATCAGAATAAAACTTAAACAGTCGCGATCTTAGCGAAGGAATCCACTTCCAAAGAAGCCCCACCCACCAAGAAACCACTCACGTGAGCTTGCTTGATCAACTGAGCCGCATTGTCTGGCTTCACACTGCCACCGTAAAGAATCGGCGCCGTGAATCCCATTTTAGTCAGAATATTATGAACATCCGTGTGAGTCTCGGCAACTTGTTCTGGTGTTGCCACTTTACCAGTACCAATCGCCCAAACAGGTTCGTAAGCCACCACCACAGGTTTTGATTTGTCTGCTTTCGCCAAGCCCAACAACAACTGCGTCTCAAGAACACGGAACGTGTGAGTCGCCTCACGCTCTTGCAAAGTTTCACCAATGCAAAGCATAGGAATCAGCCCCAACGATTGAACGTAAGCCACTTTATCCGCGATCAACCCATCAGTTTCACCAAAAATAGAACGACGTTCACTGTGACCAATCAAAATGTACTGACCACCGATCTCTTTCACAACTTGAGCCGAGTTCTCCCCCGTGAAAGCCCCTTGCGCTTGAGTGTAAGCATTCTGCACACCAATCTTGATCGCAGAGCCTTTCACAGTTTCACAAGCCGCTTCCAAAGAAATCGCCGAAGGAAAAAACACAACTTCCCCGGTCACCGACCCCATAACTTCTTTAAACTTATTCAAAAAAGAACGAGTCTCCGCAGGAGTTTTAAAAAGCTTCCAATTCCCAGCAAAAATCTTTTTCATAAAAACCTCATCAAAAAAATTACAGCCCGTTAAGATCCACACCCGCAGCGGTTGCTGCCCGCATCAAAAAAATGGCCCCAAAGGGGCTCATTTTCATTCCCCGCCCCCCGGCCTTAGCCACCCGTTCAAGGGTTCGCTAAAGCTTGAGTGGAATCGAGGCGCTAGGAGGAAGGCGTACGCCTGTACGCCGACGAACGACGCAACGAAGAGTCCGCTCAAGATCTAGCGGCCCCTGTAAGAGACTATTCGTAATTACTTGCCGGACGACTCTTAGTACGAAGAATCTCAAGACCTGGCAGTTTATCGCCTTGAAGATATTCAAGGGATGCTCCACCACCTGTCGAGATGTGAGTCATTTGAGCTGCGTAACCTGACATCTCAGCGGCCGCTGCAGAATCACCACCACCAACGATTTTAGTCGCATTCGATTCAGCGATTGCTTTCGCAACACCGAAAGTCCCTTTAGAGAACGCAGGATTTTCAAAAACGCCCATCGGGCCGTTCCAGAAAATAGTTCCTGCTTCTTTCAACGCCGCAGAGTAATTGCGAATCGTTTGTGGACCGATATCCAAAGCCATTTCGCCATCTGGAATCACAACGTCTTTTGTTGTGTGCGCATTCGCCACATCACCAAAAGCTTTCGTTGCCACGTGATCCACTGGAAGCAAAATCGTTTTGTCACGAGCTTGAATACGCTCGATCATTTCTTTGCAATAACGGATTTTATCAGTCTCGACCAAAGAGTTCCCAACCGACACACCTTGAGCTTTCAAGAACGTGTAAGCCATGGCACCACCGATAATGAAACCATCAACGATGTCCATCAACTTTTCGATCACTGGCATTTTATCAGAAACTTTTGCACCACCCATAACAGCCAAATAAGGACGTTTTGGATTTGTAAGCAAAGAATCCAACATGTTGATTTCTTTTTCGATCAAGAAACCAATGCCTTTTTCTTTCATCACAGACGGCAACGCATGAATCGTTGCATGCGCACGGTGGGAAGCACCAAACGCGTCGTTAATGTAGATCTCGGCATAGTTCGCAATTTTTTGTGCAAACTCGATAGAGTCTTTTGTTTCACCTGGCTCGAAACGAACGTTTTCAAGCAGGATCAATTGATTCTTTTTCAAAGAAGGCAACAAGTGAACAGGAGCATCGGAATCTGGCTCTTCCACCAAGATCACTTCTGCATTCAAGTGCTCTTGAAGACGTTTTGCAACCGGCTCCAAAGAGAACTCGACGTCGTCTTTGGTTTTCGGACGACCCAAGTGCGACGCCATAACGATCTTCGCACCATGTTCCATGCAATACTTAATTGTTGGAAGAGACGCCGTGATACGGTTTTCATCCGTGATCTTGCCATCTTCCATGGGAACGTTCAGATCCAGGCGAAGGAAGACAACTTTGCCTTCCAACGCGAAATCACGAACGGTTTTAATGCCTTTAAGACCTGCGCTCATTGATTACAGACCTTTCGCAGCCATGTGTTTAAGAACGTCAACCATACGGTTTGAGAAACCCGTTTCGTTGTCGTACCAAGAAAGAACTTTCACCATGCGAGGTCCCACAGTCATAGTGGACGCAAGATCGACGATAGAAGAGTATTTGTTACCGTTGAAATCAACAGAAACAAGTTCGTTCTTTTCACAAGCCAACACGCCTTTCAAAGCGCCGTTAGAAGCCGCGATCAAAGCTTCGTTCACTGATTCTTTAGTGACATCTGCTTTCGCTGTGAATGTGAAATCCACCAAAGAAACGTTTGGAGTCGGAACACGTACGGAGATTCCGTCGATTTTACCTTTCAACTCTGGCAATACCAAACCTACGTTCTTAGCAGCGCCCGTTGTTGTTGGGATCATGCTCACAGCAGCAGCACGTGCACGGCGCATGTCAGAGTGAGGAGCGTCCAGGATTTTTTGGTCGTTCGTGTAAGAGTGGATTGTCATCATCGTGCCGTGCTCGATACCGAATTTTTCATTCAATACTTTGGCAAGAGGTGCCAAGCAGTTTGTGGTGCAAGAGGCATTGGAAACGATGTGGTGTTTTGCCGGATCGTAGGACTCGTGGTTGATACCATAAACCATCGTGATGTCAGCGCCCTTTTCAGCAGGACCAGAAACCAAAACGCGTTTCGCGCCACCTTCGATGTGTTTCATGAAGTCTTCTTTGTTTTTGAAGGCGCCAGAGCACTCAACAACAACATCAACGCCCCAAGCTTTCCAAGGAACTTCAGCTGGGTTGCGGAATTTAGTCACGTGGATTTTTTTGCCGTTAACAATAATGCTTTCAGCGTCGTGAGAAACGTCACCAGCAAAAGTGCCGTGAGCAGAGTCATATTTCAAAAGATGCGCATTGCCTTCAATGCTATCCAAAGAGTTAATACCTACGATGTCGAATTGCTCGTGAGCAGCTCTGAAGAAAACGCGGCCGATACGACCAAAACCATTAATACCAATGCGAAGTTTTGCCATGAATAGCTCCTTGTTTTAAAACCCACCCAATATGAGCCTTAGAACGCAAAAAAGCCAGTCTAGACACCCTGTCCCGACTGGCTTTTTGAAGCTTAGGTTTGACTCAGATCCAGCTCCCGCAAAGGAAGCCCGGTATTAGAATCGTGAAACGTTAATGTTTGGGTAACCATCCAACGAATACACCGTCAAAAGCACATCCGCATAACCGCCCATGGATTCCAAGCGAACATCAATCGCAACCACACGGTCACCACGATAGAAGTTCTCTGAAACGGCGCTATAACCCGCGTACAAAGTGCCCTGATTTAGCAAGCTATACAAAGACATGCGTTGACCGCTTTGCATGTATACGACTGCGTCATGAATGCGCGCACCCGCTGTTAAAGTGCGAACTTCCAACTGGTCGATCGCTTGAGGGTAAGAAAGGCTCAAACGAACCCACTCCCCACCTGTGCGGCGAGTGATGCCGGAAACTTGCACATCGGCACGGTCATAACGCGAAGGCGGAGCCGGACGTGGTGGAGCTGGGCGAGGAGGCAATGGACGAGGTCCTGGGCGAGGACCATAGTGACCATCTTCATCTCCGCGACCTGGGCCGTAACCGCCGTCATAACCGCCACCGCGGCCACCCCATTGAACTTCAGAAGAACGAGATTCATACCAAGAACCGTTGTCACGACGGCAAGCGATACCCTGGTTTCTCTCGGTACGACCGCGAGTTTCAATCACGCTCACATACTCACGGCAGTATTCACCCGTGCGCGAGTTGTAGCCTTCTTGAACGGAATTGAAAGAGCCGCGAGCGCCTGAACGTGAGCCATTGCGAGCTCCGTCCCATTCACAGTTATCGCCAATACGGCCTTCCAAAGAGCGACGTTGCGCTTCGTTATAAGCACGACGGTCGTTTTCTTCCATTTGTTGACCAACCTGGTTACCGATCACAGACCCTGCGATGGCACCGATGATTGTTGCGGCTGTTTTACCATTTCCTTTACCAACATTGGAACCCACGACACCGCCGACAACGCCACCGATAATCGTGCCGATATCGCCTTTATCTAAACCGCCCGCGTGAGCGATGCTGGAAGTTTGCGCAATTGTAGAGATCAAAACAGCGCCAAGGATCAGTTGTCTTCTTTTCATGTGTGGTTCCCTTTCGATAAGTTTTTAAACTTGGAAAAGAGCTATTCCAAAGTCTGTGCCAACAAATTCGGGGCCATACTGACTCCGCTGGGGGAGAAAGGAAATATGGAAATTTTTAAAGGGACATTAAACGGAAACCGTTAGGCAACGTACATAAGAAGGCAGAGGTACTGACACATACTGCCTGTAATCACAAACATATGCCAGATTCCATGGCCGTGTTTGATTTTCTCGTCGAACAAAAAGAAAACGAATCCCACCGCATAAGCCAAGAATCCGAACATGATCAACGCAAAACCCCATAAGGAAACCGCATGGTAGAGTTGACTCAACACCGGTATCACTGTGGCACTCATTGTGACGTATAAAATATTACGCAAAGTGGCGCTTTTTGGTCTCCTGAAAACCTCAAGATAAATTCCTATCAAGGCCAGGGCCCACACCACCAACAAAATAGAATATCCCGCCATGCCACTGATCGCGAGAATCATGTACGGAGTGTAGTTGCCAGCAATTTTAAAATAGATACCGATATAATCGAGCCGTTGAAACATTCGTTTCTGCTCACCCTGTGCGGAATGATACAGCACTGAAATGATGTAAATCAGAACCGTGGAGATACCGTATATCGTAAATGTAATTATGCGTGGGATATCGTGTCGAACGACTGCCAAATACATCAGCAACATCACGCCCACGAAGGCGATCAACGCACCAATCAAGTGGCTAAAAGTATTAAATTTTTCACCGTACTGAACAGATAAAAGACGCTCCACATTTCTACCATAAAACCGTTAACCAAAAGGTTGCAAGCACTTCGCGTCGACCAGACCATTATTTTCGATTTGTGTTGCCAAGGACCGCGTTCCAGATAATTTTCCGCGCTATGAAAAACCATCTCCTCCTCATCGTGCTTACCATTGCGGCACTCGCTGCTTGTCATAAAAGCAACACATCGTCTTGGCAAGCCGATCAACAGGCCGCCGTCATCAATGGCAGCAAGGTGACTTCGCGTAATACCAACGCGGCAAAAAGTGTGGTTTTCATTGAAATCCTGGGCCCCACAGGTTTTGTGCGCACCTTTTGCTCCGGGGCCTTGGTGGGTCCACGCTCAGTTCTGACGGCCTCTCATTGTTTCGATCGAAAACACGTTTCCGATTTCACGGGCTTTCGCGTGGTTTTCGCCAATCAAATTGGCGTGACCAATTCCGCGCTGATTCGCAAAGGCCTGATCTACAAACAACATCCGCAATACAACTCCAACAATAAATACAACTATGATATCGCCCTGGCGGTTTTCGAAGGCACTGCTCCCGCCGGTTTTTTTCCAGCACAAATGGATTCCGATTTGAAAGCCAATTATGCTGGCAACACATTGTATGTGTATGGTTACGGCCGCTCCCGAGACTATACGGGTCGCACTGGACAGAATCTTCGCGATTCTGTGGGAGTTCTTCACCGCGGTCTTGTCAAAGTCAGCGAAGACTATAACAAGCTCGGTGATCTCTATCTTTTGAAAACTTCATCCCAATCCCATGTCTGCCAAGGCGATTCGGGTGGCCCCCAGTTTTATTCGCAAAATGGCGTAACCAAAATCGTAGGTGTCACATCAGCCACTTACGGAAGAGTGATGCAAAACGGTCAGCACTCTTGCCTGGAGTTTTCACAGGCTGCAAAAGTGGCTGTGAACTATGATTGGTTCAAACGCGAAGAAGCAAAAGCTCTTAATCAAAGATAGTCTCAGCAATTTTAAATTGTCTCATATTGAGACGACTTGAAATTCTCTCCGACACATTTGGCACTCCTCTTGAATTCTCTAAAGAGTAAGTTACCAAGTTCGCGCGATCGCGAATTTAAGGTACTTTAGGGAGATTCTATGTTCATGGACAATGCAACCCAACGACATATTTTGCTTAACGTTTTCATTACGTTAACTGTTTGGGTTGCGACCTCCTCCTCCTTCGCTGCGGGAGATCCCACAAAAGCCTCGGCCCCAGCTCTTTATACAATCACGCCCGCAGAGTTATCCCAGGAAATTTCCATCTCCATCGATCGCGTTCCCGAATTCAAATTCCTACAACAAGAAGCTCAGAAAATGGGTATCAAAGCCTATCTCTTTGGCGGAACAGCTTCGTCCTTCGCTCACTATGTGCGTTGGGATATGCTTCGCAAAAAAGGTGATACGCGCCTGCTCGAAGACCGCTTCGATTACGACACCGTAGATATTTTCCGTAACAATCAGGATTTGGATATTGTGGTCGATGGTACGCCTGAACAAGCCAAACAATTGGAACAGATGCTGGTTTCCCGTTATCCCATCAAACAAGAAAATAAATCCGCTTGGGAAGTACGAACACTGCGGGTGCCCATGGGTTCGAAATCCGCGATTCTTGGTGATGCTGATTTCATGAACCAACATACGGATTCAAACTCGACAGGTGTGATTGATATATCCAAAAATGCTAAAGATATCATGAAAGACGTCCGCGATTGGAACAATCCAAATTCTCAATTTGAAAAAGATGTTGTCGCTGGAAAAATTCATTTCTACTATTCACCCAATCACGAAAGCACCAAGATGGCCCTCTCAGGAAACAATCCTGCGATCGTTTCTGTGGTTCGTCTTTTGGTGAAGGCCTTGCAGTTTGACTTGGAAATTGCACCTGAAGACCTTCCAAATATCAAAAAAATCACCAATGAATTCAGCGCCAGCAGCATTCAAGGCGACTATTTAAAAGGACGCTTTAATAATACTTCCAATAAGCTCGTCGCCAACTCAATTGATGTCGAACGCACAATGGATCTTTTGGATTACCTGCAAATTCGCCAGAAACTCATTACCGTAGCCGGAAGTTCATCGCCTTTGGGAATCTTACTGAACAAAGAAGCCTTGCATTCAATGCCCTTGGGTACGTCAGGAAGAACAGCTCAAGACATGGGCATCTCTGACGTGGTCCATTCGACCCGAAATATTGAAGCCTACTATTCCATCATTCGGTCTCCGACAGGGCAACCCAATGTGTTTATTTCTCGTGAAAATACTCCTGGCGAAAAAGCTGTTTATGGAAAAGGTTTCTATGTTGCTGAAGGTACTGTTCCCTTGCATGGAGAGGAACTCAGCATCCACTTTAAACTCGACCCACGCGCCGTCGAAGGTGTTGATTTCAAATATGTGCCAAGCGATCGATTCTTAGTCATCATGAATAAAAATGCCCTACACTTAACTGCCCAAAGCCGTCTTGGCGTTAAAGAAATGCTCGCTTTGGTCATGCCAAAATCAGGTTTGGGCTCCCCAACTCAAGAGAAGATGTGGCGAAAAATCGTGGGGCGCATGGGCAGCTTTACTGACGCGGAATATGTGGATTTGCATAATGGTATCCTAGAGCGTCTCAACACTTTCCAACACGCAACAGCCCACGAGCTGTTGCGACTTTGCGTTCGCACCCCCCGCTGTACCAACGAAAAACTTGCAGCTCTATTTAAGGAACGCGAGGAGCAGATAACAAAAAACCTTAAAGCTCGCGAAACAGTCGAGAAATATTCTGGTGAAAAAATCAATCCGGAAATCACTGAGGCGTTTTTCTATGCACTCAAAAAGCAATTCCCCGTCCCCGATCTTGCACAGCGCTTCGCTGCTTATATTGGGACTGGAAATCCTGAAACTCAGGTGACGTTAATCAACAAACTGACTCAGGAATATCCCCACTTCGTAAGATGGGTCGTCATTAATATGCCTTTTGATGGACAAGAACATTTGCTTCCGTATCTATTGAAGGAGATGGATGTGAATTCCTTGGTTCGCTTTGCCAAGGCCAATCCTAAACTTCAGTTGAAAATTGCAGAGAGTATTACCAACTCCAATTCGCAAATCGAATTCATTCGAAATCTTGGCGCGGGTCCTGAGTTTGCTCCGATCGTCACCTCGCTCTCGAAAAACGCCAACACCAGCCAATATCAATTCATTGCTGAATATGGGAAACATCAGCCTGCGAATATTCAAATGGAAATTGGAAATGCTATGATAGACGCCAATAACTATTATGCAGCTAGCTTTCTAAACTCCTTACCTCAAAAGGAAAGTCCGGAGTTTTTACCCCTGGCAAAAAAACTTATCGCGAGTGGAAAAATGTCAGACACAGGAATGTTTTTATTCGTTCTTGGTTATGCTCACGCCAACCGAGACTCTGTTCTGGAGCTCCATCGGGCACTCCTTGACGCGAAATCAGAGAGAGCTGAAGTTTTCGCGGAACGAATGAATTTACCAAAACAACCCCTCCCACAGGGTAAATCTTGCACAAAAGTTTTCGGCTCCTAAACCTCTCATTTCGCTTCAAGTAACGCCTGTTTCCCTCCGAAAAGAAGATTTTCTGGAGGTCTCTGGATGCGTTTAAGTGGTCTGGTCCTGGCTTTAGGTTGCTTTGTGTTTTCATTTTACGCTACTAATCAGTCGCAACCAGACCTTGGTGCAAGAAAGCCTGCGCAAGCACCGTTTCACTCTGCGACATTGGAGGAAATGGCGAATCCTCGCTGTTTAAATCAGGACCATGTCCAGCGCAATGATTTGAAGAAATTCCTGAAAAAGTATTCAGACATTTCAAAACTTGAACTGCCAGCAGTTACCGAAGTTGCAGGCATCCGCTTTGAGAACGAACATCCTGAGTTGATTTATCGCTTTATGCAATTGGTGACTGCCCCCGAGGGAAATGTTTTTGCCAATAGTGATCTAAAGCCTGAAATGATCAAAAAGGCTTTCGGCAAACCGAATGGTTGTAACAAAGTCTTGTGCGCAGTCAGACGCCTTTTTGGACAAGTGGAAGGCCCGCTGATCCTTTTGTTATTGACCGAGTACGATTTGAATCTTTCACACTTCGTCTGGAAAAATGCCTCGCCTTGGAAGGTCGCTGAAATTCGCGATATCATGAAAGCAATTGAAACAACGCCTTCGAATCTTTTGCCATTGGATTTAAACAAAAAATTGATTCACTTCAAACGGGGCATGCAATACGAAAATGGCGATAACACCGTTGCCAACGCGACCATTGAGATTTTTGATGTCTGGAATCAGGAAGAAGCTCCGATTCGCCAATACTCCCTCTATCACGAGTTCTCTCACAACTGGGCGAAGATGCATGCCAATAATATCGATGTGTCACCCGAGTGGCTAAGAATTTCTGGCTGGGAATCGCAAAAAGACCTTCACTCTGTCACGGATTGGACGATGCACCCTGGAACGCAGCAAGTTTCCATTTATGCAAAGACCAACCCCTTTGAAGACTTCGCCGAGAGTGTCTCCGCCTATCGCTATGCTCCTCAGAAATTAAAAGAAGTGAGCCTGGACAAGTATAATTTCGTCAAAGATGTCGTCTATGGCGGCATGGAGTTCTCGAGTGACTTCTGTCCCTTTAACTCTGATTTTGACATGAAGTATTCATTGGAATTTGCAGACTACGATCAGGGTGCATCGCCTGAGTTTATCACGGAGACTGCGGCAAAGTGCTTCCCGAAAAATATCGGCCTGGTTAAAGACCCTTCCTTAAAAACGGGCTTCCTTTCATGTTTGAGTCTCAACGCAGCCACTGAAGTCTTGCGAATTCACGGACAATTGCACGATGATAGCAATAAGCCGTTGGCTCTTTACGATGTTCTTGGCGAGGCCCGTGTGCGCTTCCCAAATATCGAACGTGGCGGTGCTGAAGAACTCAAAAGACTGCTGGTAAAGCTGCTGGCGCCTCACGCTGCAAATATGCAGAAAGCCATTCGTTCCGCCAATTGCGATTTTGCCTATGATGCTTCTTTACTGGAACAGCAGGCGAAAAGCCTGAATGTCAAAAATTATGAATTGTATTTTGGCGTCTCAGAGCTGAGTAAAAAAGTTTGTCTTAAACACATCGAGACGAAACAGTCTAAAGTGAACGCTGGTTCCATCGGGGCGGCGCTAAAGGGCTACTTCTAAAGGGATTGAACTGTCTCATTTTTAGACAGTTTGTGACAATGTTTTGCTCTTATCAAATACTTAGGCACCATCTGGGTGCCTAAGATCACTCAATTCCTTCTGCGCGTGGAATGAGATTCGCAAAGCCCTCTGTAACTTGAACTTTCAAGTAGAGGAGCGCGAATGAAATACCTGATCCCCCTTCTATCAATCCTGGTCTCCACTCAAGCATTCGCGGCAGGCAAGAAGTGTATGGCTGTGTATGCAGCAGGCATGGGATATTTCCTCCATGAAAATGGTGTGCAACTGGGTGATAAAGCGGAATTCACGACGGGGCAAAGCACACAGGATGAGCTCTATAAAGTGAGTCTGAAAAAAGACGGCACCGTGACTTTGTTGAGTGTAAAAGGAAACTTTGAACTTCCATTGCATCTTACATTCAATGATGGCTCTGTGACCATCTATCAAAGCGACGATCAATCCGTCTATCCTGAAAACGTCCCCGGAGCCCGCATCGGCAACAGTATGATTTTTGTCGGCTGCGCTGAAGAACCTCAAAAGTAGGCTTGAAGCAAAATTCTTTTAAAAAAATTTACCACTGAATTTTCGGGAACATTTTTAAAGCATTGACCTTGGTTTGCTCGGCCAATTGCTCGACTGTCACACCTTTAAGATCCGCCACGAATTTGGCGGTGTGAACCACGTAGGCCGAAGTGTTCTTTTTCCCGCGCATGGGAATGGGTGCCAAGAACGGCGCATCGGTTTCGACGTGAATGCGATCCAGCGGCAAGCCACGAACCGTGTTGCGCAGATCATCGGCGTTTTTGAAGGTCACGACACCGCTGATAGAAATATTAAAACCTAATTTCAATGCCTCGTCAGCCAGCCAAGAAGTTCCCGTGAAACAGTGAATGATCCCCGTCACTTCGCCTTTGAATTCTTTTAGAATATTGATGGTGTCTTCTTCCGCATCACGCGTGTGAATCTCGACAGGCAATCCTGTGGCCTTGGCGATTTTCAACTGCTCGCGGAAAGCATGCTGTTGTTCATCGCGCGGAGATTGATCGTAGTAATAATCCAAACCGATCTCGCCAATCGCAACGACCGCGGGGTCCTTGGCGTTTTCTAAAATGAATTTGCCGACCTCATCCGTGTATGTTTTCCCGTCATGGGGATGAATTCCCAGCGTGCAGTAAACATCAGGAGCGTATTTGTGAGCCAGATCCAAAACCAACGGCAGATCGTTCAGCTCAGTTCCAATTGTGATAATTTTACGAACGCCGGCGGCCTTGGCATTTTGAATAGCCGCTTCGACGCCCTCTTCGAGCATATTCAGATGGCAGTGAACATCAATCCATTCAGTCATGGGTTTATTCTACACCAAATCCCGGCTGGTAATGAAGTATTCTTCCATGACCAATTGAGAATCTCTGTTAGCACCCAAAGCTTGCTCGGCCTGAAGGCCTTTTTGAATCAATTTAAGGAGTCTTTCTCGAGTCTGTTCGGCCAAGGTCTTAATCAACGGGGCCTGATCCAGGTTGGTGATTTGCGCCTTCGCACCCTCTTGCAAAACGATGGCATCACGAAAGAACGAAACCCAATACGACAACAGGCGAATCCCCTGCTGACGATCTTTGAATTCGGTTCGCCACATTTCGTTCAGCAGGAAATTAGGATCTTGCATGAACACGTTTAAAATCTCGACGGACTTTTCACGAAGCTCCAACTCAGGACCTTCCTGCAATTGCGCGAGCTTTTCAAAACTGCCGGCCGCCGAACGCAATGCCCAGGTCGGAGCCTTCACGCGCTTACCCAATTCTTCCATCGTCAGTGGTTTAAACTGCACGATGCGTGAACGCGAGCGAATGGTTGGCATAATGCCCGCCACACTCGGCGCGATCAGGAAAAAGAACGTGCCCTCAGGCGGTTCCTCTAATGTCTTAAGCAAAGCATTGGCCGTTTGTGCATTTAACAACTGCGCCTGATCGATGATGATCACGCGATTGCCGCCCAAACTTTTCAAACTTAAAAATTCCAGAATTTCTTTGGCTTGTTCGATTTTGATATTCGCGCCTGAAGGAGAAACAATACGCAGACCTTCATGAGCATGATCTTTCTGAGCCACGCGAAAACAAGACGGACAACGACCGCAACCCCGCGGGCTTTGCGGGCACATCAAAGCCTGCGCCAAACCAATCGCTGTTAATTTTTTACCAACACCTGACGGACCGACAAATAAAAAAGTCTGGCCGGGCTTCCCTGCTTCGAAGGAATCCACCATCTTTTTAATCACATCCTGGTGTCCTAGGATAAAATCCAGCAGTCTTGCCACGTGCGCTTGTTCCTTATTTCAAAATCTTTTTCTCAGTCAGTGCTTTGATCAATTGCTCGAACAACACTGCCGGAGTTTCTTTGGCATTTAAAACCAACCATGATCCGGTATCAGCCTTGGCTTGTGCCAAAAAACTTTGACGAACTTTCTCATGAAAAGTATCGGCTTCAGATTCAATACGATCTTCAGACTCACCGTTTTGCTCGCCACGTCCTTGACGACGTTTGCGCGACTCCTCCACTGGCAAATCCAACAAGATCGTCAGGTGTGCCTGCAAGCCACCCGTGGCAAAGTTATTCAACATCACCACTTCGTTTTCAGAAATTTCGCGGCCACCACTTTGGAAAGCAACGGAGCTTGCCGAAAAACGATCACACAAAACCCACGAACCTTTTTGCAATTGCGGGCGAATCACTTGATCGACGTGTTGCGAACGGCTGGCTTCATACAAAAGCAATTCCGTGCGCGGAGTCGGTGCCGGACCTTCTTTACGCAAAATCATGTGACGGATTTCATCTCCCAACGGAGTGCCACCCGGTTCACGAGTCATGTAAGTGGGAATTCCACGCTTTTGCAGCTCTGCTTCCAGAGCCTTCATCAGTGAGCTTTTGCCAGAGCCGTCAAGGCCCTCAAATACCAGAAAAGACATGCCTAGTTTTGTCAGACATTAGGGAGGCTGGGTCAACAAAAGGACTTACAACAAGGAGCAGCAAACAGCCTTTTAGCGAAGGCTGTCCCAAAAACTACGCATATTGGATTGCTGCTCTGCCGTGGATTTTTGCGGGAGCTTAAAAACCACCGCATAGGGCTTGGCATTCACGAAACCAATCAGCACACGCCGCTCAGGAATCGGGCTCGCCTTGTCAGGATCGACCATCGCCGCCTCACAGGTTTTACCGGTGTGAGAATTCCAAATTTTGATGTCCTGAGCCTTTAAGGCGATCTCATTTAATGGCCCAAACATCTTAGTCAGAGCCTGTTTACAAAGCGCCTCGTCCATTTTCAAACTCTCGATCCCCGTCAGGGAATACAGCTCCACCTGACTGAGACTTTTTTCTTTTTCACCCATACGTTTATAAACACCGACAAAGGAATCGGGATTCGCAAACCCCAATAACTTCTGATCATTCTTATGAACGAACAGGACGTCTTCCTTGGTCTGAATCGGCGATGGTGTGGAAGCAAATGCGGGAGGTGCTACTAGAAATCCGGCAATCAGTAAGTTCAGCATTTTCACAACCTCTCTATTGTACGGCGCGCGTGTTATTCGATTTCGAATCAGAAGATCCCCCATTGGCCTTGCGACTGATCGCGCGGTACTGGGCTTCAGTTGCTTTAGTGAATTGAACATCCTCGATTATCACTGTGCTTCCACCGGTTAACGTGATCGTTGGGGGTGGCTTATTGCCCATTTGTTTGGCTTGTTCCGGTGTCGGATCCAATTTAACTCTGACACTGTTACCGATAATACAAACTTCCTTAATGTAGACGTGCTGTTTGTATTCATCGACCAGTGAATTCACATTCGCATCCAAAACGAAGCGATCCCCCACTTGAGAAATCTTCACGCCCGCCGTCACTTTAAAACTATCCACGGTGTAAATCAGCGGCAGCGTTTGCAGTTCTGCAGGCATATCTTTTTTGCGCATATCGAAATCCGCAGCGTTTCTTACGCAGACGTTACCCGCATAACTTGCAACGGAAATAAAAAGAGCCCCCATCGAAAACATGAACGAAAGAAATCGCATTCACTCACCTCTTTAGAGTCTATTTTAGAACGATCCAATCGCCCTTCGCATCTTTTTTTAAGCTTAGCGTAGCGAAAGGATACTTCATCGGTTCCCCAGGGAGTCCTGTTTCCTTGGCAATCAATTGGTAGGCGTTGGCAAAGTTAAAGTTCCCCACCGCCGACGATTTCACCGTACTTGCCACTTGCAGCATCTTTTTTCGAACATCTGGTGCATAAGAGGTAATGAAAACCGTTGTCACTCCGGAACTTTCCCCGTTCATTTTGATTTCTTCGGCTGAAAACTCCGCGAATTTGACCATGTAGCTGACGTAGGCATTTTTGAAGGCCTCGGATTGAGTCAGATATCCCCGGGCCTCTTCCTCCACCGTGGCTGCGAACTGAGTCCGGGCGGCTTCTTCGGCGGCATTTTTAAAGGCCTTTTCGTTTGAAGTACAAGAAACCAGAAATACCAGGGCAAGCGCTGTCAGGGTCTGAATAATTGTTTTCATAGCCTTCAGTATGAATGGGCTGGTTTTAAAGACAACCACATTTGACTATTTGCGTTATTTAACCCCAAAAAAGGCAGTTTTGATGGACGAAGACGGCCCTTTATCCCTATATTGTGGGACTTTGGGAGATACTTGAAATGACTACTTTTGTTGGAATTATCCATATCATCGTTGCCCTGGTTTTGATCGTTCTTGTTTTGATCCAAGATTCAAAAAGCAACGGCGCATTGGGCATGGGTGGAAGCTCTGGTTCAAACAGCTTGTTGGGCGCAACAGGCGCACAAACTTTGGCTGGTAAAATGACTGTTTGGGCAGCTGTGATTTTCGCAGTTACTTGCCTGGCTTTGTCTGTCTTCACTTCTTCTGCAACTAAGTCTGTTGTTGATACTTTGCCTGCAGCGGCTCCTGTTCAATCAGCGGCACCTACGGCAGCTTCAACTCCAGCCCCCGCTGAAGCTACGGCTGGCAAGCCAGCTGATGCGACTGCGAAACCGGCTGAGGCAGTGACTGCACCAACAGTTCCTGCGGCGGCAGCTCCTGCAAAATAAAGTTACTTAGTTCCTAGTTCTTCGCTATAGTTTTGCTATGGCGAAGAAGAACAACTGGTTGATTCCCTCTCTTATTGGACTTGGCATACTGAGCGTAGCTCTTTCTCTGGTCATTTCCTCACTCACTGAAAAACAAAAAGTTGCGACACGCCCTCTTGCTCGAGTTGATTTGAATCTCGGCAAAGCCTTTGTTCTGCGCAAAAACATGACTCAAAAAGAAAATCTAACTCGCACGGCTTCGCTTTATGCCTTGGACTCTGTTGAAACTGGTCCCGATGGTGATGCGACGATGACTTTTGATTCCGCCTATCGCATTCGTGTTCAGGAAAACTCGTTGGTGACATTGGATGAAGAATACGATCGCCAGGTGGTTCTGATCAAACGCGGTGACGTGCAAGTGGAAGCCTATGGCCGAGACGGTGCGGTGATGATTTCCCGGGACGGCGTTCGCTGGACAGCCACGGATTACGAAACGAATTATCGCAAGCAAGCCACTTCTCCGAATATGCCAGACGCCGCTCCTTCCACCGAAGGCTACACTGGTAAAAATTCTGCAGGCGAAGGGCTAACTTCAGAATTTATTCAAGAGACCTTGCGCACACATCGTAATTCATTCTTTAAATGCTACACACAGTTGTTACAAAAAACTCCGGGCGTGGTGGGTCAAGCAGCCGTGGGCTTCACCATCGAACGCACTGGAAAGGTCAGCAATCCGACCGTGACGTCTTCGACGATTAACGACACTAATTTCAAAAAGTGCCTGATCGAAGCTATCCGCCGGGTCGAATTCAAATCCTTCTCAGGCGATCCGATTTCGACGGTTTTCCCTCTGAAATTTGAATAGAACAACGATCCTAAATCAAATTTCAAATGTCTGACTAGTTTTGCAAAAGGGCTTTGGTTCTGGCAATCGCCATGGCCGTGGACTTAATTAGATCTGCGGAAGCATCATTCTTAAGTCTTATTTCCATAGCCTCTTCAAAAAGCTCCAGGGCTTCGGTGAATCTATTTTGATCAAATAAATTTTTTCCCGCATGTTGAAGAGCGAAATGCAGATAAAAACCAGCTTCTTCATTTGTTCTACATACCGCGATGGCCTCATCAAACAAGGCGTTGCTGCGTTTGAATTGCTGCTTATATTGCAGGACATGCGCCAATCTTAATTTCTGTTGGATTTCGCGACGAATTCCTAATTGTTCATCATTCACAATCCGCAGGGCCTCGCGCAGAACATCCTCTGCTTCTTTCAAATCCCCGAGAACTCGCAAATGCACCCCGGCTTCGCCCAGAATACTGACACGCTTACCATGATCTTTTACCGACGACAGCGACCCCAACTTCTCAATGACATATTTGCGCATTCCGATCGGATCCACCGGAATATTTCTAAGATTTTCATCCTCTGTCGTTTCAAGTCTTTTATCCACGGAGCTCCCCTGCTCAAGAATATTACAAACTCCATAGCCTCACAATATGTTTCAGTTACAGGGATAGTCCGAGGGCCTGTGATTTCGGAAGTTATGTGGATGGAAGGAAAGATCTATAAAAACGGAAAACATTGGTTAGCTGAAATTCCTTTGCTCGATATAATGTCACAGGGAAAAACAGAAGATGAAGCGAAGAGGATGCTCATAGATGCCATTGAAGCACTGCTTGATCACGACAATATAAACCTACGTATTTATAATGGAGAAACCAAAGGTCAAATAGGCCTAGTCGTTGGAGACGAAGATCAAGATATCGGCCCCTTTTTATCTTTCGTTTTAAAACGAACTCGAGAGGCAAACGGCCTAACCATCAAGGACGTGGTTAAAATACTTGGGAATAAATCTTTAAATTCTTATGCGCAGTACGAACAAAATCGAAATCCCACCTGGGAACAATTCCGATTCCTTTTGCGATCAATCTCACCCAAAACCACTATCCAGGAACGAGTGAGTTAACGATAGTCGTGAAGATAATCAATTCTATCTGGAATCCACGGTTCGTGGATTCCTTCCATTTCGTAAACTCTCCCCTCCACCACAGTCTTTTCTTTCAGTGGAGCCACGGTTGGCGAGTACGATGGATACAGCAAACCTTTTTCAATTAAAAATGCACGGGCGGCTTCGTAAGCTGTCTGCCCGATGATGCCACGACGGATGAATTCATCGAAGCTCTTCATCAGTTCTTCTGGAGTGTAGCTGTAGTTATAAATCATGTCTTGAACGACAGCATACACGCCTTCAAGGTTGATCCGCCCGTCTTGGAACAAATCCAAAGCAACCTGGAACGTGTTGTACGTCGCCATGGTTCTGCGCCCGAATTTCAGATAGTAATCAGGATCGGTATCGGTCGCGAGATTGATATAGATTTTTTCCACAGGATCGTTTTCTGGAATCTGCGCTTGCAGCTCCAGAATGGTGTCGACCTGCTCCCCGGTCACGTTCAACTTTTCCAGTGTCGTGCGAATGTCATGGGGACCCAATCGGCGCGAACAAATATCGGAATACAAATTATAAATAATTGCATCGGTCTCGCTGTCGTCGCCCCAACAAATTTGGCGCACGTTTTCCGCCAAGCGAGTTCTTAACTGCATCAAGGCCTGCAATTTATAACCGACTTGTTTGGTCAGACGCCAGAAACGACCCGGGCGAAGATTTGCCAGGTTGTCTTTATAAAAACAACCAAAAGGACGAATATTATCCAGCGCGAACTTTTCCGAAATTCTTTCTTCCATCTGTGGCGGTGATGCCGTGATGAAATAAATCGGAAAATACATATAGCCCTTTTGAGCCTTGCGATATTCAGACAGTGATTGCAGGAGAGTGTTGGTGCCGGGAACGTTTTTTTTATTCAAAGCCCGTTCAAGCACGGTGGTCAGCAACCCAGAAAGTGAATCGATAGTTGTATCAAGATAGGTTTTATCGATGTCCCAAAGAAAGACTTCGTCATGTGATTTCTCCATGCCTTCAGAGACATATCGAAAAAACACCACATCGCCATTCATTTCGCTGATTTCACGCCAGTCTGCCATCCTGACATTTTGTCAGAGGATGGCACTTGTTGGCAAGTCCTAGCAGCCCGTTCCCGCTTTAGGTTCTGCCATTTGGAAGCAACGTTCCTGGCTTTTCGCGCACTTGATGCGCAGATGGAAATGATTGTAGTGATTGACCTCAGGAACCAGACGACGCAAAGTCTCTTTGGCCAAATCCGTCCCGATATCACCCTGACTTTGAGCATAAGAGCACAAAGACTTTTTCAAAGTTGGATGGATAAAGATACGATCCACGAATTTAGAACTCACCGAGTACTTAAATAGTTTCCACTGCTGAGCCATCATCCAATCACCGATGGGTTGATTGCCTTTTAATGCCGTAGAGAAACCCGTCATCGCTTTATCAGCTTTGAAGTAGTATGCGATATCCGCATCCAGACCATTTCTGTGAGACTTATGCGAACCCAACGCTCCACCATTCTTCTTGGCCAAATCTCCCAGGCGCAAAGTATGTGAAGGCACGATCATTTGCGTGTATTTGCCCATCTTCGCAATCAGATAAGCCAGCTCAATCGTTCCATAATAAGTTTTGCGGTCCGGTCTTAACACGCGGAAGTTTGTATCAGGATATGCTTTTTGATAAGACAAAACGTCCGTCGCATTTTCCAAAGAACCTTTCAACACGCGACCGTTTTTCAAAGTCACCACACCGACGGGGCCCACGGCCTGATCGAGTTTTGATAACATATCAAACTTCGGCGGAGCCGAGACAACAGGTGCATCTTCCTTATCGTCGTCCTTATCATCAGCCTTTGGAGTTTCCTTCTTAGGGTCGTCCTGTTTAGGCTCTTCTTTTTTAGGCGGAACTTCTGGCGTTACCGGCGTGTCCTTTTTAGGAGGAACTTCTGGTTTCGCAGGAGTGTCTTTCTTAGGTTCATCTTTTTTCGGTGGCACTTCCGGCTTTGCAGGCGTGTCCTTTTTAGGAGGAACCTCTGGCTTAGCAGGAGTGTCTTTCTTAGGTTCATCTTTTTGGGGAGTGCTACCTGCTTTCGGTTTCGGCTTCACTTCCAAAATATTTTCCAAATCGCTTTCCACATTCCCGACATAGGAACCCTGGGATTCGTCCATATCAGTGACTTCATCATGTTCATCTTCATGATCTTCATCACCGGACTCATCACTCTGCACTTGGCCATCTTCTTTGCCAGCGCCTTCTTCTACATCAGAAGAATCAGCATCTTTGGCCTCCGTGGGCATTGCCAAAGTCTCGTCCATAGATTCAATTTGATGATGATAAATGCGGTCCTCATAAGACACATAGATATCAATGAAATTGCTGGAGCAATCGTTCTCAACACCCAAACAAGTGGCCTTAGCTGCCACCACCAGATCCACAACTCCCGAAGAGCCCACAGGCTTCAAAACAGCATAACCTTTGGCTGTGGCCGTTCCGACCAGTTTCAAATCCAGCTGAATGGTTTTTTTCGTATCATAGGTTTTTAGAATCATCGGACCGGTCAACGACACGGACTTAGTGCCCTTATCAAACTTAACTTCGACACCTTGATTTTTAGTCGCGCCCTCGATCACCTCGTAGTCACCAACTTCGCGAATCTGCCCCTCTGGCGGAGCCCAAGTATCACGAACGCTGGCCGCCGGAAATTCATTCCCGCGAGGGCCACACCCTGAAACAAACAAACCTAAAATGAGTAGTGACGAAAGTAGTCTTCCCATAGCTGAGCCTTTAGTTGCAGGATCTATGCTCCGGGAAATACGGTTATATTGGATTAGAGGGCCTGGAAGGGTGTCTAAGACTTATACAGGGGCCCAAATTCGCGGAACCACAAACAAAAAGGCCGATCCATCGGATCGGCCTTTGAGGATTTATCTAATTAATGAACAGAACTTAGAACGTAGTGACCGTTTGGCAGTTCAAAGCTTTGATTCTTTTCTTAACCAAAGTCGCCCAGTTGTTCGTGTGCGTGTTCAACAACTCAGCTTTCATACGACCTAGATCCGACATATTGTTACCAACACCACGAGCAGCTTGGCCACCACGGCACATTTGCACGATCGTTTGGTCTTCAGAACGGTTGTCGTAGATGTAGTTATCGATCATCAAGCAGAAAGACTCGATCGCTGCCAAGTGGTCAACCGCAGAAACCCAACGGTTCCATACGTCTTGAGTTTCGCGGCAAACGTCTGCGTAAGCGCGAGTGTCTCTAGTCAAGTTAGCAGGAACCAAAGTCTCCAGGTTGTTAGCCGCTGCACGGTCACGAGCCAAGTCAGCTTGAGCTTTACCCGCTGCTTTGTCGTCAACTTTTGGACTTGTGTAAGCGCCATTGTATGGAGCCGGAGCTTTTTGACCAGATTCAGTCAAACGGTAGGCACGTTCACGAAGAGAATCCAAACCTTCATTGAATTGCTTAACAGAAGCTCTGTGCAAACCAGTTGTGTACTTGAACCAAGCCATCACTGGAGAAGAGATACCCAAAGAGCGTGTTTCGAATAAACCGCCTCTCAAACGAGCCATCTCAGAATCGATTTCAGATTGAGAGAACGTGTTTGCATATTTGCGCAAGTTATCCAAAGAGTTTGTGATACGAGCTGCTTGAGCTTGTTTCTCAGCCAAAATAGAAAGACGAGCCTGGATTTGGTTGTACTCAGGAGAAAGCTTCAACTGTTTATCCAAATCAGTTTGTGCCTGCTTCATGATGTTACGAGCTGCGATTGCCGATTTGTCCATTGCCTCAAGCAAGTACTTCGTCGTTGTTGCACATTGAGCTGGGTTAGAGCGAGCCGCAACAGACTGAAGGTTTTTAAGATAGATTTTGCCAGAAGATTTCAAAGTGTTTGTGATTGGCGTTGCACTGTAACCAGTTGCTGCCAAAGAGTAGTTCACAGAACCCAATAGTTGAGCCACGTACGAATTTTGATCGTTCGCAGTTTCTGCCAAGTTGATACCCAACTCACAGATCATCGCTTCAGCCGTTGTGCTTTGAACGAATGTTTTATCCAATTCAGATTGAGCAGAAGCTGCTGACAAAGTTGTGTTCAACTCCAAAGCAGATTGGCTCAATTCGTTTTTACGAACCATCAACGCGTTCGTTTCTTTAGAAACTCCAGAGAATTTCACAGAGTAGTTACGAGCTACCAACATCTCTTTAGAGATTTTAGCAACTTGCTCGTCACGACCTTTAGTCAAGAAACGGTATTTCTGCTCAAGACGGATGTATTGGCAGGTGTTTTCCAAAACTGCACGACGAACCAAAGGATCTTGGATTTTCGTGGAGTTCTCAGTCACGATTTTTTCCATGGAACCAATCGCGCTCGTCAAAACCTGACCACCCACGATGAATGGAACTGCGGCTGTACCACCTGTCATTGATGCTGCCATCAATGCAAACGGAGTCAAACCGTTGATCATGTCATTGATCGCCAATGCCACTTGACCACCGTTCATTTGTTGACGGCAGTTTTTGTTCATTAAGTCTGTGTTAGAGAAAGTCGCAGCCAAAGACGCTGCAGCACGGATCGCGATATCCACGTTAGCAGTGATTTCTGGAACTTTTTCTTTAGGGATTTCTTCTTCAGCGTGCAAGAACGGTTGCAGCTTTTCGATAGCGTCAGTGATTTTCTTATTGTTATCAACCACCGCTTGTTGGTTGATTTGGTTGCCCGCGCAAGAAGGAGAGCTGACCGCTTGGTTCAACGCATTTACCGCTGACAAGATGTCAGAGTATGTTTTGTCGTCAGAGTTTGTGAACAGGTTACATTTGAAATCGTCCGCTACACCAACAGAGTCTTTAACGTTGATTGGAAGATCGTTAGCGCCTGTGCCGTTGTTAGTTCCTGGCAAACCTGGAACTGTCGTGTTTGGTTGACCTGGAGTCCCTGGAACAGTTGGAAGACCTGAACCTGGTGTACCTGGAACCGGATTGATTGTGATTGGACCTGGTTGACCCGGTTGAGCTGGAATGAAGCCACCTGGTTGACCCGGATTAGTTCCGATGCGTGGTTGAGTTGGGAATAGATCATCGACAGAAGTTGATGTCGTTGTGTTGATATCGATCGGAAAGAAACCGGCATCGATACGTGCAGGTGCTGCGAAAGCCGCCTGACATTGAAGAACAGTTAATACTGCCAAACCTATTCTACCCCACTTCATAGGAACTCCTTTTTGTATTTGTCGTAACCACGAATATGAACCTGGCACTCCCCGTCTGTGTACCATCCGGCCGGCAATTGAGGCCACCGAATTGGTTCTCGGGGTTACGAATTTGTAGGGGTTTTAGTCAGGATGGTAAAAAGAATCAAACCTTAAATTACTATTGCAAATAATTGAGGAACTTTTGCCGCAGTTCACGATTGTTAACTTCAAAAAGGTCGCCATGATGTCCATTGCGGACAATCCATAATTCCTTGGGATCACGCGCCGCTGCGAACATTTCCCGGGAGCTCTCAACCTCGATCACCGGGTCGTCCTCGCCATGGATTATCAGTAAAGGAATGGGTGATAATTGAGCAATTGGTTCGGGTGACTGAGAGTCGCTTAAAACCACATAACTCAAGGGTTGGAACAGCCAAGTCCAATAGGATCGACTTAATACCCTTCTCCCCATTTTTTGATAAGAAGAAAAGCTGCCATCCACGATAACATTGCGAATCGGCTGATGGTCTTTGATCTTCACCGCGGTTTGCATGGCGACGATCCCGCCAAGGCTTTGCCCATAAATAATCAAGGGCCGCGATTCTCTATTGGCTTTCAACCAGGCGGCCGCGGCCACCCCTGACTCCACAGTATTTTCGGGGGTGGGGGTCCCTGTACTTTCTCCATAACCCGGGTAATCAAAAATCAGGTAATTATACCCTTCGCTAGGCAGCCAATAAAACATCATGAAGTGCGAGCTTAAGTTTTCGGCATTTCCATGAAAGAACAAAATGGTTCCTTTGCTTTCCTTTTGTCGGCTTGCAAAGTACCACCCATGAATATCCTCTCCTGATGCCGTTTTGAAATGAACATCTTCATACTGCAACTTCAAGCGGGCGGGATCATAGTAACGACCCTGTGTCGGATAATAAAACAGAGACTGGCATCCGCTAAGACACAGAACCAACGCAGCGAGGCTTAGAATTTTAAAGCACAGTGCTCTTGTTTTCGACATACTTAAATCATGAAACGCTTTGAACATGCCTGGCAAGATTATAAGTGGATCGATATCGAAGACCCCAAAAAGGAGGACTTCGTCAACCTCGCGGAGGAGTTAGAAATTCCCATGCAAGCGATTGCAACCTGCATGGATCCCGAACACTTGCCCCGCGTGGAATATTTAGATCACTGCACATTGATCATTCTGCGCCACTTTGACAGTCGCGCACGTCCCGGAGCGG
Organism: Bdellovibrio sp.; assembly: GCA_039594295.1. Classification (GTDB taxonomy): domain Bacteria; phylum Bdellovibrionota; class Bdellovibrionia; order Bdellovibrionales; family Bdellovibrionaceae; genus Bdellovibrio. The sequence goes on from JBCNNR010000008.1 coordinate 79,792, forward strand.
GAACCATTCAAGAGCTTTCCACCAAACTGGTTTTCTTTATCGGCAAAAAATATGTGCTGACATTGCATCGCACTCCCCTGCCTTGTATCGAAGAGAAAAAAGATAAAGTTCCTTTCGAACAAATCACCATGTCGCAACTGATTGGTCGTATCTTTGTGAAAGCCTTTCAAAGTTTCGAAGCACCGATGGATGAGTTGGTGGCCAAGATGGATGCCATCGAAGGGCGTATCTATGCACTTCGTCGCAAAAGTATTTTGCGCGAGGGATATCATGTGAAGCGCCGAGCTTCCGGATTTAAAAAGATCTTTAAATTCACGGATGCGGTGATCTCGAATTTGCAACAGCACTCGAAATCACCGGCATTGAATTGGGATTATGTCCGTGATCCCTTGGGTCGCTTGATTTTTGATGCGGATAATATTGTTGAAGAAATCAATGGTCTTTTGAATTTGCATCTGGCTTTGATGTCGCAAAAAACCAACGAAGCCTCTTACAAAACCAACGAAATCATGCGTATTCTGACGGTGGTTTCAATCTTTTTCCTGCCCTTAAATTTCCTGGCGGGTTTGTACGGCATGAACTTTAAAAACATGCCGGAACTGGATCACTACTATGGTTACTACACAGTTCTTGGGGTCATGGCATTGATCGCCATGGGAATTTTAGGTTGGGTTTGGCACAAAGGTTGGCTCAGTAAAGACGACTTTAAACCTTAAAGGCAGTGCGCAGTTTTTGCCAGAGAGTCTTTCGCGGAATCATTTTCTCCAGAATCTCAATCAGCTCGCGGCGTTTGAACATTTTCGCCGCTTGCAGTGGTGTTAAATTATCAAACTCCGAGCGCAACGTCGGATCGGCCCCATGCTCCAGCAGAAATAAAGTGATGTCGGGATGATTGCCGATGATACTGGCCACCAACGCCGTCGACATGATTTCAGGATGCTGATAATTCGGATTCACACCATTTTTGATATGGTACTGCACCAACTCCAGATTCCCTGAAACGGCTCCGCCGTACATTTCTTTCCAATCACCTGCTGACATTGGATTTCCTTACGTTCGCGCGTGAGCTTGCACGAAGCTATAAAAGAAAACAGCATTCGGATCATTTGCCACCGTCGCCATTTCTTCCTTCATACCTTCCACGACTTCTTTGGAAACACAGTGGGCCTTGATTAATTGATCACTGGCACTGAGTAACAATTCTGTCCAATACTCCACACAGTCTTTACGCGCCTGCGGTTGACGATTATCCAAGAACCACGTCTTCACTTCGGTTTGCACATCGTGATATCCCAATTGCATCAGAAAGTTTCCAAGCTTCGCCCCCACGAACGGGTCGCCTTTTTGCTTCAATTGATACTCATTGAAAGCCATCCAGTACTTCCAGACATTCGGAGAATAAGGATCCAGAAAAAACGACGCATTCATCACTTCCGTGATGTAAACCGGTGATCCCGGGCGCAGCACCCGGCGTACTTCCGACAGTGTGCGAATCGGATCAGGAACGTGCTCCAAGATCCAACACAAGAAAGCTCCATCAAAAGAGTTCGCACCAAAGGACATTTTGGTTGCATCCATCTCTTTCATATCAAAGCGACCAGCAAATCCCGGCAAAGCCGCCAGACGATGGCGCGCAGAATTCAGTTGATTGGGACTGAGATCAATTCCGGTCAAATGAATATCAGGAAAGCGACGCAGGATGATTTCACTTTGAGCGCCGACGCCACAACCGACTTCCAAGAGATTGCTGACGTTGGTCAGATTGATGTTCTGATAAACGGTGTATTCACCAAAGCGAGCCTGCTTGCGTAAGCGTTCTTGTTCGTCTTTGCTGAAACCATGAAGGTAGGGAAAATCACCTGCCATACGTCCCCCTGATTCGAGAAGATCATAGCACACCCCTGGGAGCTTGTCGCGCCAAGGGAAGCCTGTGTCTTAAAATGAATTCCACTTGATAGATGACAGTGGGAACTCGACCCAGTCTTCGGTGCTTGGAAAGCCCTCTGGGCGAGGTTCTGTCAGACCTTTATAACTCAGAAAGGCCGTCAGGGCACATATGAAGGACTCAAAAGCATGATTGTTTTCGATCATTAATTTGACGTCCTGATCATAAACGAAGGCGATGTTGTGCGTACTTAAAGCATGCAAGATGGCGCGACGACTTTCGTCTCCACCGATCGCATGCTTATGAAACAGTAAATGACTTTTCATAACATGAAGAGACCGACCAATTCTCCACAGAGAAAGTTTCGGAAAAACCTCAATTACATTCACTTTCAATTTCTGCTTTAAAAACATCGCCCGCGCGAGCAGTGGTGCCATGTTCGCACCCATGGCATGTTGCAAATGGAAAGGCTCTTCGATCTCCGTCGACAGATACATCTCCACACAGCGTTGTGTGTACGAAGTAAATAGTTTGCGTGGCTTTTTCTTTTTATGCAGCTTACGCGTATAATCCCACATCCATTTCACATGGGGTTGCTTGCAGGTTTCAATTTCCCCGCAGCATTTATTTCTGAGGCAATTCGGCAATTGAAAAGGAACATCAAACGCGAGCAAATCAATGTTGCTGTACTGCTCGATAATTTCATGGATTTTAAAGTCGGCAGAATGCACTTCATCGCTTTTGATTTTTTCAACCAGGCGAGACAGAAAAACTTTATTGTGCTTGGGATAATATTCAATCACGGAAACGCAGGCCTTATCCATCTTGCCGCCGCCCAAAGAGACGCCGATAAAACGATGCACATCACCTGCATGATTTTCAGAAGCCAAAGGTGTCGTCTTGACAACAGGCGAGCGAGGTTTCGCAATTTTCTTTGCAACCTTTTTGCTCGCCTTTTTTTTGACGGCCTTACTCTTTACAGAGGGTTTACGGGCTTTGCGCCCATGACTTGGAACCCGGCTTTTTGGCATGCGTCTGCGACTCCTTTTTTATTCTCAGGAGGGCACCAGACCAGCACGCAACCACCGCCCCCAGCTCCACAAATCTTAACAGCCTCGGCCCCATTCTGCAAAGAGAGTTCAGACAGACGGCGGATCTCAGGACTGGAAAATTCTGGTGCCAAACGTACACGTGCTTCAAATTCACGTTTAAATAAATTTCCGAGTTCATTCCAGTTTCCGCTGCGGACCGCATGTTCCGTTTCGATTGCGATCACTTTCAGATCACGCAATGCTTGAATCGTGCCAGGATCTTTTGCGACGGCATCTTTCATGACTTCAAAATTATTCAAACCGGAATGATGAGCTTTCCCCGTATAAATCAGCATGAACTTTTCCGCCAAGGGAGTTTTGGAAACATCCATAACCTCTTGTTCGATTCCATCATATCCATAACGAAGAATATTTAATCCACCGGAAGCTGCCGGATAGTAATCTTGCGTTCCCGTGGGGGTATTTAAAATTTCTGCCTCGATATTGTGAGCGGAGTGCACCATATGATGCACGTCACGGAAAGGCCGGTTACAGAATTGCGCAAAGGCCTTCATCAAACCAATCGTCAAACTGGAGCTGCCACCCAAACCGCCGCCCACCGGGCTTTCAGAAGACGTTTTCAGAGTAAACCCCTTCATTGGCATCCAATAGCGAAGTTGCGTTTGCAATAAAACCATTTGCGGATCTGTATCCGCCAAAGCATCCACCAAGTTCGTATAGGCCTTGCGGACCTTCAAATCAGCTGATTCCAGGACTATGGTAGAGTCTTCATGCGGAGTGAGCTCAACATTCGTGTACACATCGATCGCTACATTGACCGTGGAAGCACCATTGATGAATAAATAAAGGGGCCACAAATCAAGAGTGCCCCCAGCCAAATCCACACGGGTTGGTGATTTAACGATAATTTTCTGCATTACAAGCTGTCTTTCTCGTGCGCCAGTTGAGCGCCTGGCTGCACTCCGGCACTGCCGGAGTAGATTGATTGATCTTTACTATCTTGCTTCGGAGTCGACCCGACTTTCAAGTCCTCAGTTTTAAGATTGATCAAATTATCCAAAGCGCCTGGCCCCATAACCATTTGCAGTTTGGGATCAGAGACGGAGGCATAGATTCTTTTATCAGCAGCTTGCCCCACTTCGGCTTTCCAGGCTTTGTCCCCGAGTTTCAAATCCAGCGTAAACAAAGCTTTCAAAGCCGGCATTTTACCATCGATATAGTTCGCGGCGCGAGCGTCGACAATATCACGGAAAAGCTGCCGAACCTTTTGCTGATCCAGCTCAACTTTTTTGGCGCTGGCATCGACCCACTTGCCATCTTTCAACGCGATTTCAACCACACCCGAACTGTTTTTCAAACGGAAATATTCAATGGAGGCCATTTTATGGCGCAGAAAACGACGATCCCGGAATTCCCCCGCAGGTTTTTCCAAGCGCGTAGTCCAACTGCTGTTCACAACTAAAACCCGATTTTCGTCATTGCGACGAGCAAAAGGATTGTTTTCAAAGTTCGTTTTGCTGGAAAGATGCAACGTCGTCGACTGACCTGTGGAATTCATGAATCTGATAAAGCCCGCAGGTTTATCCAGGCCAAAAGATTTCCAATCAATCTCACCATCGTCTTTGACCACGTCCAGGATTTTTTCTGACGAAGTCATTTTAATCAAATCGTCCGCCGAGGCATCGTCCGCGATATCTTTTAAAGGCGACTCCAAATTCCAACCTTCGATGGTGCGCTTTAAGGAAACCAATTCATTTCCTTTAAAAATCTCGATCGCATCAATTTGATCTGTGTTCATTGTGAAAAGTTTGGCATTGGCAGTTTTAGATTCTTCAGCCTTCTTTTGGCCCATGAAATCATAAACGGCATAGCCACCAAACACCAACAGACACATAACCAATATTCCGCGACCTTTGATCTTTTTCACGCACTTCTCCTTCTGGTGTACAGAGTGATGCCTGTGCCCAATAGCAACAATGGCAAAGGGATTAAAAAGGCGAAAATGAAAATAGCGAATTTAGTTTCCGTCAAAATCAATTGCGTCGCCTGCGGCTCCTTCGGCGAAATGCTGATCAGATTTTCTTCCTTAGCCAAAGATGCAATCGAGTTCAAAACCAAATCACGATTCAAATTTTGATACAGCATTTGATTGGTCATAAAGTCCACATCACCGGCGATAATGGCTGCGAACTTTTTCGCTTGCGGATCAGAATCCCACTGACCCACAACTTGATCGACCAAGGCAAAACTTCCCACGGGTCCGTCTTCTTTCAAATTCATGGATTTAAATGCCATGGATTTGGGACTTGTTCTAACCAGCTCGTCCGTCGACATTCCCGGAGGCTCTGTCACTTTTTTAAGAGCTTGAGGATGACGGAACAAGGTCACTTCGTTTTGCCCGAAGGCCTTGGTGATCTCGTTCAATGGAGAAAACACGGATCCCATCACCGGCCCTTGATTAATCCCCTGCCCCATCACGGTGTCGACAATATTGAAAACGTAGTTGTTTCCAAGCTCGATACCCATTTTACGAACCAGTTTGTCCAAATTCGCCGGGTTTTGGGATTCCAATGCGATAAACAGGCTGCCGCCGTTTTTCAAATAACCTTCCAAGGCTTCGATCTCGTGGCTCAGGAAATTTTGCACCGGGCCCGCGATCACGATCACATCGGCATCCGCGGGAACTTTTGGTTCCGTAATCAGTGGCAATTGTTTAACAGTGTAACGATTGCGCTCCAACATAAGCTTGAGGGCATTTAAACCCAAGCCTTCTTTCACTTCCTCCAGGTTGGCTTCGCCATGACCGACGGTGAAGTAAATGGTCTTATTCTTTTCACGGGTCACCTTCACCAGGGAGCTGGTGAATTCTTGCTCGTCGATTTTCTGCAAAAGACTGCGACGACCTTTGTACTCCAAGAATGCAGTTCCGCTGCCTTTATCAACGCCAAAGTCCTTCGCCAGATCCGGTTGTTCATTCACTTCCACAAAGTTCAATTGAATGCGTGGATTGATGTCTTGATACTTTTTAATCAGGTCGCGGAAAGAGCGGCGGTTTTCTTCGTTGCCCTCAACACCTTTTTTATAGAAGAAATAAACTTTCAATTCTTCATCCAGGTTTTTGACAAGCTTAATGGATTGCTCTGCCAAGGTATTGGATTGCGCCGTGGAAAAATCCAAAGTAGCGTAATGTCTGACACCGATATAGTTCACCACTGCCAACAGAGCCAGCATCAACAGGATCAGAACTCCCATGCTCATGCCTTCTTTGGTGGTCTTCATCATCAAAAATTCTTTAAAGAAAGCTCGATCCTTGATGATCCCCACGGCCAGAAATAAAACGGCCATCCCCAAGGACAACCAACAAAATGGGACCCATTGACCAATAAGATAGCGAGTGATGGTCATACAAACCAAAGAGATACCCGCCATTAAGAATGAAATTTTACTGATTTTACTCATCACTATCTCCAACGGGAAGATTCAACCACACGCTCTGCCAGGAAGCAGAACAATACAATTAAGCTGCCAAAGAAAACCAATCCATTCGTACGGATGGTGCCCTCCACCAAACTCGACAAATGCGTGCTGAGGGAAACGTGTTCAAATATTTTTCGTGCGATTTCACTGTCGACGACTTCTGCTCCGATCCCGATAAACCAGATCGACACATTCAGAATCACCGACATCACGTAAGCGACCAGGCTGTTTTCGGTTAAGGCCGAACAAAACAAATTCATCGCCGCGTAAACAGCTCCCACGATAAAGATACCCAGGAACGCCACCAGCAAGGGCCCCCAGTTCAATTTTGCCAAAGCCGCTGTCGCAACCGGATAAGAAAGCGCCAGGATCACAATCCCCGCCACGGCACCCAAGGCCGCCAGGTATTTTCCAAGGACAATTTGCAAAGATGTCACGGGTGACGTTAACAGCAAATCAAAAGTGCGCAGCTTTTTTTCTTCCGCAAATAACTTCATCGTGAGTGCGGGAACAACGAAAATTAAAATCAAGTTCAGGTAAGACAGCTGACGCAGGAACACTCCATAATGAATGTTCAATTGATTTGCGGGAATGCCTTGTTGAGCCACGTAGTTCATCAAGAGTTGCGCAAACCCGTATAACTGCAAGGGATAAATCCAGCTAAAAACTAAGCTGACCAAAAAGCAGATAATCCAGTACGTCGGATTAAAATAAAAACCTTTCAGCTCTTTTTTTAGAATGACCATGGAACCGCTCATGACTCACCTCTTTCTTGACCATAAGTGAGTTTAAGAAACACATCTTCCAAATCCATTTTGCTGGGACTGAATTCCAAAAGTCCCAAGCCCTGATTCACCAGACGCGAAGAAACGGCAGCGACGATCTCATCTCCACCGCGCACATCGATGCGCCATTCTTTATTGGAAATGCCCGCGTGGACTGAAATCACTTCGCGAATGTCTGACAAAAGCGATTTCATATCAGCCACGTCTTTGGCAACGCGAACCAACAGGCGGCTTTGCCCCTTTTCCATGGTCGCCAAATGCTGAATGCTGTCTTCGACAACGATCTTGCCTTTGTTGATGATAATGATCTTTTCGCAGGTCGCCTGAACTTCCGGAAGAATATGCGTGGAAAGTATAATCGTGTGCTGACCACGCAGAGCCTTGATCAGGTCACGGATCTCGGCGACTTGTTTGGGATCCAGTCCCACCGTCGGCTCATCCAGAATTAAAACTTCCGGATCCGACACGATCGCCTGAGCAATTCCCACACGTTGCTTGAAACCTTTAGACAAATGTTGAATCAAGCGCTTTTGCACTTCACCCAAATTGGTTTTTTCAATCGCCAGGTCCACAGACTTTTCGATCTTGTCTTTAGGGACTTGCTTCAAGGCCGCCACATAGCGCAGGTAATCTCGCACATACATGTCACCGTACACAGGTGGAGTCTCCGGCAAATAGCCGATGCGTTTTTTGACTTCCAGTGGATTTTCAAAAACATCAAATCCGGCAACCGAGGCCGAGCCATGGCTGGGAGCCATAAAGCCCGTGATGATTTTCATGGTTGTGGATTTTCCAGCACCGTTGGGTCCCAGAAAGCCGACAACGTCGCCTTTGTTAACTGAAAAGTTCAGATGATCGATCGCCCTGCGTGGTCCGTAATCTTTGGTGAGATCTTTTACTTGAATCATAGAGGAAATTTTAGACTCGACTCAGCCTCAGTCAAGACTCCTCAGGATTGACGCAAAGAAAAATGAAAAGTCTTTTCCGAATGATAAGTTACGCGTCCCAACTTATCTCCTTTGATAGGGCGAACGAAACGGCACTCCACCATCACCACTGCGACTTTTTGCCCCACCATCAAAGATTTTGAAGACAAAGACTCACGGGCCACCCATGACGCGACCTCTTGAATCTCCGCTTGAGAAATTTCCTGATCCCTTTGGCGATGAATAATCGCGTGGGCCCCCGGGTAATCTTTCAGATGGAGCCAATAATCCCAAGCTTTCGCTTGTCGCAGCAAAGCCAAGTTATCAGCAGCTGATTTTCCACAATAAGCCAGGGCCCCGGAATCCAAAGTGAACTTTCTCCCCCGCGCATCTGCCTTATGCATCAAATCCACAAGTCCCGGTTTCGCCGATTGCTTTTCGCGGTATTGAGATTTTTCTAATTTGGCGATTTCTGCATGCAGCTCTTCCAAGCGTTCGCGGGCGCCTTCTTTTTTAGCTACCAACTGCTTGGATTTCGCAAAAGCATTTTCGATATTCCAATTGATCGATTCGCGCGGGTTCACAAACGCTTGCAAGTGCTTCGGTACTTCCAGCGTGCGATGAGCCACCAGAAAATTTCCCGCTTCCTGCCACTCCAAATGCTTTTCGGCATTGATTTGTTTTTGAATTTCATCCAAAGCTTTGCGCTTTTTTTCGAGATCCTTTTGCTTTTGTTTTTCCCATTGCACCACCGGATCCAACGAGGGCTTTTTATCCTGCTTCTGCTCCGACAGCCATTCTTCGTGCAGCTCCACCAAAGAGCGCGGCTCCGGAGGATTTTCCACAGGCGGAGCTTCTTTTAAATCGAGAGGTTTTTCCCAGGCGATGGTTTTGCCTTGTGCGCGAACGATCAGATTGCACTGCTTGGGAATCAAACGAATTTCCAACTCACACTTCAGGGTCGTATTCGACAAAGTTAAAACCGCCACTCGCCCATACTCGGTGAGCACTTTAAAATCCGTGACGTAGAGGTTTTTGGCATTGGAATTCAGAAAAAGTCCCATGGGTTTGGGCTTCGGTCCCTTCTTAAAGGGGCAATGATTTTCAAATACCAACATCATGGGAGTGTTAGGAACAAGGTCCAGGATCAACCAAAACTGTGTGCGATTGTGAAACGAGAGAGCCAGACCCCGGTCGTTCGCCAGGACCTCTTGCAACTGCGCCCCCTTGAGGACCTGCTCAAAGTGATTCACGAAGTTGTTCAGTTCTTGTTGGGTTATGGCTTTCATCCTGAATATTGTGTCATCCTTTGGGCCAAATTTCCAACTAGTACTTAGGTTCCATTACAGCGTTCCGATAATTTCTTTATGAAAAATGATGCTTTGCTAAAGATCGTCGAAACACAACTTCAAGAAACCAAATACATGCGTGAAAAAACGTCTGATTTTATCAATCGCGTGGTGCAACTTTACACTTTGCAATTGATGGGTCAGGGAAATATCCCTTTGGACTACATGGAAGAAGTTTTGGCCGACGTGGAAGCCGAAGCCATCGAAATGTACCGCAAAAAAACCTACGGCTTTTTGACATTAGAAGAATACCGCCGCCACAAATTCCGCCAAAAAGACGACAACTAATTCTCTTCTGAAATTGACTGATAAACTCAAAACCAGGGTGGGCGCCCTGGTTTTTTTATTTCCTTTTTGGGGTATCGGTCATCATCCCGCCCTTACATTGCATTTCGGGGGTATCGGTCATGGCAACCTGACTCAATGGTTTTACTTCGAGGGGTATCGGTCACGATCCTCACACCCTCACATAAACACCGCTGGGGTACCGGTCATCTCCGTCCACCCATCGATACTCCAGGGGGTATCGGTCATCATCATTCGACATCATGAAGCCCGTCCTTTCATGTCCAATCACCGGACAACAAGAACTCGAATGCAGAGTTATTTGCATCTGCTTAAGACCTCAATCTTGCAACTTCACTTTCAACATGACCGATACCCCCCATCTTCCCCCGAGACCGCTCCCCCGGGGCCGATCCCCGCGACTTATCCATCCTGGCAAGCTCCCCACCCGCTGCCCCCTCCCCCTCAGAGCAACAAGGGGACAAGGGACGAAGCAAGGGACAACGGTCGAATAGTCACGACACCACGTAAACAAAAACCCAAACCACGACGGAGTTAACTGATGAAACAACAAACTTTTTCAGCGGTGCAAAAGCACTGGAAGTTTCGATATTGCCACGGTGGGAGTTTGCGGAGGTCTTCGCTGGGGCGTGGGGCTCGTCCGCTCTCCAGCAGGGATCCCATTCATCTGGTGTTCAAGGTGAATAAGTCCGCCATTCGTGGTGGGTTGCGGGGGCCGCGGACGTTTTCTCTTATCAACAATTTGCTAAGAAAATATTCGCGGAAGTTTTTTGTCCGGGTTGAGCAATACTCTGTTCAAGGCGACCACATTCATATCCTGGTGCGTGGTGGGAAACGTTCGCAGATGCAGAGTTTTTTTCGAGTGTTGGCGGGGCAATTTGTGCAGCGGTTGACCGATACCTTCCAGACCAAGCATGAGGGGGAAAAAATATGGAAGCATCGTCCGTTTTCTCGAGTTATTAAAGGTTATAAACCGTACAGAATTGCGCGCGATTACATTCAATTGAACGAGTGCGAAGCCAATGGCCGTCCTTATTCGAAAACACGCTTGCGGGGTCTGACTCAGGAACAATTGGTTGAGTTGTGGTGCTAAAATTGTCCGAATCAAATTCGCTGGTATTGAAACAGATAGATTTAATGGGTCGATTAGTCAGTACGATTCAAGAGGTTTTACACCGGAGGCTCCAAAGAGCCGTACCGATACCCCCAGAACAAATTTAACTATTCAGCTTTCTCGACCACCGCGAAATACAGAGGGCCGAAACCGCAGCGGTCCGGCATGTAGGCGACGCCGAACTCAGTGGCTTCGCCGCCGACGCCTAACTCGGCCGGCAACAGCTTTACTTCGCCCTTTTTCTTTTTCAAAAGTTTGCGAATCACATCGTCATTTTCAGCAGGACTGATCGAGCACGTGGAATAGACGATACGACCGCCGGGCTTTACCGCCAACAATGCCGCACTCAACAAAGAATACTGACGAGTTGCCAAGTGTTCGGTCCGACGTGGACTCCATTCGTCTTGTGCTTTCGGATTTTCCAAGATGTGGCGTTCACCCGAACAAGGGGCGTCCAACAAAATGCGATCGAAACTGTTTGGTTCTTTCAAACCAAATTGCACGCCGTCTTTACCTGTCACCCACACGCGATCACGGACTTGTCGGGGGACATATTGTTGAATAACTTTTTTCAAACGCTCGCGACGCTCTGGGGAAAGATCGTTACAAAAAATCTCTCCCGCCTCGGCAATCGCTTCGATCATGATCAAGCTTTTTCCACCGGGAGCCGCACACATATCCAAAAGTCTGTCGCCAGATTGTGCATCCAAAGCCCGCGCCACCATGACACTTGCCGGATCCATCACATAGGTATCGAGCAATTCATCCGCACGACGCTCGGGGTGACTGCCCTCGCCCACCGGAATCCAATAACATCCTGGAAGCTGTTCCTTCGTTTCAAAACTTTTCCAGCGAGTTGCGGTGTCATCTTGTTTTCCAAGATTATTGACGCGTGCCACCTGTTGTTCGGAATTTTGTAATGCCGCAAAAAGTGTGGCCCAACGGTCACCATAAACTTTTTGGAAATGCAGATAAAAAGGATGTGTGGTTTGCATAGAGATCGTTTTATAGGGCATTTTTCCCCGTGCGTCATCGGAAAAGTGTCTAAATGACTCCGATTCAGTTAGGCACGCTCTTCGCAGTAGAGATTGATGGAACTAAGAAATCGTCATAACGACACCACTAACAAAGGAAAAGTTCATGAATAAATTTTTACTATCCCTGATCGCACTTTGCGCTTTTGCACACACTGCTCACGCAAATCAATTTGATGGTTCTGAAGCTGATGAGTCCGCATACAGCGAAGAAATGAGCCAAGACGAAGCGGCGATGATGTCTGACGACGTAACGGCTTACGGTCGTGGTGGTTGGGATCATGGTGGCTGGGATCGCGGTCCCGGTCGCGGCGGCCCAGGTTGGGATCGCCCAGGTCGCGGCCCTGGTTATCCTCCAGGACATGGCGGCCCTCGCCCAGGTCCTCGTCCCGGCCCAGGTTATCCACCTCCAGGTCATGGTGGTCCCGGCTATCCTCCTCCAGGTCATGGCGGCCCAGGCTACCCTCCAGGCCCAGGTTACCCTCCTCCTCCACCACCGCAACCAAGTGTTGAGTACGTAACTTGTGAATCTTACGGCTCTCGTTACAACACTTGCTATGTAAACCCATACGGCATCCGCAGAGTTTACCTGGCAAGACAACTTTCCAACACTCGTTGCGACGCCAACAGAACTTTCGGTCTTTCTGGAAATTACATCTGGGTTGATCGTGGCTGCCGTGGTGTCTTCGCAGTCGAGCGCTACTAAACCTTCCAATTTCAACTGGAACTGTATTCCCCACAATACCGCTCCTCTTGAAACTCCAACTAAAAGCCCGGTGCTCGCACTGGGCTTTTTCTTTTTGCGGCGAACTCACTTCATTAAACATCTGTCATGGTAATTGCAAAATTCCCAACCACTCGTTACGTTACAACTAGAGTTGTAATGAGGAGTCGAAATTGTGTGGATATGAATTGGGCGCGAAAATGGCGCACTCTTACAATCAAGACCTCGTTGCACTGTCAGTTCTGATTGCGACTGTTGGGGCCTATGTGGCCTTGAATATTGTTCTGCGCATTAAAGAATCCCTAGGAAAAAACAATCGACCCTGGTTACTGGGCGGCGCTGTCGCCATGGGCCTGGGAATTTGGAGCATGCACTTTGTGGGTATGCTCGCCATGGTCATGCCTGGAGTCGCGATTGGATATGATCTTGGATTATCCATTCTCTCCCTGGCCGTTGCTATTCTTGCTTCGTTGGTCGCCTTTTACATCGTCAGTCGTGTTCAAGTTTCTGTGATTGGCGTTCTATTAGGTGGCATTTCGATGGCCGTCGCCATTTCAGGAATGCACTATCTGGGGATGGCCTCCATGGAAATGCCTGCTCGCATTGAGTGGAACTGGGGCCTGGTCGGTCTTTCCATTTTTATTGCCGCCTTTGCTTCATTTGCGGCCCTCGGCGTATCACTTCTTTTTCGGACAACGAAAAAAATCACTCTCCTCCATATTTTATCGAGTCTATTAATGGGAGCTGCAGTTTCCGGCATGCACTATGTCGGCATGGCCGCGGCGGACTTCATTTACGAAGAACAACCTGTGCTCTCCCATCACGGTGTCATGTTGGGAACTCAAACGGTTGCTTATGTGGTGATCGGGACCACGCTTGCGATCTTGTTGGTGGCATTAATTGCTTCAGGCTTCGCACGGGTTCTCATCCGTCGTTCTAAAGAGGCTCGCGCGGCTATCACCAGTCGTGATATCTTATTGAAAGAAGCCCAAGAAATTGCCCATCTGGGAAGCTGGGAAAGAAACGTCGAAGGAACTCAAGTCAGCTTGTCCGAAGAAATGTACAACATCTATGAAATAGATAAAAACAAGACGATCACGGCGCGCGATCTGTCCGGTCACTCTGACGAAAAAAATCGACAGAAAATCAGAAAAGAACTTCAGAACGCTATCGCGAATAAAACATCTTTCAACTTTGATCATGTCCTGCAATTTCCCAATGGCCGACGTAAATATGTACAAACTCGTGGTCAGGTCTTTTTAGATGAGCAAGGTGAGGTCACTAAGATCGTCGGTACGACCCAAGATATCACCGATCGCAAAAAAATCGAAAAGGAGCTTTTGCAAACGCAGGCCGAGCTCGAATCCCGAGTGAGAGAGAGAACAGCCGATTTAGAACAAGCTCTGATCAGAGAAAAGAAAGCCAAAGAAGACGCTGAAAATGCCACCAAGGCAAAAACAGGTTTCCTGGCCAATATGAGCCACGAAATCCGCACGCCCATGAACGCGATCTTGGGGTTTGCCGATCTGTTAAGTTCTGAACCCTTAAATGAAGAGCAGGAAGAACTTCTGGCGCGCATTCATGCCAATGGCACTCTTTTACTGCGCATCATCGATGACATTTTAGATTTATCAAAATTCGAAGCCGGCAAAATGCCGATTGAAAAGTCGCTTCTGTCGTACACCGAATTGGTCGACGAAGTCGCAAGCTCGCTTTCCATGATGGCTCAGAAAAAAGGAATCTCGATTGAGGTTGAAAGGCTTGGCGATATCCCCCCAAGCATCTATTCCGATCCCGTACGCCTGCGCCAAATCCTGGTTAACTTATTGGGCAACGCCGTCAAATTCTCGGAAAAGGGTCCCATTAAAATCAGAATAAAATCTGACAGTGCGGATGGCAAAATTCGCATTGCCACCGAAGTACAAGATTTTGGCATCGGCATTTCAGAAGAAGGACAACAACAAATTTTCCAAGCCTTCGGGCAGGCCGACAACTCCATCATTCGAAAATTTGGCGGTACCGGTTTGGGCTTGGTACTTTCACGTCACTTTGCCCGGGCTTTGGGCGGCAACCTCTCACTTCTTGAAAGCAAGGAAGGAGTTGGCAGCACCTTTATCTTTACGATTGTTTCCTCCGCCGAAGAAGAAGCAACGGAAACGAAAAGGCGTAAAACTCAAGCTCCCAAGGCTCCAGCAACTTTACAGGATTTTGCCGGACAAACAATCCATGTTCTTTTGGTGGAGGACACTCCCGACAATCAGTTGCTTATTCGCCGCTATCTGAAGTCCGATAATTTTAAAGTCTCCTGCGCCAATGACGGATTTGAAGCTTTGAAAATGGCTTCCGCAAAAGAGTACGACGTCATCCTGATGGACGTGCAAATGCCGGGAATGGATGGCTTGCAAGCGACCCGAGAGCTGCGGGCTCGTGGCTATTCGAAACCCATCATTGCTTTAACCGCCCATGCCCTGCGCGAGGAAATTGAAAAGTCTTTGGAAGCTGGTTGCGATGCCCATTTGACCAAGCCCATCAACCGATCAGATCTGCTGCGCGCGATTAAAGACGCTGTTTCTGGTTGAATGTAGTTCTCGATCGATTCAAAATTTGCTATCCTTTTATAACAAGGAGTTCGTGATGCCGTGGAAACTTATAACGCTTGTCATGGTGACTGCTATTTCAGTTCAGGCCAAGGCTATTGATCCGGACAAGTATAGCTGTACATACATCCAAGGCCCTGACCTGAAAGATGCCAAGAGTCTCAATGTCATTGACCGTAAGAATGGCGTTTCCAAAGTTTGCCTGGGCGAAGCTCATTGTTATACATCTGTGAAAGACCTGTGGCCGGATAGCTATTACGGCTGGAGTGTTTGTCCTCCTGACAAAAAAACAGGGAAATGCACAATGACTCCGAATGAGTGCTTAAAAGATGAAGACCTGGATTTTATCGATCAAAAAACCGGCGATGCCATCATGAGAAAGCAACTCAATATCCCACCACCTTATACGCAGAAAGAACTCAATGCGCTACCATCGGGTATACAATGAGTTTTTTGGGAGCTGTCGTTTTTTATGCAAGCGTCGCCTCGGCCACCGGATTTCCCACAATTACTGTGTTGGCAAAGGTCGTCAGCTTTGACAAGGAAACCGTGGTATTGATATCTGGAGGAAAACGGTTTTCCGTCCCTAGAAATTCAATTTCAAAAAAATTCAAACTTCAATCCGGCGAAACCATCGAAGTCGAAATCGAAAGCCCCTTCAAAAAGAAGTCTTCGAAAACTTCAGATAAAAAATGAGACACTCCGATGGCTCGCACCATCAACCATCAAGGGCCGATGCGGTATTTCCAGCGAATGATCCAGCAAAAACCGTAAAATATTTTTTGTAATTAAACAGTTGTTTATGACTGATTTTGACTATTTTTTTTGATCGCGATGACCTTCAGTTTCGAATAAACATAAAGGAGACACCGTGATCAATATAGCAATTGTACTATCTGCATTTCTTCTTTCCACCAGCGTCTTTGCAGCGACCATCAACATTGAACCCTGTAGCGGTTCAGGTTGTGTCACGCTGATTGACGCTATCAATATGAGCTCACCTGGCGATGTTATTGAGATGGCGGCGGGAAACTATACAATTTCACCCATGATTAACGTCAACAAGGCTTTGACCATTCATTCCAGTGGAAACGCCGTGATCAGTGCAATACAAGGTTTCAATATCGGTGCACCTAATGTGAGATTAAGCGGTCTGACCATTCGTGATTCAACCGGATACGGCGTTGGAATTTACCCCGGTGCGCAGAATACAGTTTTGGAAAACAACACGATCACCAACAACACAAACGGTATTTGGCTGGGAGCGGGAAATACCACGATCATCAACAACACCATCTCCAATAATAATTTGGGAGACTCCAGTGGCGGCAATGGGATTTATTCCTTTGACTCCATTGAAGGACCTGTTTCAAACATTCTCATTAAAGGCAACAGCTTCCAAGGGCATAACAGAAACGATATTTACATCAACAATCCTAATAATATCGAGAATCTGCAAATTTCTGACAACACATTCAGCCGGAGCGAACGTGGAATTCAAATTGCAAACACCACGAATGTCCAAATCACTGACAACACATTCAGTGATATGCAATCTACTTTGGGAGGAAGCTACAGCGTTGCCATCTATATCTGGGCGGAAAATACCAATGTGGTCGTGACCGGCAACAGACTTACTAATGGACAAAAATATGGAGTCTAT
This sequence comes from Bdellovibrio sp., assembly GCA_039594295.1. GTDB lineage: Bacteria > Bdellovibrionota > Bdellovibrionia > Bdellovibrionales > Bdellovibrionaceae > Bdellovibrio. The sequence continues at coordinate 96,704 of JBCNNR010000008.1, forward strand.
ATTTGGCAATCGCGAGGCGTGCCGAATAAAGATATCAAGATCAATCGCAACCACATCACGGGTTTTGCAGATTCCGGAATGTTTATGAGTAACGGCTCCGTCTCTGATGGGTTTGATGCCACCTGCAACTGGTGGGGTGATGCCTCGGGCCCGCAGAACGACACTTTCAATGCGAATGGAACAGGTGACAAAGCCGGAGGCCAAATAACCTCCGAACAAGTTAATCCCTGGTTGATGACCAGCAATCTAAAAGGAAAATGTGGCGGTCAGCCAGATCCAGATCCAACACCGAGCTACGGTTTTGGAGGGATTTGGGAGAACCGTGCAACTAAGTCATGCATCAGAATTTCAGAAGATGAAACCAAAGCGGAATCATTCAGAAAATGCGGGCCCTTCAATTGCAATACGCAAAAAGGAACATTCACCACTTACGCCAACGCATCCGGTGAGGGCGGCTATGGAATTATCAATTACGATAACACCCGAAAATCCGATCAGAAGTTGGTTCTGTTAAGCGAAACTCGAATGAGCGTCAGCAACAACGAACAGGAATCAGATCGCACACTGATTTATCGCAAAGTGGACAGATGCCATTGGCATCCAAAATGGAAATGGCCATTCCCAAAACCGCCAAAACCACAGCCACCCACTCCGCCAACACCGCATTAAGATCGCGGAGTGAGACACTGCATAATGAAAGGCACAGTCGAAATGACTGTGCCTTTTTTTATTCGCCGACGGCGCACTAAATTTGCTCAGAGTACACTAATTCACTTCAACCCAAAAATCGGACATGAATTTCGACTCCCTTTTGGAATAGCATGGCAAGCGCTAACCAAGGAACCAAAAGGGAGAATTATGAAAACACATCTTTTAAAACTTTCGATCACGTTGATGGGCGCACTTTTAATCACAGGCTGCGCAGGTTTGACCACCAAGAAAGTCGACCAAGCCCAAGTTAAAAAAATTCGTAAAATTGCGGTGGTCGCTTATACTGCCAATTTGCCGTCTTCTAGAAAAATTGGATTAAATGGTAACTCCGGAAAGCTTGAAGGCTCTGCAGGCGGCAGCATGATTACCGAAACTTCACCAGAGACAGACCGAATGTATCAGGCCTTTATCCACTCCCTGGGACAAACTCAAAAATGGACCGTCCTTGATGCGAAAACAATGATTCAAAATGAGGGGTATAAAGCCGCCTATAAAAAGACCATGGATGGCTGGCAAAACAAAATGCCTGCAGCCTCTGGAACGACAGACTATGTGGTCAACTCGGTCATGGACTGGAATGGTCCCCGCCTTTTAGATTTTGCGGGCCGTGAAAAATTGATCGCTGATCTTGGTGTCGATGCGATTGCCCTGCTACGAATCGATGTCTCAATGGAAGGTTTTACTGTGATGGGATTCGGTTCTCACAAACCAGCCGCAAATGCCCACCTGCAAATCTTTAGCAAGGGTAACAAAGACCACGTTTGGTTTGATACATTAAAAGGACCTGAATCTGAAGAAAGCGTAGGGATCACGGCCTTTATCGACGAGCAAAAAACCCGCGAGTACTCTTTGATTTCGGCTCAGACTGCTTACACCAAGATGAACTCTAAAACCGAGAAAGACTAAAGCTCTTGGCCGATTCAATTCATCTAAGACTTAAAACCTATCGTCACCAACGGAAACTAACTGCAAAGCAAGTTTCCGAAATGACAGGAATTCCTGTCAGCACATACAAAGAGTGGGAAAACGGTCGGAAAATCAGTGGTGAACCTTATGAGGTTTTAGCGAAGGTGTTCGAAGTCTCCTTACAAGAGCTCATTACTGGAAACGTTCCCAATCAGAATCATGTGCTGACAAAACTCAATGACATTTGTGACCTGATTGAAGCGGTAAAGAAAGACCTCTTATCGACTTTATAGATCGATAAGAGGGCTTTTCCAAAAAAATGACTTGGCTTCTGATATTAATGCCTCATCGGGTTCGAAACAAAAAACAAATGGAGAATTTTATGAAAGCATTCGTACTAGTAGCAATTCTTAGCCTGTCTGGTTTCGCAAACGCAAAAGTCATCACGTGCACATCTCATGACTTCGATGCACAAAACTACAACGGGGTATCGCTGAATCTAACTATTGGTGATGACGGCAAACTTCTTAGTGCTGTGGAAAATGAAGGAACTCCGGGCGCAGGCCTAGCCCCTGATAACAATCCCAAACTTGTAAACGTTAATTCAAAAGCGGCTGTCTACTCCGTCAATTTTCAATCTGATTCCTGGAATCAAAGATTGATCATTCCCCACGGCTCAAGTGTCGTGAAGTATACCTTCAGTTACGCTACTGACGAGCAGTATGAAACTGCCGACTATATTTTAGAATGCAAATAAGTGGGGATGGAAACATGAAAAAGTATATATATTTTTCTTTATATCGAAACAAAGGATTCTCAATGACCAAAGCAGCAGCTACATTTTGTTGCATACTATCTGTTCTTTTTCTCACTGCATCCGCCGAGGCCAAACCGGCGTTAAATTTTGCATTGCCGACGAATGCCATTTCTGCAAGTTTCCTGTGGCTGGAGAAAAATCAAGATCCTACACTCGCCGAGATTCGGGCGATTCATCCCCATATTTCGTCAGAAACGCAGAGCCTTTTTCTGGAACACTGGAACTACTACATTCCAAATATTGCTTATCCCGGAGAAATCCGCGCTAAAAATGATAAGAATCAAGAGGATGTGCAAGGTTCACTCTTTGAAATGATTGGCATGCCATATTTAATTCCTGGTGACATTTATGAAATCATTCCAAGTGATTTACGTGGCTATGGTTATGATGGAGTTGACAGAAAAAGATATTCCTATCGATTCTATGAAAAATCAAACATCACTCCTCCAGAATATATTACCAAAATAACTCCAGCGACATGGGCACTGGCCCGTCGGATTATTTCAACGCCCGCCTTCGCAGATGGAATTTGCAGTGATTCGACAGTCGACTTGTTTGATTGGTACTTGAGTTGGTCAAAATTTGCTGGTGAGGTCAGAGGTATTCGTGCTGGCACTGAGTGGTTCACCTATCTGAATCAAATGGATTCGTACTTGAATCGGTTGGCGACGACAACTTGGTCGGACAATGCTTATGATGAAAGTATGAGCCGAAATTTAATGGGCTTTATTTTCAGAAGATATTTGGACGGTGGCCCTGAGTTTGCGCAAGCAGCCGGTCGCTGCGTTTCAAAACTAAAAGAACGAGTAATTCGCTCAAAATTGATAACATCGGACCCTTCATACACGGCAGTCTTTGCGAAAGAACTACAATTTAAAACATACAAAATGACCTCCAACCCACGCCTTTCAATCGAAGTCAGTTCGATCGAATTCAGCCTGAGCTCGTTCGCACAAATAGTTCGTTTTCAAAATCAAGAACAGTTACCAAGTGAATTGCGCTATCCTCGGAATCACGAACGCAACCCCGTGAACCCTATATTGAATCTGACTCAATGGATGTCAGCCTTGGATCCAAAATTCAACTATCGCATTATCACAGACGAGGAATCCAAAGCTTTTGGCTTTTACGACGACTGCTATGCTTCGCAGAACTATATTCTTGAGGGCTTTAAAGACCTCTATACAAATTGCAGAATTGACTATTTACAGAGCCTTCGTCTCGTACGTGAGACAAAGTAAAGTTGAAGGCACAGACTAAACAGCTGTGCCTTTTCTATTTTATTGGGAAAGCGCAGATGAATTCTGTGCCTCTTTCCAATTCAGATTTTACAGCCACCGTACCGCCGTGGCTTTGCATGATGTGCTTTACGATCGCGAGTCCCAAACCAGTGCCGCCCGCGTCGCGTGTGCGGCCTTTGTCGATGCGATAGAAGCGTTCAAACAAGCGATCCAAATGTTCTGTTGGAATTCCCGGACCGTCGTCGATCACGCGCAAAATGATGTATTCTTTGATGTCACGTTCCCAACGGATTTGCACCGTCTTGTTGTTAGGAATAAACTTCACCGCATTGGAAACCAGATTGCGCAGAACTTGTTCGACCTTGCGGGAATCTGCCTTAAACGGAGGAACCTCCCCCACTACGCGGATGGCGATATTCTTTTCTGCGGCGAGCACGGCCATCTCCGAAACAACGTGTTCGGAAATCTGCAACGGGTGAATCAGTTCCAGTTTCAATTCCGAATTCGCCGACTCCATGGAGGTCAATGACAGCAGGTCATTCACCAAATCCATCAAGCGATCAATATTGCGCGAAACGATATTAATAAACTTACCAGCTTGTTCCGTTTGACCGTTGTTGATGTCTTCTTTCAAAGTATCAACGTAACCTTTTATCGATGTCAGTGGTGTGCGCAGCTCATGGGAAGCATTGCCCACAAACTCGATACGAATCTGTTCGGCACGTTTCAGCTCGGTGATATCATGGAAGATCCCCACAATACCGTAAACCTCACGAGTTTTTTCGTTACGAATCGGATTGACCGACACCGAAAAAAAGCGCGGCTGATTATCAATCAACGTCGGAAGTTTTACCGTGAAACGCGTGTTCTTACCCGTTTTAATAGTGCTGGCAAAGCCTTCCAAAACATCGGGCGAGCGAATAGCATCTTTCAAACGCAAGTTTTCTGTTGAGAGCTGGGGACCTTTTAAGAACTGTGCCGCGAACTGGGAATTGAAGTACAAAATCTTTTCGTCAAGACTGACGCTGACCAAACCTTCAGAAACAGAACTCATGAAAGCCTGCGACTCCTCCTGCGCTTGCAGGAAATTCGCTTTACGGCGTTTCATTTTTTTGTGGATTTTATCCAAGGCGATTTCAAGTTCAGACAAATCATCCGCATCGTCATCCAACAAGTCATCAGCCTCGGAGGCTGAAAAAATCTCGCCATAGGCGCGCTTATTGGAAATACGCAAAGCCTTCAAAATGACTTTATGAATGGGACGAACAAAACGATACGAGATGATCAAGGAAACCAACAGACTGAATACGAAAAAATTTAGCAGGAAATCGGTATAGACGAAATCCGCCGTACGGTGTTGCGAATCCAACGAAGTCGCCACCACAAAAGCCAGGACGTTAAAGACCACAACTTGAAAGAAAAACAGTTTCCAAAAAAGGCGCGCCGGAAAGCGAATGAAACTCTTCATGAATTTTCCATTTTCACCCTGTAGCCCACGCCACGGATGGTTTCAATACGATCGCCCCACTCGCCCAATTTCTTGCGCAGACCAAAGACGTGCGTGTCGATCGTACGACCCACCACGCTGATACCTTCGCCCTGAATATTTTCGATCAGCTTTTCACGAGTTAAAACCACACCGTGATTTTGCACCAGGGTCCCCAAGAGTTTGAACTCCGAAGGAGTCAAATGCAGGGCTTCGCCGTTATAGGAGATTTCGTAAGTTTTAAAATTCATTTTCAAACCATGGATGCTGACTTCGCTATCGTCTTTGATAACTTCCTCGGCCTTAGGATTTGCACGACGAAGCAGAGCTTTCGCACGCGCAATTAAAACCGATGGATTGAAAGGTTTTGTTAGATAATCATCTGCTCCGCGCTCAAGACCCATGACAATGTCTTGAGGTTCAGTTTTCGCAGTCACCATCAGAACCGAAGAGTTTTGATTTTTAGCTTTGATACGATCCAGGATATCGACACCATGAAGGCCGGGCAACATCCAGTCCAAGACAAAAAGTTGGTAGTTTTTGGCATTCATTTCAGCGAGGGCTTCTTCGGCAGAGGCACATTCGGTCACGCGGTACCCCTGACGCAGCAAATGCAAAGCCATCAGTTCGCGGATCTCTTGTTCGTCCTCAACCACCATCACCTGAATTGAATTTTCAGCCAAACTTGCCCCCATGTCGAACGTCCTTACCGGTAAATGCAAAGATCACGTCTTCTGCGATATTGGTCGCGTGGTCACCCAGGCGTTCCAAATTACGCGCGATCAAAATAAAATCCATGCTTGCTTCAACATCATCTGGATTGGTTTTCATATGCTTGATCGCATCGTTGAAAACTTTATTTTTCAAAGTGTCGATTTCATCATCCATCAGCAAAATATTTTTTGCTTCAACCGCATCACCACGAACAAAACAATCCAAAGAGCCTTTCACCATGCGTCCCGCGATCTCAGACATTTTCTGAATATCAGCGTACTGCGCCTGAATCGGCTTACGACCCAAATAATCCTTGCCGGAATAGGAAATATTCACGGTTTGGTCACCCATGCGCTCCAGGTCGTTGTTGATTTTCAAAACGGAGATGATCAAACGCAGGTCCTTAGCAACCGGACCCTGCTTAGCCAGAATGTGCATGCAAACGTTGTCAACGCGAACATGGTCTTCATTGATACGCTTTTCGATTTCATGAACTTCTTGAAAAGCAGCCACGTCACGGGAAAGAAGAGCGGCCGTTACTTGAGAGAGGGCTTTTTCAACATGTCCACCCATTACCAGAATCATTTTTTTTAGATCTTCAAGTTGAGTGTCGATGGCACGTTCCATACCGAGTTCCCCGTTTGTTGGTTGTATAAAGGTTTTCAGAGTAAAAGACACCGCTTAACACGGTACCTAATACAAAACTAACAGAATCTTAACACACTAGAATAGGACTTGCGCGGCTAATTCCACTTTAGAGGCGTCGCGGATGCCTTTTCCATAGTTATCAGCATACCAGGTATGATCCACAGCCAAAGCAGTTTTTACATCCGGAGTGACCTGGTAAGCAAAAGACAAAATCCCGGTCTGCAAATTCTTATCTGGCTCACCCACGGCGGCATCCAGATAGTCGTAACGAAGCATCAACTCCCCTTTTGGCCCCATGCCGAAAACCGTAAAGGCACTGCCACCAAAACCATGAACGGCCTGACCCGAAAGACTGACGACGTCTACACCATCAGCCAATTTTCCGGCAGTAATGGCATCGGCAGGGTCATGAGTGTCCAAGAGCTCCAGGCCGAATTTGGTTTTGCTGTCCTCGGGCTTATAAAGAAAGGACGCTTGAATGCGCTCTTTGGCTGCCACGTCATCGCCATATTGCTCATAAGTTCCATGGATGTATTGCAGAGTGATAGCGAAGGGATTCCACGTATTGAAACGCAAAAACAGCGAACCTTCTTTATGAGGACCTGCAGAGTCTTGATCACGACCTTCTCCGTTGACCACAGACAAAGACCACTCGCCCAAGTCCCAAGGAAGTTCTGACATGAAAGCCACACCCAAGTCAGAATAAGTCTCGTACTTCCATTTTTCCGTGATGCCGTAAGCCGTTTCACCCAAAAAACGATAGTTCACGTCTTCGTATTGTGCTTCCAACCAAGGTTGCGGCACCACCCCCATACGCAAAGCATGGACGCCCTCAAAAATGCTGACCAAATCCAAGTAGGCTTCACGAGTATTGACCACAAAACTTTCTGAGGTCGCATTGTCACTGCGCTTTTGAGCGCCTTCAAATGAGACGTACAAAAGGTTGCCCTCTTTCAAAGGAACACTGAAGTTCAAAAGCAATGATGGGACCCTAAATTCACTCTCACCGGCCTCGCCCGTAGGCAACAAATGAACCAAGGCATTCATATCTGCTTCCCCAGAAATCTCAATATCCGTCAAAGCCCAGGCATGCCCACAAACAAAAATACTCAACAAGGTGATAATAAATGATTTTTTCATGTCTATGATGCTCGCATTTTTATATACTATTGCCAAAGGAGAACTTTAGCCGTGTCACGTCGAGTTTCAGCCATCGATATCGGATCCAACGCCATTCGCATGATGGTCGCTGATATCAATGAAACAGCTCCGTTTATTCGCGTAAATAAAAAGCAGCGGGCCCCCGTGCGCCTGGGACACGATGTTTTTACGACGGGCACGATCACTCCGCACACCATGGAGATTGCTAAAACCACCTTTCAACGGTTTGCAGAAACAAATAAAAAGTTACAGGTGGAAAAATGCCGGGCGGTTGCGACCAGTGCCTGCCGCGAGGCCAAAAACAAACGGGAATTCATCGAAACCATCCGCAAGGTATCTGGCATCGATATCGAAATTATTGACGGACTGGAAGAGGGTCGATTGATCCACCTAGCCGTGCGCAAAGAAGTCCAATTAGATCATAAAAAAACCATGCTCATTGATATCGGTGGCGGCAGTGTGGAAGTGACGTTCTCAAAAGGCGGCAAACTGTTGGCAACCAAATCCTTTCCCATGGGAACAGTGCGAGTTTTGGAAAATCTTAGCAAACGCCGCATGAACGAAAGCCACCTTAGCATCATCATGGGAGAGTTTTTGTCGGATCTGGGCCCGCATATTTATCCAAACACCGAAAATGAACCGGTGGATTTCGCGATTGGAACAGGCGGAAACCTGGAGTGCATGGCCGAGCTTAAAGTTCGTTTGCTTAAAAAAACTCCCAATACATTTGTGACCTTAGCGGAACTGGGGGAAATCATTTCCCGTCTGAAAGTGATGTCCATCAAAGACCGTATTGATAAATTGGAATTGCGCCCCGATCGCGCTGACGTCATAATGCCGGCGTCGATGCTGGTGGAAACGATCATGCGCCAGGCCGAGGTGGAGAAAATCGTAATTCCTGCCGTAGGTTTACGCGATGGCCTTATTTGGTCGATGGTTTAACTCTTCTATTTTTTAGATAGCAGCCTTCAAAAACATCTAATATTCATATATCCCTTACCGCGGTAGATCTATTTTCAACGAAGTAAACCAACTTTTAAGAAATGGAGATCCCATGAAACTTTTAATTCTTTCTTTGAGCATCCTTCTTTCCACAGTGGCGCAAGCTAAAACAGTCAGAGCAACCGGAGACCAAGCTCGCTCGATCATGGAGGCTCTGTCTTCTGCGGGTTTCCCAGTGACAAATATCGATGAAGAGTGGACCGGAAAAGTTTTAACAGTTGAAGCAAAGGAACTGACTTGCCGTTATAATGTTGTCAATGCACCAGATGAGTGGATGAGCAATGTTCAATGCTACACAGCTGCTGATGACACGACATTGGCAAACTCTTTGGCCATTGCAAAAGCTGTTTCACCCTTCGCGGCGTTTGAAGGCGCTGCTGGCAGCCGCTACCTGACTGCAAAATCTATCAAATGCGGTCTGAAATACAGCGAACGCATGTATGCGTGCATTATCGATGCGAATGACTACGGCCAATAAGTTTTAATCAAATAACTTCGGCGGGATCGAGTACATCAGCTCTGCTTCGCCGGCGTCAGCTTGAGCAAACGATTCCATCTCCAATGACAAAATGCCGCTCTTGCGCAGATCGATAAAGCTCTCGGCCCTGCCCGTCAGCATATAACTTGCAAAAATACTGAGATGCGGCTCATGCCCCACGATCATGATTCGTCGATGATTACGCCCTTGAGTGCGAATCCATTTCAGCAAAGCCTGTGGTGGACTTTGCGGAACCAATTCAGGAATTTCCAATACTTTTTTTCCAGGATAAAACTGATTCAGGATCTGCGCCGTCTGCGCTGCCCGAGTAAAAGGACTGCTCACAATCACGTCAACGTCTTTGATAAAGTCCTTCATACGCAGGCAAACTTTCTGCATGCGTTTTCGTCCCTTTAACGTCAAAGGGCGAAACTGATCTTCCAGGCCTTTTTTGGCAAAGTCTTCCCTCTCTTCTGCGAGGGCATGACGGACTATGATGATTTCCATTTTACTCCGTTGCCGATTCTTCGACCAGTTTACCCCGAGTCTTCGCCAATTGCATCAAAGTTTGATGAATTCCCATCTCCTCAGCTTTAAATGCTTTCTTGGTATAGCTGCCATCGGAGTTCATCAACCAAGCTTGGCGATTTTCTTTAAGATAAAACTGCAAAATCTCCCATAGCTTTTCTTTAAGACTGCGATCCAACACGGGAACAATCGCCTCCACCCGCGCATGCAAGTTGCGATACATCCAGTCGGCCGAACCTAAGAAGAAATCTCCATCGACCGGATCCGCTTGACCGTTTCTAAAATAGAACAAGCGTGAGTGCTCCAAAAAACGACCGATCACAGAAATAACTTTAATGCGCTCACTCATACCAGCCACTCCGGGACGAAGACAGCAAAAACCACGCACGATCATTTCAATGTCGACACCTTTTTGCGAAGCTGAATACAAGGCGGCACCGATATCATTTTCTTCAAAGTTATTAAACTTGGCGACGATATGGGCCGGCTTCCCTGCCTTGGCATGGGCGGCTTCGCGATCGATCAAAGTTCTAAACGTCGAAAACATATTCACTGGCGCGATCAGCAAGTGCTGGTAACTGCCTTTTAAGCTGATCCCCGTCAGATAGTGAAAGAAATCAACCACGTCATTGGTGATTTCTTCCCGCGCCGTCAGCAAGCCCAGATCCGTATAGAATCTGGAAGTCGCAACGTTGTAATTTCCTGTTCCGATGTGAACATAGCAACGAAGACCTTCTTGCTCCTGACGCACGACCAGGGCTGTTTTGGCATGGGTCTTCAAACCCACAACTCCATACACCACGTGCACGCCCGCATTTTCTAGTTCATTGGCCCAATAGATATTGCGTTCTTCATCGAAGCGCGCTTTCAATTCCACCAGGCAAACCACTTGCTTGCCTTGAGCCGCCGCACGAATCAACGAGCGAATGAAGGGACTGTTATCACCGGTGCGATACAAAGTCATTTTGATCGCCAGGACTTTGGGGTCCTCGCTGGCAACACGAATGAATGATTCCACCGACGCAGAAAAACTTTCGAAGGGATTGTGAATCAATTGATCATTGGCACGGATCGCACTGAAAATCCCTGTACCTTCTTCGGCAAACGCTGGGGAAACCACTGGAATGTAGGGTTCAAATTTTAATTTCGGCAATGGCAGATCCGCGATCATACTCAAATCACCGTAATCAAGCTCACCAGGAAGCTCATAAATGTCTTCCTCGTTCAATTCGAGCTCTTCCATCAAGAACTTCAACATCCACATATCTGGATTTGGACCGTGCTCCAAACGCACGACCTCAGCGAATCGACGCTGCCGAAGTTCTTCTTCGATGGCTTCCAAAAGATCTTCGGCATCTTCCTGATCCTGATCCGAATCTGCGTTTCTGGTCAGGCGAAACGCCATCGAGTCAATCACTTGCATGGCAGGAAACAGATCCGACAGATTCGCTTTGATCACTTCCTGCAAACTCACGAAGCGATTGATACTTGGATCCACATCCACACGAATCCATTGCGGCAGAACCTTTGGCACTTTTACGCGCGCAAAAAGTTTGTCTTCAGAGTTGGGATGCTTCAGCGTCACCCCCAAAGAAACTGAAAGATTGGAAATAAAAGGAAATGGATGCCCGGGATCCACTGACAACGGCGTCAGTACCGGAAACACATTGCGGTTGTAGTATTTTTTTACACTTTCTTGTTCTTTGGCTGACAGATCTTTCCAACTTAAAAGAAAGATGCCTTCGTTTTCCAAAGCAGGCTTCAGAGTTTTCGTAAAACAGCGGCCCTGATCCTGAATCATCGGTAAAACAACTTCGCGAATTTCCTGAAGCTGCGCCATCGGAGTTTTACCATCGGATGACTTTGGTGATACGCCATAAGCCACATGACGTTTCAAACCACCGACCCGTTTCATAAAAAATTCATCCAGATTAGATCCGGAAATGCTTAAGAACTTTACGCGCTCCAAAAGAGGATTATTGCTGTCTTCAGCCTCGGTCAACACACGGCGGTTGAAATTCAACCACCCGATCTCGCGGCTGGTGAATAAACTTTCAGATGACAATGGATGCTCGACAACTTTGACCTTGCGAGTGGCAGCTTTTTTCTTAGACGTTCTGGTCGGCGACTTCGCCTTCGGTGTGTTCAAAGAATCCTCCTTGACTCCCTGGAGGTATATTTCACAATAAAGCAATATTTTTGGCAATGTCTTCCTAGAGGAACAACGACGTGCAAAATACTCCCAAAGAATGGCAAGTTCTTAAGCAGATTCGCAATAAGGTCCAGCGTCATAACCCCAACACCATCGTGCCTTTGGGGGATGATGCCTTTGTTTTTAAAAACTTTCCGGGTTTCTCGGTCATTGCCCAAGACATGATGGTGGAAGATGTGCACTTTCGCTTGGACTATTCTTGCGCATTTGATCTTGGACACAAAGCCCTGGCCGTCAACTTAAGTGACTTAGCGGCGATGGGAGCAAAACCTCACTTTGCCCAAGTCTCTCTGGCCTTGCCAAAAGAAATAACCGAATCCTGGCTTGACGAATTCTATCAGGGCATGACAACGCTGGCGGACCGTTTTGGTTTAGAAATCGCCGGTGGCGACCTGTGTGCTTCTCCTCGCGGTGTGATCATTGATGTCAGTGTGCATGGATCCTGTGAAAAACCCATCACTCGACAGGGAACTCAAGCGGGCGATATCTTATTGACCAGTGGCCCCTTGGGGCTTTCCACCACTGGACTGCGTGCCTTGAATGAGGATCGAAAAAATGATTTCCCTGAAGCCACAGAAAAACATCTGCGCCCGATGCCTCGCTTGGATTTACTTCCAGAACTGCGGGCTCACGCTGATAAAATTCATGGTCTGATGGATTGCAGTGATGGCTTGGTGAATGACGCTTTGATTTTGGCCAACAAACCCTATAGCAATGGTCACAACTCTGCGGCAATGGGCATTCATTTTTTTCCGGATCAATTTCCTTTGCACGATGAAACCATTCGCATGGCGCATTTTGCAAACGCTTATGAATATGCCCTCTGGGGTGGTGAAGACTACGAACTTTTGATGTCCATCTCCCCCGAACATCGCACCCTTTTCCCCCAATGGATAGAAATTGGCCAATTCACGGAAAGCTCTGGAGTCTTTTTAGTTCATGGTGATGCCAAAGAAGAGATCGAATCCTTTAAAGGCTGGAAGCATTTTTAAGTCGAATTGGTTTCAGGATCATTTTGAGACAGTTTTTTTCCGGACCTTTCGTTAAGCGTCCCCGCTTTTTGTCCGAATAGTTTGATATGACATCACTCGCACGCTATCACGGCAGATCTCCAAGATTCATTCTTCAAACTGAAGATGAAAGCCTGGTGCGTGTAGCCGGTCCCAAGCAAGTTCCTTGGGAAGAAGGCACTTCCATTAAAAATGTTTCGCTCACTGGTTTAGCTTTTACAGCGCCTGATGATTTATGTCCTATGCTGGGAGAAGTGATTAAAATTCAGTTCACTCCTCCAGGGTCCCGTCAGATGGCCTGCTATGGAATCGTGACTCGTCTGGATTCAATTTCGAGTTCTCAAACACTGGTGGGCGTGCATTTCTATAAAATGGAAATGACTCAAAGAATAGTTTTGGCTCAGGGCCTTGCCCGCCGCTTTAAAGAAAATCAAGAGCGTGGGCAAATCGACGAAATGCTCAATAAACAGCCTGGCCCGATGAGCCTGCTGCACTTCCCACAAGTGATGATGATGGGAGTGATCGCTGTTCTTTGGGGCGCTGTGATTTTTGGAGCTTTAAAGTTCCAGTACGAAGACTTGTTTTCGTTCTTTACGCGCTTCTTCTAGAAACTATTCAGCAGTCTTTTAAAAATTCTCAAACTTCTCTTTCAAACGTTTCGCCGCAAAGTCGATGAATTTTTTTGTTTTCATCGGAACTTCTTTTTGCTCCGGCGTCACCAAGCTTATGGGAATTTCCTGTCCGCGCAAGCCACGATGCAAGTGAACCAAACGTCCCGTGCGAATATGTTCTGCAACAATAAACTCCGGCACCATGGTGATGCCTCGCCCCTGCAAGGCCATTTGCACAATCATATTAGGATTGTTAGCAGTAAACACAGGATCCACTTTGATGGTGAGTTTTTTGCTATCGCTGGTGCGCCACACTTCCAATTTATTCTGCGAATTCAAGGTCAGAAACGGCAACGTGCTGAGATTTTCAATATCATCGGCCTGACGGTATCTTTCCAAAAATCCCGGGCTAGCGACGATCACACTTTTGAGAGTCGCGACTTTTTTGACTCGTAAATTACTGTCTTTCAAAATCCCGATGCGCACTGCCACATCTACCGATTCTTTAACCAGATCTACATAGGCTTGGCTTAACAAAATCTCAAAGCGCACACGGGGATGTTGTTTTGCAAAATCAGCAAAAATATCCGGTAGGTTTAAAACCCCCATGTCATCAGACGCTGTCACTTTAAGCCAACCAGAGACATCAGCCACCTCTTCACTGAGTTCCGCCGACAGACTTTCCAAGCCCTCCACCAAACCCCGAGAACGCTCATAATAGGCACGCCCGGCATCCGTCAGTTGGAACTGTCTCGTGGTGCGATACACAAGCTGAATACCCAAATCTCGTTCTAAGGCAGCCAATCTGCGACTGACTCGGGATTTTGGTTGATGCAGCACCTCGGCAGCTTTGGTAAAGCTTCCGGCCTGTACAAGTTTAACAAAGGTACGAATTTGGTTGAGATCTAATTGTTCCATATGTGCAACAGTATATCGTGAATATGTCTCCTACCGCAACACTCCTTTACGCCCGATACTAACGGAGTCCGAAGAACAACAAAAAGAGGAGAATCCCATGAAATTAATGACCGCCGCATTTATTACGTTACTCAGCACCGCTGCTTTTGCCAAAACCATCCCAGCAGGCACCTATGCCATTGACCCTGCCCATTCAAAAATTGGCTTTGAAGTTCCCCACTTGGTGATCGCAACAGTGGAAGGTCGTTTTACGAAATTTGACGGCTCTATCACGATCGATCCTAAATTGGAGAAGTCCAAAGCAAATTTGAATATCGATGTGAACAGTGTGGACACTGACAATGCCGACCGCGATGGTCACTTGAAGAGTCCCGACTTTTTTGACGTGGCTAAAAATCCAAAGATGTCATTTGTCGTTAAAAAAGTTGTCGGAACAGCTGATGATTTGAAGCTTGTTGGTGATTTGACTCTAAAAGGTAAAACTAAAGAAGTGACTTTGGCAGTGAAATACCTGGGTGATGTTAACGACCCATTTGGTAATCACAAAATCGCATTCACGGCGACAGGTAAAATCAATCGCCAGGACTACGGTTTAAGCTGGAGCAAGGCGGTTGAAGCCGGCCCGGTTGTAGGTGACGAAATCACTCTTACAATCCGTGTTGAGGCGAACAAACCGGTTGATAAGAAAGGTTAATTTTTATGAAACGCATGCCTGTGATTTTTGCTGCTCATGGTTCCCCAATGAATGCATTGGCAAAGACTCCGTTCACGGATGCGCTGTCAGCACTGGGTGAAAGCGTGCCGCAACCACAGGCCATCCTGGTGGTGTCGGCCCACTGGGAAACCGAAGGAACGAAAGTTCTTTACAATGCGACTCCGCAGACAATCCATGACTTTTATGGATTTCCGAAAGCCCTGTTTGAAGTTGAATACCCTGCCCGCGGCCCGTTGAGCTTGGCCCAAGCCACTCAACGTCTGGTTCCCGGTTCAGAGCTCAGCGAAAAATGGGGCCTCGATCATGGAACCTGGTCGATCCTGGTTCACATGTATCCGAAAGCGGATATTCCGGTGTATCAGATGAGTCTTGATGTGCACGCCCCTCCTGAAAAGCACATCGAGATGGGCCGCCAATTGCGCGCACTTCGCGAGCAAGGTGTCCTGATCATCGGAAGTGGCAATATCGTTCACAACCTGCGCGCGATTCAATGGCGCGACCCGAATGCAAGATACGATTGGGCGGTTGAGTTCGACGCCGCCATTAAACAGGCCTTGGATTCACGAGATGAAAAAACTTTGGCCCAGTACATGGAAAAATTCGGATCCGCTGCGGAACTCTCCGTTCCCTCGCCCGAACACTACTGGCCACTCCTGTACACATTCGGAGCCTCGGATGAAGCGGATAAAATATCCTATCCATTTGAAGGCTTTGAAATGGGATCACTTTCTATGCGCACTGTTATGTGGAGCGCATAAATCTAAAAATACAAAAGGCACAGATTTAAAATCTGTGCCTTTTTTTCTAACCAATTTTTTTAGCGGCCACAAAAGAAGTTGTAGGTCCCACGGCATCCCCAGGAATCAGAGTCCAACTGCCGGGAATTTGCACGGGGCTTGAGCGAATGGCTGTATCACCGAGCCCTAACTCACCTTGGGTGTTTGTACCCCATACCCACAAAGTGCCGTTGGTTTTAACCGCTGCAGAAAAACCATTGCCGGCGTGAATTTGTGTCCACGAACCCGCGACTTGTACGGGGCTGAAAGTATTGATCCCAATACCTAAATTTCCAGAGCGGTTTCCCCCCCAAGTCCAATAAGTACCGTCCGATTTTTTTCCTAAGAACATGTCAAAGCCGGCTACAACTTGGGACCAAGAACCACTGATTTGGACAGGGCTTGAAACCATCCCGGGAATTTGATTGTGCCCGATGGCACCATAAGTGTTGTCTCCCCAGGCCCACAAGGTCCCATCCACTTTAATGCCCGCGGAATGATAGCGACCCGCTGTTACTTGTGTCCATGAATCCGTGCCTATCTGGGCAAAGACTTTTCGAAATGTTGCAGTACTGTCGCCAAGCTGGCCATTATAATTGGATCCGCTCGTCCAAAGAGTTCCATCAACTTTTAATGCAATGGAATGATTCCAACCAGCGGCCGCTGACTTCCATGGGCCTGCAATTGTTACTTGAACCGGCGAACTGCGACCCGTGGTCGCATTGTTACCAATCTGTCCATCCGCGTTCCAACCCCAACCAAACATATTGCCAGAAGAATCAATTCCGATCGAATGCCAACCGCCAGCCGCAATTTGCGCCCAAGATTGCGCGCCAATTTTTACAGGTGATGGAATTGTCGCTTGATAAGTCCCATCCCCAAGCTGTCCATCTCCACTATAACCCCAAGACCACAATGAGCCGTCGGTTTGAATTCCCATCGCATGAAAAACTCCCGCGGTGACTTGGGTCCACGAGTTCGTTCCAACACTCGAGACTTGCACGGGACTTGCGTTCACAGTTCCGGTCGATCCATTGCCCAAAACGCCAGGGCCACCGAATCCAAATCCCCAGGCTTTACCTACCGTATCAATTCCCAATGAAAACATGCCGCCGCACGCGATTTGCTGCCAACTGCTGCCGATGGCGGTGTTAGTCAGAGTTTGGTACCAATTACCAGAAGTAAAAGAACCGACTTCCCCATAAAGATTTGTTCCTGCGAATTTCGCATTCGCGGTCCCGGTGATCAAAAGCATGTGATAGCCTTGCATACAAGAAGGCATCAATGTAAAGGTCCCCGTGAGCTGATTGGGAGATGCTAAAATCTTACTCAATGTACCGGTTTGCCCGAAGGCTGCATTACCCCAGGCATATAATCGCCCATCAGTTCGAAGTGCCAGCGCATGATTGATGCCAGCACGAACTTGGGTGAAGGAACCGGTCGTATTTAAAATTTGGGTGGGGCTTGATCCCGCATCCCCCATGTTAGTGTATAAAAGATTAAGAGTTCCATCCCAGCCTTGGTTGTAATCTCCATTCCCCCAACCCATCAATGTACCGGCAGACGTAATACCTACCGAATATTCGTAACCAGCCGCCACCTGTGACCAACTGGTACCGACTTGCACTTGAACCGGTGACTTTCTGGTTGTCTGATCTGTAAGCCCCAGCTGATAACTATCGTTGTAGCCCCACGTAAATAAAGCACCTGTGGAAGTAATCCCCGCCGAGTGCCAAACACCGGCAGAGATTTTACTCCAGACGGTCGAGGCAGAAACTTGGACAGGCGAACTTTTAGATATGGTATTGCCGATTCCCAACTCTCCATCGGCGTTATTTCCAAAGGACCAAAGATAGCCGTTGGTATCAAGCCCCAAACTAAATCCATCTCCCGCCGCAATCTGCGACCAGGAAGCAGGCCCTGCAGTGATCTGAGTCGCCGTGGATTTTGAAATCGTCGAATTGATACCCAGTTGACCGTAAGCATTTGACCCCATGGAATACAATTTTCCATCGGCCATCAAAGCCAACGCATGCGCTCCACCATAACCCATTTTTACTGGAGATATATTTACGGTCGTGGGAGCAAGGACATTGGTGATACTGCCCATTCCCAATTGACCCTTGGTATTCTGCCCCCACATATAATAACTGGAGGCCGATTTCTTTTTCCAAAAACTATGAGTGAATATTTGTGCGTCGGCTTCTTCCGCGCCGAGGGTGGTGGTCATGGCGCCTATTACCGAACTCCACAATCCTGTTTGTACAGCCGCACCATTTGCCAGAAGCTTAGAAATAAACTCGCGACGCGAAGACTTTCTATGACCCATTTCTATAGGATAAACACGACGTAGAATTCTGTCACTTTGGTGAAAAATTAAGTGCGCGCATTTGTAAACAGAGGACTTCTGATAGCATTGGACTGTGGGGATCTCAACATGACACGTTATCTGTAAGTAGCACCCGACCACCAAATGATCCACGTCGAATTTTTAGACAACCCTAAAAACAGTTCCTACTATCTCAATCGTAATTATTTAGTCCACACTCCTAAATAGAGGTTGTGATAAAAATGGCGTTTCTTTAAATGGAAGGCTCTTTTTATGAAGGCTCTCATTGCACTCTCTTTGTTTTTGTTCGCCAATTGCGGCTTTGCTCAATCCGAACTCCCTGGGGCATCTTATGGCGGATGCGTTGTCTATCATCCATTGGCAGACCTCATCGTTCGCGGCACTTGGACTGGTGACTGCGGCACTAAACCAGATCCTGCCTGCGCGGTGATTGTCAGCGGTGCCTATGAAACTAAAAACGAATGGTTCTGGGACAACCAAAAAATAAAAGGCTCTTACAGTGGTCCCAGAAGTTTTGTGGACGCCAAAAAGTCCTCCAAAAGCAGCGGCGGCATTTCTCCACCAGCAGCAAAATTTTTGATTGGTTCAGAAGGCATTAAAGTTCCTTGCACAACACAAAGTTTAACGGATCTGTTGGCCGGCGCAAGAAAGCGCTTTGATCTCAACTCCAGCAATCCTTGCGATCAGCAACTTGAACTCGGAAGATTCAATTACTATTATATGACTTCCCTGGAACTCAGCTGCCCGTCGACGGATAAAAATGTCGCCAACGAAAAAGCCAACTGCCACACGCGCATCAACAACGCGATCAATGCGGCGAAAAAAGCTTGCAGCCAATAGACTCCTTCAAAAAATAGATAAAAAAAAGCCCGGTTCTGCCGGGCTTTTTTTGTTTTGAACTTCGCACTGCTTCCCTAAATAGGACCTGGCACCTTTTAGTCGCCGACGGCGGCGAAGGCTTGTTTTGTTTTCTCGCGGACGACGTCGCGTTTTCTGAATCGGTCAGAGATTGAGTAGGCTGCTGGAACTACGAACAACGTTAACACTGTAGAAACCAAGACACCACCGATCAAGCACAGGGCCATCGGGCGCATGGTTTCGGAACCGGCACCCGTTGCCATTGCCGATGGCACAGCGGCAGCAATGGTCGCAATGGAGGTCATCAGGATCGGACGAAGACGAATTGGACAAGCTTCCAATAAGGCCTTATCAGCATCCAATGCGCCCCGATCACGAACTGTGTTCGTGAATTCAACCAACAAGATCGAGTTCTTTTTCACGATACCCATCAGGAGCAAGAATCCAATCGCGGAATACATGTTCAAGGATTGTCCCGTGAACAGCAACGCAAAGAAGGCCCCCGAGAAGCTCAGTGGCAATGCGAGCAGAATCGTCGCAGGATCAATGAACGAGTTGAACTGAGACGCCAAGATCATATAGGCGATCACAATACCCAGGATAAACGCCAAGAAGAAACTTTGGATAGATTCTTTAAACGTTTTCGAAGAACCCTGTTGCTCGATCATGTAGCCGGGCTCCAAAGTCTTTTTGCCGATTTCCAGAATCTTATCCATCGCTGCCTGTTGAGAAGCACCGGCTTTTAAGTTCGCCGTGATGGTGATCGCACGTTGACGATTCATACGCGAAATACTTTGTAACGCCTTGGTCGTCTCTTGCGTGGTCACACGAGAGATAGGAACCAAATTCGCACGGTTGTTTCCGATCAAGAGTTTTTTGATCTCGACCATTGCGTCTTCTTTATTATCCAATTTCACTTTGATATCGTAGCGGTGACCTCCGTCAGGATACTCCCCGGCTTTCACTCCACCAATCAAAGCATTCACAGTCGTACCCACAGCCGCGATACTGACACCATGCTGAGCCGCCGCCACGCGATCTGGCTTCACCTGGATTTCTGGCATACCCAACAAATAGTTGGAATCAACGTCGACCATCAAACCGGTCTTGGTCATTTCATCCATAATCTTTTGCGAGTAACCGGCAAGCTTTTCCCAATCTGAACCCATCACCGTAAATTCAATCGGATAACCACGACCACTTGAGAAACCACGTTGCGACATATCCATCAACACCGGACGCACATCTTGAATTTTCGCAAAGGCCTCACGAGTCACCTGCATGAAATCCGTCTGTGTCATGCGCTTGCCCGTTTTTGGATCAATAGGACGTTCTTTAAATTCCTTCATCGTGATAAACATCATCGCGGTGTTGGCATCAGAAATACCGCCACCGAAACCACCGATACTGGCAAAGACTTGCTTGACCTCAGGGCGAGCACGCAACCAGGCTTCGGCTTGTTTTACTTGGGCATCAGTGTAAGCCAAGGAGCTTCCCACCGGTAAAATCAAACGCGCCAGGAAAATACTTTGATCCTGTGCTGGTGACATTTCTTTCACAAGGAATTTAACCGAAATAAACGACAACGCCACGAACACCAAAGAGCCAATGATGACTTTCCAGCGCATTTGCAAAGTTTTACGCAGCCATTTTTCGTAGCCCACTTTCAACGAATCCATGAAAGCTTCAAACGCTTTACCGATTTTAGTTGTACGTTCACCATGGTGCACGAAACCCGCACAACGCATGGGCGTGATCGTCAAGGACTCAACCAACGATAAAAACACCGCAATCGAAATTGTCACCCCGAATTGCATTAAGAACTTACCAATGATCCCCTTCATAAAGGCCACCGGCAGGAAGATCGCAATAACCGCAGCGGTTGCTGCCATCGCCGCAAACGAGATCTCACGCGCGCCCAGGATCGCAGACTCGATCTGTCCGTGCCCTTCCTCGTTATACCTAAAAATATTTTCCAGAACCATGATGGCATCGTCGACGACGATACCGATAGCGAGTGTTAAACCCAACAAGGTGAAAGTATTCAAAGTGTAACCCAGGAAATACAAACCAATGAAGGCACCCAACAATGACGTCGGAATGGAAAGCAAAACGTTGAAGGTGGCAGACCACGAACCCAAGAATGCCCAACAAACTAAAGACGTCAAAACAACGGCTAAGATCAAGTGATGCGTCAACTCGCCCACGGATTTTTCAATGAACTGAGTACTGTCAAAGTTCACGTGAACTTTCATACCTTCAGGCAATTGCGACTGAATTTCCTCTGCCTTGGCTTTGACCGCTTTTGCGACAGCCACAGCATTCGTCCCACGTTGCTTACGAATACCTAAACCCAACGCTGGCTCGCCATTAAAGCGCGAAATACGCGTGATATTATCCAACCCCATGCTGACATCAGCCACTTGACCGATCTTGACCATGTTCGTGGAATCTTGAATCAACGAACCCGCACGACGGCTGATCACGATGTTCTTAAACTCTTCGATGGTTTTTGCCTCACCCATCGTACGCACGTTGAAATTGTTTTTCTTAGTTTCGATGTATCCACCCGGAACTTCGGAGTGCTCGGACTTGATCGCATCGATCACGTCATTCACCGCAATGTTGTACCCCGGAAGTTTTTTAGTATTGACGAAAACACGCAACACCGGATCGGTATAACCGCCCAGAAAGATATCACCGACGCCATCCACTGTGGTGAAACGATCTTTCAAATAATCGCGGGCATATTTCATCAAGAACTCAAGGTCGCCCTTGTCGTAAGTAAGTGCCAACCACAAGATCGGTTGGTCATCGGGATTGGTTTTTGAAATTGTTGGAGCATCCACGTTATCGGGAAGTAAGCGCTGCGCCCCTGAAACTTTTGCCTGAACGTCCTGCAACGCGAGATCGATATTGCGGTCCAAACTAAATTCGACAGTAATTGTTGCAGACCCCGTTTTGCTGTTGGAAGTGATGCTTTGGACCCCTTCGACACCCATCAAGGCGCTTTCGATCACGTCAACAACCTGAGTCTCCATTACTTCTGGCGCCGCACCATCCAACGTGACGCTAACCGAAACTGTGGGAAAATCCACGTCAGGCAACTGACTCAGACCCATTCTTGAGAAAGAGATCAAACCGAAAATCATCAATCCAAACATTAACATCCACGCAAAAACCGGGTTCTTGATGGAAATATCCGAAATACGCATTCCTTCTCCTTGGAACTAAGACCTGAATTAGTGTAACTCAGCACAGTAAATCCAACCATGAACATCTTTCAACCAAAGATAACTCAAGACTTTGATTTTACTCAGCCTTCATAAGGCCACCTAAGCAATACTTAGGTGGCTAATCAGTGATTGACATGCCTGGTCTTCAAGACTATTTCTTTTCGGCAATTGTGCCACTTCTGGAGGCTTTCATGTCGACTGCTCGTCTCACGAGTTCATTCTTGTTCGTTTCTCTTACGTTCGTTTCTGCAATTGGTTGGTCGCAAGCGACTTCGACGTCTTTAAGAGATGCCGCTCTTGCTGAAACCACTGCCAAAGGTAGTGCTCAGAAATCTGCAACAGATGCGCAAACTGGAATGATGATTCTTAAAGATCCAAAACCAGAAATCGTCACTCGTCCGTGGCAGTACTTTGCAGGGTTCACAGCTCAGCAATTCCAGCCTAAGGGAACTGTGACTACACTAACGGCTGGAACTTTTGACTTAAGCAAAAACGAGCAAACATTCATGCCAGGTTTAACTTTCGGTGTGATGACTCCCGAGTGGAATTTAAAAAATGTATTGATCAGCGGTGGTCTTCGTTTCGATGCTTCCATGGCTACACAAAATGCTGCCGTCACTGTGTCTTCGGGCGCAGCGGTGGATGATGCACGCTTGAATACGACCATGGCCTCTGGTGGACCGGTCTTGAATCTTCGTTACGCAAAACTTTCCTGGTTAGCCCTGACGTTCACTCCGCAATTTGGAAATTTGAGCTACACGCAGACTTCCAGCAATGAGTTTGCGCACTTCTCCAAACAAGCTTCTTACCTGGCGATGAACTATGGGTTAGACTTCCGTTTGACAAAAAAATGGTCGGTTTTCACAGAGTGGTCACAAAGAGAACTGCGTGATCAAAATCAGGAAATCGCTCTTGAAAAAGACAACTTTGAATTAGGAACTAGAGTGTCATGGTAAAAAAAATCATTCTTCTTCTTTGTGCAACCTCCACTGCCTGGGCCCAACAACCTGTTGCGGCTCCGAAAGTTATCACTCTGACACAGAAAAAAGTGGCAGAGCTGGCTTTGCAGCAAGGTTACCGCACCAAAGAAGTAAATCTTCAGTATCAACAATATAAACTTCCCTACGTTGAAGTCCTGGCAAGGTATGACTGGCTGTTGAATGCGACCACGGGTTATGAGATCGACAAGCAAGCTCAGCTTTTGTCGTCGCAAACCTTGGATCCACATAACAAAATTGAACGTTACAGCACCACTTTCTCTGTGCAAAAGCCTTTCACTTCAGGAACTTTAGCAACGATCGAGTTAAGTCGCCTTTCGCAAAACGGCAACTACGACACGGCTTTGACAACTCAACCTCCGGGCAATCAAACTTTTGACCGCGCAGGGATCATCCTTGAACAAGCCATCTTGGGTAACTTCTTCGGTGTGGCTGATCGTGGCACTGTGAACGCAGCGGAACAAAACTACCAAGCCTCTGAAATCCTTCGTGCCAATGATTTGGAAAACGTGGTTTTGGAAGCTGTTCGCCAATTCTGGCAGGCGTACATCGCTCAGGAAAACTTCAGAGAAGCTGTCAATGCTCGCGACCGCTATAAAAAGTTGGTTGAGACCGTTCGCAGAAAAACATCTTTGGGTTACTCCAATCCCGGAGACTTGCCACAAGCTCAAGCCGAACTTGAGACTCGTGAGCAAACAGTGAAACTGACTTCGACTGATTATCTGGCGTCTGTTGAGAATCTTTTGACGGCTTTGGCTTTGGATCCGAAATCTGAAGTAAAATTCGAAATGAGCACTTTGCTTCCGGCCATGCCAAGTTTGCCACCTAAGAACACTGATGATTTGCGTGCGATCCGTTCGCAAAAATTGAAAGTGTCTGCGGCAGAGGAAAGCTTGTCAGCGTCCAAGTCTTTGTCTTACCCAACTTTGAATGTTGTCGGTAAAGCGTATACGACGGGCGTGGGTATAAAATCTGAAGACTCTTATTCTGAACTGACTGGCGGGGCTCGTCCAGATTACTACATCGGATTGAGATTTGCTTATAACTTTGGCTCAGACATTCAAAATGAGCGCATCGTTTACAACAAGTTGAACCGTGATTTGGAACAAACTCGTTTGCAACGCCAACAATTGGAAGTTGAAGACGCAAACACCCAAGCTGAGCGTAAAGCTCAAGCCGCTTACTCGATCGCTCAAAGCGCCGAGAAGCAAAAAGGTTTCCGTGAGAAAGCAGTGAACGAATTGAACCGCTCTTACTCACAAGGCCGTACTGATATTAATAACTTGATCATTGCTCTGAACAACTCATTTACTGCTGAGGTCCAATACATCACAGCCGTAGGCAACTACCACATCGCACTGAATGAGTGGGCAGCATCAAGAGACGAACTTATTCCTGACGAGCAACCGTCAGAAGACAAAAAATAGGCAGGGGATTTTATGTTGAAGAAACTTATCTTAACTTTGAGCGTTCTAAGCCTGGCAGCCTGCGCGTTCAACAATGACGAAACTGGCGCTGGTAACTTGAACAAAAAGTTGGCGGAGAACAACGCACGTTCCGCTGCGAACTTTAAAAAAATTGAAGGCGTCTATCAGGGTGACTTGGTTCGCGAAAATGGCGCGACGGAAGTCATTCAGATTTCCTTGATTCAGTTAAACTTTAACGTTGGCACGAACACGGATGGATCTGCAATCCTTCAATACAAGAACACAGCTTCTTACACGCGTGTAAAACCAGCATCTGCCCCTATGACCGGCTTACTAGTATCGTTTACTCCTGAAACTGGTTCACTGGACATCCTTAATTCAGACGTAAATGCGACCAACGACGATGTGAACACAATCAACTCGTCCGTCAAAGGCGACGTCATGACTGGCTTGGTTAAATCCAAAGCTGGTATCATAGGTCGTATTTCCTTGAAGAAAACAATCAGTCAATCTTCAAACGGTGGCAACGGTTCAGATGAGCAATACTATGCTCGCCTTCGTAAGGAATATGATGCGATTAAGGGCGTGTACTACGGTTGCGTCATCACCACTAAAGAAATGTCCCAAATCATTCCAAGCTTTAAAGCAAAAATGACCCTGTCTAAAGCTGAAGATGAAATTGGCACAGGCGACAAAAAAACATACCGCCCAAGACTTGCTGGCTCATTCATGCAAAATCTAGCGAACCCAGAACTGTCAAAAGGTGACATATCTGGAACTTACCGCAGTGACTTTGTTCCAGCAGTATTAAGCCTAACAGTTACTTACGCTGGCACCACCGTAGGATTCAACTCAACATTCAATGGTACGCTATCAGAGACCGGCGACTACGTTGCTGAATACTCTAATAACAAAACCGGTGTTGAAGGTACGATGTACTTTAAAAGAGGCCAAAAATACCCTGCGAAATGCGCGAACATTAAATAGTTCGTCCCTCATATCGACAAATAAAAAAACCCAGCTCTCAACAACAAGCTGGGTTTTTTTATTTTCTAAATCAACAATTCAAAAATTAAGACTTACCTTCCAATTGCGACCAGCGGTCGTACAGGCGCTCGATTTCTTTCTGAAGGGTTGCAATCTCGGTATAGAGCTCTTGCACCTTCTTGGCGTTGCTAACAACTTCTGGGAGCATGCTTTGAGTCTGCGCAACTTGAAGCTTCTCTTCAAGACCTGCGATCGTCGCTTCCATATTATCGAGTTCAAACTTTTCTTTGAAACTGAGCTTCTTAGGTTTCCCTGAAGCCGCTTTTGTCTCTTGCTTTTCTTCCTGCTTTTTAGCGGCCTCGATATCCTTTTGATCTTCAAACCACTCTTCCCATTGCAGGAATCCGGCAAAACGTTCCATGGACATATGACCATCTGGGTTTTTATGAAGAGCGATAATGTCCTTTGCGACCTGATCCATAAAGTAACGGTCATGGGTCACCAGAATCACAGCGCCATTGAATTCGCGCAAAGATTCCTCCAGAACCGCCAACGTTTGCACGTCCAAGTCATTGGTAGGCTCATCCAGAATCAAAACTTGTGCTTCATTCAACATCAATTGCGCGATACGCAGACGTGCCTGCTCCCCGCCGGAGAGTTTTTCAACTGGCATGTCCATTTGTTGGCGGTTGAATTGAAAGCGTTCCAAATAACTGCGGGCATAAACGTAAGAGCCTTGATAATGAACATAGTCACCATCCGGGCAGATATTTTTTAAAACAGATTGCTGCGGATTCAAAGTCTCACGATTTTGTTCGAAATACGCGACTTTCAAATTTTCCGCGCGTTTCACTTCACCCATATCAGGCTGTTCTTGTCCCAGCATGATGCGAATCAACGTCGATTTACCACTGCCGTTATCACCTAACAATGCCATGCGCGTTTTTGGATTTACCAAATAAGAAAAATCCTTAAACAACAGACGATCATCATAAGCTTTAGTGATATGCGACAGTTCGATCAACTTTTGCGGATTGCGATCGGCATCTTTAAATTCAATTTTCACCGTGCGATTGGCATTTTTCGCAACCAAGTCTGACACATCGTCTTTCAACGTGTGAGCACGATCGATACGGGCTTTTTGTTTGGTCAACCGAGCCTTGGCCCCGCGACGCAGCCATTCGGTCTCTCGACGAAGAGTGTTCTTCATCGTGAGTTCTTTGGCTTCTTGTCCCGCCATCATCAACTCTTTGGATTCCACATAGGCCGAGTAATCACCCAAAGTCACAAACAGGTAGTTTGGATTTTTCGGATCCAAATCAAAAATCTTGTTGGTCACACGCTGTAAGAACAAGCGATCATGGGTGATGATCAAAGTGGCGAATTGAGCCTTGGCCAAAAATTCTTCCAGCCACATGATACTAGTTACGTCCAAGTGATTGGTCGGCTCATCCAGCAACAACAGTTGTGGATTGCGCACCAATTCACGCGCCAAAGCCACGCGTTTTCTCCAGCCCCCGGAAAGATCTTCCACCAGGAAAGTGTCACCGAACTGAGAAAGCTCCAAACGCGCCATCCACTCATAGGCGGGGCCGATCACTTCGTTGTAATCGTTATCGGCCATGATCGCATCCAGGATGGAAACGCCAGGTTCAAAGGAAGGCGTTTGTTCCAGGTAACCAATCGTCAAACCTTTGTTCATCGTCACTTCACCACCGTCAGGCTTCATGCGACCCGCGATGATTTTTAGAAGCGTCGATTTACCCGCCCCATTCGGTCCAACCAAACCAATGCGGTCGCCTTCATCAATCCCCAGACTGACATTTTTAAAGAGAGTTTTTCCCGCGAATGATTTTTCAAGCTTATAGGTACTAAGTAATGGCATGGAGCCACCCTAAGCTGAAACGCGTCAAGATTCAAGCGGGATGCAGATCTAACACCCCGCTCTTCGGCGTCTCCCTCTGTTCTTGGGCATCGCTCATCGTAATCCACGTGGTGATACAAAAGAGCAGAACTAACAAACCGATCACACGTCCTGTGCGCATAGCAGTCTCCTCAGATTTCTCAGTTTTATCATATTGTGAGGAAAGTTATTTAGAACTCAATGGAGACACTGACATTTTGACAGCTCACAGATCATTTCGTCGGAGAAAATGCCGCCTGACGTTTCCTTAATCAACGTTGTTATGGCGCTCATCCAGCAGGCGCAGATAATCATCTCGGTCAATCAGACGACCGCCGAATTGAGCCACCACGGGCGTCACCATTTGCACGTCGATCCATTCATGTCCTTGTGCCGACAGATGCTCTACTAAATACCACAGCGCCAATTTTGAAGCGTTCGGTTTTTTATAGAACATGCTTTCACCACTGAAAACACCTTCAACCAGGACGCCGTAAATGCCACCGATCAGAATATTGTTCTCGCGCACTTCAATCGACAATCCAAAACCGGCTTTGTTGAATTCGTGATAAGCGCGCTTCATCACGGGTAAAATCCAAGTGCCGTCTTGTCCTGGGCGAATTTGATTCGCGCACTCGGCCATCACGTGATCAAAATCTTTATTGATCGTATATGTGATTTGCGGATTTTTACGGCGGAAACGTTCCAAGCTTTCTGGTACGTGGAACTCGTTGAAAAACAATACACCCCGTTTTTCTGGAGAAAACCACAACATCGGAAAGCCCACCTGCGGCCACGGAAAAATTCCTTTGCTGTAAGCCGTATATAAAGTTCCCACATCTAATTTTCCACCGACGGCCAAAATACCTTCGGCCATCGTGTCTCGAGGATCTGGAAAATCGACTGATGAGTGGAAACCTGCCAAGCTTACTTTCCTTTTGCTTTATAGCTCAGACGATAAATCACACCGGCTTTATCGTCCGTAATCAGAACAGAGCCATCTTCCATCACTTCGATGTCGACGGGGCGGCCCCACGCCTCGCCCATTTGCAACCAACCTTCCACCAGAGGTTTCACCGAGGTGATTTTGCCATCTTTCACTTGCGCAAATCCCACCATGTACCCTTGAGGAACAGCTCGATTCCATGAACCATGTTCAGCATAAATAATACCGCCTTGATACTCGGAAGGAAACATTTTCCCGTTATAAAAACGCATCCCCAATGCTGCCACATGTGCACGCAATTCGGCCTCGGGAGCTTTAAAGTTCTTGCAGTCTTTGCCTTTACCGAATTCTTTATCCACAATATTCTTGCCGTGACAGAATGGGAATCCAAAATGTTCCCCCACCTTCGTCAGGTGATTGATTTCATCAGGTGGTGAATCTTCGCCGTACCAATCGCGACCGTTATCGGTGAACCATAAATCTTTCGTGGCCGGATCCCAATCAAAGCCCACGGTATTACGCACACCTTCGGCCACCAGTTCTTTCGAGCTGCCATTCACATCCACCCGAAAAATACGCCCATACTCCGTTCCTAAATCACAAATATTACAGGGAGCTCCCACCGGGACATACAGTTTTCCATCGGGACCAAAGCGGATGAACTTCCACCCGTGATGGGTGTCTTTCGGAAATTTTTGCGGCAACTCACGAGTGAACTTTTGCGGACCGGAAACTTTCTCGGGGATATTAAATTCCAAAATACGCGAGACTTCAGCGACGTAAAGTTTGCCATCTTTAACAGCAACACCATTTGGCATCTCCAAGTCGTCGGCAAAAACCTGGGCTTTTCCATTTTGCACCAAATAAACTTTATCTTTAGAGCGGTTGCCAACGAAAAATCGCCCACCCGGCGCTTGGGTAATGGAACGCGCTTCGGGAACTGTCGCCCATACGGAGATTTCAAATCCGGGAGGCAATTTCAATTTCTCCACAGGTAATTTCGGCGCTGCCTGAGAACTGACAGCGGCCACGACCAATCCTGCGCAGACACCTTTTTTCGTCAATGATAAGAACATCGTTCCTCCTTAATCGCGTTCGTAGATGATGAACTTATACGATCTATATCCGCGCGAAAAGCAGGCACTGAAAATTCTGACTACTTTTGATTATCTACACAGATGTCACATTTTCCACAGGGAGTTTCATGCTTGTGACCAAAGTAATGATAAATGTAATTCATGCGGCATTCTTTATCCTGAGTGGCCCAACGAACCATCTCCAACAGCTTTGAATTTTGCGCCTTCAAAATCACCGGGCCATTTTCTGCCGCAAATTGCTCGGCGGTCGGCGCTTGAACGCACGCATAGGGAAATGGATCATCGGATTTTTGCAAACAGCCCCAGCGCTCCAAAATGCTGACGGCCGCTTCCGGACGGAAATCACGACGGTTGCGGAAGTTCATTTGCTCTCGTAAAAAATCAAATTTTTCCTGATTCACACGCAGACGATTTTTATCAATCAGGTCGTAAATCTTGGCGATAAATTCAGGCTCAGGATGCGACCACTTCAAAAATTCCATTTGAATGCTGACATCGTCCTGATCATATAAAAGATGACAGAAAGATTCCTGTCCATCACGCCCCGCTCTCCCCACCTCTTGAAAATAACTTTCCAATGCACTGGGAATTTCTGCGTGGACTAACAACCTCACGTTCGGTTTATCGATTCCCAACCCGAATGCCGGTGTCGCTAACATCAAAGGGGCTTCTTCATTGATAAAGGCTTTTTGATTACGTTTGCGATCCTGCGGCGAAAGATCGCCGTGATAGACCAAGTGCTGCACACCTGCGCGATTCAACTCTGCAGAAATTTTACGCAAGGTTTGAATCAGCGAACAGTAAACAATGCCTGAACCCGGTTGCTGATAACGAAGACCCACGATCGCACGAATTTTATCGTCGATTCCATAAAGGTCATGAACTCGCAAAGCCAGATTGGGACGCTCGATCCCGGCGGAAATAATTTCCGCATCAGGAATATTCAATTTATTCAAAATATCTTTTTGAACTTCGGGAGTCGCGGTCGCGGTTAACGCCAAGGTCGGAGGATTTCCCAACAGCGCTCTAAACTCCCCAACTCGTGAATAATCGGGACGGAAATCATGACCCCATTGAGAGATACAGTGCGCCTCGTCCACGGCCAAAAGTTGAATTTTGCGTCCCTCGATGGCTTTTAAAAATTCAGGTTTGCGAAAACGCTCGGGTGTCACATACAGAAGTTTATAGTCGCCTTTGGCCAAACGTTCCTGACGGCTTTCGCGCTCATCTCGCGTTAAAGCGGAATTCAGACAAGTGGCCGAAATCCCAAGGTCTTTGGCCTTAAACACTTGATCCTGCATCAAAGCGATCAACGGGGAGATGACGATTACTAGTCCCTCTCGGATTTTTGCAGGGAACTGAAAACAGAGGGATTTTCCCATGCCCGTCGGCATTAACGCGAGGAGGTTTTCGCCTTGCCATACTCGTCTTAAAATCGCTTCTTGTTCACCGCGAAAAGTGCTAAATTCGAAGTTCCTAATCAGGAGATCGTGGAGGTCCATCATGCCACCAAGCTTACGCTAACCCAGCCTTAACAAGCACGCCGTACCCGTCACGGTTGCACCGTGTCAATGTTATATTCTGGGCCCCATCATTTGCATCTATATGTAATCGATGATAATTCGAGTACTTTCAAATTAGTAACTAAAGTCTTAAACGACCAATTAAGAAGGGTAATATTATGTCCAAAAAGTGGAATATTGATATGGTCAGAAACATCGGTATCTCGGCTCACATCGACTCGGGAAAAACGACTACTTCTGAGCGTATTTTGTTCTATGGAGGCCGTATCCACGCCATCCACGAAGTTCGTGGTAAAGACGGTGTTGGTGCAACAATGGACTCCATGGATCTAGAGAGAGAAAAAGGTATCACTATCCAGTCTGCGGCGACGCAAGTTCACTGGAAAGATTATACAATCAATTTGATCGATACACCGGGGCACGTGGACTTCACAGTTGAAGTTGAACGTTCTCTTCGCGTACTTGACGGTGCGATCCTTCTTCTTTGCGGCGTTGCCGGCGTTCAATCTCAATCCATCACTGTTGACCGTCAAATGAAACGTTATAACGTTCCTCGTTTGGCATTCGTTAACAAATTGGACCGCCAAGGTGCGAACCCATACCGTGTAACTGACGCTTTGATCGAAAAATTGCGCTTGAACGCTGTGATGATCCAAATCCCAATCGGTTTGGAAGATCAACACAGAGGTCACGTTGATTTGACTGACATGAAAGCTTACATCAATGAAGGTGACAACGGTGAGACAGTTAACGTAACTGACATCCCGCCAGATCTAGTTGAAACAGCTCAAAAATACCGTCAAATCATGATCGGTAAATTGGCTGACGTTGACTCTGCTATCGAAGAGAAGTTCTTGATGGAAGAAGAGCCAACTACTGAAGAAATTCGTGCAGCTATCCGTAAAGGCACTATCAGCTTGAAACTAGTTCCAGTTCTTTGCGGTTCCGCATTTAAGAACAAAGGTGTTCAACGTTTGATGGATGCAGTTACATACTACCTTCCGTCTCCTGCTGAGAAAAAAGAGCAAGCTCTTGATCTTAACAAGAACGAAGAGAAGTTTGACTTGTTCCCAGATCCAGCAAAACCGTTGGTTTCTTTGGCGTTTAAACTTCAAGAAACTCCATTCGGTCAGTTGACTTACATGCGCGTTTACCAAGGTAAAATGAGCAAAGGTGATTTCATCATCAATCAAGTGAACAAGAAATCTGTTAAGATTCCTCGCTTGGTTCGTATGCACTCTGACAAAATGGAAGATATCGACACATCTTACGCTGGTGACATCGTAGCATTGTTCGGTATCGACTGTGCTTCTGGCGACACTTTCTGTGACGACAGAATCCAGGCTTCTATGCAATCTATGCACGTTCCAGATGCGGTTATCTCTTTGGCAGTTGCTCCTAAGGACAAAACTGCTGCGAATAACTTCTCTAAAGCGTTGCAAAAATTCCGTAAGGAAGACCCTACTTTCCGCGTTGCTCGTGACGAGGAATCAAATGAGACAATCATCTCTGGTATGGGTGAGTTGCACTTGGAAATCTACGTTGAGCGTATGAAACGTGAATTCAACTGTGAAGTTATCGTTGGTCAACCTCAGGTTGCTTACCGTGAGACGATTTCTGCAACAGCTGATTACGATTACACTCATAAAAAACAAACGGGTGGTTCGGGTCAATACGCGAAGATCGTTGGTAAAATCCAACCTCTTCCACCACAAGAAGACGGCGCAGTCTTCAAATTCGACAACAAAGTTGTCGGTGGTCGTATCCCTAAAGAATTTATCCCAGCTGTTGAAGAGGGTTTCAAAGAGCAAACTGTTAAAGGTCCATTGATCGGATTCCCGATTGTTGGCGTTGAAGTTGTTCTTGAAGACGGCGCCTACCATGACGTCGACTCTTCTTACATGGCCTTCAAAATTGCGGCGATGGCTGCACTTCGTGAAGTGTACCCTGCTGCAAAACCAACAGTTCTTGAGCCGATCATGAAGCTTGAAACTGTAGTTCCAGACGAATATCAAGGTTCAGCGGTTGGTCAAATCAACCAACGCCGTGGTTCTATCGTTGGTACAACTGCATTCGACGGTAACTGTGTTATCGAGGCGGAAGTTCCATTGACAGAAATGTTCGGTTACTCAACTGACCTTCGTTCTGCAACTAAAGGTAAAGGTGAGTTCTCTATGGAATTCGCGAAGTACGCTGCAGTACCTCGCAACATCCAGGAAGAGCTTGTTAAGAAATACCAAGCAAAGCGCGCAGCGGAGCAAAAGTAGTTCTTTCTCTTACTTGAGAATCCAAAGCCCTGGTGGAAACACCGGGGCTTTTTTTTGCCTTTTTTTCGAGGGCTTGCGGTGCAAGCCGGAGCCTTGGAGAGAAGGCCGTTCTTCGTGACGGCACGCCTTCCAGGCTCACCAGTGCCCGCCGTAGGCGGGTTCGCGCATCGTGCGCCACTGGAGGCCGCACTACGCACGTCCTTCTCTCCAAGTCTCCGGCTTGAACGAAGTTCATCGTCATTAGTCAAAAGAAAATCCCCGGGGTTTTTGGAGATTTTTAATTCTGCGTTCGCTTCAAGAACTTCTTTTGGGAGATTGGAAGAGATGGACTTGTCCGCCGGCTTGTCAGCCATCTTGTCAGCCATAGCATTTGCGACGGCTGAAGCATTTGCGGAGGCTGATGGGAAATTATCTGTTGGTGCCGGTGTAGAATACTTGGGTGGCGTAGCCGTTGTAGAGGCCTATGCCTAACGATTTATAGCTTGGGCTTAGGATGTTGTCGCGGTGGGTGGGGCTTACCATCCAGCCGGTTACTACGGATTCTGGGGCGTAGCCTTGGGCTATGTTTTCGGCGCAGCCGGATTGGATGTTGAAGCGTTTGCATCTTTGGGCGAAGGTTTCGTTGGGTCGGTCGTGGCTGAGGTAGTTTTTGTCGCTCATGTCTTTGGATTGTTCATAGGCCATCTCGGTGCAGGCTTGGCAATAAACGAGGGCTGCAAGGCCGTTGGCTGCGCGTTGGGTGTTAGTTGCTTTGAATACCAGGCAGGTGTTCGCATTCATGTTGTAACAGCCATCACTACCAGCGCTGGGCAAAGTCACCGAGCCGGAACTGCCTTGTGAGGAGTCGATCCCTAAGGCGGCGCTGGCTTCGAAGCCGCCGTTGCAGGCTGATAGGTTTAGCGTCATTGCGATGAGTGTTAGAACCTTCTTGTTCATATTTTTTAAGCGTAGCTGAACAAGTTAATTTTGATGGAGAAAATCTGTGGTTTTCTCAGTGCGAGGCCCTCGCGACTAAGACGTTTGCAGTTTTTAGGGAATCGACCAAGGTCTTTTATTCTCCTTTCTGGGTGTCTCACTTTGAGATGTTCCCAAACTGCAAATTGGGTCAACAATTCTTACAAAACTCCGATAAGTAGTCATATGTTCGTGAGTGGTTTGGTACGATATTCGGGTCTACTCATATTTCTGGTTTTTAGTGTGGGTTGCACCATAGATGCCAACCTGTATGACTCTCTTTTGCCCTCGACAAATCTCCTGACTCCCGGTGTTTATTCCTCCCAAGCGTCACGCTCACTTTACCCAAGCAATCGTCGTGTTCGTAATACTGCGACCACCCTATCCGATGGTCGTATTTTAGTGACAGGCGGAACGTCTTTGGACTCTCCGATTCCTGCACTGAACAGTGCGGAAATTTTCAACCCCTCCACTTCTCGTTGGTCCGATGTTGCTCCCCTTGCCCAGGCTCGCGCTCGTCATACGGCGACATTACTTGGGAATGGCAAAGTTCTGGTGGTTGGTGGTGCTGATCAGTCGACTTACTATGCCACCGCAGAACTCTTTGATCCTTCAACAAATACATGGAGCTCCGCGGGTTCGATGACAGTGGCGCGCTCAGAGCATTCCGCAACACTTCTACAAGACGGTCGTGTCTTAATTGCCGGGGGAGCCACAAGTGCAGGGTCCTACACTGCTTCCATGGAAATTTACAACCCGACAACGAATTCTTGGAGTTCCGCCGGAACAAATTTGCCTGAGCCGCGCATGAGTCACGCCGCTGTTTTATTGAACAGTGGAAAAGTCTTTTTTGTGGGCGGCCAAAATCCACCCACCACTTTAACTACGACCGCCATTTATAATCCCAGCGGCTCTCCGACTTGGGATACCGCTCCGACCTTAACAACCGGTCGAGCTTACTTAACAGCATCACTTTTAAAAGACGGACGTGTTGTCGTGATCGGTGGCGTCGCCAGCACTGGCAATCCTTCTCCCGTCGTTGATATCTTTGATCCAGCCTCTCCGAGTTCATTCACTCCAGGAACAAATTTAACAACGGCACGTTACGGGCACACCGCCACTGCCGTTGATAATCTGGTGATTGTAACGGGAGGATTTTCAAATAACAGTGCCTCTGCCGCCTTAAGCGACTCTCTGCTGTACAATGTCGCCGCAGGTACCTGGAGTTCATTGGGTACTTTAAAAAATGGTGAAAGAACTTTGCACACCGCCAATCGCTCCGGCGATTATCTGGTTTTACTCAATGGTCGTGACAAAAACTCTTCGCCCGTCAATATGGCCGAAAAAATTGATGTGAGTAAATTCAGCTGGAAACGCGAAGGCGATTTAATCACGAATCGCGGAGCCCATATAACGGCCCAGTTGCCAGATGGAAGAGTTTTGGTCGCAGGGGGCATTTCCAATCCCTCCTCATCAGTCTCGAGTTATTTGGATTCCTCTGAAATTTACAACCCTGCCACCGGGCAATGGAGTGCGGGACCGAATCTTCCGACGAAACGTCTGTGGGCGACGGCCACTCGCCTGAATGACAACCGAATTTTGGTTGTCGGTGGTGTCGACGAAGCGATGAATCGCTTAAAGCCAACTGCCATCTACACGCCTTCGACCAACACCTGGTCAGTGGGGCCTTCCATTGCTTTGGGACGTATCGGCCACAGTGCAAACCTTTTGCCCGACGGTCGCGTGATCATCATGGGTGGGAATGAAGATTCAGGATTTTTTCCTCCAACAAATAAAACAGAAATTTTCGATCCAACGACCAATCAATGGAGCGCGGGTCCTAACTTGCTGACGGCAATCACCGAACATGCTGCTGTGACTTTAAATGACCAGACAATATTGTTGGTAGGTGGTTTGACCACGCTCACTCTGAATTCTGCTTCGGCGGTGGTGCAACTTTATAATCCAGCGACCAATACCGTTACGGCGAAGACCTCTCAATCCATAGGTCGTTATCAAGCCAGTGTCACAGTGCTGCCTTCGGGCAAGGTGCTTTCCTCTGGCGGTCTGAATACTTCACAAGCCATCCTTGCCTCATCCGAAATCTATGATCCCAACACCAACACCTGGACTGCCGGGCCCACATTAAATACGGGCCGCCGTGCTCATAGCAGTATCACTTTACCAAGTGGAAAAGTCCTGATCACGGGTGGTTCTTCAAGCACCTCATGGCCATTAGCTGCAGCGGCCAACAATGAAATTTATGATCCTGTTGCAAACACTTTTACTAACGACAAAGTCTCTATCACCAATGTTCACTCTCTGGGTACCTTGGTGAAACTTGCCGACGGAAAAATTCTGGCGGCGGGAGGAGTCGATCCAAACTATACCATCGCGACAACAGAAACCTATGTTGAAGGTCAGTCAAACGCTGTCGCATGGACAAGCAGCACTCCCCTGATCAACGGGCGCGGCGCAAATACAACAACTCTCCTAAAAAATGGCAAGGTCCTTTTCACCGGCGGACAATCCTATGCAGAAGCAGCGGCCCTGTCAGCGACAACAGCGATTTACAATCCAGAGACCAACACCATGAGTGCTGGTCCAAATATGAACGAAGAACGCGCTTATCATACGGCGACTTTGCTGCCATCAGGAAAGGTCTTTATCGCTGGTGGTATGAATATGTCGACGGGTGCCTCTGCAACGGGTGAAATTTACGACCCTGATTCAAATACTTTCACTCCCGTGCCTCTGCCCCGTGCTCGCTATTTTCATTCGGCATTTCTATTACCAAATGGACGCCTGGTCTTGACTGGAGGTATGGACAACTCCGGAACTCTTCTGGAAAACGACGTTTACAACCCGGCGAATGGGACCTGGAGCACATTGGGAAATCGCCCCTCACCAAACGCGATTGAGGTTATTTTTCCTTTGAATGAGGCTGAGTTTTTATTGCTCGGAGCCTTTGGAAATAGCAAATACGATTCCGCACACGATCAATGGACGACATTGGCAACCTCTCCCATCAGTCGAACATTTCCAACCGTCGCACGATTGACGTCAGGGAAAATTTTCGTCGCCGGAGGAAGCGATGGTGGCACCGGAAATCCATCCGCGGCCGTGGAAATTTACAATCCTGAAGACGACACTTGGACAACCGTCGCAAGCTTAGACACGCCATTGGTATCAATGACCTCACAGGCTTTGCCCAATGGGACAGTCGCGGTCATCGGCGGCAACCACAGCATCTCACAAGCTCTTGCTGACTCTGCTGTCAGAATTTATGATCCTGAAACCGACCAATGGAGTTTTGGGACGCCACTCAGCGAAGCCCGCTTTTCTCATTCATCAGTGCAACTCTTAGACGGCCAAACAGTTATTTTTGGCGGAGCCAATCTCACGTTCGGGATGTTGCCATTCTGGGAAACTTTGGAATTCTAAAAACTCCATTGCCTATTTGCAAAGCGCCAAAACAGCCACACGCACTTTAAAACGCAAATCTCATTCTGAGACAGTACTTTCAGGTTTCCAAAGTATCAATGAAACCTAACATATAGCCGATAAGTTATCATATGAACGTATTCGGAATGCTGAGAACAATCTCAGGTTTATTGTCTTTGCTGGTAACCGCAGGGTGTACCCTAGATGCTAATTTGAAGGACATAGCATCTGTGGATCTTATCACGCTGCCGGCAAATACCTCTGTCGCCTACCGTGACTACTTCACCAAGGTCGGCCACTACGCACATACTCAAGCGACTTTACCAAACGGAAAAATTTTGATCGTTGGGGGAGCGACTGATAACGCCCACACTCCCGTCAATTCAGCGGAAATTTTCGACCCCGATACTCAGAAGTGGTCAGAGGCAGCAAATCTTCCCGTCGCAGTTCTTTATCATACAGCCACGACATTAAGCGATGGACGCGTCCTGGTCCTGGGTGGTCAAAACGCAGCGAGTGTCGCTTTAAGTGATGCCTATATCTATTCCGCTACGACAAACACGTGGACTCAAGTGGCATCGATGTCAGTCGCTCGTATGTTTCACTCGGCGACTTTATTAAATGATGGTCGCGTCTTAGTTGCGGGTGGCAGACCCGCAGTTGCTGGCGCAGATACTGCTGCCAGTGAAATTTAT
This sequence comes from Bdellovibrio sp., assembly GCA_039594295.1. Lineage (GTDB taxonomy): Bacteria > Bdellovibrionota > Bdellovibrionia > Bdellovibrionales > Bdellovibrionaceae > Bdellovibrio. The sequence goes on from JBCNNR010000008.1 coordinate 135,323, forward strand.
GATCCAACGACCGACACTTGGACTTCTGCCGGCAACATGCCACGCATTCGCTCCTATCATCAGGCAATCCTTCTTAATAGTGGGAAAGTTTTAGTTGTCGGCGGCTCCAGTACAGGCAGCTTGTATCCTGATGCGCATCTCTTTAATCCCGCTACCAATACGTGGACAGGTTCTGGAAGCTTAAATGTAGGACGCCTTTATCACTCGCTGGTATTAGCAGATGACGGACGTGTTGTGGTTATCGGAGGCATGTCGACTTCGGTTATCGCCTCTGTAGAAATCTACAATCCAACGACCGAGACCTTTACCAATATGACTGCGATGCCAGCACCCCGAGCTCAATCCGGTGTGGCTAAAGCCAATGGCTGGATTGCCGTGGTCGGAGGATATGATTGGGCCTCTTGCGCAAATGGATGTTCAGATGTTTACGCCTATAATCCCTCGTCCGACACCTGGGTGAACTTATCGACGACACAAATTGCCCGGGCGGAATTGACGTCCGTGGTTTCGGGTTCTTTTCTTTATGCTATTGGCGGCAGAAACAGCGCCGGCAGTACTCCTGTAACGGAACGTTTGAATGTGCAAAATCTTTTTTGGAATCAAGAGGCCAATTTAACGACAGCCCGTTGGTCCCACACACTCTCCACCCTGAGCAGTGGAAAAATTCTGGCGGCTGGTGGTTATTCGACTTCGGGTACATCTTATTTAACCAGCACTGAAATTTTTGATCAAACGACCAACACCTGGTCAGCGGGCCCAGCAATGACGGTGGCGCGCGGTATGGGTGTGGCCACACTTTTAAATAATGGCAAAGTCTTGGTGACCGGTGGTTTTGGTGCTTCGGGTGTCCTCTTTAGCTCGGATATTTATGATCCTGGTACGAACACTTGGACCGCGGGTCCTGCATTGAACAGCTATCGCGCATTCCATACAGCAACGCTTTTAAACAATGGCAATATCTTGATTGCCGGCGGTTATACCGGAGCTGGCGAGACAGCTACGACAGAAATTTATAATCCCACCACGAATACATTTACAATCGGTCCTTCAATGCCTGCGGCGATCAGCAATCATACTGCAACGCTGTTGGCGAACGGCCACGTGATTGTCATTGGTGGTTTTACCGGGTCCACCATCCGCTCATCCGTCTATGACTACGATCCGGTTGCCAATTCTTGGTCAACAAAAACCTCAGCCACATCGGCGGCAGGAAAACACACAGCCACATTGGTTTCCGGCAAAATATTCGTCGCTGGAGGAATCACTACCGGCGTTACCGCTTCCAATAAAGTGGGTCTTTATGATCCTGCGACAGACTCGTGGACGACCCTCGCACAAATGAATACGGCGCGCTCTGAGCATCAAACGCTGGTTCTGCCGAGCGGTCACATCTTGGTCGTTGGAGGCGCAAGCGCCGCTGGCTCCTCTGAAATTTATAATCCGACGAACAACACGTGGACCAATACCTCCCGTGTCCTCTCTCACGCTCGCTCGGTATTTAGAATGACTCTTCTAAGTGACGGTCGCGCCTTGGCAGTCGGTGGACTGGAAGGCGGCACGTCGATCGCAAGCACAGAGTCCTATGTCGAGGGCTCTCAGGCTTCGCAATGGACTGTGCCATTCTCACAACCGGCTCGCTATGCTCATGCGGCGGCACTGATGAACAACGGAAAAATCTTTATGGCCGGTGGTGTGGATTTGAACGGCGCGATCTTATTAAGCACAGCGATTTACGATCCCACAACAAACTCCTGGGCGGTGGGTCCTGATCTGGCGGCGGGTCGCTTTTATCACACGGTCACGGCTATGAAAAATGGCAAGGTCTTTATTGCCGGAGGCATGAGCGCCGCCACACCTTCAACCATCGCAGAAATCTATGATCCAGCGACAAACACGCTGGCATCAATCCCGATTCCAAATGTGCGCTTGGCACCATCCACAATCTTGATGAGTGATGGCAGAATTATGCTTTCTGGTGGATATGATGCGACTTTCTCTCCGGTCACTGCCGTGGATATTTACAATCCAGCAGATAACACTTGGTTCAGTGCTGCTCCAAGAACCGGCTCACTGTTCGATACAACGATTGCTCTCTCGGCCAATAAATACCTGGCTATTAGTTCAACGGGTGCAGCTGTTTACGATTCCACACTCAACACGTGGACTGCGACAGGTGCGATGACCGTTCCACGCGCAATGGCAACGGCAGCTCTTCTGCCAAATGGTACAGTCTTTGTGGCTGCGGGCACAGACGCTTCAGGATCTGCTGGCACAACCGTGACAGAAATTTATGATCCAACCACGAATCAATGGACAACGGCAGCACCAATGAGTGAGGCAGTAGCGCTGCAATCTGGAGCCCTTTTACCAAGCGGTAAAATTGTGATCATCGGCGGGGCTCGCAACGATATGACGGCCAGCGATGGTGTGAGTTACTACGATCCGACCACTAACACTTGGACTGCTGGCACTCCACTGACCGATGCCAGATATTTTTTGGTATCGGTCCTGATGCCCAATGGTAGAGTGTTTGTTCATGGTGGTAGCAGCGAAAAATTGGGGGTGCTGCCATTCTGGGAGCAAGTGCTAGACGAATAGTTCTCAAACTGGACCCTTAAATTGTTGATGGCAGGCGGTTTGCACTTTTGTCATCAACATGTCGATAGTTTGTCCTTATTGCAAATCTCAAAACCCATCATCCCAATCCCGGGCACTTATTGTTGCCAGCGGATATTTTATCCGCCGCTCCGATAAATCTCGTGAACAGCGCTTCCTCTGTAAACCTTGCCGGCGCACCTTTTCTACAGCGACATTAAAGATCTGTTATCGGCAAAGGAAACGTGAACTTAATCCCGTAATTTATGGAAACATGAACAGTGGAGTTTCTCAAAGGCGCATTGCTTTCTTATTGAAAGTAAATCGAAAGAC
>JBCNNR010000009.1:0-133785 GCA_039594295.1 Bdellovibrio sp.
TGGGAAAACTAATTATTGATGTTCCTGAAGAGGAATTCCTGGCGGCATCACAGCTTCTGGAGGAACTGCAAGACTCTAATAAACTGAAAGTCGCGGGCCAAGAAGAGGAAGAGCAGCAACGCCATCAAGCTTTGACCGAAAGCCAAGCCATGGCCAAACAATGCCTCGTGAACGCGGTTCTGGGGTGTGTGATCATTCCGGTTGTTTGCAATCTTTATTCAATGCTTTTGGGATTCCGCGTGTTGGGTCGAGAAATGCCACTGTCTCGCCTGTCTCGCACGCGCTTAATCATGGCCTTTTTCTTTAACTGCGTGGGCTTTTATTTCTGGCTGACCTTTGGCGGTAAAATCCTGCGCGATATGTTCATGTAACCGACTTTACTTCGCAGTCTTTATTTAAATTTTACAGAAGTTGCGATGCGTTATTAAATGCTATCGCAATTTGATTGATTGCCGAGGTATTTCGCGATTAACCCCTTCTATCTATAACTTTTCAATGAAGGGATCGTTATGCGTTTTCTTATGACAGCAATGGCTTCTCTATTGATCTCCAGCTCCGCTTTCGCGTGGTGGCCTCAATGGAACTATCAACTTAATGGTTACCAAGCATCGGTAACTATGTTCAACCCAACAGGTTACACAGTTTATTGCCAAGGTTACGTAACAGGACAGTTGCAAACGGGTTACGCGGTCAATGCGTGGTTTGCTGACTGGGTTGGTCCATTCCAATACCGTACAGCTTTCGTTTACGCCAACCCTCCGTTCTTCTTTGTGAACGCGTGGGCTAACGTCAACTGCCAGTAAGTTTTTTCCAATCATTGTCGGTCATCATGGTGACCGACTCTGTGTTAAAGTCGTAAACGATACGAATATCATTTTTTTGCAGCTGTTTACGAATCTGCTCTTTCTTTTTCTCTAAAGAAATTTCGACCACACCGTAATCAGTGCCTTCACGCAAAATAAACGCTTCAATCACGGCATCCACAACTTCTGCGCTCAACTGATCTACAGGAATCGCCACTGGTGGTTGAGGATTATTATCGGCCTCATTGTCATTTTCGAAATTCATAGTTAGATCTCCAGATCTTTGCTTCTAGCACGAATACAAAGCTCGTCACATCTTTCGTTAAATTCTATGCCTGAGTGCGCCTTTACCCAGCGCCACTCGATGCGATGCTGTTGCTGAAGCGTGTACAGTTCACGAATCAAGTCGACTTCAGGAATAGGCTGCCCTTGGTTTTTAACCCAGCCATTGGCACTCCACCGCGGACTTTTCTCCAATGCCTCCAACATCACCCTTGAGTCTGTGTAAAGACGCGCCCGACTGTTCTCGGGCAAAGCCTTCAAAGCCTCGATCGCTGCTTGAAACTCCATACGGTTGCTGGAAGTTTTCTTTTGCCCCGCCGAGCCTTCACAAATGATCGAACCTTTGCGGCTGATCACATAGGCCCACGCACCCTTACCATGTTTAAAACTACCATCCGTGTAGATCTCAAACCGATTTCCCGAAAATAAATGAAGCAGTCTTTGCCAGATTCGATACATAGACCAAAGCATTCCATAAACATTTGATAAACGCAGTAAATTGTTGCGCAATTAACGCAGAGATTTTGGATGCGCTTCGCGAAACTTCAAGTTATCCCTCTCAAATCAAACGAGGTGATTTATGGTTCAAGCATTCAAAGTCCTGGGTTGGCTCGAAGGGGCTTCTTTTTTGATTCTTCTTTTCATTGCGATGCCCGTTAAGTACATGGCTCACAATCCGGCGATGGTCAAAACCATGGGACCTATCCACGGCTTCTTATTCGTGGCTTATGTTCTGTTCGCAAACTTCTTGGCGGGTGAGTTAAACTGGTCGGGAAAAACTCGTATGAAAGCATTCCTGGCTGCGGTTCTTCCATTCGGAACTTTCTGGTTCGAGAAAAAATATCTATCGGCAGAAAAGGCTTAATGCTTTTTCTTAGGTTGGTCGGTGCCCTTCTGTGGAGGGGCCGTCTGATCCGCTTTGTTTTCAGCTTCTGTTTTCATTTCAGCCGGCTTTTCTTGAACCGGAGCTAAAGCCTTTGGATGTTCGACCCGGCTTTGAATAAAATAACGAACCCCTATCATAAAACCATACTGATTTGAGTATTCATTGGGCTGACGAGTGAAGGCATAAGTGTATCGCGCATCGGCCATGACAGCCCACAAACCCGAATTCCAAATCTCCCCCTCCAAGGCCACACTCAAACCATTTTCCGAGGACGCCCACGCCGTCGTTTTGATATCTTCCACAGGGGTAAAATCCGTATGGACAGTTTTTACGCCCCCCATGGGATAAGAGGTATAAATCCCCACCGAAGTCGCAAAGGACGGAGCCCAGTAGCGACGATAAGCAATCGTCACTTCCATCGACTGCGTTTTCTCCACAACAGATTTGCCCGCATCTTCGTCACGGAAAAAATATTTATTAAAATAAAGGGCGCGCATCTCCAGGGCCCCATGATCACTGACGTCACCGGAAGCCACCAACGCAAAGCCCGGCATCGTTTCATTCAGGTCTTCATAACGGCCGTTATAAATTGTTCGGGAAAAATCGGCCCCCAGATACGCCATCACATTTCCACGTTGAGGTACATAAGCCTCAGCAAAATCTGCACACAGAATAAAGATACTCAGAGACAGAATGGAAAGTGTCCGTTTAAGATAGACCATAACTGGAGCCTAATGGTTGATGAGTAAAAAATCATTATCTTTATACATAAAAAATCTGGCACTGTTGGGCACAACAGTCGCGATCTTTTTATGGACAAACACCAGCCTGGCCCAAAACAAAAACGAAACCGAAGAAAAAACCACGCTGGAAGAAGACCTCATTAATAGCAACATCTATATTTCGCGCTTCTTTGACAGCATGGCAGATGGTTTGGATCTATTTTTAGCGGGTCAGCAGTATACTGAAGCCCCCAACACAACCTCTGCGGTCTTTGAAACCTCGTCTTACTATAATTCCCTGGAAGGCTTACGAAATGATATTAGCTTTGACGTCAATCTTCGTCTGCCCAATGTGGAAGAATACTGGCAAGTGACATTTACGTCCTATGACGAAACCGCCGAGCGTGGTGTCAGTCAAGAATACCTCAGAACGCAACCCCGTACAAAAAACTACGGGGCGACCTTTGGTTTTTTCAGACAATTGGGTAACATTCGAACAACTTATCAGCCGCGGGTGAGTTTCACGATCCCGGTAAAGATCTCTCACACTCTTTCCTTTGAAAGTATCGTCGAAAAAAACAAATCCTACCGGATAAACCCGAAGTTTCAGTTTTATGCGGATGCCGACAAGGGCGCCGGGATGTTTCAAGCCCTGAACTTCAACTTCGCCCTGACTCGCCGATTTAGTTTAACCTTTATCAACGAGGGTGACTATGAGGACCGCATTGCGACCTACACCGTGACCAATGGTGTAGCCCTGGGACAATGGTTTAGCAAAACCGCCAATATTTCCTATAATATCTTTTTTACCTCAAAGAACCGTCCCAACTATCAACTTTATTCTTATAATTTTTCAGCTGCCTTCAGTCAGATTTTGTATAAGAATGTTTTGGACTATCAAATTCAGCCTAATATTGATTTCTCCCAGGAACACAGTTTCGTGCGCAATCCCGGTGTGAATTTTCACTTGTACGTCAGATTCTAAATAAGGTCTTTTATGTCTATCTCTGAAGTTCATATTACAGATAAAAAAATCGGAACTGGCGAAGTCGCCAGCAAGGGTGCCTTGGTTTTTATCCACTACACCGGCACGCTTCAAGACGGTAGTGTCTTTGATTCCTCCCATCAGCATGGACGTCCCTTTGAATTTGTCGTGGGTTCCAAAAAAGTCATCCAGGGCATGAGTCAAGGTGTCCTGGGGATGAAAGTGGGTGGCCAGCGGACGATACAAATTCCCGCAGCCCTGGCCTATGGCGAGCGCTCCATGGGAAAAATTCCTCCCCACTCTGATTTAACCTTTGAAATTGAGCTGTTGGAGTCACGCCCTCGTGAATAATCCTCAACATTCCCACTCTGGTCAGAGCGGAAGCCTTGTGATAGTATCACTTCTATGTTGAATTCATTTTTTCCCAATCATAATTTTAAAGCCCTGTTATTTGATTTCGATGGCACCGTGGCCGACACCATGCCGGCCCACTTAGGAGCCTGGAACAAGGCCTTGGCAAAATATTCTTTATCTTTAAGTCGTGAACAACACCAGGCCTGGGCGGGACGCCCCACTCATCGCATTGTCGAGATGATGAATGAACTGCATAAGACTTCGATTGATCCCCAGCAATTCGTGGCCGAAAAAGAAGTGCACTATCTGGCTTCTTTGAATGAAATCACCACAATTGCCTCTGTGATGGAAGTGATCCACCACTACCATGGCAAGGTTCCGATGGCGATCGTCACCGGCAGTCGTCGTAAAATCGTTGAGCTCACGATGAAACAATTGCAGCTGCAACCGTATTTTGATCTGTTGGTTTGCGCCGAAGACTATACTCAGGGAAAACCCGCACCCGATTGCTTCCTGTTAGCGGCCGAAAAACTTCGCCAAAATCCAACTGAATGCATCGTGTTTGAGGATGCCACCCTTGGTATTCAAGCAGCGCATGCCGCAGGTATGAACTGCTTAAAGGTTTCAGATGACTACCGCATCACACACGTTTAGTCAGTGAGATTATAGGCGGCCACGCCCAACAAACCATTCTGACTAAAGATAAAAATCAGTCTCTTGTTGGCCGAATCATAGACTATATTTCGAGCGTTGAGACTGCAGGTCAATCCGCTCGGCCATTTCGGCAATACCGCATCTGTCCCCGCCGTCAGATTTTTTTGATAGATAGCTGTTCCGTTGCAATAATAAATAATTTCCTGATTCGCAGAATTCACCCGGAAGACCGCATTTTTCACGGACTGAACCGTGGAAATCGAACTTACAAAGCTGCCATTTTGATAAACCCATATCGAAGCGGTGCCATTATAAGGAACAAACAATCTTGCACCTGCATCATCAAAAAATGGATTCCCCCCATTGATCGTTGCTGGGAAGACGCAACCGGTTGCAACGCTACCCACCGCGCAATTTGAAAGACTTCCGTCGTTAAAAGTGGACCCCAATACCAGTGACTGCTTATAGCTATTAGTTCTGTCATAGGATTGTAAAAAGTTAACCGCAAGCGAGCTTCCATTATTAAGACTCTCGTATAAATAAATCTTTGAAGCACTTCCGAAAATATTATTATATCCACTTTTACTGAACCCAATACTCGTCCCTGGAAGTCCCTCGGCATTGACCCAATCCGTTGCACCACCACCCGTCACACGGTTCCACAATGATGTCGAACGATTCAGGTAAAATAGACCGTTATTGCTATCATAGTAATAAATATTGCCTGAAACCGGATCTGTATAAATCGATGACGGTGAAGTCCAAGAGCCCAATCCATGAATAGGAGTTTGTGTCGCAACTAGAGTAGTATTTATAGCTCCTGAATTCCAATTTCCTGCGATTCTGTTGATCACACCATCAATGCCAATTTCCCTGACGACGTGGTAAAGGCCTTGCAGTATTTGAATCTTCCCATCGTTGCTTTGTTGAATAGAATAAGATCCGGTCAAACGCGCCATGGGGGCTGCGGCACCGTCTCCAGCCGCTCCAAAAGCACCATACAACGTGTACACCGTATTATCAGGCAAAACCGTGCGAATCTGTCCATTATCTAAAAAATAAATCGTACCACTTTGGGAAACAAAAAGGCTTTGCGGTGACAGCGAGCAATTTGCAATCGGAGTTCCATCCGCACAATATCCTGCCGTTCCGTTCCCAATAAAATAAGTAAACTTATTGGTCGCAGGATCAAACTTAGCAACCCGTCCTGCTGACATATTCATGGCATAAAGACTGCCATCCATGCCGGTTTTCAAACCATTCGTATATCCATAGGTTAGGCCAATGGGTCCCGTTGGATAATTCCCCACGGATACCATTGTCGTCGGATCTAAAATAACCACAGGGCCTGTCGTGCCGGCTCCGCAATCACTCGCGACCACGTTCGCCATCACATAGGTGATCGCAGAGGTGGCCGGATCAAATGACAGACCGAAATTCTCTAATAAACAACTCGATATATCGAGAGTATTTTTACCAGAAGCTCCTATTCCCGAATGAGCTGGTAAATTATGAATGAGGCCGTCGCTAGCGCTGTAATAACTTCTTAGATTTGCTTGACTGAAATAGATGTCACCATTCGGCAATGGAGTTAACATCGTGAACGCACCGTCTTTATCAAATCCCAGTGATAAATTGAAATTTAAGGGTGCGGTCTTATCCGTCGTCACGGAACCACCGCCAATTATCTTTTTGACTGTGGGGTTATCGACGTTTGAAGGAAAACTTAAAATCGCTGAGGTCGTTCGAACCAAAATATTCTGATTATAATCCAATGTAATGCCATTAATATTGTCCAAAGTAGCCGAAGACGCTAAAACACCAGCCGCAGTAACATTCATCGTTCCCGTCTTAGCAATCAACAGCGTGCTAATTCCATTGGCTGGCTGAATTCTAAAAATTCCGCGAGTATCATAGATGTATATGTATCCGTTGGGAGCCACCACAAACTGATTCACCCACGTCTGATCACCACCACCCGTCGAAAAATAAATCGCCGACTTGGCGCTGCCGCCAACTCCGGGTTCAGTATTTCCTGCCAAAATCTGGATTTGCCCACTATTGATCATGGCGGCTGTGGCCATGGACACCATAGAATTCGTATCAGCGACACGGATTTGAATTTGATAAGCGGAAGCAGAAGGCGAGCCACCACTCCAAACATAACACCCCCCTTCCACTTGGGCCGTGCCAGGATCATCTGCCGTACAGCTACCATTAACACCATTCACCAGGTTGGTTGCAATCTGAGTCCACGAGCTTGCCGACGTCAGTTTATAATACAAACTGATTGGATTCTGTCCCAAGTTTCCACTGACAGCCCAACGAATATAAACACTCGAACCGGCAGCAATAGTGGTATCACTGAGGGCTGGTGGTTGCGCAGAAGGTAAATTGCTACCGATGCCAACGAATGAAGATATCGTCGGTGCCGTTCCAGGAGTATAGATGATCGACGTGGTGTCGACACCAGCTGTCCCATTCCCTGAATTCGAAAGACTTGATATATTCCCCGCTTGGTCTTTTGCCCAAGCATAAATTTTATAAGTGGAAGCACCATACCCCAATTGAAATGAATAGCCCGTCACATTAATAGACGGAGCCGGTATCTGATTGCCCCCCAATGAAGAAGCCACCGAAGTCCAACAAGAATCCGTCGCAGCTGGAGTCGTCGTCGAATTGTATTTTACACAAAAATAATTGGCGGCGAAATTATCTGCCAGTTGCAGATTCACACTGACGAAATTGGAATTCGTCGTCGAAGCTCCACCGTTCACACTTAGGCCGACAACACTTGGAGGCGCGCTATCAATCGCAAAAGAATTTGACGTGACCGTAGAGGTATTTCCAGCCGCATCCGTTAATGACACGCGCACTTTCGCACTATTCGTTGTCACCGCAGGAACTGAAGCTCCCAGCAAACTATAGCTCACAGCCGAATTGAGTCCCGCGGTCGCTGATTTGGTTCCCAACGAAGTCCACGCAGCGCCATCATATAACTCAACCAAAAATGACGACCCGGAAGCCACATTGCTTTCGGTATTCACCCAGTTGATATTCATAGTATTGCCACCCTGAGCAGCACCGGGTGTGGTCAATGAAATCACAGGTGCCGTGTTATCTTTAATAACTGTGCGTGTGGCCGTGCCGATATTTCCGGCGGCATCAGTTTGGCTTGCACTTAATGTATAAGTGGCATCAGACACGGAGGACATATTCAGACTCACCGACCAACTTCCACTCGCGCAGGTTGTAGTCAGAGTTGAAATCCCCGAAAGACTGACCGTGGCCCCATTTTCCGAACATGCACCACCGATCGCGACGGCGCTTAACGACACCGCCGGTATCACCGTGCCATTGACAGACGGAGTGGTTATTGTAACCGTCGGTGCAACCGTATCCAAAGTCCATGTGTAGGTTGTTGCAACGCCAGCATTTCCAGCCGTGTCCGTCGCATACACGGAAAAGCTGTGAATTCCATCTGCTAATGAACTGTAAGTGACACCACTGCTACAAGATGCATAGCTGCCACCATCAATTTTACATTTATATCCAGCGACACTGCCACCTCCGGTATCGCTTCCTGTAAAACCGAAACTAGCTGACGTCGAATTTGAATTTAATGCTGGCTTCGCCGTTAGGCTCACCGTTGGCGGTGTCAAATCTACTGTCCAAGAATAGGAAACGGGGGTCGAGTAATTCCCAGCCGCATCATATACAGAAGCTTCAAAACTATGTGCTCCGGCCGCAAGAGATGCATACGAAACACCTGAGCTACAAGAGACTGGAACGGCCGCATCAAGGCTGCACATAAACCCCAGAACGCCACTTCCCCCCAAATCAGCAGAGCTAAAACTAAAGCTAGCAGAAGTGGAATTCGTCAAACCACCAGGAGTTGCTACTAAAGACATTGTGGGAGCGTTTAAATCCACTCCCCATGTGGTCGATAAGACCGCACTGCTATTACCAGCCGTATCCATGACTTTGACGTCGAAGGTGTGACTGCCTTGAGTCAATAAACTTAAATTGCGGGGGCTGGAACATTCTGAATATCCAGCACCATCAATCTGACAGTAGTAACTTGCAACGGATCCGCCGCCAGTATCGCTACCAGCAAAGACAAACTGAGCGGTGGTGGAATTGCTCCATGTATCTGGTTTGGATGATATCGCCAACGTTGGCACCGTCGTATCAATAACCCACGAATAAGACGTTGGATCACTTAGATTTGAATTGTTGTCGATAGAACGAACTTGAAAATTTTGCGTCCCTTGAAGCAAATTAGTGTAAGTCTTTGGTGAAGCACAAGTCACCCATCCCTCATTATTGATATTACACTGATAACCAGTGATCGAGCCACCAGAGGGTGCAGTCGCCGAAAAAACGAGAGTTGCAGAGGTTTGATTCGTGATACTTTCTGGCGAAGAAGAAATTGAAGCCATGGGCGTTGACGTGTTCACAGTCCAACTATAACTGACAGCCGCCCCAGTATTACCGGCCGTGTCGACTGCTCTCACTTGGAATACATGGCTCCCATCAACAAGCGAGAGATAGCTTTTACCGGTTGCACAAGCCGCAAATCCAGAACCATCAAGTTGACACTCGTAACTTGCAACATTGCCACCACCCGTGTCACTACCTGCAAAAGCAAAAGTTGCGGTCATCGCATTCGTCAGCGCTGCTGGTTTTGAGGTGATCGTCACAGTGGGTGGAGTTGTATCAATAGTCCATGAATGCGTTTGCAACGAGGAAACATTACCTGCTCCATCATAAGCTTTAGCTTTAAAGACATGGCTTCCAGCGCTTAAGACGTAATTAGAAACAGCCGAACACGCGGTGTAAGCAGCCCCATCCATGCTGCAGGCAAAACTCGCAACCCCAGAACCTCCGGAATCTGTCGCTGACAAATTAAATACTGCTGACAAGGAATTGTTGATGGCCGTTGGTCCCACCAACGTCAGCACCGGAGCTGTTAAATCGATATGCCAGATTTTAGATTCAATCTCTGAAATATTTCCTGCGGTATCAACAGCCCGCAAACTAAAAGCATGATCGCCTTCAATCAACCCGGCATAAGACGTCGGACTCGAACACGACGTCCATGCGCCTGAATCAATTTTACATTCGAAATGATCAATGGCACCAATACCGTCATCCCCCGTGAAAGCAAAACTTTGGGCTGTGGCTTTGCTTTGCGCCAAGGGCTGGGTAATAATACTCGCTGTAGGTTTCGTCGTATCCAGAGTCACTTGAACGGTTGCGGGCGCGACGGAAATAGTTCCCGAAGCATCTTTCGCCCACAGATAAATGGTCTTTACTCCATCATTTGCAGACGACAAGGTGTAATTCACATTTTGTACACCGTTTTGAATGCAAGTGATTGGAAAGCTTTGTGATGACACAGGTTCGGTGGCGTCATCACTCAGCAATAATCCACTGAAAGAATCGCAGTTCGCAAGATCAATTCCCGTGTTCAGAGTCAAGACCAGGGATCTGGTGTTCACCGGGACACCGCTCGCATTGACAGGACTTGTTATTAAGAACGAAGGAGATGTGGGCAGGACATTGTTTGCGATATCGAGAGTTGAAGAAATAACCTTAAACGGTTTTGCAAGATCTACTTTCCCCGTTCCATCATTTTTACCAATGGTCAGGGTCAGAGTATGGACACCTTGCATATTTCCGCCCGCTGAATAATCGAAGTCTTTATTCGCGCTGATGACGGTGTTATCAATTTTCCACTGATACGCAATCGGATAAGAGTTAGACCAGTGAACAGCATTTGCTTGCAAACTGACTGCAATTTTTTCTTGTGCGCTTTTTGGTAAATTCGCAATCAGCACCTCGGGTGAGGCATCCAACAGCGTTTCCGGTCCAACACCAAAAATTTCCGTAAATGCAGCACTGGCCTCCGAGTTGGCTAACAAAATATTATAAGCATCATCAATTGAGTTCGGCGTCCCCAAGAGCGCCATCAACGAGGACAGTTGCTTACCATCTCCTTGCAAAGCTGTTGCGAGTTTCATTTTCTGGTCTGTGTTGAGCAAATATCCAAACAAAGAAGATGCCATGGTGATATTTTGCTCAGAGACTCCTGTGACTGGTCTAAAGTAAGTCGAAGAGCATCCGAGAACCTCAACAATCATCGCTGCACTAATAAATTCATTTGTCTCACTGTAATGACCCAACGCCTCTGCAGAAAATAAATAGGAGCCGTCGGCGTTCACCTGTGTCGAAGCAATGGCCGGCAAAATACGATTACCATTAGCATCTAATTTATAAACACTTACGATGGGAGAGGAGCAAATCAAAGGGGACACAGCCTGCACTGAGGCCTGCGAAGAATTGTTTGAATAATTTGCGATTTTTCCCGAAATACTAATACTATTTAAGTCAGTCAGACTGGAAATGACGGCGTCAAAGGAGCATCCTGACAGGACAAAAACTCCAACGCACAAAAGCGCCAACAATGGTTTGTTTAATATGCAGAAACGTCCCAACATCTTCATAGAGTTCTTATCGGAATTTTCAGATGACTCGACAGGATTCTGAGCATAATTTGAAGAAGACGACGAATTCTCTTAAATAACATTGTTCGGTTTCAATCCACAGCAAGACTATCAAAATGAGATCTGATTCAATTTAGATCTTAGTCAGCTCACATTTCGTTAACTCTGTGGCTAACGAACAATCTTTTGAAAGTGCTCGCGATGCCTGTTGCGATACAGGTAGCCTGCAAATACAAAGAGAGAACTATGGATGTGCGACCTAACAAAAAAAGGGAGCGCATGCTCCCCTTTTTTATTTATGGGTGAATATCTCTGCGTTCTTCTGATTTTCGAGAAGGACCTTTTTCGCTGGATTTTGAAATGTCCTTTGCTCCACATTGTTTCAAAATTCTTTCTGCTTTATCCTGCCAGTCACTGTCATCAACGTGCACTGACAATAAAATGCCGCCATCTTTCACCATTGTCTCATAACGTTTGGCCTCATATTCAGGAATTCCCATTCCCACCAAGGCTCCAGCCAAACCACCAACGGCAGCACCCGCACCAGCTCCGGCAAGAGCGGCCATGATAGGACCTGCGGCAACCAAAGGTCCCAAGACCGGCAGTGTCGCGATTGCGCCAGCACCGACCAACCAACCTAAAGTACCCCCAAGAAGGGCTCCCGTGCCGCCACCAATCGTCGCACCTTCGGGTGCTTTCGTGTCTTTTTCGTGCGCAAATTTAGCAGTGTCGCCTTTATCCGGCATCAATACAGAAACATCTTCACTGCGGAAGCTTTCGGTGCGCAATTGCTCGACACATCGTTCAACTTGCGAACGCGTTTGAAAAATTCCAAATACGACTTTATCTCCACGTTGTCCCATGGTTGCACTCCTTTATTTTGTGATCACAGTATTATTGATAACTTGAGTATCGCCAGCGACACTTTTCGCGATACGTTCGACTTTTGCTTTTTCATCAGCAGAGGTTACATTGCCCTTCAAAATCACCCGCTTGTTATTATCGGTGATGATCTGAATATTGTGTGCCTTCATGGACAACGAATCATCTGCGACGATTTTTTCTCGAATCATTCGAGTAATATCTGTCGCCCGTTGAGTCGTCATCGCCTGATCATCTGCTTTTTTCACAGACTGGCCTTGATTCATTGTCCCCTCCGCAAGAGCTGCACTCGCAGACAGACTTAGGACAATTAATGACATTATCATTTTCATAAAGCCTCCCTTTACTCCCCCCACCATAACGGCGGTGCGGAGTATTTCCAGCTTTCTGAAACGAAATTGTGAAGTGTCATGCCCAAAAGAATATTCATGACCTGAAAACAAGATTTATAAATGAACTTGGGTGGAATTTGCTCGACGAAAGGTGCCAGGTCCTATTTACGGAAGCGCCGCTTCCGTAAATAGACTTCGCTTCAGATGACTACATTTTGCTCTTATAAAAATCGACCACAGAAGAGAAGCATTTCTTGGAGTTTTCAAACTTTAAAAACCCATGTCCTTCATCCGCATAGACATGGTAGTCCACCGGGATGCCGTAGCTCTTCATCTTCTCAACCAACAAATCTGATTGTTCTTTGGGAATACGAATGTCGTTGGCCCCTTGGTGCACCTGCACGGGAATCTTAATTTTATCAACGTGATAAAGCGGTGAAAGTCTTTTATTTAAAGCATCGTCCTTACGCGGATCACTTCCGATTTCGCCAATCCAATATGTTTGAGCCAGAGGCGGCCAACTATCAACAAACTTTGCCATTTCGACCGGTCCAAAAATATCAACAACCGCTTTGAAAACAGTCGGATACTGAGTCACCAGGGACATGACACTAAAACCACCGAACGATCCACCAATCAGGAAAACATTGTCCTTATCGATAAAGTCCAGCGTCTTTGCGTAATTAGCAACGGCGACAAGATCTTTGATATGTCCACCGCCCCAATCTCCGTTGTCTTTGAACTGATAGGCCTTACCAAAACCAGTGCTGCCTCGCACATTGGGGGCGATCAACACGAAACCGTTGTTAACTATAAATTGATGAATGCTGGCATAAATGGGATCAACATGGTCTTCAGGTCCCCCATGAACCCAAACGATCGCGGGACGTTTCTTGGTTGCGGAAGTTCCGTTAGGGATCACGAAATGAGTTGGTACCTGCAAACCATCAAAGCTCGTTACAAATGTCGAGTAAGCTTTAGAAAAATACTTTCCGTCGATGGCCGATTGATTGGAATCATAAAAACGAGTCAGCACACCTTTTTGCGAGATAAAATACTGAGCCGGTGTGTGCGCGTTCTGGATAACCACAACCCCTAAGCTGGGATCATAGTTGCTAAAGGTTGCCGAAGACGTTTCATCTGGAGATGCTAGATTTTTCTCTGATGCAAATACCCCATCAAAAACTTTCGTCTGCGGAGCCAGGCGGCCGCGATAGCTCAACACCGTCACCTTGCCATCCGCAAAGATGGAAAGCGCTTCAACGTCATTATCTAAACCCGTTTTTACCAGCTCCAACTTGGCTGTCGCCATGTCATACTTCCACACGCGGAAGATGTCTGAGTCCTTGGTGCTGCTGAAAACAATGTCGTTACCTACAAAGAACATCGTGCCAACATTTACGCCGGGTTCTGTGAGGAAATACTGAGCCTTTCCAGTTTTCGTGTCGATATAACCAATGTGGCGTTCGTTGTTGTTGATAAAGCTTTGGAATAAAATCTTGTCGCCCTTGGCGCTTAAGTTATCACAGTAAAGCTGCTTGTCGCCACCGGCTACTAAAAGTGATGCTTTGAGTGTTTTCAAATCCAGAGATTTTACGTCGTAAACTGCACGCTTGTTTTGGCTTTGAGTGAAATAAAGACGTTTGCCCTTTTTATCAATGTCACACAAGTAACTGCGTTCAACATTTTTACCAAACGTCAGCTGTTTGGTGGCGGAAGTTTTTAAATCGAAGCGGTAAAGATCGAAAATCTCACTGCCGCCAATGTCTTTTTGAACGTACAAGTACTTACCATCAGGGCTTGCTTTGAAGGTATTCACGGTCTCAGGATATTTCGTCACCTGAGTGATTTTTTTCGCTGCCACATCATAAGCAAAAACATTGCGAACCTTGCCGTCGGATTTTAGGAAGTAAACTTTTTTGCCATCAGGACTGAATTCAAAGTTGGAGAGACCCGATGTTTTGTAAAACTCCTCAAATGGAAACTTCGGAGCTTCCGGTCTGTCGGTGACTCCTATGTCTTTTAGTGTCTTTGAACTAAATGCGGTCTCTGATTTATTTGGCGTAGAAGAACAACCAAAAGCAAAAGCCAGCGTGACTAGCAAAATCCCCCGATACATCGAATCCTCCAAGTTTAAACGACAAGGAATGATAACGACGAGTTTAAAGCCATGTCATTGTGCAGTTCCGCTAAATTGAAGGATTTTTTTGATTTTAAAAGAGAAAATTGGAGGTGACGAGCGGACTTGAACCGCTGTAGCAGCTTTTGCAGAGCTGAGCCTAGCCACTCGGCCACATCACCCCAGAGTGATTTCGAAGACCTAATCTATGTTAAATCAGGTGTTTGAGTCAACTTTAAACATTATGACGCCATTAAATCGCGTATATTGGATATAAAGGCACCTCGGTGCCCAACGGTGTGGCAGCTTTTGCAGAGCTGAGCCTAACCGCGGGCCTTCTTAACAAAGCCCCGCTTTAATAATGCGGCCTCAATGGCATCGATATGCAAAGGATCTCCACCGACGACTGCTTGACGTAAAATAGAATTAATCAACGTCTGATATTTTGTTTTCTCTTTTTTCGCCCGTTCCCTTAATGCAAAAACGACGTCCGCATCAATCATAGTTGAAATGCGTACTTTCGTGCTTTCTGGATCAAAGATTCGCTCATCCACTTCGATGCTGCCATAATTCAACTTACTCTTTGACGATTTCATACCAATCCTTCAACTGTGCTTTTCGAAATTCTCGGCATTAAGCATCTCCACATATATTATACATATAATATGCATATTTCAACATCCAAGTCTTTTAAGAGCTTCGACGGGTTCGAAAGTCATTTTTAGGGCAGTCTCTACATGGTCGGGACGCAATTTCTCGGTTTGTTCGAGGTCTGCGAGGGTTCTGGCGACTCGTAGCGTTGCGAGCTCGCGACGGCGACTGGAGATCTCTTTCGGGAAGAGTTCTTTCATATAGAAGCTCGGTAAATCTGCGGTCAGCTCTTCATAATTCCAACGGCTGGAGAGTTTTTTAAATCTCCGATCACCGGTAGCTAAACGTGCACGGAACATGCGGCTGGCTTCAAGCTTAGCCAAAATTTCTGAACCCGAAACGGTCTCCCCTTCCTCGCGTTTTTGCGTAAAGAAAGTAATATGAAAGCGATCCACTAAAGGGCCGGACAACCGCTCCATATAAGACTGACACTTCTTTAAAGACCGCCCACACACCACGCGGGATTTAGGAACCCAATCGCCACAAGGGCAAAGATTGGTGGTCGCAATCATCAAAGACTCCGCCGGGAATTCTTCGTTATGACGCCCACGACGAATGCGAATCAAAGACTCCTCCATGGGCTCACGCAAAGCTTCTTGAGCTCGCACGTTGAACTCCAGGAGCTCATCTAAAATCATCACGCCCTTATGCGCCCGTGAAATCTCGCCCTTAAAAGGAGGCACACCCCCACCCACCAACCCAAGAGCGGTGGTTGAGTGATGGGGATGGACCACGGGACGCCAGCGAAGAGGGGCTTCGCTCCCGCCCCGATTATTTTTTGAAATTGTATGCATGTCTTCCTGAGTGGGAGCCGCCAGCAATGCTGACAAAGTCCGCGCTATCGTGCTTTTTCCAGAACCTGCCGGTCCCGCAAGGAGGACGGAATGCTCACCCAACGCGACCACCTCCAACAGCCGCGCCTGCCTTTGCGGAAATTGAAGATTTAAATCGCCTTCGGGTCGGCGCACCTCATACTCTCGCGGAACAGCGGCGACATCCACGGGCTCACGAACATCCTGCAAACAACTCATCACCCTGCGATCAAACACGGCCATCGTCTTTTGCGCCTGCCCCGTCCATACTAAGACATTTCCGTCAGGCTCAAAATCCGTGGTGAGATCTTCAGGCTCATAAACTTCTCCAAGCAAACCCAGTTCGCCATACACCATCACAGGATCTGCGGGTTTAGAAAGCTGTTCCGACTCCCATAAAATCCCCAGGGCCACCGCCAATTCCAAACCGCGCGAGGATTTTTTCAAATGATTGGGACGAAGATTCACCAAAACCTGCTGGGCTTTGGGAAATTCAAAACCCTGGGCGCGTATGGCACTTTTAATACGATGAATGCTTTCACGGATTCCCTGATCCGGGAGTCCCAGGAATTGAATTTGGGGAAGACCTGCAATGAAGTTGATTTCGACTTCCACAGGAACTAAGGCTTCATTTTCACGAATCAGAGATTTGATTTTCATGAAAATCGGCACAAGCAAAAAAAAGCCCACAACTGGTGTGGGCTTTTTTCGTGCAATCACATTTAAGTCAAACCGAAGACCGGACTATTTCTCCACTTCCGCCATTTGGGAAAGCGGATGGTGCTCTTCAATCGTACGAGTCATCGTGTTCGTTGTAACGTTCGTATAGATCTGTGTTGTCTGAATGCTGGCATGCCCCAACAACATTTGAATAGAACGAAGGTCTGCTCCACTTTCCAGCAAGGCTGTGGCGCAACCGTGACGGAAACGATGGGGATTGACGGGCTCCGGGAAACCCGCGCGAGTCGACCAGCTGGCCAGCCATCTCCACACGTCCACGCGTGACGGACGATGACCACGATCATTGATCAAAATCGATGGACTGTTTTCTTTCATCAACACCGAACGGTGCTCACGAAGGTAGGTAGTCAGAGTTTCTGCCAATTTTTCTGTCAAAGGAACCAAGCGCTCCTTGCTGCCTTTACCCAAAACTTTGATCCAACGATCTGTTTGGTTAAAATCTGTGACATTTAAGCCAATCAATTCAGAAACACGGCAACCCAAGCCGTACAAAAACAACAGCGTCAATTGATTGCGTGCGGTTTTAACCGGATCCGTGACTTCGGCCGCGTCGAAAAGTTGTTGGAACTCCTGGGGAGTTAAAACTTTCGGAAGACCGACTTTCACTTTAGGTGGACGGAGTTCACGCAGCTCCGGGCTGTTATGACCACGGGTTTCGCAGAATTTAAAATACGTGCGCAAAGACGAGATCACCCGCGCTTGTGAGCGAGTGGAAAGTTTATGTTTTTTCATAAACTCGTAAAAGCCAGTCACATTGTTATGGGTTTTGCGATACTCGATATAGAGTTCCAGATCACGACGATATGCCATCACCGTATTTTGGGAACGTCCACGCACATTTTGTAGTTCATCAAAGAAGTCGATCCAAAGAGGTAGTTCCATACTGAATATTAGAACCAGACTTTGGACCAAGCGCAAGAAATATTATGTCACTATTTGAAAATAAAAAACGCCCTTCACTGCGAGGTCAGTGAGGGGCGATTGCGATTTATATCTCAAACTCTGTCTTAGTTGAAAGATCCACCGAAGACAGGGCTGCAATTGATACCATTTGCTTGCGCAACATGGATACCACCTGGAGGAAGAGCAACCAAACGACTGCCGTTGATCATACCGCCATTTACTTCCATGATGATATTGCCTGGGTTTGCCACCAATCTTACCGTCGACATCATTCCAGCATAAGCCATTTGACCTTGAGTCACTGTATCAACCGTGTAAGTACCTGGAGCCACCTGACAGCCTGAACCATAAAGATCATACCAGTTCACACCCACTGTCATCGTTCCTTGGAATGCCACCGGGCCCGTATATTGATTCAAGTTTGTGCCAATATTGGAGTAACCTGGATAACCGTATCCGTAGCCATAGCCGTTGTTATACCCATTGTTGTACGCCGAAGCGCCGTTATCAACGATCACATTCAAAGCCATTGAAACCGAATTCATCGGATTCACACTTTGTACGGATCCAAATTGGGTTGCGTTTGCGAAACCGTATCCGGTTGCATACACAGGGCCGACAGGTCCCCCGCCACCATCATTGCCTTGGCAAGCAGCCATAAATGCTGAAATCGCCAGCATGGCCACCAGTTGCATGATCAATGTCGGAAAACTTACTTTGCGTAAATTAAGTTTATCCATATTTTACTCCTCGTTTTAGTAACCTTTCAAAATTTACTCCAGCAACGCTGGAGTGTTTCCAACCCCAGCAATGCTGGAGTGTTTAAAGCAAAGTTATTGGAAAGCCGCTGCTTTGGAAATTCCCGAGAATGTTCCAAGCTTTCTATAACCATCGTTCGGAATCACAGCTGATTTGTTGATCACTGAACCCGAGCGGCAGTTGTAAGGACCATCATAGATGAACCAGCATTTTCTGTAGGGAGACTGAGTGGCGTAGGATTGTGCGAAGTTCTTATAGTAAAGAGAACCCGTCACGATCGTACCACCTTGAGCGTCACCTTGGCTGATCACGTTATCAACAACCAGAACCACACCGCCCCACTGGTCTTGGAAGAAACCATTGAAAACAGTTTTGCCACCGGAAGTGAAGAATCTGTTGTATTCAGCCTCATAAGTATTGTTGTCTTTCAAACCAGAGTAGCTTGCGTTTTTGCCAGAACCGGCCGTGAACACACCCGTGTAAGTCACACCTGTATCTGTATAAGACATGCTGACAGTCCCTGCGTAACGGCCATTGCCGATATCACTCAATTGAATTTTCAATTTAAAGTTCTGAGGGTCATTCACTGGGCGAGTCCCAATATAGTTATTAAGCTCCGTAATAGATACCGGCGTGAATGTCGCTTCATTAGAATAGCTTGTCGTCGTGCCGCTGCCCGAAGTGCCAGAGCCATCTGGTGAAGTTGGGATGCTACCCGTGCCGTTATTGGATGAATCAACAACCACCGCAGTGGACTCTGCAACGGCCATCTTATTGTTGCCACACCCAACACCTGCTAGGGCGATGGCGGCCACCAAGATCATTAATGGAGCGTTGAATTTGTTGTTCATACTAGCCTCTTTCAAGAACCCGTTTTCAAAGGTGGGTTCTCACCGTTCTAGTATTGCTATGCCTGTGCCAACATCGAGATACCGACCTAACTTATGGATTAAAGGCTGTAATTTGCCGGTTTCTCAAGGTGATACAAAGCTGGTTTCAGTGACTAACCAGCAACGGAAGGCGCAAAAGGGGCACCTTTTCTAAAAAAAAGACATGTCAAAGATATGGACGCAAAAATAGTATTTAAGATTTTCCCTAACATTACCGAAATGGGATGTATCACATATAAAAAGGGACGCAAAAATGACTGTCACTGCAACAAATGTTTTGATTCTCGGCGCTGTATTTATGTTCGCAGCCCGTGTATTCATGGGTTTCTAAGATACAGATTACGAATAAGTAAGATGATCCCTGGTGTTACGCCTGTTAAACACCAGTAATGCTTTTTCTGTTTAAACGACTCTTACCAGCCACAGTGCTCCTTGCAAGCCTCACCGCTTTCGCAAAGCCCATCAAAATCCTCGTTGAGGATGCCTGGCCTCCCTTTGCATTTAAAAAAGAAAATCGTGCTGTTGGTATGTCGATCGACATTGTTCGCGCTGCATTTAAAAATGTGGGCGAGAGTGTCGAATTGGTCCAAGTCCCCTACACTCGCTGCAAAGCTCAGACAGCAACGGGCCGTTATGTGGCCTGCTTTAACTCCGCCCATTCCAAAGAGATGGACAATGATTTTCTTTTTCCCAAGGAACCCCTCTTTAAAAGTAAGGGCCTCATCATCGCCAATAAAATCACCGCCCGCAATAAGCCCCTGCGCCTGAAGGACATCGAAGGAAAATCCGTGGCCTTGCCGGCGGAGTTTCCGTTTGGCAAAGAGTTCGATGAGAATACGCAAATCAATAAAATCTTTACTTCCAGCGATCAAACATCGCTCATGATGTTAAAGTCCAATCGCGTCTCTTTTGTCGCCATCGATGAATATGTTTACTACTATTATTTAAAAACCAATCCTGAATTCAAAAATCAATTCTATGTCGTCTTGGAACTTTCGGAGGAGCCGATTTATGTGCATTTCTCGAAAAAGCATAAGGACGCTGCAGAGCTGATAAAAAAATATGATATGGGTCTTTCGATGCTGAAAGTTTCAGCCCAGTACAATGAAATCCTGGAAGACTGGGTGGGCGTTAAAGGCCAAAAACGCGTGCAGATATTCTCGGTCATACCCAAGAGACACGCCTTCGACAATGCTCCCATAATGCCATTTCAATTTGGATCTCAAAATTAGTTTCGCGCGATTTGCGCTGCGGGATAATAGTGCTTAAGAATCTGCACGAAATTTTGTCCCTTTAAACCCAGGGCACGACTGCCCCACTGGCAAAGTCCCACCCCGTGACCAAAACCACGTCCGGTGAAAGTGTAAGAGTCGCCTTCTTGCTTCATTTCAAACAAGGTGCTGCGAAGTTCAGTAAAGCCCAAGGCCTGACGGAACTCGTTGGCATTGATGTACTTTTGCTCGGAATCGTTCACCGCCACGCGCACACCTTTCACACGGGTGTCGTTACTCATGCGATCTAAGGTCAGCTTTGTCACATCATCAAGGTGTAATTTCTCTGCCAACTCCGAGCGAGTGATTTTCACAGTCCAATTCGCTTTAGGATTGGTCGGACAGGAATTATCCACGGCGACACCACTATTGACACCACCGCTCCACACATTTTTTGCGAGTGTCGTGTGACCGCCGCAATCCGCGTGATAATAAGCTTTAAGAACACTGTGATCGCGAGCGAAAAGTTTGATGCCAGCAGTTTCACGGACCGCTTTAAGGGCTTTTTGTAGCTTGGGATCACTTTCATCACCATCCACCACGTGATGGAAGACCTGATCCAACACCGAGCTTTCCAAGTGATAGGCTTTATCCGAACGTTCTGCCATCACCGATAAAGCATAGGATCTTGCCGCCACCGCTTGTGCTTTTAAAGTTTCAATCGGCCAGTTCGTCGGCATTTCGCTGGAAAGAACTCCCGCAAGATACTCGTCCAAGGGCAAAACGCCCACGACGTCGACTTGATCGCCAGGTCCCACAGAAAGAAGAACACGTGATGGCAAGCTTTGCGCGCCGACGCGCAGATTCTCCCCTTGGATCATCAGATATTTTTCTTTAAAGAGATGCTCATTATCACGATTATTTAAACGCAAAGCCCAGATGTGCTTGCCGTTTTTTTTCATCACACGCACTTCGGCTGAACCACTGTCGGGGATCGCGACATTGCGATAAGGCTGCGAAAGAATTTGAAAACGCAAAGCCTGTCCTGCCACCTGCACGCGCTTTGAATTGGTCAACAAACGCACGCGAACGAGTTCTTTATCCGCAGGGATTGAGGATTGTGCTTGCGCTTCAGAGATCGAATATGTCAAAGCGGCTAAAAAGCACACCAGGGCCCAGAATATTCTCACGCGCAGTCTCCATCCTAGAGTAAAAAAAAGAGGCCCCATCCGTAGGCCTCTTATAGCTGTGCTTCTATTTAACCAACATACCCGAAGGGATGAAAGTCTAGTTTTTATGACCCAGTTCGATGAACGGTTTAACCAGATCTAGCGGTAACGGGAATATCACCGTATTGGTCTTATCTCCAGCGATCTCAGTCAGTGTCTGCAAATACGCCAGCTGAAGGGCTGAGGGCGAGCTTGAAAGTGTCGTGGATGCTTGTGCGAGCTTCTCGGCACGCTGCAACTCCCCGTCAGCGCTAATGACTTTCGCACGGCGCTCACGCTCTGCCTCTGCTTCGCGAGCCATGGCTCTTTGCATTTCTTTTGGTAAATCGATTTGCTTCACTTCCACCATCGTCACTTTGATACCCCAGGCTTCGGTGTGTTTATCCAAAATGCCTTGAAGAGCGCCGTTGATTTTATCGCGGTGTTCAAGCACGTCATCCAAGGGATATTGTCCCATCACAGAACGCAATGTCGTTTGTGCCAACTGGCTGGTCGCAAAATAAAAATCTTCAATTTTCGTGATCGCTTCCATCGGAGAAATCACTTTGAAATAAACCACGGCATTTACTTGCATGCTGACGTTGTCTTTAGTGATGACGTCTTGTGGTTTTACATCCATGGCGATCGTACGCGTGTCGACCTTGATCATACGTTCAACGAAAGGAATCAAAACAATTAAACCCGGTCCACGCACATCCACGGCTTTACCAAGACGCAAGATCACACCGCGATCCCACTCGTTCAAGATTTTGATCATCGAACTTAAAATGATGGCACCAACCACCAACAGAACAATAAAAAACTCCATCTCACTTACTCCTTATTACTTTTCTTAACATTCAATGTAAGTCCCTGACGAGCGGTCACACTCACGTGATCTCCCACGGCCAAAGAATCCTCAGACACATAGATCCAGGTTTCACCCATAATCTGAATCTGACCGCGATGACCGTTTTCATCGGTACTCATCACCACACCCGTGCTGTCTTTTAAATCATGATCCGTATCGCGAGTTTTTAACCGGAAGGTTTTTAAGGCCAGATATCCCACCCCAAAAAACACCAGACCGATTCCCAACACCACGGGCAGAATGATCGTGTATGGCAAGGTATAACCCGTGCTTTGATCAAACAGAAAAACACTTCCGACAAACAAAGAAACCAAACCACCCACACCCAAAACACCAAAGCTCGGGATAAAGATCTCGGCTATTAAAAAACCAATCCCCAATAAAATCAGCGCCAGGCCTCCCCACGCGACTTCCAGTTTGTGAAAGGCAATCATCGAAAACACCAAGCCAATACCACCAATCACACCGGGAGCAATCAACCCTGGATGAGTCAGCTCCACATATAAAAGTCCCAAACTTCCCATGAACAACAAATAGGCAAATTCAGGATCTGCGATAAAATTCAAAATTTGATAGCGTGTATCTGGAGAAAACTCGCGCAGGTCTCCGACCACAACTTGCACTGATTCATTGCCTTGCAAAAGGACCTTGCGACCTTCGGCTTTCTTTAAAAAATCCGTTTCATCTTCCGCTAAAATATCCAAGGCTTTTGATGCCACGGCGGCAGCGGAACTTACGGATTTGGCTTCAGTGACGATCTCTTTGGAAAATTTCAAATCTCTGCCACGTAATGTGGTGACACCTTCTAACCAGCTCACGGTGTCGTTGATCATCTTGTTACGAAGATCGTCGGGCATTTTTTCGCCTGTGCCCAGAATCGGTGTCGCTGCCCCGACATTGGTGGCCACCACGCCGCCATTCACATGGCAAGCTTGCAGGATAATGGCACCCGCACTGCCCGCACGACCACCCCGAGGCGTGATCAAACACAGATAGGGAATTTTGGAGGCCAGCATGCGCTCAACAATACGACGCGTGCTCATCAGGCTGCCACCCGGCGTGTTCATTCTGACAAAAATGGAATCACATTTATTTTCGAGGGCGCGTTTTTCTGCGCGCTCAAGATAATCTGTCGTCGACGCCGTGATCGCGTCGTTGATAGTGAGAGCCAAGGTGCAAGTCGCAGCCAGAGAAACTTTTGTCCCCAGCAACAACATCAGCAGCACAGGAACAAAGAGCTTCTTCATAGATTCAACTCCTTCATCACTTTTTGGAGATCATTCCACACGACTTTTTTCGCCGCCCCGTCTTCCAACAGATAGGCCGGGCTGTAAGTTTCGATCCATTGACCTGGCCCTTTATAGATCATCTCACCGAGATCTTTCGGGAACGAGCTAAACACCACCACAACTTTGCTTTCGCAAAACTGCGCCAGTTCCGAAGGCAGCAAGGAACGATCTTCGACGGTGCAATCCAATTCCAACACTTGAATATTGCGAATCTTCATTGCGGCTTTCATTTTATCGAAAAGATCGCGCACTTCAGGACGAAAGAAACTTTCTTTCGCCTGAGTCAGGATATTTAGGAACACCAATTCGCGATGAACCATTTCAGCAGGAATGTAAGGACCTTTTTGAGTAAAGAATTGAGTTTTAGTTGCGGCAGCTGTCGTCGCCACCTGTGCTTGGCTATCCACCGCGGCAACAGGAGTCGTGTCATTCAGCATGACCTTTTGCAGACCTAAAACTTCCTCTAAATACTGAACGTAGTCCTTCATGTGCGGGAGCTTACTCCGAGGGTCGATTCCAGACTATAAAAACCGAAATTAATGCACCGCTTTGTGCCTATGATTCCTAGCAAGGGCCCTAAGATTTAGTCCCCGAATCCAGAAAACCCTGTGACATTCTTAAAACAACCTCGAAATGAGGTCCTCGGAGGTCCCAATGACTGTGCGTTCTGGTTCTATTTTTACATTTGTGATGCTGGCTTCAACACTCGTGCATGCCTATCCCAGCATTGGCGACAAGGTGACTTGGTCCGGTGATTTTATAAATACGGCGGGAGTGATTTCCGAAATTCAAATCATCAAGGAAGTTGTCGCCTACAACCAAGACACGAAAATTTGGACAGTGAAAATAAACACCAAAGTGGGCACCGAGTCCTCGACTGAAACCATTGAAACGGGTGATTTGTTTACTCCAGCCAAATACAGCGAACTCCTCACCCACTGCAAAAAAAATGGCGGAGTTCTGGAGACTTTAGAAACAAATCCTGGGAAATATAAAACCTGCAAAACCACCACCACCGAAAACGGTGTGGTGATTGAAAAATGGTGGGGAGATATTCCGTTTGGCATAGTCAGCAAGGCCACGCGCGCACCCACGGGAATGAAGCCCGTGGACTCCCCACTCAGAGTGGCAGTTCAAGGACTTTAGTGTCTATCCCAGAGTTTTTACCTGCTTGGAAGATAAGAATTTATAAAGGGCGATAACGACCAGCCCGGCCGCAGAAACCGTCAAAGCAGACGTTGTCGATCCCATCCGCGCAAAAGCCCCCCAACTGACCGCTCCCAAAGACATCCCCGCATAAAACACCGCCAGGAAAACTCCCAGCATTGTCGCTTTTAAATGCGATTGTCCTGTCAGCTGGCGCGAACTCATGTTCATCAACGTTGCAAGAATCAACCAGCCGATCCCCGCAAAGAACATCCCTTGGCACATAAAAATATAACTTGGGGCGACTCCGATAAAAAACAATCCCACCGCATAGACAAAGTAAGCTCCCGCCAAGGAGAACGCAGTTCTTTCCGGTTGCATGATTTTGCTAGAGTAGATCGAACTAAAGCACGCGCCCAATCCTAAAAATCCCAACAGAGAGCCATATTGCCAGCTGTTTAACTGCAATTCCACGCGACCGCGAGTTGGGTATAAAGCCCACAAACTCGACGCAAAGAAGGTGACGATAAAAATCTCTATCCACAGTTTCATATTGTGAAATGAGAACAGAAACTGAAACTCTTTCTCGCTGAATTTGACTTCTTTCTTTTCGTCCTTCGGCACAGCCGCTTCTTTCACCGGCCATTTCCAGAAAAACAAAATCAAACCCAGAAACGAAATGCTATTTAAACAAAAGGCTGCCGCCGGACCGATACCCCCCAGAACGATACCACCTACTGTTGGGCCCAACACTCTGGTGACGTTGATACCGATATAGTAAACCAAGACTGCCTGCGCTTGTTTTTCACTGGGAACCAAATCCGTTAAAACACTTTGAAACGGAGGATTTGACAAAGCAAACCCCACGCCCATGACAAGCGACAACAAAAGCAAAAGTCCCTCAGTGATCCGCTCTTGCCACACGAGGTAAGCTAGCACCGCAGCTGCAACGAACATCATGCTTTCAGACATTAGTAAAATGCGACGACGATGACCTTGGTCTGCAAAATATCCCGCGGCAATACTAAGAAACACCACGGGCAAATTACTAGTGAACGATAAAAGAGAAATAATCAAAGGTGACGTCGATAGATGTGTCATCACCCAACTCGCCGCCACGTCTTGAATCCAAGTACCTAAGTTTGACAGAAAGGCACAGATCCAAAAGTTGCGATACACAGAAATTTTAAGTGGAGACCACAGAGATGAATCATTCATGACGAAAAAAGCATACTACGAAAATTCTTTGCGACCAATTTCTTCTTCAACAAAACTATTCATAAGGAGGACTCTATGAATGCATTCCGGTCATTGCTTATCAGCGCCCTGCTACTCCTCGCTGCTCCCGTTTCAGTTTTTGCGAGTGTCGAAAAACCCACAGTCACGGCCGACTTGGTCATCGGTGATGTGAATGGTCTGGCTCAATACTACAGCTACACCTTTCCCAACACCCCGACCTACTACACACGGTATTCGACCTTCCGCTTAACCAACAATGCCAACTGTTCGGTGCGGGTCTATAACGTCTTTGTTTTTGGGTCGGCATTCACCGCCAATACCAATTGTTATGGTTCACTTCGTCCAGGAGAGAGCTGCTATACGCAGGTAGGCTTTCGCCCGATGTATGAAGGATATTTCAATGGCCAACTGCAATTTTCATTAAGCAGCGGCCAAATATATCTGAATCTTTATGGCTGGGGCGTTTATTACTAAATTAGCGATTCAAGCGGCGTAAAATCTTTTGCAAAAAGCCTTTGGCTTGCTCGACTTGGAAATAATACCCTAAGCCAAAATACAGCAGGCCATAGACACCCACTGCAAACACTGCACGAAGAATCACGTGCAATTGCTGTGGGAGGAGAAAGTGTGCCACGGCGGCTCCCGCTGCGGCACTGACCAAGGCAATCACCCACACTTTGATTTGGAACTTCACTGGCAGACCGGTTTCGCCAATTTTTTTATTCAAAGATTTACGAAGGAGATAAAACTCGATCCAACCAGCAATCCCCGCTGATGCCGTCAATCCGGGCGTCCCCCATTCAGCGCTCAACCCCATCCATTTCGGCAGATAAAACGCAAACAAAACACCCAACCCCGTGGTTGCCATCACCCGCAAAATAGCAAACTTAAGCGGCGTGCGTGTGTCTTTTAAAGAATAAAAAGTCGAGGAATACAAGCGTCCCAAAGTCGAAGCCAGCAATCCAACTGTGGAACCAATCAGAACCATCCACACCGTCTGCGTGCTGTTAGCATCGAATTGTCCGGTTTGAAAAACTGCACCGACAATCAAATCACCCAGCAACAAAAACGCCACCACACTGGGAATCACAAAAAACGCAATCTGCTGCAAACCACGATTTAAGCGGCCCTGCAAATATTCGCGAATTTCTTCGTCGCTGCCCACAGCCTGGGACATGGAAGGCAATTCCGCCGCAGAAACACTCATCCCGAACAAACTCACCGGCAAAAGATAAAGCGTCTGGGCATAGGCCAGCGAAGAAACCGCGCCCGTCGGCAAAAGACTCGCGAGCATGCTATCTATATAAGCACTGACCTGAACCACACCGCGCGAAACCACCACCGGAACAAAATTACGCATCACGGTTGTGACACTGGAAATTTTTAAATCTAAAGACGGCCAGATTTTCTTACCTAAGCGCAAAGCAGATGGCAGTTGCACAAAAAATTGCAGAAAGCTTCCCGCCACCAAGCCCCAAGCCACAGTGATCGCCAAGTCAAATTGCGTCTGATGCGAGCCCCATGCGACCAAAGTGGCAATGATCGTCAAATTCCAAATCACCGGCGCCACATAGGAGAGGAAAAACTTTTTGTGGGAGTTTAAAATCCCCAAACACCAAGCCGACATAACCAAAAAGCCGGTCCCCGGGAACAAGATCTGGACGATCTTAATTGTCAATTCCCGCTTCTCACCTTCGAACCCCGGCGCAATCAGATCAATCAACAGCGGCGTCGCCACAACACCGGAAATCACCAGGATTGAAGTCATCAGAAACATCAAACTGCCGATGACTGAAGCCACCTTAGCCGCCTCTTCATCATGCTTTTTGGCTAAAAGCTGCGCATAGACCGGAATGAAACTGGCGGAAAGAACACCTTCGCCGAAAAGATTCTGTAAAAAATTTGGAATTTTAAGAGCCGCTTTAAAGGCGTCACCCGCCGCCGAGTTTCCAAAGAAATGGGCAAACACACGTTCGCGCACCAATCCGGCGATACGACTTAAGAAAATGGCGATTCCCACTAAAAACGCGTGATTTTTCATGTGCACTCTATTCAACAGTTAGCTGGCAGCGGTTCACTGTGACAGCTATTCAGCTTCGACTTCTTCTTCTTCCGATTCGTTCAATTGCAAAATAATTCGCTCAGCCAGAACGCGGTTGAAGCTTTTAAGTTTCGCAATTTCACTTGGATCGGCCATTCTGATTTCATCAATAGAGTTAAACTGAGTCAAAAGAGTTTTCTTTCTTTTTTCGCCTAAGCCCACAACGTAATCCAATTCGCTCTCCAGCGACGTTCCTTCGCGCAGCTTACGGTGGTAAGTGATCGCAAAACGATGGGCTTCGTCACGGATCCCCACCAAAATGTGCTGGGCCTCGGAGTTGGTCTTGAAAATCACAGGATTTGCCCGGCCCGGCAGAAAGAAGCGCTCGTCCGTGGACTCCACTTCGGCTTTCTGAAAGTCACTTTCAGTCCGCGCTTTGGCCAAACCAACCACAGGGATGTCCTTGCGACCAATTTCAGTCAAAATCTTGATGGCCTGAGACAATTGTCCCTTACCACCATCAATAACGATCAATTGTGGATCTTCGTATTCGGTGTGTTTAAAGCGACGACTTAACACCTCATACATGGAAGCAAAGTCATTGATCCCCTCGACGGTTCTGATTTTATAACGGCGATAGTGATCCTTCGACGGCACACCTTCTTCAAAGACCACTTGCGAGGCCACGGTCTCAGCTCCCTGGAAGGTCGAAATATCATAACACTCGATACGACGAGGCATTTCTGGCAAATTGAACTTTTCTTTGATCTCTTGCAGGCCGCGCAGCTTTTCTTCGGATTTAGAGACATATTTTAAGAAATGGGCTTTGGCGTTCTCATTGGCCATTTCCACCAAGTTTCTGCCCCGTTCATCGGTTGCAAAACGCACGGTTGATTTTGTTTCCGAACGAGATTCCAACACCTGCTCCATCAATTTATTCAAATCGCTACCGATATCCAAAGGCAACAAAACATCATCCGGGATGAAGTTGTCTTCATAGTACTGATTCAGGAAATCCACCATCCACTCCCGTGGATCTTCAACTGGATCATTCGGATCAAAATGTGGCAAGAAGTGAGGTCGAGTTCCGATCACACGACCCGCCCGAACGTGGACTGTTTCAATCAAGCAACCGCGCTCATCGCCATAAAAGCCCACAGCATCCTGATCTTTTTCCGTGGTATCATTGATAACGGATTGTTTTTCCAGGATCGTTTTTATCGCCTCAATGGAGTCACGCAGTCGCGCTGCCACTTCGAATTTTTCTTCGTCAGCGGCACCCATCATTTTTTCTTTCAGCGACTTGATGACCTTCTTGTTTTGGCCTTTCAGGAAAAGTTTCGCGCCCTCAACCTCACTTTTATATTCTTCCTGTGTGATGTAATCCACGCACGGCGCTGTACATCGACCAATCTGATAGGTCATGCACGGACGTTTGCGCGTATTAAACATCGCATCGGTGCAATCACGAATTTTAAAAGTGCGATTCAAGAAACGAATTGTGCCCTGCACGGCAAGACCTGAAGTGTACGGACCGAAATAAAGAGATCCATCACGCTTCACTTTACGAGCCACGTACAGACGCGGATATTTTTCAGACCAACTCATCCGGATATAAGGATAAGCCTTATCATCTCGCAGACGGATATTGTATTTGGGACGATGCTTTTTAATCAGCGAAGCTTCCAGCAAAAACGCTTCAACCTCGGTTTTCGTCAAAATGTATTCGACTTCCAAAATATTGGAAACCAGCAAGCGGGTCTTGGGCGAGTGATCTTTGCTGTCGGTAAAGTAACTACGCACACGATTGCGTAAGGACTTGGCTTTACCGATATAGATAATCTTATCGCCAGGTCCTTTCATCAGGTACACGCCACTTTGAGTGGGGAATTCGCGGACCTTATCGCGAATTTCGTCAAACTTACTCGAGGCCATCTTTATTCACCTTGGCGCTATCGCCTTCCACTTCACCGCTACGAATCCCCAGTTCCACGATCTGCAAGCGCTTGATTTCATCGCGCACTTTCGCTGCTTCTTCAAAATCAAGATTCTTGGAAAGCTTGCGCATCTTTTCACGAAGTTTATCAATTTCCTGGGTCAACTTATCAGGTTCATGAGCAAACTTATTAATGATCGCTTCCTGACGGTTTTCACCTTTTAGCGGAGCTCCACCGACAGATCCGTCAAAAGCTTCTCCCAAGCCGTCACGGATTTTCTTACGGATAGACTGTGGTGTGATGCCGTTTGCCTCATTGTACTCTTGCTGAATGCGACGACGACGCTCGGTTTCGCCGATCGCCTTTTTCATACTGTCGGTCATGACATCACCATACAAAATCACGCGACCGTTTAAGTTACGGGCCGCACGACCGATGGTTTGAATCAATGAACGCTCCGAACGCAGGAAGCCTTCTTTATCGGCATCAGTGATACCGACCAAGCTCACCTCAGGAATATCCAGACCTTCTCTTAAAAGATTGATCCCGACCAGAACGTCAAAAACTCCCAGACGCAAATCACGCAGAATTTCCGAACGTTCAATGGTATCGATATCACTGTGCAGGTACTTGATCTTGATTCCCAGGTTTTCATAGTACTCTGTCAAATCCTCGGCCGAACGTTTCGTCAGAGTCGTGATCAAAACACGTTCTTTGAGTTTAATACGCTCACGGATTTCTTTCAGCAAATCATCGACCTGATGTTTCACCGGGCGGACTTCCACCACAGGATCAATCAATCCCGTGGGACGAATGATTTGTTCAACGATAATCCCTTCGGATTTTTGTAATTCGTAATTTCCCGGAGTCGCTGACACATAAACCACTTTATCCATCATTTTTTCAAACTCTTGGAAATTCAGCGGTCTATTGTCCAAAGCTGAAGGCATCCGGAAACCATGCTCCACCAAAGTGGTTTTACGAGCGCGGTCGCCCCGGTACATCCCCCCGATTTGCGGAACCGTCACGTGGGACTCATCGATAAAGGTGATGAAGTCTTTAGGGAAATACTCCAGCAATGTGGGAGGTGGCTCGCCTTCTCCTCGGCCCGTCAAATGGCGCGAATAGTTCTCAATCCCCTGACAGAAACCCATTTGTTCCATCATCTCGATATCGTAATACGTTCTTTGCTCCAAACGTTGCGCTTCCAGGAACTTCAAATTCTGATTCAAATATTGCAGACGATCCCGCAACTCATCCTGAATGGTCTTAATTGCACGCTTCAGATTGTCATCGCCTGTGGCATAGTGACTTCCAGGATAAATACCGATCTGATCGATCTCTTCCAGAACTTGTCCCGTTAAAGGATCAATCCACGAAAGTCTTTCGATATAATCACCAAAGAACTCGACGCGAATCGCGCGGTCTTCTTCGTAGGGAGGAAAGATTTCGACATTGTCGCCACGCACGCGCACAGTTCCACGGGTGAAGTCGACATTGTTACGCTGATATTGGACACGTATCAGTTCACGTAAAAGATGATCGCGCTTCATCTCAGTGTTCGAGACGACCTGAATCATCATTCCTTCATAGGCCTCCGGAGATCCCAAACCATAGATACAGGAAACGGAACTGACAATAATCACATCGCGACGATCAAACAGGGACCGCGTCGCCGAGTGGCGCATGCGATCAATCTGTTCGTTAATCGCCGAGTCCTTTTCAATATACGTGTCTGTTGAAGGTATGTAGGCTTCTGGTTGGTAGTAATCGTAATAACTGACGAAATACTCAACTGCATTGTTAGGAAAGAGCTCTTTAAACTCCGCATAGAGCTGAGCTGCCAGAGTTTTGTTGGGAGCAAGGACCAACGCAGGTTGATTCAGTTTTGCAATCGTATGCGCCATACTGAAGGTCTTTCCTGACCCGGTCACGCCGAGCAAAGTTTGATGCTTCAATCCCGCAGCAATATTTTCCACCATCTGCTCGATCGCTTTAGGCTGATCACCAGAAGGTTTGAATTCGGACACCAGTTGAAAGTTCTTTTTATAAGCTTTGGCCATCCCTCTGATCCTAGCATAGGTGAAAGCCAATTCGCTAGGGGTCCCTGCGGTTTTCGTTTTGCACAGTGACATCTCGCGAGCTTGCCTGAAGACCTGGTCTTTGTGACAGTGAGGTCATGAGAAAACTCAAAATCTCCCTGCTTATTCTTGCTGTTGTGGTTGCTGTGACTGGCATTGGAACTTATGCCTTTATGCGACGCTCGCTGGCACCTCTTGATGGTGAAATTTCGCTCACAAACTTACAAGCCCCGGTCAAAATACAACGCGACTCCTTTGGCATCCCTCATATCTTTGCTCAAAACAAAACTGATGCCTTTAGAGCTTTAGGATACGTGATGGCAAGCGAACGACTTTTCCAGATGGAAATGGCCCGCCGTCAAACTCAAGGTTTGTTATCGGAAGTGATCGGCGAGAAAACCGTCAAATCCGATATGCTATATCGCAGTCTTGCGCTGAAAGAGACTTCGGAAAAAATGCTGGCGAAAAAACGCAAGGACGGAACCCTTGATCCGCAAATGTGGGCCCTAATGGAAGCTTATTGTGATGGGGTGAATCAATATGTCGCGACTCGCCCGGTTCCTTATGATTTGGCGATTTTAGGAATCAAAACCCGCCCCTTCACACCGATTGATTCCTATGTGATGACAGGACAGATTGCTTATAGTTTTGGGATTGCCTTGCGAGTGGATCCCACGATGACATCGCTTGCAAAGAAATTTCCTCCCGAGCTTTTCGGCGAGCTTCGCAACGATCAACTGAAGACACCTTATCAGGTGGCAAGCAAAGTGGATCTGTCACCACTTTACACCGTCGCCGATAATTCCTACGCGACAGTTTTTGACAGCAGTAATTCTTGGTTGCTGGCACCCAAGCGTTCTGAGAGTGGGAAAAGTATTTTCTCCAACGACCCGCACATTGCCTTTTCTCATCCCGCCGTCTGGTTCGAGGCCCACCTGCATACTCCGGACTTTGAGATTTATGGTCACTATCTTCCCTTGGTTCCCTTTGCGATCTTAGGTCACACGCCTCATCACGCGTGGGGCTTCACCATGTCCCAAACTGATGACATGGATCTTTACCGGGAGAAAATTGATCGTAAGAAAAAAACTTTGATCTTTAATGGCAAGGAACAACCCTACCAGGTTCGCAAAGAAGTGATCGAAGTTAAAAAACACTCTCCTATCGATATGGAAATTATCGAGACTCCCCATGGTCCCTTGATGGATTATGTGATCGACACAGATTTGTCTTTGAAATGGGCTTACCACAAAATCGATAATGATCCCCTGTATGCGCTTTACACCATGGGCGAAGCCAAAGACATGAAGACTTTTGAAAACGCCCTGAAGCCTGGATCTGCTCCCGGTCTGAATGTGATGTATGCCGATGCCGAAAATATCGCCTGGTGGATGTTTGGCGATGTGGAAATCAAAAACAATCCCAATTCTGATTTGATCTTGGATGGCACCAGCGGCAAAGACGAATACAAACGCCTTTTGACCTGGGCGGAAAAGCCCCATGTGGTGAATCCTGATTCCGGCGTCATCGTCACTGCCAACACTCGTCCCGCGGCCGTGGATTCAGAAATTCGCGGCGACTGGCAAAGTGCGGATCGCCAAAATACAATTCTGACCGAGCTGGCCCGCAAAGCAAAATGGAACAGTGAAGAAATGCGCGCCTTGCAAGTTAAGAACTACAACATGGCAAGTGCGGCTCTGTTAGAAAAAATGCTGGGCTATTTAAAACTCAATCCTGAAGAACAAGCAAAATACGGCCCTTGGCTGGAACGTTTGAAAAAATGGAACTTCATTTCTAATATCGATTCGCAGGAAGCAAGTTTATACTATCAATGGGTGAACGAGAGTCTGCTTTTGATGTTAGCTCCCTTGGAAGACATGCGCGCCACTTACTTAACCACTCCCCATGCGTGGATGTTCTTTGAGCGAGTTGTAAAAAATGAAAACTCGCCGTGGTGGAAAGTTGTAAAGCCCTCTGATGTCTTTACCGACGGCCTCCGTGCCACGATGAACAAATGGTCTGCGCCTCCGGCCTGGGGCCAGCTGCATACTATTGAATACATTCATCCCCTGGGTCGTGATAAACCGATGAGCTGGTTTTTCAACTTAGGTCCCTACCCGATGGGTGGAGCTTACAATGAAATTACAAATAATAAAGCTCGGGCCCTGGGTGGTGATTTCAACGTGACTGCGGGTGCTTCCACTCGTCGCGTGGTCGATATGGCAGACGTTCAGCACAGCTGGGGAATTAATCCGATTGGCATCAGCGGCCACAAGCTTTCGCCTTATTATGCAGATCAAGTGCAGCTCTTCTTGCAGGGAAAACATCGTCCGCAACTGATGAACCCTGAGGAAATTGAAAAGAATAAAACCCACGAATTGATTTTGAAATAATGACCAGTTAGTAACTTGCCGCAAATCATGACCGAGGCTACAGCTTCGGTCATGGAAATTGCTCGAACACGTCTATTTTGGATCAGCTTATTTGTCGCGATTGTGTGCCTGAATTGGTTTCAATTGTTGACTCCGAAAATGGAGAATATCCAAGTTGTGCGTCCGAATTTGGAAACGGACATTAACTCTCCCACTTCTTTAGTGATCAAAGACCACAATCCTGCCGAGGGCGGTCTCTTTTGGATTCAATTTAATACTCGTGCCTCACTTTTGCCGTCGTGGATGAATCTTAGACAGTTTCGTCTGCGCACCTTAAGCTGCATTAATTCCATGACCACCAATGGACAGGAGTGGAAACTTCCCGCATCCCCCGAACTTCGCTGCAACAACGAACGAGGTTTAGCGATTTATTCCCGCTTGGACGTCATGAGCAAAGCAACCTCCTGGAACTTGGCGGGAGATTCCTTCGGTGGAAGCTTTGGCTTTTATCTGGATAAAGACTGGAGCGCACCGCAACTGTTCGTGGGGTTGATCTTCTTGTGTCTGGCGATTTGCGGAATGCTTTACGCCAAGTTACCCCTTTCTCAAGACCGATGGAAAATTCCTGTGATTGCTATTTTCCTGGCGGGATTTTTATTGCGCTTTTGGACCACGCAAGTCGCCATGCCTCCGGAGATGTATTTATTCTCTGACATGGCCGCGTATTTTCAGCGCGGAGTTCAAATGCTTCGCGGCTCTTTTAATATCGGTCAAACATTTCAGCCGATTGGTTACACATTGTACGGATTGGCATTACGGTTACTGGGTGACTGGGAATTGCATAAATGGGTGAGCATCTTTGTGTCTATGGGTACGGTGTTACTGGCTTACCTTTTGGTTTTAAAAAACTTTGGCAAAACGGCGGCTCTTTTAACCCTGTTGTTTTTTGCTTTCGATGTTCCGCAGATTGGATTCACAGCTCGTTATATGGCGGAGTCGCCATATAGTTTCTTAATCATGCTGTCTTTGTGGTGGATATCTCGGGCGCTGGAATCTTCCAGACTGCGAGACTATTTTATTGTCGGCACTTTGCTGATGCTGGCCTTTTACTTTAAAGGAAATCATGCCTTCTTTATCCCCGCCTTGAGTGTATGGCTGATCTATCGTGAACGCGCGCAAGTGAAGGTGGCATTGAACAAAGTTGCGATGATGGCTTTAGGTTGTGTGCTGATTATGACGCCCCATCTGATTTTTACCCAATGGGCGTATCATCAAATGCAATGGGGTCCGACGGCGGGAGCTTTGAATTTCGTCGAAGGCAAGTGCCCATCGAAAAACAATGCTGATTCTGCGGGCGCAGGTTGGATGTCCCCGCTCTTTGTCACACTTCACGAAACCACATTTAAAAAATGGGATCGTCCATTTACTGACCAAGGGTATTTCTGGAACGCCGGCGCAAATTGCGTCAAGGAAAACCCCTGGGTTATGGTGGAAAGCCTTCGTTATATCAATTACCTGTTTTACGGCAACAGCACCTGGCCGGTGGCGGGATCGACAGTTGATTTCCTTTATAAAATCTGGGCACCCATTTTTGAATACCTGCTGCTGCCGCTGGCTGCGATCGGAGCATTGGCGCGCTCTCGCCGTTATTCAGAATCCACTCGCATTAAAAAAGCCAGCACTCCGGAACACTTCATTATCTCTTTCGCCCGTCGCCCCAGCTCTTTCAGTGAAGTATGCCCGGTATCGGCAAGCTACCGCCGACGAACTGATTTTAATGAAGTTTGCGCCCTGTTAGTGTTGACGATATTTTTTACGGTTTATATTTTCAAATCTGAAAACCGTTTCCGTGTTCCTTTCGACGGAATATTCCTGATGTGGAGCAGTTTGGGTGTGATTTATTGCGGCAGTTTAGTTCGCTCAGCATTTGGATTTTTTCTACCCAACAAGAAACAACTTTCAGAATCAACACCGGGATAATTTAACAGCGGAAGTGACGATTCGACTTCCGC
Source organism: Bdellovibrio sp. (assembly GCA_039594295.1). GTDB lineage: Bacteria > Bdellovibrionota > Bdellovibrionia > Bdellovibrionales > Bdellovibrionaceae > Bdellovibrio. The sequence continues at coordinate 36,692 of JBCNNR010000009.1, forward strand.
TCCGGTAGCTGCATGCATCAATTTTAATATCTCAAATTATCAAATTCACAAATATCGAGTATCCAATAAACCAATCCAGTGCATGCAAAGATGACCAGACCGCAATTTCTACACCCGCTGCGGTTGCTACATGCATCATTCCGAAAATGCCCGAGCGCTTTGGCAAACGAAAATCCCATCTGCACTCAGTAAACTACTTCGTCACTTCCCAGAAGGAACCTTCTGGAGTGTCACTCACTGAAATATTCATCGCAACCAACTTATTACGAAGCTCGTCCGATTTTGCGAAATCTTTATTCGCGCGAGCGGCAGAACGTTCCGCCACAACGGCGTCAACGTCTGCGCGTTTGATATTTGCCTTATCCAAAAGCATATTATCCAGCTTAATCAAGAAATCGTGCGCAGGCTCCTGGAACATCGCCAAGACAGCACCCATCTTTTTGATAAACTGAGTGAAGGCCAAAGCCTTACCCTGAATCGCCGGGTTTACTTTCATGCCACGACGAACCTGATTATTGAACTGGCGAACCACTTCAAACATCGTCGCAAACACTTCCGGAGTTCCGAAATCATCATTCATCGCAGCTTCCACTTTTTTCCAAGCATCTTCCGTGATTTTCGCAAAAGCCGCATCCACTTGAGTAACTTCAGGAGTCAGATAGCTTTCCGCCATCGCCATCGCAGAATAGACACGAGCCAAACCCGAAATCGCGCGATCCACAGCTGCATCACCAAACTCACTCATCGTGCGGTAGTGAACAGATTGAATCATCCATTTATAGATTTCAGCATTGTACATCGTCACGAAATCACGCAACGAAACGATATTACCCAAGGACTTCGACATCTTTTGACCGCCGAAGTTCAGCATATTGTTATGCATCCAGTATTTTACGAAGTGTTTTCCTGTGCAGCCTTCTGACTGCGCAATTTCATTTTCATGATGCGGGAAAATCAAATCCATTCCACCACCATGGATGTCGATCTGATCACCAAATATATTTTTAATCATCGCCGAGCACTCAATATGCCAACCCGGACGCCCTGGTCCCCATGGCGACGGCCAAGAAATTTCCCCTGGTTTTGCGGCCTTCCACAACGCAAAGTCCATCGGTGAACGCTTTTTCTCGTCCACTTCCACACGGGCGCCCGCCAATAATTCGTCAGTGTGACGACCGCTCAACTTGCCATAATCTTTGAAAGTCTCGATCGAATAAAGAACGTCCCCTTGTGCTTCGTAAGCCACTTTTTTATCTATGAGCGTCCCAACCATAGAAAGAATATCTTCCATATGCTCAGTCACTTTAGGATTCATGTCATGGGCACGAAGGCCAAGACTTGCGAAGTCTTTTTTGTATTCAGCAATGTACTTTTCCGACAACTCACCTGGAGTCATTCCAACTTCATTGGCTTTCGCAATGATCTTGTCGTCGACATCCGTAAAGTTCAAAGCGTAAGTCACCTTGTAACCCGAGTACTCCAACCAATTGCGAACCATATTGAACACAACAGGCCCACGGAAGTTACCCACATGCAGAAAGTTATAAACCGTCGGTCCACACACATACATTTTCACGTGCTTTGGATCGTAAGGAACAAATTCCTCAGATTGACGAGATTGCGAGTTGTAAATCTTCAAAGACATAATTTCCTCAAAAGGTACGGACACACTTTTGGTAGCGCATCCGCATTATAATTTTCCATCACTTTATCAGATTCAAACATCTCCTGATAACACATTGCTGCTACCAAAAGTGTGTCCGTACCTTTAGGCGATTGTCGCCAGTGCTTTTTCAGCACGAGCAACCAGAGATTGCTTTTTCATCAATGGAACTAGGATTTTCAATTCCGCTCCGTGAGGTTGGCCGATGACTGCGACGCGAATGGGCTGGAACAAGTTCTTACCCTTCGCACCGGTTTTGTTTTTCACTTCGTCCTGGATTTTTAGGAACTCTTCCTCGGTCATGTATTCAGCACCATGCGCTTGAACCAGTTCTTTCCAAGTCGTCAAAACAGCTTTCGTCGTTTCAAGCTTCATTACTTCTTCAGCGTCTGGTTGAATCACATAAGAGTTGTCATTCAGGGGACGGTACAAAGTGATCGCATCTGCCAAAACCTCCATGTACGGCTTAAACAAGTTCAAAGACTTGTCTTGCCATACAGGATCACTTGGTAATTCCATTTTCTCGCGAGCCAAGAATGGCTGAATCGCTTTCCACAATTCTGCATTCGGAAGAGCACGCAAATGCTGCGCATTCATCCATTTGAACTTCACGCGGTCAAAGATTGCGCCTGAAGGATTTAAGCGAGAGATATCGAATGCTGCCACCATATCATCAACCGACATGATTTCTTTACCTTCGGGATGCGACCACCCCAAAAGCGCGATAAAATTCAAAACGGCAGAAGCAAGATAGCCCTCGTCCTTCAACTGACCACAAGCCACGGCACCTTTACGCTTAGAAAGTTTTTGACGGTCTTCATCCAAGATCAAAGCCATGTGACCGAACTCAGGCGCTTTCCATCCCATCGCTTCATAAATCATCAACTGACGAAGTGTGTTTGGTAAATGCTCTTCCGCGCGGAAAACGTGGGTCATTTTCATCAAATGATCATCCACGACACAGCAAAAGTTATAAACCGGCATACCGCCGCTACGAAGAAGAACAAAGTCTCCAACCATGTCAGATGGGAACTTCACTTCACCGCGAACGTGGTCGTTAAAGATATAGTCTTTTTTAAGATGCTTCGTTTTAAAACGAACAACTGGAGGAGTGCCACCTTCCGCTATTTTTGCTTTGGCTTGATCCAAAGTCCAATCAGCGTATGGAGATTGAATGTGCGGCTGACCACCCGCTTTCATTTGAGCTTCACGTTGCTTTTCGATTTCTTCGTCTGTCAGGAAGCAGTAATAAGCTTTGCCTTCAGCTAAAAGCTGTTCAGCAATTTTCTTATAGATGTCCATGCGTTCGCTTTGTTTGTAAGGACCATTGGGTCCCACGTCTTTCAAAGTGACTGGATCGACGCCTTCAGCCCATAGCAGATTCAACCAAACCAAATCATCAACCACACCACGCAAAGATTCTTGAGTCGAGCGCGCCTCATCCGTGTCTTCGATACGAAGGATGAAATCACCACCGTTTTTCTTGGCGAAAAGGTAGTTATACAAGGCCGTTCTTGCGCCACCAACGTGCAAATAACCTGTTGGAGAAGGTGCAAAACGAACGCGAACGTGAGATGTGGCTTGTGAGGGCATTGAGTCGACTCCCAAAAAAGAAAAAGGCCCGGAAATTCCGAGCCTTAAACCTAATATGAATTTTTAGAGTCGTCCAGAATTAACCAGTAATACCGAAGATCGCTTTTACTTCCTCTTCGTTGAACAATTCAGCTTCAGAAGTCGCCAAAGTCAGCTCTTTCAACAAAAGGGAACGTGCAGAATCAAGCATTTTACGCTCGCCAAAAGAAAGCTCTTTATCTGCTTTCAAAAGGAACAAATCGCGTAAAACTTCAGCGATTTCGAATACAGAACCCGTTTTGATCTTTTCCATGTATTCGCGGTAACGGCGATTCCATGTTTGATTATCGATTTTAACGTCTTTTTCTTTAAGAATACTAACAACACGAGCCGCTTCATCTTTAGAAATGATGGGACGAAGACCCGCTGACTTAACATTTGTAGTTGGAATCATGATTTTAAGGCCCGTATCTACCAACTGCATGTTGTAGAACGAAATTTTAGCACCGAGCATCTCTTTAGTCTCGATAGCCACAACCTTAACGACGCCGTAGCCCGGATAAACTGCATTATCACCGACATTAAACGTGAGCATCCGGAACACCTCCACTATTGACCTTGCTACTTCTATCAAAATTGACACGAGTTATCAAACTAGAGCGGAGCGTTGGAAAAGATTTCCAAGGATTTTAAACGAAAAAAGCCCCATTTAAAATGGGGCTTTTACTCAATCATTTCAATTAGTTAATTGAATATCGATCAATTACTGAACAGTCATTACTGAAGGCTGAAAACAAGCGCGTATGGCTGACGGCCACCGTTTTTGCCTGCAGGAACGTTGTTACCCTTAACTGTCAGCTTGTAGTCGCCAGCAGGAAGAGTCGTTTCGATCATCTCAGCATTGTTGATGTGATCGTTCATAGAAATCGTTCCGTTTGGACCAGTTAGCACCAAATCAAGGTCATTTACCAACGCTTTAGCAGCGTTCGCAGAACCCGGAGCATCAGTCCAAACCAAGTTTGCATATAATTTACCTGGAGACGTCATTCTGAAGTCATAAGATTCAGATTGATTCGTCGCCACGCCATCACGGTTATCCGCAACGATAGTATTGCTCATCATTTTAACCATGTTATCCATGTTCACGCGACCATAGCCTTCGTCGGAGTTTGGTCTACGAGTCAAAAGCTCTTGGCCCTTTGCTGCGCCTACTTCACCGAATTGACCTGGGTACAAGTCATCAGCACAGTGCATGATCATTGCTTTTAACACGGCTGCAGAAGGATTTTGCACACCCCATTTTTCGATCAACATCTGACGAGTCACAGTCACTGCACCCGCTGTCAGAGGAGTCGCCATGGAAGTACCACCTGACCAAGCGTAATCATCATTGTAGGCACCCCAAAGTGGAGATGCATTCTTGATGTGAGAACGGTTGGAAAGGATGTTAGTCCCTGGAGCCACGATTTCTGGTTTCACACGGCCATCCAAAGTTGGACCACGGGAAGAGAACATCGCGATACCATCATCACGGTCAGACAACATAGATGAGAAGATCGGCTCTGCAGACCAAGCTTCAGCTGCCGCACGAAGCTTGCTGACTGGAACCTGGATACCACCTGTTGATGTTTTATTTTTAGAAGCACCCACAGTCAGAACGTTTTTCGCAGTGCCCGGAGTTCCAATCGAACCCGCATCGATGCGACCGTCTTTATTCATGTCGACACCGCTGTTACCAGCTGCAAAGATCACCAGCATATCTTGGTTGTTGTTCATCCATTCGTCGACTTGAACTGCCATGGAGTCGTAAGCACCGAAGTTCTTAACTGCGCCCCAGGAGTTGGAGTGAATGCGCGCACCGTCTGCACTTGCTTTCTCAAACAAATCTGCAAGCTTAGAAGGAACACTTAAACCATTAAGCATTGGCGACCACATGCCTTCAGCAACAAACATTGCATCGTAAGCGCCACCTTTAAGTAGACCACCGGAAGCAGTTCCGCGGCTCATGATAGAACCCGCCACGTGAGTTCCGTGACCCATTGGATCTTCCCAAGTTTTCGCCCACAAACCGAAAGCGTAACCAGATTTAACCGCGCCCGCGAAATCAGATGCGATTTGACCTGGATTACCAGAATCCAAACCTGTATCCGCCATCGAAGCGATTTGCCCACGACCTGTCAGACCCAAAGCCCAAGCAGAATCAAACTTCATTGTTTTAGTACCCGTTTCGTCGCCTTTGATATCTGAGTAATCGCCGGCACCTTTAACGACTGGATCCTTTTTAACATCCAATGGGAAATCCATTGTCGTGATTTCGGGAGTGCTTTGCACGTGCTCAACACCCGTCAAGTTTGCAATGTTATAGATTTGCGAACGAGACACTGTTGCTACGATAGATTTACCGTTCACAACTTGAAGCTGTGCATTCATTTTTTTCAAAGAAGCCACAACCGCTTTTGCATCAGCAGCTTTGAAAAGCTGGATCAAAAGACTTTGAGATTGATCTTTATTAAATACGCTTACCGGTGCGATATCATTGCTGATTTTGTATTGAGCTTGATATTTAACGATGGCGTAAACACCTGGATAAGATTGACGGAATGAATTCAAATCCGACAATGTTGCACGCACCACCAAAGCATCGTCTGGTAGATAACCAAACACTTCAAAGTGCGCTTGAAGAGCAGAGCGATCCTTCGCTGTGATCTTATTGGAAAACTGAACGATATAGTCGCTTGCGACTTTATCAGAAAAAGTAAGCGCTTGAGCTTGCAAACCAGGATTAACTGTTCCTGAGTTGAATCTCAATAGGCTTCCCGCGTAGGCCGGACTAGCAGCAGAAACTGCAAGTGCTGACGTAACAAAAAGACGAGTCCATTTTTGCATAATTCCCTCCATGCGAGAAAAATTGCAACATGATGAACCCACCAAAGCAAAGAAACTTCACAAATTTTATTAAAGTTGATGCGCCATGACGGCAAGTGAGAGATTGCCCGCCATCTTGCCTTTACCACTCACGCCGTATTCAGTCTCCTGATTGTCGGGTGCGAAGACTTGAGTGCGCTCAGACATTTTCTTCTGCCCACGCACACGTTTTGTGACAGTAACATCCATATACAGTCCCGCTTTGTTATTTTGCTGGGATTTGCGGGCCATCATCTCAACGATCGTTTCGTTTTGTCCGTCGTCAGAGAACTCGCTGATGTAGGATTTTTTTCCCGGCTTCGCAACGGTGTTAATTGAAATAGGAGCCGAACCTTTAAGGCCCACGCGCATATTCACTTTGTATTGGGGAACCGCTGCGAAAGCAGAAGTAGAAAATAAAATGGAAGCGGCAGCCATGCCGATTAGAAACTTATTCATGAAGAACACATCCTTGTGTACGTAGAAGCCACTATCCAAGCGACTCCTAACAAAAGGATGAGGGAGTTTTTTTCTTAAGGCAAGTTCGAAAAAAATATTTTTTGAGAAATTAACAACGCCGATTTTTTTGAAATCGGCGTTTGACGCTGGACCACGAGTGGAAATTAGAAATTGGTGATCGTGATTGGCGTGGATACCACTATGCCCTGTTGTTCTCCCGTCTCTTCATTATCTTGATATCCGTAGACCTTCACGAACCCGGTACCAGTAAATGGATCCCCACCAAACCCACCGCATTTGATAGCACAGTCTGTGGAAAACTGTGATGCGCCCTCTGGCACAACCGCAACCTTGTCACTGCGGTACCACCACTGAGATTGCAAGGCAGCCAACTGATCACCACCATAGGCACACATTACTTCATTGCCTTCGGCATTTGTGACATAGATTTTAACGGCGACAATTAGCAGTGGCACTAGGGGGTTGGTCTGCTTAAACGTCAGCTTCTGAATGGCGAAATATCCCTCACTGATGTCCATTACCGGAACCGTACCGTTTTCATGGGCTACTTTAGTGGCATAGCAACTGGCAGTTGTGGCAGGAATCACATATCCACTGGATTTTGGAATCGACACGGCCACCAAGTTATCATCCGCTCCAGGGCTGCAGTTTAAGATCTGCCTGCCTGACTCGGTGTCAAAATAAAATAGCTCTTTTGCCTGAGAGTCGTCCTTTTCCTTAAAGCTGCCACGAGCAACCTTCAAGGCTCCCACTCCTTCAAATTTTGAATCTAGCACACCTTCGGAAACCTTGCAGTCAGCCTTACCTTGGCAGCGAATTGGCAGGTTTTTTACCCACGGCAGTGCCATCGGGAAAGTCGCCGTTTTTTTAGAGATAACAGGTTTCCCATCATACCATTGAAACTGCATTTTTGTGCTTTTGCCGTCTTCTGAGGGAAAATAATAAAACTTATAAGTCATGCGCTCGCCCTGCTTGGCTGTGCAGGATTTGGCGGTTGCCGGAACGCCCTCAAGAGTTTTTTCAAATGTAAAATCCGAAAACAAATGACCAACAATACGACGAGCCCGGCGCGAGTCCTTGGCACCGAAAGCTCGATCCACACGGTAGATGGCTTCATGAGAAATCAAAGCAGCTTTTTCTGTATTTGAAAGATGATTCCAGATCTCTTGGCTTACCACCAAGGTCTCATCATCAATATAATGAGCTAATTGTTCCAACTGACAGTTTTTAGGCAAAACAACTTCAGCCGCATCATCAATGGGTTTAATCACGACGCTTGGAGGGACCCATTTCATAATTTTATTTACACGTTTATAAATAGAGCCGTAATCGTACTCATCAGTGCTGATCGTGGCCTTAAGCTTTGCTTGAATTTTTTGAGAGATCTCTTCAACTGTTCCATCGTAGGACGTCAGTTTTAAATTATAGACGTTTTTCGCTTCAAACAAATCAAGCGTTTGAGCCGAAGTAATTTGACCTTTGGAGTTGCGGCAAACAACGCTCTTGCCGCCTCCACCGCCGTCAACTCCACCTTGCGGTGCCGCGTTTCCGTGAACAGCCCAAACTAGCAATCCTGCTGTTATCCATGCTGATTTCATTAAACCTCCGTGTTTATTCAATGCTGAATAAACCTAGTATGACGGCACCCCCAGATGCGGTCTGCATCTATTAATTTAATTGTTATCTATAAAATTAACATTTACGCTAACTTTTAAATCATGCCTTGGAGAGAAGCATTCCATGAACATTTTTGACTTTCACGACTATAAACACTGCATCAACACCTGGATCGAAGAACAACCGCGAAATGGCCATGGCCAACTTCGCCAGATGGCTGTGCATTTAAACGTGAACTCTGTGGTCATGAGCCAGATTTTTCGTGGCGACAGAGACCTGACCGCCGAGCAGGCCCTGGGTGTTGCAGACTTTATTGGTTTTTCAGAGCTTGAAACCGATTATTTTGTCCTGTTGGTTCAAAAAAGTCGCGCCGGCACTGCGGACCTTAAGAAGCATTACGAAAAACAACTTCAGGGACTTCACACGGCGGCCACCGCTTTAAAGAACCGCGTGAAGCACCAAAAGGTCACGGATGAAGACCGCGCCACTTTTTATTCCCATTGGTATTATAGTGCCGTCAGACTGGGCGTCTCAATCCCCCAATTGGATTCAGCCACAGCCATCGCAAACTATCTAAATCTGGATCGCCCCTTGGTGAGCAAGGTGCTCGACTTTTTAAAGAGCAACGATTTGATCGTCGAGAAAAAAGGCCGTTACGACATCGGGCCTCAGGTTACCCACGTCGGCCCCGACTCCCCGTTTGTAAATCGTCACCACACCAATTGGCGCGTGAAAGGTCTGCAAGCGCTGGAAGGATCCTCTGAAAAGAATTGGTTTTACTCCGGGCCGATGGCGCTATCACATGAAGCCGCAAGCGATATCCGAAAAATATTAATCGAAGCCGTAGAGAAAGCGACCAAGAAAGCAGCGCCTTCTGATTCAGAGGTTTTGCGCTGCTTGAACATTGATTGGTTTGAAGTTGGTGCTAAAAAATAGTCCCGCTCGCAGGGAACGGCGAACTACTCCTCCGCGGCAGTTCCACACGATGTCATAAAATCAGCACACTTAGGTATTCAGTTTAGCACACGCAAATCTGTGTATGATTGGCATAAAACTCTTTCCATATCAAAGCAAGTAATCACCTTGTCGACCATTGCTGGAGGCCCCGGAAAAGGACCCTATCGTTCTTATCTTAAAGTTTTCTGAACAGAAGCCATGGATTGTGATTAATCCGTCGTCTAGTTTTTTGGAAGCTGTCGTTCATCGTTGTAGGTTGCTGGTGTTTCAAATGGATCCAGGTATTTTTTTAGCTCGACGAATTCCGCTTCACCCCAGTAAGAAAAGAATGGCTTCGCTATCCGAATTTTCACGGAAGCATTGCTGCCGCTCTGAGAGAACAGTTCTTTGGGGATGGTGCCTGTGAGCATGATTCTGCTTTCGGAATTTGAGGTGTGATTCACAGCCAGATAGACTTTATTCTTGTGAACAAGAATTTTTCCTTCTAAAACAAAAGTTCCTTTTGGAAACTTTAAAAGAGCAAAAGCATCAATAGAAAAAAATAAAACCATTGTGGTGAGAAGTAGTTTATATCGCATGTTCCAAACACCTTCTTATACTGTAATACTTTTGAAGCTGGCCTTCTGATGCATTTTTTAAAAACTTCATTTCAGCTAAAGCTCTCTTTTGGTCATCTTCTAAATCGTCAATCGCTTTTCGCTGTCTACCGTCTTCATTCCGCAATTTTTCTGCTAATTCAGTGTATTTCGGTCTAAGTTTTTGCTTTTCAGTGGCTGACAATGAAGCCCACTGTGTCTTCAATTTATCTATATCTGCTTGATAGCCACTCCGAACCCATTGCGAGTATTTGATTCTGAACGAGTTCAAACTATCGGCAGTGTCTTTGAGTTTTTGTTTGAGATACTTCTCATAGTAAACTTTCCGAGGGTCATTAACTCCGCTCAAGTAATTTGAAATATCCGCAATTTCGTTTTGTAGGGAGGTAATAGGACTTTGTTGGCAATTATTACCACAACAAGCCCCAGCGTCTGTCGTTCTGAAGGAAGTATTCTGTTTTTCAATAAAATAATCAATACTCGTGAGATGGTGTTTATTTTCCCACTTATCGCCGTCTCGTCCTTCTTCGAAAGCATCCATCAAGCTAGGTTTGCCCTTAGTATTTTTTTTAGGATTCTTGATCGCATCCGCAAAGCTTGAAGCGAACGGGTCGTCATACGTATTGCTAGAAGTCGTTTCGTCATCCGTAGAGTTTGATACGACACAAACATTTGGACTTGTTAGCTGAAGGAGTTGACCCCCATAGCAAATATTAGTGGCTATTTGGACAGTTACTGTGCTTGGAAGTTTTGAGAGTTGTCTTTGTAAATCTTTAACTGAGTAGGATTTTCCATTCCAAAGGTAAACTCCTTCATACTTACTGCCGTGGTCCGTGATAAAAAAAACTAAGTTATCACCTGGCTTCACTTTTTTAGCGAGGTCATCAAAGGTTGCGGAAATTCCGCTGGGAGATGCGGGATATTTAATGTCTTGCTTACCATCGCCCTCTAAGCTGGTAGGGGTGTTAATTTCTTGGTTTTCGAAACCAAGAGTCCATAGATTTGGTGGCTTGATTGTGTCCGTGCCTTTGTCAGCACCGTCAGCATAAAGAGTCGTGATATTATCTCTCTTAATCCCTGCCGACCGAAATGCTGAATACATCTCTTGGGTACTGTTATAGTAGCGGTAGTGATTGTTCTTAAGGTTGTATCCTCCGCTCAAAATAACTCCATAGGTTTCGCCAGCTTTAGCTGTGAAACCAATCAGAATTAAAGTTAGGTGCAGGAATGTCTTGAGTTTCATCTCTTTTTTTCGTCATTTTTACGGACTAGCTCGAGTCCAGCTCATATAAATCTCTCACCGCTCTCTCGACCTTTGGTGTGCTTGAATTTCTCTTGCTGTTTTATTTGAAAATAATTTTTTCTATGTGTTTGCAGTTGAGGGGTACGCGGGCACAAAAGACAGGTGCGGGAGCGAAGGTTCAATAAGCCTGTATATTACTATACGCGGCTTGGCTTAAAACTTGGACTGAGCCCCCAAAACATTTGACTGTTGATTGAGTTTCTTCATGGTGCTGTAATTGTCGGATGAATCTGAGTAGCTTAAACACCGGACTTACAGATGAAAACGTTCAAAGCGCTATCGCTCTTGTAAATGAACAGGGCTACGCGGCCGTGAGCTTGCATCCAGATGTGGTTGCAAAACTAGGTCATTCTCTTTACCAAGCAATTGATGCAATTACTCTCCATCCTCAGCGAGACACCTACTACAACGAAATAGCATTTTTTTGGCCTAATGACTGGAGCGACGTAGAGCACGGCATTGGTGCTTTTCATGAGCAGCGCTCTCTCAGCAAGATTTATCCAGCTGACAAAGCAAAGACCATCTTAGATGAACAAATTGGATTAGATCATAGTGATGCTATTTTGAACTTTGCTTCGCAAGTTAAGCAGTTAATCGTCCGACATCACCATGGTCTTAAAAATAATGAGCTTCGTTTGGCGCGAGTCATGATTCGGCAGATGAATGAAAAGAATAGTACTAAGCACAGTGGCTCAAATTTACATGAGGATATTGGTTATAATGACCGACCGTACCAACAACTTCTGTCAGTCATTGTGACTACATTTGGAATACCTACAGAAGCAATTAAGCATCAATCTAAAGTCGGTGAATTGCTAATATTCAACGCCTACGACCGAAGAAGACTCTTGGAAAGGAATGATGATTTTGCGTTCATCCATACAGGGCCAAAATCGGGGCCAAAAATGTTTTTCTTTTTTGAATTCTTAGGTCCAAGATAGTGACCTGAGACACTAGTAACTTAGACAAACTAATTATCCAAAGGCACTGACTTAAAAGGCGGCGCCTTTGAGCATAAAAAACCGAGTCGAAGGTCAGCTAATTTGGCTAACCTTTTCGAAACTCATAATCACTAAATAGCCGTACAGCGACTTCATGAAAGACACTGCAAAATCATTTCCGCTGCGGTTCCGCATAACGTCAAGCGTGTCTACTGGCGTAGCCTTCCAACAAAACTTCCATGGCGGAGACGTCGGCACGTAACGGTATCAGACGTTTCCTTAGCGCTTCATACTCGCTTTGCTTTAATGATTCGTAACTGCGGCGACTGGAAAACTTCCAGGCGGGATTTTTACTGCATTGAGCGAGGTTCTTCTTTAATGACTCGAGCTCTGCCTTGAATATCTCCGAACATTGGGAAATCTCCTCGACGGTGAGATCATTCAGCTGCCCCAATTCTGCAAGACACAGTAATTCCAGTCGCTTTAACGCCGCGGAATCGCACTGTTGATAGGCCGTTTGAGTTCGTTGCCATTTTACCGAAGCCCATTGTTGGTACTCCAAAGTCGCAGCGCCGAGCTTATCGGGATGAAGGAGACGGACAAGCTTGTGATATGTTGATCGCAAGACGGTATCGCCATCGGCCGCCGCTCCTTCAAGAGCTTCTTCACGATCATTTTCAGAAATGACCTTTTGCCAAAACTTTTTTAAATGAAGTGGCATATTGTGCAGGTATCTTTGGCGATAGCTGGGATCTGCATTCTTCCAAAGTCTTCCCAACAGATGCCAATCACCGCATTTGATAGTGATCTGCAGGCTTTCTTTAAAAAGACGATAGCCCGCATTGGGATCCGCCAAATGTTGCTCCATTTTCTGATTATCGATGTCAGTCAGATAATGATAGACCGCGCGAGCGGCACGCTTCAGTCCACTCAGAGCAGAATCATCCCTAAAGAATATTTCCGCAAAGTCCACCCGCTCTACAGAATCCACGGGGATCTTTTGATCTTTGGATTGCGCTTGAGTCGCGGACTCATATCGCGATTTTCGCAGATTATCGATGACGTACTTCCACACATCATCCCCGGCTTGATACTGTGTTTCCTCTTCCTTCAGGATAACATAGGCCTGCGCCGACGAAACATTGGAAGTGGTGGCAATATAATTAAGATGTATTTGAAATGTATTTAAAATCTTTTGGCGTTTTTCAAGTGCCTCAATCTCTTGCAGCTCTTCTCGAAAAGTGAGTTTGCGCCAATCGTGATACATCGTCTGGTCACAGAGGAGAAAATCGGAATGATCTTTCTCTAGTTTACGGATTTTTTTAATGAGTTGGCTCGAAGTCGAAAACAAGTCGGTGCGGATTTTTTGATCATCCACTTTTTGTAAATCATGTTGCATAAGGGACGAGCTTTTATCACGTCAAAGGATCACTCAGAATCAAAAACACTTTTATGCCAAATCAATCGGCAGCGTGCGCTTAATGCATGTGCAGTTTTTGTGAGAGAGACTTTGTTGTGCTGAAGAACTGTGCGAAAAAGAAATGACGAAAATTTTAGCAGGTCTAAAAAATGCAAAAGCGACTCTTGCTTTCGCAAGGTCGCTTTTTGGATGGACCCACATCCGATTGTCGCGAAGGAGGTCCGAATGAACATGTCACAACGTTCGTATCGGCAACTTTTGAAACTTGTTAAGCATATTCTACTGCTTATTTTGGTTTTAATCAAAATTATCAAAGAATTGCTTTAAAGTACCAACCGTATAACCTCCGGAACGTTTCTGTTTGACCCTTAGCTAGATTCCTAGCCAGGACCAAGGATGGGACTCAAAATCCCCTCGGATGCAGGGTCCACATTGTGGTCTTGCGAGAGCACCATCTTTTAAAGTGGTGAATCAACTGACTAAGCGATTGATGCGAGAGCGGCAGGGCCGTGCTCGCGCAGGAGCTCTTGCTTCATCGGACGGTTGTCAGGCCAAACCAGTGAGGGGTCTTTTTTAAGAACTTCGAAAGCGGCTTCGCGGGCTTGTTGAAGCAACTCCATATCACGCACAAGGTTTGCCATTTTAAATCCCGCAAGACCCGATTGACGAGTTCCCATGAACTCCCCCGGGCCGCGCATTTCTAAATCGAATTCGGAAATTTTAAAACCGTCAGTGGTTTTTTCCATAAACTCAGTACGCTGCTTGCCCTCTTCGGAAACGGCATAGCCCATGATCAAGATACAGAAAGACTTGTGCTCTCCCCGACCGACACGACCGCGCAGCTGATGCAGTTGCGATAAACCGAAACGCTCGGCGTGTTCGATGATCATGATGTTGGCATTCGGAACGTCGACACCGACCTCGATCACGGTTGTGGATACCAAAACTTGAATTTCGTGACGACGGAATTGATCCATCACCGCATCTTTTTCATCTGGCTTCATTTTTCCGTGCAGCAAACCGAATGTGACTTTCGGGAATTGCGCTTTTAGTTTTTCATACTCTTCCACGGCATTTTTTAGATCGATCTTTTCAGATTCTTCAACCAAAGGGTAAACGAAATAAGCCTGACGACCTTTTTGCAATTGTTCGAGCATAAACTGCAAAGCTTGGGCACGTTTGTTTTCAAAAATCGCGCGTGTCTGAATCGGGCTGCGACCTGGCGGCATTTCGTCGATGATGGAGACATCCAAATCGCCATACACTGTCATCGCCAGCGTGCGCGGAATCGGTGTCGCCGTCATGACCAAAAAGTGCGGCGAGTTGCCTTTTCTTTTTAAAACACCACGTTGTTCAACACCAAAGCGATGTTGCTCGTCGATGATGGCCAGCCCCAGATTTTCGAACTCCACTTCGTCTTCGATCAAGGCGTGCGTGCCGATAATCAAATCGGTGTCACCGGTTTTAAGATCAAAGAGAATTTGCTTTCGTTCGGAGGCTTTGGTTTTTCCGACCAACAAAGACAGACGAATACCCAATGGCTCCAAAACCTTTTTGGCATTTTTAAAATGTTGCTCGGCCAGAATTTCCGTCGGCGCCATTAAACAGGATTGGAAACCACTTTCCGCTGCATAAACTGCCGCCATAAAGCTCACCAACGTTTTACCACTCCCCACGTCGCCCTGAACCAGGCGATGCATCGGATGGCCTTTCTCCAAATCGGCTTTGATTTCACCAAACACGCGCTTTTGAGCGCCCGTCAGGGGCCAAGGCAATGATTTTTCCAAGGTTGCCAATTTCTTACCGGCATTCTGAATCAATGGAGCGGCTTCTTTTTGAAAACCCGATTTTTTCGCAGCTAAAAATAACTCCAACCAAAAGAACTCTTCAAAAATCAAACGACGTTGAGCTGCACTTTTAAATTCAACGTATTCTTGAGCTCTCTCTGGCAGTGGGTGATGGATTTCCATTAAAGCATCTTTGCGCGATTTCAAATTGTATTTCTCGCGCATCCATTTGGGCAAAGTCTCCTCCGGCCACTCTTCGATTTGCGCGAAAGCAGCCCGCACGAGCTTCATAATTTTCGCCGTCGCAAGTCCCTCGATTTCCGTGTACAGAGGAATCAGCGCATCTTGATTTTCCTCATCCCCTTCGATGTCACGAATATCCGGATGATGAAATTCCAAACGACCGCGGTATTCAGTCACCTTACCGACAACTCGCACTTCAGAAAACGGTTTGAAGCGTTCAAAATAACCTTTGTAAGGCACACGAAAATATTTGCAGTGAATTTGTCCAGAGGCATCGCGAACCACGACATCGTACATTTTTCGAGTGGAGCGTCCCATATTGACACTGTGGACTGCTTGCACCGTGGCCTTGATGCTGACAATTTCGTCCGGTTTGAGACTGGCAATGTTACGAGCTGCCCTTTGATCTTCAAACGCTCGAGGATAAAACTCAAAGAGGTCCCTTAAGGTTTTCAAGCCCTTGCGCGCGAACAGGTCTCCCAGTTTGGGACCCACCCCTTTTAAGTACATAATTTGCGTATCTAGACGAAGGGCCATAGTTAGTCAGTATTGCGGATTTTATTTCTAAGTCAATGTATTCATGGCAGAATTTCCCTATGACCGACACTCAATATTTCCGAATTCGCCTCAGCACCATCCGCCCTGATAAAGTCACAAGTTTTGACATCTTTTTACAAATTGATGGCAAGTACATTACCTACCTCCGGGCTGGAGATAAGCTCTCTGACGGGAAAATCGAGCGTCTTCATGCTCGTGACACAGGGGATTCATTCTTTGTGCGCACCGAGGACAAACAGACTTACCGTGACTGGGTGAAAGAAGAAATGAACTCGGACAAACTGGATCCTTTTGCCAAGGCAAAAATCCTGCGCGAGTCGTCAGTCGCATTGATGGAAGATCTTTTCGAAAACCCTGATGTAAACAAAGCCCTGGACGAGTCCCGCCCGATCATCACCGATTTTATTGATCTGATGGAAAACGCTCCGGAAGCCATGGGCTTTATGATCTCCCTTTCCGGCCATGACTTTTACACTTACAACCACTCCCTGGACGTCAGCATCTATTCCCTGGGTTTGGGTAAAGCCATGGGGTACGCCCCAAAAGAATTGGAAGAACTCGGCGTCGGCGCCCTTTTCCATGATATTGGCAAACGCAATGTAAGCCTTGATATTCTCTGCAAAAAAGGCGGACTGACTGACGCTGAATGGGAGCAAATGAAAATGCATCCTCAGTATGGTCTAGTCATCCTGAACAACCACCCGAACATCTCAGATGCCATTAAAGCGGCCTGCTTTGAGCACCATGAGTCCTGGTCTGGAAACGGTTACCCCCAACAATTGATGGGTGACGAAATCCACCCGTTCGCCCGCATTGTCGCAATCACAGACACCTACGATGCCATGACAACTCAGCGCTCATATAATGTCCCACTTACGCCGATAGATGCAGTGACCATGATGAAAGAGAAGCTGGCGGGTCGTTATGATCCCGACATGCTTAAGGCACTGTACTCTGTACTATTTAAAATTAAGGTTGCGTAGGACAATGAAAAACATTTTGCACTCTATCGTTTTAATCGCATTAATTCCTCTGATTGCTTTGGCATTGGAGCCCACCAACCCACCAGGAATTTGCGATCGCTTTGCTGGCGAAAAAGACGCTGAACAATGCCGCGAGAAAGTGCAAAAAAACGAAAATGTCGACTGGTACGCGGTCACGGTTTGCAACTTACAAAAAGACGATGGTCAATTCTGGAAATGCTGGGATTCCATTCAAGGACAGGCTTTCAATCCTCAATCTTTGGATAAATGCGGCGAAGAATCTGAAATGTCAGATGTTCAACGCCTGACTTGCATGGAATCTGCACGTAGCGATCGCAAGCCCGCTTCTCAACACGCAAACTATCAGCCACTTAAAGTTGAAAAAGACAAATAAGCTGTCTTCACTCCAGCTTCGCTGGAGTGACCCTGGGTTATTTTCCTAAAACGCTTTTAATCAGAGCCGCATCCGGCCCGACAATTTTCTTAGTACGAATTTGATTCAATAGAAATTCCTTCGCCTTGAATGCCGGAACTGCGTAGTTCAGTCGGCTCCAAACTTCAGGAGTGTTGTTGCGAGAAATATCAGCGATCTCTTGGGAGGTGATATGCTGACCCCCTGGTTTCGTCCAAGTGCCTGTCCAATTCACACCCAGAATCTCTCCGGTGTTTCTATTCATAATAAGTGATCCCGAAGCGCCGTGAGAAATGTCACAAGCCATTGCAAAAGACCACGCTGAATACTTCAACGGATTGATTGTGTCTGGATCATAAAGCTTACGAACATCTCCTGTTTGTGACAAAACCCGACAATCATCATCAAACGTTATGCGCGGAACAGAAATCTTAAGGGGGTTATCACGGTCGGGACTCGCATCTCCAGCAATACCGAAACCTACATTCAATAAAGGTGCTTCGAACTCCGGAATCGAATTGAATGCAAGATTGGTCGCACGCCCCACTATGGCTTTCTCACCTCTTTGATATTCAGCAGGACCAGGTTCTTCCTGGTCTTCGTCCCAACCATTCACGTCATAAGGTTTCACGACTAAAAAAGCCAATTCAATCTCTGGCCATGCACCAAGACACTTTATCGTGTCAGACCAGATATTAGCATTGAACAAAACCTTCGGAGGAGACTCTTTGCAACCCTTCGCTCCACCCACAACGTGGGAATTGGTGGCGACAACATACTTGCCATTAAATTTTCCAAGATAAATTCCCGAAGCCGGCCCTACACTAACCGTGGCATCGAAGGCTTTTTTGATAATTGGATTCTGAAGATATTCCTCTGTAATAGCTCCGACTGACCATTGATCGCCCTTTCGGTACGTTTCGATTTCTTTGGCAAGAGCCTCAGCGGTCCATTGGCTTGCCATAGTTAAAGGCGCATAAAGAAAGACGCTGCCCACGAGAAAAATAAAGAATCTGCTAAAATTATTCATACACCCTCTCTCTTTGGGAGAAATGGACTGTTCTTAAGGACTTAAGTTTGCAAACTGGAAGCCACCCTGACTTCCCAAAAGTAGAATCCAGAAGCATTATATTGCTTCTAGATTCTACTTTTCTGAGCACTTCAGGTTGCCGCCGGTATTTGGCATCGTCCTCTGGAGAAGTGTCAAAATTTGCGACACTTCAGCAAGTTTTTCTTTTCGCAGATGAGTACTCCCAAGTCTGCGAATCCTTTGATAAAAGGTATACCGATGAAAACTTGGGGTTTATTGCTTCAATCCATTCTGATCTCTGTTTCTCTTTCCGGTTGCGGGTACGCGATGGAGGAGATGGGTTTATTTAAAACCGGCGAGATTATTTTGAAAGCGCCCAAGGTCAATGAGTTCTCTGAGTCCTTGATTGACTACTACGTCATCAGCAGAACCTCTCTAAAAACTTGCTTGGATTGCCATTCTTCCAAAGCCCCGGTTTTGGATTCTGAAGAACGCGTCTATAACGTTCGCGATGATATTATGGCGACCGTCGAAGCGGGCGACATGCCTCCGCGCCGCAAAGGCTATGAGCCCCTCACCGCTTGCGAACTAAAAATGTTGCAGGCGTATTTCGATAACAAAACGAACAATCGTGCACCCCAACGCGTGAAGGAAATTCCTGAATGTAATTCAGTGAAGCCAACACCGAAGCCTTCGGCAGAGCCCACAGTAACACCTTCTCCAACAGTGACTCCATCACCAACAGGCTCTCCGCTGCCGCCTCCTCCGGGGGCTCCTCCGGCACCGCCGAAACCACCAGGGCCGCCTCCGGGATCACCTCCTCCGGGACCTCCCGGTCCCCCGCCAGCACCTCCGAGTGATGGGGGTGACACGACTCAACCTCCAACCACACCTCCCCCGCAGCCGGATTTGGGTCAGTTGGAATTGAGTTATAAAAATCTGCGCGTGGCATTCTTTGATACAAAATGTTTAAGCTGCCATAGTGATGCAGCAAAACGTCCTAAGGATCCGCGAATGGATTCAATTGCGCACATCTTGGAAGCAAAAGATGCTTTTGATAAACCGATCGTCGTTCCAGGAAAAGGCGCTGATAGTTTATTGTATAAAATCACAGTGCCAGGCCTTACTGATGGCATCATGCCTCCGCCTCGCGTGAACATGCAGCTGACCCCAGCGGAAGCTGATTATCTAAAACGTTGGATCGATGCAGGCATGCCGGAGTAAAGTCCGGCGCCATTTTGTTCCTTCACAAATACCCGAATCTTGAAGTGCGGCTTTTCAAATAGCTCTTAAAATGGAGCCATGGCAAAGAAGCGTTTACCCTGGTGGATTTGGGTTTTGTGTTTTGCAATTTTCCAAATCAACACTCATTTAAGCCTCAATTATATTGCGACGACGGGCGCTTCCTATTTCAATTTCCCCGTGGCACTCGCCATTCCCATGACCTTGTGGTGGGGTCCCGGTGTTTTAATTCCCCTGTTTTTAAACGCCACAATCTGCGCTCCTTTGTGGGGAGTCTCAAACCCTCTTTACTATCCCCTGGCTGCAATTCCTGAAACATTGCACGTAGCACTTTCGTGGATGTTAATCAAAGAACGTTTCAAAACCGATGGCTGGAGCCCGTCTCCCAAAGGCATTTCACTTTATGCCTTGTACGGAATTATCATTCCCTCGGTTTTACTCTCCTTGGGGGTGCAGGGCATTTTGCTGGGCGCCGGACAAATCAATCGCGAGCAATTCATTTGGACCAGTGTCTTTAATCTGATTGGTAACTTTATGAGTGGAGTGATTTTATCACTGCCACTTTTAATTTTGCTGACGCCTTGGCTGGATAAAAGAGGATTCTCTAAGTTTGTCACGGCAGAACATGTCGAGATGCGCTGGTTCCACCATCTGTCACGTCGGGAAAAATTAGTGATGGCCTCTTTGTTAGCTATCAGTTTGGCGTTGAGTTTTAAACTGCCCATATCTCAGTCGTGGTATGCCTATGGCATTATCGTCCTTTTCTGCGCAAGTTGGTACGGACTAAAAACCGCGATCTTTGTGAATACGTGGGTTTCATTTTTGGCCTTGGCGATGCCGATCCTGATGGGCAATCCGTGGCCTCAAGACTTTTCGGCGGTGCAAACTCCGGCAACCCTTTTAACTTTATGCTTTTCAGCGCTTATGGCCGGTGCGGCGGTGTCGGGACTGACAGACAAAATCGATCGTCTGCGCTACACCGAGCAAGAATTGAAATCCGCCAAAGAACAAGCCGAAGAAGCTTCCCGAGCGAAGTCAGAATTTCTGGCACGCATGAGTCACGAAATCCGCACGCCTTTAAATTCAGTTTTAGGAATGCTGGAGTTATTGAAGGAAACAAATCTTTCTAAAGATCAGGAACGCTATCTGACTTTATTCAGTCACGCCGGAGAAAATCTAAAGGCCCTGATCAATGACCTTTTGGATTTCTCAAAAATCGAAGCCAAAGCCCTGTCTATCGAAAACATCACGTACAACCTCCACAGCACCGTTCGCTCGGTCTTTGAAATCCTGCAAATTAAAGCGGAAGAAAAAGGATTGAATTTTCAGCTCCACATCGATGACAACGTCCCCCTTTATCAAAAAGGCGATCCCACTCGTTTGCGCCAAGTCCTGTTCAATTTGATTGGTAACGCCCTTAAATTCACCGAAGAAGGTGAAGTGGATATTCGTGTCAGCATTGAAAACTCCGACACCGATAAGCCCCAGCTGATCTTGGAAATCCGTGACACTGGCATTGGTATCCCCCGAGACAAACAAAGCAGTTTATTTTCACCGTTTTTTCAAGCCGAAGCCACCACCACTCGCCGATATGGTGGTACGGGTTTGGGTTTGGTCATTTCTAAGAATCTGGTCGAAATTATGGGCGGAGTTCTGGAACTGCGCAGTCTTGCGGGCCGCGGAACCACATTTAGAATTGTCCTGCCCCACCGTCCTGAAGCCGTCAGTGCGACAGAGGTTAAACCAGCTCCTACTATTAATTGGGCGGAACAATTTAAAGGTCGAACCTTTTCGCTTCTGTTAGTCGATGACTCTCAAGACAATCGCCTGCTTTTGACTCATTATCTGAAAAATCAGCCCTTTATTTTTACCGAAGCTGTAAACGGCAAAGAAGCCGTGGAAAAATTCAAAGAGGGCAAATTCGATCTGGTCTTTATGGATATGCAAATGCCAATCATGTCGGGATATAAAGCAACGGAACTGATTCGCCATTATGAATCGGAAAACAAGAAAGGTCATACACCGATTGTCGCCTTAACTGCGACGGCGGTCCTTGAGGATTTACAACGGGCTCTGGTGGCAGGTTGTGATATGTACATGGTGAAACCAGTGAAAAAATCCGAGATCCTGACGACCCTGTCTCACATTCTGACGACGAAAGATCCAACCAGTGTTGCACCTAAAGCACTCGAATCCGGCAGCGCCCCCAATGACAAACCTTCAGAGCCACCGCCTTTGAATATTTGAACTTTCAAATCACGGCGCACACGTTTCTTATCTTTCAATTCCTGATAAAAAGCTTTCTCCTCGTCAAGACTTGAAAACTCGCACAGAATTCTAAAATCCGAATCAATCGGTCGCAGGTACTCGATCGTCCCTTTGGCAATCACGATATTTTCGGTTTCAATTTTATAGTATTTCAATCCCGCCAAAACCAACGCATAGGCGCTCATCACTCCGGTGGCATAAAGGCTTCCACCAAAGGCCGTGCCTTTGTGGTTTAAATTCTTTTGCAGATCCACCTTTAAAACGGCGCGATGGGAATTCAAGGTTTCCACTGTGATTCCCAAATGCTCATAGAGCTTGATATTGTCTGACAGGATTTGAATGAGGTCTTGAGTATTTACTTCCACTGCTCATAGCCTCCGGCAAAATTCACACTTTGACGGAAACCTGATTCACGCAGAGCATACGTCACCGCTCCAGAACGAACGCCGTGATTGCTGATCACCATGACGATTTTATCTTTGGTGATGCCTTTGGATTCTAATTTTTTCTCAAGATCTTTTTTAACAGTGTTGTCTTCGTTAAAGAACTCTTTCCAATCAATTTGCACGACGGGTGTTTTGACGTTTTTATACTTCGTCAAATTATTGATGCCATATTCAGCAGAAGAACGAACATCGACAATGATCACTTTGCTTTTCGCATCGTTGAAGTTCATTCCAAACAAAGAACTCACCGGAAGATCCATGGCCTTCTTGTGCTTCTTTTTACCCGTCATTTTCAAAGGCGAAAGTGTTTGGGTGGCGTAAGCCTTAAAATTGCGAGCATCGATGAAAAGCGATTCATCAACCACGGGCTTCCAAATGGGTTTATTTTTAACCAAAGGTTCATCACCTTTTGGATTCATTGCGCGGGCAACCGTATGGAGAGCGGTATGAACGTTCTTCACGCCCAAAACATTCAATGTCCAAGCGATACGCCCCTCTTCACCATTACCCAACGGTCCTTTACCTAAAATCACAACTTTGGAATCAGGATCAATACCGATCAAAGAAAGTCTGCGCGCAATCGCAAAAAGGTCCTCCTGCAAAACCCCACGAGAATTCGGATCCTGAGAAGAAAA
Organism: Bdellovibrio sp.; assembly: GCA_039594295.1. Classification (GTDB taxonomy): domain Bacteria; phylum Bdellovibrionota; class Bdellovibrionia; order Bdellovibrionales; family Bdellovibrionaceae; genus Bdellovibrio. The sequence continues at coordinate 59,749 of JBCNNR010000009.1, forward strand.
ATCCTCCCAACGAATATTAATCGCCCCCGGCACATGAGAAAGATTAAATTCAAACGGCGCCCGCACATCAAGAATGACAGGACTACCCTCCATTAACTTTTCGGGAGCACCAACAACACCCTGTTCAGATGTGACTTTCGTAGGCTTCACTTGGCAGGCTACAAGAGCCAAGGCCATCACCACTGCACCGATAATTAACTTCATTGGACCTCCAGAAAAACAAAAGGGAGCCTAGGCTCCCTTTTAGTTTACTTTGTAATTCTCATGGTTGGGAAGAAAATGATATCGCGGATCGACGGACGATCCGTCAGGATCATCACGATACGCTCAATTCCGAGACCCACCCCACCTGTCGGTGGCATGCCGGCGTCGATGGCCAACAAGAAATCTTCATCCATGGGATGTGCTTCCTCGTCTGTCCCACGAGACGCTTCTTGTTCTTTCAAACGTGCCAATTGATCTTCAGGATCGTTCAGCTCCGAGTAGGAGTTGCCGATTTCCATGCAAGCCGCAAATGGCTCGAAACGTTCTACCAGACGGTCATCTTTACGATGGATTTTCGTCAGTGGAGAGATTTCTTTCGGATGATCCATAACAAATGTTGGTTGCCACAAATGTTGTTCAGCTGTGAGCTCGAACAATTCCATGATCATTTCACCGCGTTTACCTGGAGCATCCAAGTCACCGCCCATTTTGTTAACTGCTTCGAACAACTCCTGGTCCGTTGCCTTATCTGGATCAATCTTAGCGTACTCGCGAACACCATCGTGAACTGTCAAACGTCTCCATGGAGGCGTGAAATCGATTTCCTTACCTTGGTAAGAAACTTTCATGCTGCCAGTGATTTTCAACGCCAATTGAGAAACCAGCTCTTCGAATTGATTCATTTGATAGTTGTAGTCGGTGTACGCTTCGTAGAACTCAAGCAAAGAAAATTCTGGGTTGTGAGTTCTGTCGATGCCTTCGTTACGGAAGTTCTTAGAGATTTCGTAAACCTTCTCGAAGCCGCCCACCAAAAGACGTTTCAAGTAAAGCTCAGGGGAAATTCTCATGTACAACTTCATGTCCAAAGCTTTGTGATGAGTTGTGAACGGAGTCGCCGCCGCACCACCATAGATTGGCTGAAGAGTGGGAGTTTCAACTTCCATGAAACCGCGAGAATCCAAGAATCTGCGGATTTCAGAGATAATTTTTGAACGAGTTTCAAAAACTTTACGAGAATCAGCATCCGTCATTAGATCCAAATGTCTGTGACGGTATTTGATTTCCACATCTTGCACGCCGTGGAATTTTTCCGGCAACGGCTCGATGGATTTTGTCAAAATTTCGAAATGCTTTAGGTAAATAGAGAATTCGCCTTTTTGTGATTTGAAAACGTAACCTTCAACACCAACGATGTCGCCCAGGTCCACAAGTTCAAACGCGGCTTTTTCTTTCTCTGCCAATTCTTCCGTCTTTACGTAAACCTGAACAGTTCCTGTTTGGTCTTGAACGTTAAAGAAGCAAGCCTTACCCATCGCACGCAAAGTCATCAAACGACCCGCAATACGGTATACAGACTCAGGCTTCTTTTCGCCTGCTTGCAAGCCAGCTGCATGCTTTTCAACGATCTCAGCGATCGCTGTTTTATTCTCGAAAGAATATGGATAAGGATTAATGCCCTTCTCGCGAAGGGCGTGCAATTTTTTACGTTTCTCCGCGCGTAGCGGATTTTCTTGAATCGACATACTTACTACTCCAGTTACGGGCCTCCGGCCCTGCACTCTGTGCGCTTCCGCGCCCTAAAGTTTTTTTCCAGCAAACGCGTCCATAACACCGTGAAGAAGAGCAATCGCTTCCTTCTTAGGACGTTGGAAAGCGTTACGACCCATGATGGAACCGAAGCCACCACCTTGTGCCATTTCTTGAACTTCTTTAAGAAGCTCTTCTGTTCCTTTGGCTTCACCACCGGAGAAGATCACGATGCGTTTGCCATTAAAGCAAGATTGCACCACGTGACGGATACGATCTGTCAAAGTGGAAACTTTGATACCTTGTTCAGCATAGACTTTTGCAGCCGCAGCTTGCTCGATGTGTGCTGTCGGTGGTTTTACTTTGATGATGTGTGCGCCCAATTGAGCTGCGATGTGAGCAGAGTATGCGATCACGTCGATAGCTGTTTCACCTTCTTTAGAAATTTGCTCACCACGAGCGTAAGCCCAGATGATCACCACAAGGCCCGCTTGTTTTGCAAGACGAGAAGCCTCTGCGATTTCTTCGTACATAGCCTTACGTTCCGCGGAACCCGGGTAAACAGTGAAACCGATCCCCACACAACCCAGTCTTAGAGCGTCGTCGATGTAAGACGTCACTGCAGAGATCGGAGCTTTGTTGCCGTAAAGAGTTTCAGAGTTGTTGATTTTCAAGATCAAAGGAATTTCGCCCGCGTAGTTGCGGGAAACAGCTTCGATGAAACCCAATGGAGCCGCATAAGCGTTGCAACCTGATTCAATCGCCAATTCAATGTGGTAGTTAGGATCATAGCCATCTGGATTTTTCGCAAAAGAACGAGCCGGTCCATGTTCAAAACCTTGGTCCACTGGAAGGATAACCATCTTACCAGTCCCCGCCAATTTACCATGATTCATAATGCGAGCCAGGTTCGTCAAAACGCCTGGGTTGTCGGATCCGTACCAGCTCAAAATCTCTCTAACTCTTGGTGTCATGTATACTCCAGAAAATGATGAAAAATGTGAATACTCAGTTAATTAGCGGGCTCAAAGGTAGTGAACTTTCTAGGGATAATCAACACCATGGCTGAAAATAACACGCCCCGTAGTATAGCAGGTTGGCCCTTGGAAAGGGCAAAGCTGTGGTATACTGTGGGCACGAATTTTACGAGGTAAGCATGAGCACAACACGTGTGTCTTTCGAAGTTACTCCAAATCCCGCAACAATGAAGTTCCTTTTGCACACGAAAGTGGCAGATGAAGGCTTTGATTGTCCCTCTGCGCAAGAAGCGGATCGTTCTCCTCTCGCTTCAAAAATCTTCGGCTTTCCTTGGACCAGCTCCGTTTACGTGGGAACAGACTTCATTACTGTGACTAAGCAAGACTGGGTTGATTGGGAACTTCTCGCTTCTCCTTTGAGCGGCTTGATCCAGGAACATTTGGACAACAAAGAACCGGTGGTGGTGCAAATCGTGCAACATTCCGATGTTGAAGATCCAAATGATTCTCCAATGGTGCGTAATATTAAATCTGTTTTGAATCGCGAAATTCGCCCGGTGGTTGCACTGGATGGTGGCGACATTGTTTTCAATAAATACGAGAACAACAAGCTTTACATTCACATGCGTGGTGCCTGCGCGGGTTGCCCTTCTTCTCAAGCAACTCTGAAAGACGGCATCGAAGTTCGCATGAAAGAATTGTTCCCGGAAATCCATGAAGTTCTTGCGATCTGAGACCCTGCACGAGTCTAAACTTCTTCTAAAACTTGCCGGCCCTATCATCGTTGGACAGCTTGGTCAGAATCTGATCCAGCTGGCTGACACGTTAATGGTTGGTCACCTGGGCCCTGTGGCCCTGGGCGCTTCTGCCTTTGCGGGAAGCGTCTTCATTGTCTTTTTAATTTTCGGTTTGGGTATGTTGGCGCCGATGACGGCGATGTTTGCCCATGCTCAAGGACAAGAGGATCATCCCCGCGGTGGCGTGCTCTTAGGCCACAGTTTGATTATTGCTGTCGGCATTGGCTTGATCATCACCGCCATTTTGCTGGGGCTTTTGCCTCACCTGCATATTTTTGGTCAGCGCCCTGAGGTTCTGACAGCGGCGGCACCTTTTTATACCGTCATCACTTGGTCCATTCTGCCGAGCTTGATTTATCAAGCCTACAAACAATTTACCGATGGCTTGGGCAGAACCAAAGTCGCCATGTATGTGATGATGGCGGGTGTCCTGACTAACGTTATCGGCAACTATGCTTTGATCAACGGTCACTGGGGCTTTCCAAAATTGGGGGTTGTGGGAGCAGCTTATGCTTCGTTTGCCGCTCGCTTACTGATGATGCTGGCGATGATTTCCTATGTTCATTTCCATCCGCAATTTAAGAAATATTTGGCAAATCCGTGGATTCATTCCTTTGATCAACAGACTTTAAAAAACATGATTCGCCTGGGAATTCCCAATGGCTTTACTTTCTTTTTCGAAGTCGGTGCCTTTGCTTCCTGTGCTGTGATGATGGGGTGGTTTGGTGCCGTTCCGTTAGCAGCACACCAGATCGCCATCAGTCTTGCCAGCACCAGCTTCATGGTGACGCTGGGAATTGGGATTGCTTCAAGTATTCGTGTGGGTTTTGAATTGGGGCGAGGCGATTATAAACTCGCTCGTCATGCGGGATTCACTGCAATCATTTTAGGTGGAGCTTACATGGGACTTTGCGGGTTGGGCTTTTTAGTCTTTCGTCACTGGTTCCCGACTTTTTACACCAATGATGCTGATGTGATCGCGTGGGCCGCGCAATTCTTTTTGGTTGTTGCTTTGTTTGAAATCTTTGATGGTGTGCAAGCCGTGGCGATTGGGGCCCTTCGTGGTATGAGTGATACTCAGTGGCCCAGCGTTATTGCGTTTTTCGCCTACTGGATCATGGGCTTGCCCGGAGGCTATTTATTAGCGTTTCACCTGGGCATTGGTCCCATTGGGATATGGATAGGACTTCTGATAGGGCTCATATTTGCGTCTATCCTACTAACATATCGTTTCCATCGTCTCAGTAAGAGATTCATTGCTTAGTATTACTACAGTAAGTATTGGATTATTCCGATATTTCTAGTAGATGCAAAAAAATATTGTTGGGTATTTGTTTACCCTCTTCAGCTTGTTTTTACTTATGGGATGTTCTGATGCAGATCCCAAGGTTTCATTTTTGCGTCCAATGGACAACTTTGAATTTAAACCAACGAATTCAGTTGTTACATCCACTCTGACTACGATCTCATTGAAAGCCGAATGCTCTCGCTTTATCACGTCCGTCGATCTTTCGTTCGACGGTGGAACAACGTGGATCAACTCTGCAACGTATGATTCCAACTACGTGATTTGTTCGAAAGATGGCACTTACGAGATCACTCTGTCCAACAGCAAATCCCCTATGAGTTCGATGACCATCAACAACGGTGACACTTTTACCGTAAAATTCCGTGCGGCGTCTCGTTCAGGAAATCAAATTCTGCGAGATGTGAATATCCGCTACGTTCCCCCTGCACAAATCAAGCAGGCCATCTTAGCTGGGGCAGCCACACAAACAGGAACCGGAATGGTTCTACGCGGCCGAATTTTGTCACATAAACAAGAGACCGCTTCCGGTGGTGGATATAAAATCTATGGAAGGGTCACAGAATGATGAAGACCCTTTTTATCTCAGCCTTATTGACGTTTCTGGCAAGCACAGCTTTCGCGGTGTCGCCGGGATCATTGCTGACTTATGAAGGCGTTCTGACGGATGCCAGTGGCACTCCGATTACCACATCCCAAACTGTGGCATTCCAAATCATTTACGGCAGCAGCTGCGTGGTCTATGCCGAAACTCAAACTATCACACCTGGATCTGTAGGTGAGTTTTCAGTGATTGTCGGCACAGGAACTCGCACCGACACCACCAATAATACAGCCGATCGTATCTTTGCCTCCAGCGGTACCGCGAATTGTAACGGCACCTCTGCGGCAACGATGGTTGGATTCACGACTCGCGCCTTAAGAATCACCGTAGGTGGAGTGGATTTATCTCCCGACGTGCAAATTGGAAATATTCCGGTTGCAATCAACTCGCAAAAATTAGCAGACAAAGGTGCTTCTGAATTCTTGCAAGTAAATACCAGCCAGACGACGACTCAGGCAAATTTAGAAAGTATTCTTTCCCGTTATACGACTTTGAATAACTTAATCAATGCGTATTCTGCGAATTCTTTGACAGCGCAGTCTGCGACGAATTTCACAGGAAGTCTTTCCGGAGATGTTTCGGGCACTCAATCGGCAACGTCAGTTGATAAAATCAAAGGGGTCACTGTCGATTCGACGGGACTTACTTCTGGCAAAATTTTAAAATACGATGGCAGCAAATGGGCTGTGGCAGATGATGCAACGGGCACCTCACCTGGTGACGCCACTTACACGGCAAAGGGTCTGGTCCAACCGATGACCGATGCCGCAACTTCCGGGATTCTGATTTCCTCGGGTGTTATCAAAGTCAATTATGGTACTTCCGCAAATCAAATCGTAAAACTCGATGCCAGTTCAAAACTTCCAGCGGTGGACGGCTCGGCACTGACGGGTATCTTCCCCTCTGGCGCCAGCGCAGGACAGGTTCTTTCTTCGACGGGTTCGACGTTACAATGGATCACCCCCTCAACGACCGACTCTTCTAAATTGCCACTGGCCGGCGGCACGATGTCGGGATCGATCGCTATGGGTGGATTCAATATTACAAATATTGGTTTCATCACCATGAATACGGGCGGACAGCTGCATCTTTCTAACAACTCTGTCGACCCTTCTTCTTTGTCGACAGTGGATAAAGGAAAAATCTGGTTTAACTCGACTTCGAATCAAATCAAATATTGGGATGGATCTGCAACACAAACCTTGGGGATCGCCGGTTCTGGCATGACCAGCTTGAATGGTCAAACGGGTTCGGTGCAAACATTTGCGACACCGACGACGGCTGGCACTTCACTTTCTTGGTCCTCCGGTTCAAATAGTCATGTGTTAAATATTCCGATGGCCTCCACAACAGGTGTGACAGCTGGTTTATTAAGCAAAGCGGATTACGATGCTTTCAGTGCAAAACAGGCCTCTGGAAACTATATCGCTTCTTTAACGGGAGATGTGACGGCAACAGGTCCAGGCGCCGCGGCCGCAACAATAGCCACTGGCGCTGTCACCAGTGCAAAAATTGCTGACGGCACAATCAATGCGACGGACTTAGATTTTACCGGCACGGTCACAGCCTCCTCGGGTATGGTTTTAAAAGACTCCACTGGTAAATTTAATAGCTTTGCCTGCTCGACCAGTGGTCACGTTCCAACTTGGAATGTCACAGGCTGGACTTGTTCGGCTCCGCCCGCTTTAGGTGGTTCGACTGTTTCTGGGAACTCGCCAATCTCTGTTGCCAGCGGCTCGACAAATCCAGTTATCAGTATTGCGACAGCGACGACTTCTTCTTTGGGAGCGATGCAAGTAGGTACGGGTTTAACCGTGTCATCAGGTGTGGTTTCCGCCGACCCTGCAAACTTCCCTTCCCTTGTGCCAATTAGTAAAGGTGGTACGGGAGCATCGACGGCAAGTGCGGCCTTTACCGCACTTTCACCCATGACAGCTAAGGGTGATTTGATTTCCCATTCGGGTTCTGCTCCCGCTGTCCTGACAGTGGGCACCACAGGTCAACTTCTATCCGCAGACTCGTCTCAAACGACGGGTATGAAATGGATCACTCCGACTTACTTTATCAATGGTGGAAACAGTTTCGGAGCAGATGCTAATTTTGGAATTAATGATGCTTTCAATTTAAATATTTTGGCCGGGGGCGCGACGCGAATGACTGTCACCTCAGCAGGCAAAGTCGGAATCGGAATCACCTCTCCGAACTACAATTTGACCGTTAATAATACCTCCGCAACTGGAACTTCAATCGGTATGCAGAACAGTTCCTCCAATTCAACTTACACGCTAAATATTGGAGCCGCCTCCTCCAGCACGACTCCCGCCGGAGGATTTAGCATTTATGATCAACAGGCCGGCAGATCCCGATTGATGTTTGATTCAACAGGTGCCGCCGCTATGGGTGGAAGCATACTAAATATTGGCGCAGGCACCGGACCAGGAATTCTTACCCTCAGCAGTACAGGAGCCGTCTCATCAGAGGGTGGTGCCCTGGAATTAAACAACCCTATCGCCTCGGTGGCAGCTGGAACAGTTGGCGGCAAGCTCACTTTTAATGCATCAAACAATGCTGGCGCAAAAGCCTTAGCTTCAATTCTTGTGATGGCAGATGGATCTGGCGGCGCCAATGGATATGGTGGTAAAATACTTTTCTCAACAAAAGTGGACAACTCTTCCACTCAAGTCTTCAACTTTGTGATGACTAACTCTGGGAACATTGGCGTCGGCATTGGTGCTCCCGCATATCGATTGGATGTGGGCGGAGATACCAATCTATCGTCAGGATCAGTATACAGAATCGCTGGCTCTTCGATCTGTACGGCGGCGGGATGCTTGTCTTCCTCGGACCGCCGACTAAAAGAAAACATTCAGCCCCTGCAAAATTCATTGGAAAATATTTTGAAGATCGATGCCGTTACCTATGACTATATCGACAAGCAACGCTTCGGCGCTCAACACCAAGTGGGTGTGATCGCCCAGGAAGTTGAAAAAGTTTATCCTGAGGTTGTGGTAACCGACGAAAAAACAGGAATGAAAGCTGTTGCCTATGACCACTTGGTGGCACCACTGATTGAAGCGGTTAAATCACTCTATTATAAAGTTACTTCCTCTGAAGAGAAGATCGCTGATCACGACCGTCGCATTGCTTCGATCGAAGAACAAAAAGCTTTGGATCGCGCTGAGATGGAAAGATTAAGATTAGAAAATGAAGCCCTCAAGAAACAAAATGAGAACTTACAAAAAGATCTCAATTTGATAAAATCGAAGCTCGGTTTGTAAAATAATATTGATCTTTGACTCCAAAACTTTTCGTTGTTTGTCTCACTATAGTATTAATAATTCGCAAAACTTTTTTCTGCCTCCAATCGTGGTAACATTAATTTATTCACGTAAGAGGTACGTTAAAATGAAAAAAACTGCTGCTTTGCTTATTGCTTCATTAGCATGCTCCCCTGCTTACGCCATATCACTTGGCGATATCTTGAAATCCATTTTTAGCGCCCCTGCGAAACAGGAAAGCCGTGCACCGGCAAGTTCTTCATCGAACTCCGGTTCTAAATCCACGCAGCAAAGCTCCCAACAAAGTCTTGAGGAGTTGCGTAAGACGCTGGGGCTTCTTAAAAAGATCAGCTGTACCTATCATGGTAGCAACTATGGTGTGGATCCCAATGCTGTCTTTAACTTCCCTGATCAAAATCCAGATCAAACGGTCTGCGATCCTTTATCTGGCACTCCTTCTGAATCCCGCACCAGCGGTTTGGCTGCGAAACTTTACGTGCGCAGCCCAGAGATGACCAGCGTGTCTGGCGTCATGGACTACTATAATAAAGGTATCCGCCTGGATCAGAACCTTTACTTTGCATCCATCAATGTTCCGACTCGCATGTTCACCAAAGGCTTTACCACTGAAGGTGGTGCGACTCTGGTTGATAGCTCTGGCAATAAGCTGATTGAAAATTTCGCCGTCGAGTACAACTCCATTCTGAAACTCTCAGCCGATGACAAAGAAGGTGAATACGAACTCGGTATCATCTCTGACGACGGCGCCCGCGTGTTCTTTAAAGAAAATGATCAATGGAAAGAGTTGATTAACAATGACGGCAACCACCCTTCCCGTTTTGGTTGCACCTTCAGAACTTTGACGATGAAAAAAGATACTGAAATCCCTATCAAGGTTCTTTACTATCAAGGTCCTCGTTACCACATCTCCAATGTGTTGATGTGGAAATACCATAAAGACGTTAAAGCCTTCCAGAAATCCTATAAGGACAACTGGGTCTGTGGTCAAAAAGGTAATGAGTTGTTCTACTCTCCTAAAACAGAGAAGCCAACAGCCGTTACGAAATGGTTGGAAAACACAGGTTGGAAAGTTATTGCCAACGCCAACTATAAAATGCCAGAGCAAAAAACCAACCCTTGCGTCGAGGAAAAACTGCAAATCACAGACTTGATTGCAACGTCTGTGGATGCTCCACGCGCAACGATTGTTTGGAAAACAAATATCCCAGCCAACAGCCAGTTGAAGATTTCAAACTTCTTCACGGGTGAGATTATCTATACTGAGTTGAACACTGATTTGGTCACAAACCATGAAGTACAACTGGATGGATTGGTTCGCGGCATCTACTACCTGATCAACGCGATCTCGGTGGATGAAAAAGGCAACCAAGTTATCAGCTCTCCTGACTACTTGATCACTCCGTAATCTCAAATACACTCAAAACACCAAGGGCAGGTTCACCACCTGCCCTTTTTTTATTTATCATGGAAAATTTTTATTACAGACCCAGTGTCGGCATCAATTTCAGCATGCGCGACCCCTCCCGAACAAATCATTTTCCTTGGACAGTGCAAAGTGCCCCTTACATACCAAACTCTTCCTGTTAAATGCGCAATGAGCGGACGCTGTTTTAAAACGATTTGGCCATATTTTTTGATAAACTCTTGCTCGGCGATTTGAACTGCACTCTTTTTATCAATTAATCCTTTAGAGCTATCGGCGTAGACATAATTCACAGAGAGCCCAAAAAGGACAATAACGATATATGCGCTCATTTTTTTTACATTAGCTTTAAGGCCCATCAAAATACTTTCTAGATGTGATGTCCGTTCTTAAACCTTTCGAGTCGAGATCCAGAAAACCACGAAGTACAACTGGATGGATTGGTTCGCGGTATCTACTTGATCAACGCGATCTCCGTGGATGAAAAAGGCAACCAAGTTCTCAGCTATTTAATTTCTTTTGTTTCTTTGGTATTACCTGCGGCAAGCAACTCGCGAACTTTCTTTAAAAACATGTCATCGTCATTTTTCACGATTTCAAGGCTTTTATAAGTGTACGGTTGATGCGGAAAAATCAAATAGCGTGTGCCTTTTTTGAAAGTTGGCTGCACGTCACAAGATGCATCGTTAATCAAACGCCCCGAAGTGTTATTACTCCAAAAATCTTGGTCTTTGTGCCCGTTGAAATCTGAAGCGCTTTTGTCACCCTTCGCCTGGTAAGCTTCAATCTGTATTTTCGTAACAGGTTTTCCTTTGAGCGTTTCAACGACTTTAAATTTAAAGATGCTGGTGGTTGTTCCAATCACCTTTGCTGATTTCCCAACGCCCACTACCTCGGCGACATAGATGTTGTCGTTCATCTTGACCATCTCTTCGAGTGGAATCATGGCGCTTTCAGGCGGCGCAAAACAAGCCCAAGCTGAACTTACATTTAACAAAGTCATAAAGAAAAACTTCCACATAACAACCTCCACGCAATATCAATGCTGGTGTTATTCGTCACTGTCGTCAAACAGTTTCATTTGACCTGTATAGCCTTTTAACTTTTCACCAGGCTTAAACTCCAATTCGCGAAATTCACGCTGAGTCGCTAAAAAACTCACCCACTCTGGCCCCGTCTTTTTTGCTTTCAGCCATTCCTCAAAAGCTTCGGGTTTTAAAAACAAGGGAGAACGGTCATGGCCCGCCTCGAGGATTTCCTTCGTGGGTTCGGTGGTGATTATGGCGAATGACTCTATAACCTCCCCCGTCGCCAGATCCTGCCATGTATCCCAAATACCCGCGGCAGTGAGCACCCCCTGATCCTTACTGCTAATAGAAAGCCAATTCCCTGCGAATGTTCCTGAATAGGCCGCCTCATAAAATTCTTGTATCGGAACGAGACAATGCCTGGTTTCAAAGGGATTTTTCCAAGAAGGCTTGTTTAAAACTTCTTCAACGCGAGCGTTATAAGTCGCAAACTTGGGTTTTCTTGTCCGCGACCATGAAGGGACCAATGAGTAGTTCATCGCGTGAATTTTTCGTGTCTGCTGCTCTTGTACGATGACCGGAGCTGGTGTGTGCGGGTAAATGATCTGTTTTGGAACGAAATGCACAGGAGGAAGATCAACCTTGTAGGTCTTATGTAACAGATTGAATTCGCTCGCGGCTCCGTAACTTGCACACATGATTCAAATCTTAGGTGACTTCAATGTCTCAGTTCAAGAATCTCCGCGAAAACACTATCAGTTTTTTAGACGATGTTTCCTAGTTCAACACTTGGAACGAATTTACGTGGAGAAGAGCTGGCCCCCACCTTGCATTATGGAAAGGTGTGGGGGAAATCGAATGAGAAATCTAAACTTTGGAGTCATCTCCGTCATTACATCTGGCTTACTTCTTAGCGCCTGCGCTCCCGACGTCAACTTTGTGTCGCATCAGGATCTTGCATCCCTGGGCGACGACCTTGGTGGTGGCGGCGGCGTAAAATACCAAAGCGTTTCTCAAAGCTTTGAAGTTAAAGCAAACTCTGACATCGACGTTCTTTTCGTGGTCGACAATTCAGGATCCATGGATGCTGAACAAAAAGGGATCTCTGCAAAAATCAATGGCTTTATGGACATCATCAAAGATGCCAACTGGCATGTGGCTTTGACGACGACAGATCCAAAAGTAAATACATTAGCTTCCGATAAAACAAGCCGCGCTTGGGGTGACGGTCAATTCCGTCCTTTTGATTCTGATTCGGGTAGCCTTTACGTTTTGAAAGCAGGCCAAAATTCATTGGCTGACGCTCAAAAAATGTTGGCGGCAGCTATCAACGTCGGTCTGTTGGGCGATGGTAATGAGCGCTCTATCAATGCCTCTTATCGTGCTATCGAGCGCACCGCGAACACGCCAGCTAATCAGGATTTCTTTCGCGAAAAATCTAAACTGATTGTTATCGCGATCTCGGATGAAGACGAATGCTCTGACGGCAAATGCGCTTCCGCTCCTGAAAAGAGTGTTCCTGAAAACCTGGTCAAACTTGTTCGCGACCGCTTCGGTTCAGACAAAGTATTTATGTTTAACTCTATCGTAAAAGCTCCAAGCGATACCGCTTGTAAAACGGCCGCTGTGGCACCTATTTATGAAGCCATGTCGAAATTGACTGGCGGCTTGATTGGTTCCATCTGCGCCACAGATTACACGGCGATCTTAAGCAAAATGGGTACGAAAACAGTTGAGTTGGTTAAATCCATCAACTTGAACTGCCAACCCGTTGATGCTGACGGCGATGGTAACTTGGACTTTGCTCTACTTGATGGCAAAGGGAACAAAATCGCAACGGGCTATTCGATCAGTGGCACGACTGTGAGCTTCGCTGCAAACCTGGATGAAGGTTCTTACTCGGCTTCTTATAGCTGCGTTCAATAACTCCAAACAACCACTTTAAAAACACCAAGGGACCCCTCTGGGTCCCTTTTTTATTTATTAATCAAGAATTTCGACCGGGGCATTCATAGAAATAACCCCTTCATTTTCGGGAATCCACAAAGTGCCGAAGTTGACCTTGGCACCGTCTCGACGATAGGTCGCCAGTGTCTTTAAAGGTTCTGGGCCTTGCGCCATCCCCGTCTGCTGATCAATCGTAATGATATTACAACGGGCACTCAGCTTGGGCTGTGACAAGACCACGTCACCTATGCGGATTCTTTTCCATTTATCTTCCTCAAAAGCCTGCTGTCCTTGAACCACGATATTGGGTCGGAAGCGATTCATGGGAACCGCCGTTGGCAATTTTGAATTCAGATCCTCAAGACTTTTGCTATTAACCAACAACAAAGGGCGGCCGTCGGCAAATCGCACTTCCGGTTTCCATTCTTTATGTGTTGAAAGCACGCGGCGTTGAGAGAACGGAGCATAACGAACCAGCCGTACGTTCACACCCAAATATTGCGACAAGGCCTGAGAATACAAATCAGGTTCCAAAGCCGCCGTAAAAGAATCATTCCAAACCTGAACCTTAACCTCGCGGCTAAAGGAAGTTTTGCGACCGATTTTAAAGAACATTTTCTCAAAGGCTAAAGTCAAAGACGTCTGCTCAAACACCGCATTCACAGTGGCAAGCTTTGGCAGCGTTCTTTGCGAAACAAACTTCCCGGTTTCATCGACAAGCATCCACTCACGATCTCCCTCGGGACCTTCGTGTGTGATCTTCATTTCGACAAGGCTTTGAGCTCTTGCCGACTTCAATGGATAAATATTCAGCTCAGAAACTTGCATGGAACTATTGAACTGTTTTTGGGTCCGCTGCCGGAGCCACGGGCGCACCCGTTTCAGGTTTCACCATTTGTGGTTTTTCTTTATCAAGCTTGACCAACTTTTTCTTTTCAATTTTCAAAGCCACTTCGTGAGACTCGCAAACAGTCTTAGCATCATCACAAACATAAAAACTGATTGTGAAGGGTTTATCGCCCGCTTTGGCTGGATCGAATTGAATCAGCTTTTCTGTTTTCTTCACCGGATCAATTGAACCCATTTCCCCATCAATATACAAACCGGATGGTGACGGCACACTGAAGTGAAAACCCTTATCCAAAGTGATATTAATTTTCTTGCTGGATAATTTGATATGGTCTTTCCCATCCGACAAACGAGCGGCGAAAGAAAGTGAAGGAACAAGAACGGCGGCGACGATAAATGCTTTTGAAATTCTCATGCCTTATTAGACGGCCCGGGAGCCATGACGTCAACCCCTTGACGCCCGACGTCCTTCTTTGAATCCATAGAACGAAATGAAAACATAACAAACCATCGGCAGTGCAAAGGCATGGTGCAAACCCATTTGATCGGCCATCACACCTTGAAGCAACGGAATAACCGCACCGCCCACAATAGCCATAATCAAAAGACTTGAAGCTTTTTCCGTTGCAGCCCCCAACCCTCGAATACCCAGACTGAAAATTGTCGGGAACATGATGGAATTAAACAAACCGACCGCGAGCAAAGTCCACGCGGCCACGGGCCCCTCGGCCATGATTGTGCTCGCCACCAAAATCGTCGCAACAGCCGCAGCCACACCCAACATCTTTGCGGCATTTAATTTTCTCATCAGAAACGAGCCCACGAATCGCCCCAGCAAGGCTCCACCCCAATAAAATGGCACATAACCTGCCGCGGTACTTTCACTGACATTCAGGATGTCTGCTTGGGACATAAAATTGATTAAGAAACTGCCAATGGAAACTTCAGCACCAACATAAAGAAACAAAGCCACCACTCCTAAAACCAGGTTGGAGTGCTTAAACGCATCGGCAAAGGTCGCTGTGGTTTTCACCTCGCCCTGCTTTTCCTCTTTAAGATTTGGCAAACGCAGCAGGTACATTCCAATAGAAAGCAAAAGCAAAATGACCGTCAATATCGCGTAAGGACCTTGCACGGATTGAGCTTGTTGAGTTTTATAGGCCACTTGTTCTGTCAAAGTAAGGCCTGCAATTTGGTCCGCCGTCATCACCACGCCAGACAGAATGAACAATCCCCCAATTTTTGGCGCGACCGTGGTCCCCAAAGCATTCAGGGCCTGCGCCAAATTCAATCGACTGGAAGAGGTTTCCTCTGAACCCAACAACACCACATAGGGATTGGCTGCAACCTGGAGCAACGTGATTCCCGAAGCCAGAATAAAAAGGGCAAATAAAAAAAGCGCATAGGATTCAATTTTCGCCGCAGGCAAAAACAGCAATGTTCCAATCGCAGCAACAAAGAGTCCTGCACTGATACTATTCTTATACCCCAGTCGGGAAACCACACTTCCTGCCGGCAAAGACATGATGAAATAGGCTCCAAAGAACGTAAATTGAATCAAAGCACTTTCGGTATAATTTAGGGAGAACACCGACTTCAAATGGGGAATCAGAATATCATTCAGACAAGTTAAAAATCCCCACATAAAAAAGATCGTGGAAACAATCACCAGAGCTCTGGTTCGTTTGGATTCTTCAGTAGTTGCACTCATCCGACTCTCCCTTTTGATAACTCATAATAAATACTGCCGAATTTACAAATCCCCAGCAATCGATAACACCTCCCGACGACAGTTCATTCAGCACAGGACCTTTGCCCCACACAGACCTCCGGTCCGTTTTTTCTTCAGTTGCAGCCTCAAAGGTATTTTTCAATTAGCATAGACTTTTAGGCCTTTATCCAATTCGGGAGCTCGAATAGTGCGTATTTTAACTCTCACCATTCTCATTTTGATTTCCAGCACGGGCGCATGGGCTCGCCCGGTCAATTTGAAAGCGGCAGATGCAGAATGGGTGCAAACCAAGTTGCAACGCTTAGGTTTTTCAAACTCCTTCGCCGAAGAATCCGCAAAATATTACGAACCAAAAGGTTTTAAATCGGTTGTGACTTTGAACTTGTTGGGGTTTTTAACACCTTCAGGGGCCCACCTCACCGAACTTGATCCCAAAGCAGTGCAGAAGTCTTCGACATTTATCAAAACAAATTCTGAGGCCTTTACCCAAGCACAAAAACAATTTGGCGTGCCGGCGGAAGTGGTTTCTTCGTTATTATGGATTGAAACTCGGCATGGTGCCGATATGGGGACCTTCCATATCGTGAGTGTGTATTTGCATCTGATGCAAGTGAATCGCCCCGAAACTTTGAAAGAACTGACTCGTTTGGCAATTTTAAAAAACAAAGAAGTGAAAAAGTACCCCACCAGCGCTGAAGTGCGCGAGATTATGGAAAAGCGTGTGGAGACAAAATCCAAGTGGGCCGAGGAACAATTGATTGCTTTGGCGGAAATTCGCAAAAAGAAGCATTTAAATTTAAAGAAACTGCGTGGTTCTTATGCGGGAGCATTTGGTTTGCCGCAGTTTATTCCTTCGAGCTATCGGGACTATGCAGAATCCTTGGTGCCGGAGAACACTCCCGATATCACCAAGCCTGCTGATGCAATCATGAGTGTCGCCAATTACTTACAAAAGAATGGTTGGAAGCAAAAAAATCTGGAAGCGCAAGTGACAGCTTTGATGAAATATAACAACAGCAGAGACTATGCGAATGGGATCTTAAATATCTCCCAAAAAGTTCCCCCACTCCCAAGCACCGCCACTATCGAACAAGCGCAATAAAAAAGGAGCCCACGTGAGGCTCCTTTTTTTATTTCAAAAACTATTCATGCCACTTTACGTGGGTCGGATCCTTTAACAAGGTCATCCCCACAAAGAACGTAATCACCGCCACCGAGATCGGATAAATCAATCCCGCCACGTGATTTCCCGTGGCCGCGACCAACGCTGTTCCAATAAAAGGAACCAAGCCCCCGAACACACCGTTTCCGATATGATATGGCAAAGACATCGAAGTGTAGCGAATATTGGTCGGAAACATCTCAACCAAGAAAGCCGCAATTGGTCCATACACCATGGTCACGAAAATCACTTGCACCCAAACCAGGAACACCAGCATTGGAATATCAGGATTTAATGGCGCCGCAGTTGGATCCATGGCATTCCAGCCCGAGCGATATTCCATGGCTTTGTAAATGGGCACATAACAAGCCGCTGCGATCGCACAACCAGCCATGATGATTTTCTTTCGACCGATGCGATCGGAAAGCCAACCAAAGAAAACAAAAAATGGAGTTCCTAAAAGCAATGCCAGGGCGATCACTTTATTCGCCACCACGAAATCCACTTTCAACACTGTTTGCAGGAAATAAAGAGCATAAAACTGGCCCGTATACCAAACTACCCCCTGCCCGGCCGTTGCACCGAACAAAGCCAGAATCACCAAGCGGCGATTCTCCGGCTTCATAAAACTGTCGCGTAAAGGATTTTCAGAAGTTTTCCCTTCAGCTTTCATTTGCAAAAACACCGGAGACTCTTGCATTTTACGACGGATCAAATACGACGCAAAAACTAAGACTACGGAAAGCAAGAAAGGCACTCGCCATCCCCAAGTTTTAAATTCCTCTTCTCCCAGCCCCAAACGTGTTGTCAGGATGACGCCCAAAGAGACAAACAGCCCCAGGGTCGCTGTCGTTTGAATGTAACTGGTATAGTAACCACGCTTGCCGTCGGGACTGTGCTCGGCCACGTAAATAGCGGCTCCGCCGTACTCCCCACCCAAGGCCAAACCTTGCAGCAGGCGCAATAACAACAATAAAATCGGCGCCAGCATTCCGATCGTTTCATAACTTGGCAGCAAACCGATCGCTGTGGTCGCAAGCCCCATGATCAACAACGTCACCATGAACGCGTACTTACGCCCCACCACATCTCCGATACGCCCAAACACCAAGGCACCGAAGGGACGAACGATGAATCCGGTTGCGAAGGTTGCAAGCGTACTTAAAAGTGCCGCTGTTTCATGACCTTTTGGAAAAAAGTGCGCCGAGATAATTGTCGCCAGACTTCCGAAGATATAAAAGTCGTACCACTCAATCAAAGTCCCCGCACTGGATGCCGCAATAACTTTCCAAATCTTGCTTCGCTCCGAAGCCGACACTGTCGCACCTGTGGCCATAGAAATTCCTCCGTCTGTATAAGAGGCGAATCTTACGGTTTCTTCACAAAGGTTCAAACAAATAACAATGTATTTCTAAGGTTTAATCAGAAACGAAAAAAGGAGCCTGGTGGGCTCCTTTTTATATCCTACTAAAGTGATTTTCTAAGATCCTGCAGCCCAGTGACTGTGGACTTATTGCTGTCCAATTTTGCCTCAGGTCTAGCCAAGGCATTATCGATTACTTCCGTGGCTTTTTGCTTTTGTTTCAGTTCTTTTAGAACTTCCGCCAGAAGTTTTTGATTATAAAGCGCCATATCCGAGTTCACTGCCGCCGCTTTTTCTGCGTATGGCAAAGCTTGATCAAATTGTTTTTCGCGAACATGGAAACCCGCCATTTTACGATAGTAAACATCCGTATCGGGATAAGCATTCACTAACTTTTCCAACCACGCCTGAGATTCTTTTTTCATGTTGGCCGTCTTCATATACTGCAAAGCCACCAAGACTTGCCCAGGTCGCTCGACTGACAAATTAAATGTCGCGACCTCTTTCGCTAAGAGTGCCGCTGCTTCCTCAGACTTTTTGCTCTCACCCATGATTTTATAGGTATCGGTCAACTGCCCCAGTAATTCGGCTTTTTCAAAGCCTGTCATATCGCCAAATTTGTTGGCGGCAAAAGCCTCTGCGCGTGCTTTTTCTGAACCCAGCAGAGTCTGAATCTGCGTGACGTTTTCAGCGCCGATTTTTTGAACTTCCGCGGAAGCCTCGTGACTCTCTCCCTTGATCAGTTTCATCAATTCCGGGCGCCATTCAATCGCATCCAACGAGTGAGGGTAAACGGCGATCCACTTTTCAAAGGCTTTCTTGTAATCGCCAACCTTTGCTTTATCTTTCTCTTGAGCATTTTCAGCGACCCTGATTTCAGCATTTGCCAAAAGCAGACTTTGCTCACCGGATGGAGCTAGCCATTTCACCACGTCTTCATATTTAAGAGCCGCATAGGCCTGCTCGGCCAGAGTTTTGCTTGCCGCTTTATCGCCTTTTTCTGCTTTGTCGCGAAGGCTTGCCAATGTGGTTTTCTCGTTGGCTTTAATTTTTGCGAATTCTTTAACCAAGACTGGTGTCGGTTTGAAATCCAAGATACGGGTGATTTCTTCGCCTTGGGAGTTCATCACAATCATCGTTGGGATCGCTGTGATGCCGTATTTTTTGGAAATCTCTTTCAGTGCGGGCTTGTCGACATTCATACTGAGTTTAACAAATTTCTGCGTTGCTTTTTGAAAGGCCGGAGTGCCAAAAACTTCACTTTCCAGGCGAATGCACGATGGACACCATGGAGCATTGAAATCAACCAGGACTAGTTTCTTTTCTTTGCCGGCAATCGCTAACGCTTGGTCGAATGTATCTTCGTAAAACCCATGCTTATTCTTTTTAGCGACCGCTGACGTTTTCACAGTCGTTTGAGAAGTTGTGCCGTCGGCCGTTTTAGCAACCGACGCTGTCGCTTTCACGGTCTCTGTGGCTGCAATCAGTTTACCTGAACTAATTTGATACTTCTCCTCATGAGACTCGCAAACGGTGTTCTTGTCATCACAGACATAGTAATTCACCACGAATGCCGCGTTCTTGGCTTTCGATGCATCAAAGATAAACTCTTTTGGTTCTTTCTTAACCGCATCGACAGAATCCTCCCCGATCACCAAAGCCGCGGGAGCATCTTTATTAAAATGGAATCCTGAATCCACGCTCGCCACAATTTGTGAGCCTTTCAATTTCAGATGAGCCTTTCCATCCGAAAGACGCGCAAAAGAGGAAATAGAAACGACCAGTAGAGATAAAGTTAAGATCAAAGTTTTCATGGAAGATATTAGAGTCCCAGCCAAGCCACATGTCCAGGAAAACCACCTCAGACAGAGCCAACATTTTCATTTCACATCTTGCCCTGTAATGTTATTTCCGCTGCGGTTCCGCGTCGCACAAGATCCGATCTTATTGAAATCGAAGACCTCAAAAATCGGCGTAAAAAAAACAAAAACCCCAGCCTTGTGAGCCGGGGTTTAATGCGATGAGTGAAGCAAAAGGTGCCTGGCACCTTTTTGACTATTGACCCAAAACGTAAGCGAAGATCAACGGAGCTACGATTGTAGCATCTGATTCTACGATGTATGACGGCGTCGTTGGAGCCAATTTACCCCAAGTGATTTTCTCATTTGGAATCGCGCCAGAGTATGAACCGTAAGAAGTTGTAGAGTCAGAGATTTGCGCGAAGTAGCTCCACAATGGGATGTCTTCGTGGCCCAAGTCTTGTTCAAGCATTGGCACGACGCAAATTGGGAAGTCACCGGCGATACCACCACCGATTTGGAAGAAGCCCACTGGAGCTTTTTTAGAAGCGCCCATGTACCACTCAGCCCAAGTTTTCATGTACTCGATACCACCTTTAACAGTCGTGGATTTTTTGATGTCACCTTTGATGATGTGACCGGTGAAGATGTTACCCAAAGTAGAGTCTTCCCAACCTGGAACAACCATTGGAAGGTTCTTTTCAGCAGCTGCCAACAACCAAGAATTTTTTGGATCGATTTGGTAGTACTGTTCCAATTTTCCAGAAAGAAGGATTTTGTACATGAATTCGTGTGGGAAGTAAGACTCGCCTTTTTTATCAGCGTCTTGCCAGTATTCCAAAACCACGTTTTCGATACGACGGATTGCTTCCTCTTCAGGGATGCAAGTGTCAGTCACGCGGTTCAAGTGACGTTCCAAAAGTTTTTGTTCGTCAGCTGGAGTTAGATCACGGTAGTTCGGGATGCGCTCGTAGTGATTGTGAGCGACTAAGTTGAAAACGTCTTCCTCAAGGTTCGCACCTGTGCAAGAGATCGCGTGAACTTTACCTTGGCGGATCATTTCAGCCAAAGAAAGACCCAATTCAGCTGTCGACATTGCACCTGCAAGTGTCACAAGCATTTGGCCTTTGTTATCGATGTGTTTTTTGTAACCAACAGCAGCATCTTTCAATGCAGCAGCGTTAAAATGACGGTAGTTGTGTTCGATAAACTTAGAAATCGGTCCCATTACATGCTCCTGTTATGCGAAGAGGCAGGAAAGTAGCATGTTTAAGCAAAAACTCAAGCAGAGAATGGGTTTTGCTTAAGTTCCAGTAAGGGGAATTACTTCTGTATTTCCAATAACCTGCAAATCAGGGATGCGCCGAGTTAATAGGCTACTTCTTAACAGCCCCAGCTGCCGCACAGGCTTTTCCATTTTTCGGTTTTGTCTTTATAGATTTTGACGAAATCGCCGCAATCGTTGGCTTTGATAAATATCAGAGTCGATCCGTCCTTTAAAACATCCCCGGCATAAACGCCAAGGGTTGTAACATATGAGTCCGTCTCCAGCTCATTTTTAAAGATTTCTTCCTGCTTTTTTCCCATCCTAAGATTTAGCGTAAAGTCCCCTTCGAGAAATTCGGAGTCATTGCGTTTGCCAGTCCCCATATCAAAAGCTTTTCCGTCTTTTTTCATTTCCAACGTGCGCTGAGCATCCAAATGATAAATACCCTTAGAGCTGAATAACGTCTTCATGACGACGTCCTTAAATGGATTTTCCTTACCGATCATCGCAATCGCACTTCCACCCTCACTGTATTCAAACCCAAAGGAGGCCACATGGGTATCACCTGCGAAATTGAGCTCGATAACAAAATTTAATTTTGAAATTGAATGAACTTCCGTTTTCACTTTATCAAAAATCTTCAAATACAAATTATCTGACTCGGAGATACCCAACTCCTTTAAAAACCGAGCCCGCAATACAGAACTGGCGACCCAATAGCTATCTCTGCCCCTAACGACGACTTTGCCTTTTGTTCGGGCGGCAAAATCTTGGAGTGCCAGGTCTTGAAGTGCTGCAGTGAGATCCCCCCCCCAAGGAAATATACTTTTCATCCTTAGATAAATAGATTCGCTCTTTAGCAAGAGCCCCAACACTGAAAAATAGAATAAGAACTGAAATAAGTGATTTCATGTTCCACTTATCGGCAGAAACACAAAATAGTTTATTCACTTAATAGACGTTTAGGACCCCACAGAGGGTTTTTGAACCAGAACCGCTTTACTAAAAAATCCCATTTCCTTACGGAGGTCGATGAAGCCCACATCTTTCAGCAAGTCCTCGACGGGATGCAGACTGTAGTTCTTGTAAAAGGGCTCGTGGAAGTCCTTGGGGAATTGTTCCAGGGCCCAGTTCAAATCCTTGGCTTCGTCCTTTTGTACAGAATCGACGAGGCCATAATAACCGCCCGGCTTTAAAACTCGCATGCCTTCTAAAACGGCGGCATCGCGGATATCGGCTGGGAGTTCGTGAAAAAGAAAGCAGGAATAGACAAAATCAAAATGAGCATCCTTAAAAGGCAACTCCTCGGCCGCGCCCTGCACGAAATCGAGACCGCGGAAATTTAAAAGATTCTTGCGGGCTTGTTTTAAATAAGGCTCGCTTAAATCCAAAACCGTGATGTGCGCTTTAGGAAAAGCCAGTTTCATAAAACGTGTGAGCCTTCCCGTCCCCGCGCCCACCTCCAAAAAACGGAGCCCCGCTCCTTCGTTGATGAAAACATCTTTGGCAAGAGGAATGATTAAGCGGCGCATGGCATCCGCGGCTCCCGCAAACAGGATTTCCACCTGGTGTTCATAAAGCTCTGCGGATTTTTCCGTCAGATAACCACCACTTTGATAATGGAAATTGCGCTGATAGTATTCCGGAAGATTGACCAAATACTCGCGTGCTTCCTGATTGAACTCTTTGGCATCGTGTTCGTGACGGCGACGGGAGATATGATAACTGTCGGCAATAATTTTCGGAAAACGCAGAGCATGTTTCGCGATATTTTCCGGAAACAAAACTTCCAACGGGTAA
Source organism: Bdellovibrio sp. (assembly GCA_039594295.1). Classification (GTDB taxonomy): domain Bacteria; phylum Bdellovibrionota; class Bdellovibrionia; order Bdellovibrionales; family Bdellovibrionaceae; genus Bdellovibrio. Next base: position 82,833 of record JBCNNR010000009.1, read on the forward strand.
AGACCTTTATCGATATTGTCGCTGTCTTTTTTCAGAAGCTTATAAAGCTCAGCATAGGACTTTTTGATATTTTTGATTTCGACGGCAGGACGATCTTTGGCGGCCTGACCAATCAGTCGTTCCAATAAAGGCAAAGTGAACTGTTGTGCGGTGAAATGCACAGAACGGGCTAACGAATAGCCCAGACGCAATTTATTTTGAAGCTGCTTTCGTGGCATTAGCCACCTTCTTTTGTTGTGCCCAATGTCTTAATGTTAAACCCACCATTACGAAGCCCGCAATGATCACCAAACCTACCATGGTAAACCACATAGCTACGATCATGCATTTGCTCCTTCAGTTGCTGTTACTGTTGCCGCGACAGATGCGCGTACTTCATTGACGATGTGAGAAGCCATAACCAGACCAAAAGTCCCCGTGATATAGCTTGCCGATCCATAGATCATATTGCGATTGTCACAACCGTGGAAATCATTTGTTTTCGGGCACACGCATTTAAAGCCCATGCCTTTATCGTAAGTTAATTCCTCAGGCATCATCACCGGCTCATCAGAGAACACGCAAGGAATACCGAATTCTTTTTCCGGGAAATCGTATTTTTGACGAAGAATTTTACGCAATTGATGCGCCAATGGACAGGTGTGAGTCACGCCCAGGTCTTTTTTCTGAATACGAAGTGGATCCATTTTCGCAGCTGAACCCGCCGATGTAATCACTTGAATATTTTCTTTCACGCAAGTTGCCAGTAAGTGCGCTTTCGCCGTCAAGTTGTCGATAGCATCGATCAAATAATCAGGTTTGATTGCGAGCATTCGGTCAGAATTTTCAGCATTGTAGAATTCAGGGATCACCGTGACTTTAGCTTGCGGATTGATTTTGCGCAGACGATCGCCCATCACTTCGGCTTTTTTCTTACCAACCATACCTTGCACGGCGTGCAATTGGCGATTGGTGTTGGTGATACAAACTTCATCAAAATCAATGATCGTGATGTGTCCCACACCCGAACGCGCCAAAGACTCTGCCGCCCAGGAACCGACTCCCCCGATGCCCACCACCATCACATGCGTGTTCATCAATTTTTTCATCGTGGCATCGCCAACTAAGCGACCCATGCGATCAAAACGGCGATGCAGAACGTATTCCGTTTCTGGCGGTTGTTGTGGAGTGATGTTTGTTTGGTTTTCTGTGGTCGTTGTATCCATTTAACCCTGCTTTGCAACGACCTGAAATAAAGGTCAGTGCAGACTGTCTTGGGGATCGACCAGATGCTGATCTGTCGAGCCAAAAAGACGATGAAAGTTCCCCGTAGTGATATCTAATATTTCCAAAGGATCAAGGGATTTTAGCTTCCCTATAGTCTTTGCCACCTCCCAAATGGATTCAGGTGGATTTAACTGCCCTTTAAAGGCTGGCGGAGCTTGATCCGGGCTGTCGCTTTCGATAAGCAAATACTCCAAAGGGATCTCACGCACCGCTTGGTGAAGCTTTTGGTTGTCCTCACGGCACACCGGGCCGCCCACAGACAGGTGCAATCCTCGCTTTAGGAAATCCTGCGCCTTTTGCACACTGCCGTTAAACGAATGCACCATGCCTTTTTGAAGAGGCAGGCCAAACAAATCCATGATCATCAAACTTTCATGATGTGCCTGCACGATGTGCAAAACCACCGGGCGATTGCCGATATGACTGAGTTCAAGTTGTTCCTCAAAGGCCGTGATCTGACGGTCTCGAGAGTCCTTCATAATGTGCGGGCGAAAATCCAACCCCATCTCGCCCAGGCCCATGGCTTCCGGCAGCTCCTGCGCCAAGAGGTTTAATGCCTCTTCCAGTTCTTCTTCCGAGTGCTCAGCCACCCAGTAGGGATGCACGCCATAACAAAGACCGATGTGGTGTGGGAATTTAGCTTTTAAGCGGCGCTGGCGTTCCCAATCCTCGGGCCCCACTCCCCCCTGCATAAAGAAATGAATGCCGCGAGCCTGAGCCGCCTCAATTACCTCGGCCTGCTTGCCATCCCAGCGAACATCGGCCAGGTGCCCATGAGCATCAATCCATCGTCCAAAAGCAGTCATATCTCCTCCACGAGCCGCACCGGGTGAAGGAAAAGGTACCAGGTACCTTTCCAGACCAGTTAACTCCAGGTGCACCAGACTTTAGGTTTACATATCTTCAGGACTCTAACAAGTGTTGTTCCGCGCCGATAAAGTTAACTCCAAGGAGTGTGTATGAAGCACAAGGGTCTACGTTTGGGTTTTGATGTTTCTATGGCTAAAGGTGCGACACTGAAGCCGCTGAAGGTTCAATTTTGGAGCGATGAAGCCGCTTTCCAAAAATTCAAACCCCATGCGCCGTTTAAATATATGAGTGATGCCCTTGTGGGCTTGTCAGTTGTCAAACTGAACTCTTACGTCAAGTCACCGTTGACGACGAAGCACCTGGACTACTCCTTTGCTTTAGATGCTTGGAAAACTTTGGATCCCCATGTTGAGATCTATGAGCGTTCTCAAGAGCGCGTTCGTTCCTTGCAATCCTTGATTCCGGTGATCGATCCAGGTGTTTGTGCCCTTTTTGAAGAGCACTTCAACGAAACTCTTGAAGGTGCGATGACTCCGAATGGTATCGATCTTTCGGCGATGGGTCCTTTGTTGGAAACGTTCGCTTGGTTTGAAAATAAAATGAATGCTCCGCTTTTGTATAATTTTGGTTTGAATTTCTCCAAACCATTTATGGACAAGCTGCACACGGTTTATTCTTTCCTTTACAATTTGCGCAGTCTGGTTGCGATCGACCACAACGCTCATGTGGCTGATGCTTCCCACGAAGCGGTTAAAGTTGACGCTGTGACAGACTATCTTCCCCGCGTTGAGTACGTGGTGAACGATGCTTTGCTTTATTGGAATTTCAAACGCTTTTCCGAGCCGTTCACAGGTCGTGGCACTCCAGATCCACGTGTTGAAAAATTGTTCGCGGCTCCGATGGAAAAAGCCTTCCAAAAGTATTCACACAATGCCTGTCATTTGGTGCACAACTTGCCGAAGTCTTTCATCACGTCTTTGAATCCAGTCGAACTTGAGGAAGCTTTCTATCTGGTGCAAATCGATTGGTTGCTGGGCTCCCCGGCTGGTTTGTTGTTTAAAATCCGCGAAGAGATTTTTGCTTTGCAAAACGGTTACGAGAAAATCTTCTGGAAAGACATCGAGCCTAAGAACCACAACAAGCCCGTAGCGTTGCATCTGTCTTGCGAAGTAAGCGAGCAATTGGTCCACGGAATCAAAGCCGCTTAATTTAGGTCGACAGATTTATAGTTTTATCTTGGCCCACGTCTTATGAGAGATGTGGGTTTTGTTTTTGTTGGGAAGAAGTTTAGGTCAGAACGCCCACGGCGGTTCAAGGATTGATTCGGAAAGGTTCCGGTTTTTGTTTCGGTGTCGGTTCCGGTTTCGGCTCGTTTCAGGTTCAGGTTTCAAGGTTCAGGTTTCAAGGTTCAGGATTCAGGGTTCAGTTTCGATTTCCATTTCCATTTCCATTTCCAATTCCAATTCCAATTCCAATTCAAACTCCACGTCCGCCCCCCCCTCCCCAAAAAAAAGAAAGGGGGGGGTATCGGTCATCCCCGATTGCGCCCCATCCATCCATCCATCCATCCATCCATCCATCCATCCATCCATCCATCCATCCATCCATCCATCCATCCATCCATCCATCCATCCATCCATCCATCTTTTGAACACCGAATCGCCCACTCAAACGGTGGTCGGACATCAACAGGCCTCATCCCAAACTTATTCACTTAAAACAATGCTCAACATTTGCATCTCGGGGATTCATCTGGGGTATCGGTCATCTAACTCCGGGGAAGGATCCAAAAATGAAACAACAAACTTTTTCCGAGCTGAACAGCCACTGGAAGTTTCGCTATTGCCACGGTGGAACTTTGCGAAAATCATCAAAGGGACGCGGTGCTCGACCACTCTCTACCAAAGATCCCATCCATCTTGTTTTTAAGATCAATAAAACTGCGGTGACCAAAGGTCTGCGCCATCCACGTAATTTCAATTTGATCAATGCTTTGTTAAGAAAATACGCGCGCAAGTTTTTCGTTAAGATCGAGCAGATTTCGATTCAGACGGATCATATTCACATCCTGATCCGCGGAGGACGGCGTTCGGCGCTGCAGAGTTTTTTTCGAGTCGTGGCGGGTCAATTTGCTCAAGTGTTGACCGATACCTTCACGAAGCGGCATGAGGGGGAAAAAATTTGGAAGCATCGCCCGTTTACGCGGGTGATCCGTGGTTTTAAACCTTACAAGATCGTGCGGGACTATATTCAACTGAATGAGCTGGAAGTTTTGGGAAGACCGTATTCTAAATCGCGATTGCGTGGCCTATCCGAAGAGCAGTTGCGGGAGTTGTGGACTTAGCGGGCTGTGACCGATACCCCATTCCAGTTGAAGTGTTGTACCCGATGACCGATACCCATTCCCGTTGAAAGCGTTTTGCCCGATGACCGATACCCTGGTCGCGTGGAAAGTTTCGTGCACGATGACCGATACCCAGATACCCGAATCCCCGAACACCGGGACATGGGGATCCGCGGGCCCCTTGAAAGCTTGCGGCTGTCTTGGGGTCTTGCAAACTTTCTGCGTATTTTTTTTCAAGGAGTGCGTTTGTGTCCTTGAGCTCAAGCAAACCTCAGAAGCTCAAGGGTATTGCCGCTCTTAGCGTGGTGGGACGGCTACGATACCGGAGCGGTATTTTTCGATTTTGGTCCATTGTGGAGCTCCGCCCGGAGCCAACGGATTAAACGGTCCGACTTCCATGTTGTCGATGGAGTCTAAGCGACGCATGCTGTGGGCTTCGATCACTTTGCCGAAGCTTCCTGGGAAGACGTGGTATCCCGCGTGAGCCACGCCGACAAAGAACGCATTGTCGATAAAAGCTTGAGGAACATTCAAATCAAATCCAACCAGGGTTCTTTTATCGTCAACTTTCACGTTGTAGTAGATGTCGCGTTTCATCACCAGGTTGTAGCGCATTTCGTGCATACCCCAGGCTGGATGATAAATAAATTGTCCTTGGCTGTTACGAACTCCTGAATCCCAAGAGACAGGTTTGCCCGCAAGGATTCTTGGATCTTCCGCATCCCACTCTTTATTCAAATCCGGGCGAGGATTCCAATACAGAATTTTCCATCCCAATTTTTGCAGATGCTGAGTCAACACCAAACCATCTGTGCCTCGAGCGATCAGATTTTTATCGATACGATTCCACAACTCCGACATCTGCGGATTTTGAGTGGCATCAAAGCCCTGCTTTAAACATTTGCGAGTCAAACCGATGCAACTGATTCCTTCCAACTGATCGATGATGGATGTTGGTGCGCCCACAGACTTGATCACCGCCAAACGCTTTTCACGCGTGTTCAAAGCAGGATTGCGATCTCCATAATATTTGGAAATGCCATATTTTTTAAAGAACGCGACGTGAGTTTTATAAGTCTGCTCGATGCACTTGCTGGCCGTCTCAACCACAGTTTGGTTGTAATCCAAGTACATGGCTTTTTCCTGGGGAGTGATCACCAGATCCGCAGGCTTTTCCTGCCCCCAGCTCAATACCGGAGAAACCAAAATCAAAAAAGCACCAATCAACGACATCGTACACCTCAAGTTATACGTCCATAGAATACAAAAAACATTCCACGATGAAATCTCATATACAGAATATCGCCACAATAAATTTGTTCAAACTTTGGTCAGCTTTGTAAATTAAGGGTGCAGATAGAGCCATTTATACAAGGCGAGAGGAGGAAGGCGTACCCCAGGTACGTCGACGACGAGCAACGCAGTAGAAATGGTTCTAGCTGCGCCCTTAAGCCATTTTTTTCTTTTGGAGCATCTTTTCGCGAATCTTTTTGAATAGGAAATAAATCAAAAGGACAGCGATCAACCCGAAAACCACCAATTTGAATTGGCGCAGTTTCATCAGGATGGGTTCGCCATAATGAGCTAGCAGATAAATCTGTGTCGGCACACTGATCGCAGCCGCCAAGCCATCGATCAACAAAAACTTCCAAATTGGAAAGTGCAACATCCCACAAGCCAAGTGACCCGGGAAGCGAATGCCTGGAGTGAAACGGAAAATACCGCAAGCGTAAGCACCATACTTATGAGTCCACTCCTCCACTCGTTTCATCAAGTGAGGCGGAAACATTTTATGCACGCGCGGATGATATAAAAGCTTTCGCCCAAATATCCTGCCCACACCATAAATCAGGAAGTCACTGAAGAAGACCGCAAAGAAAGCGATGATCGCAGCGGTATGAACATTGACGACAGGAGCACCAGGAAATGGCGGAGGAAAATGATCAGGGTGTGCCCCCATGAACGCCAAAATGCCAACGCTAATAAGAGTCACTTCTTCAGGTAACGGCAAACCAATGGCCGACAGAAGCATCATACCAACCAACGCGAAGTAAACCGTGTAAGGCTGGTAAGCAAACTGCGACATCCACTGAAATATCGGCTCGTTGGCAAATTCCAAAAGTAATCTCCTAGGTCCCCTACTATGCAGGGAACTGTCCCACTTGAACACCCACGTCACGCTGTGCTATGTTCACTTTCCACGATTAGGAACAGTATGCAGAGCGAAAGAGGATTTGAATACGGTGTAAAACACATAATCAGCCCGATGTCCGGGTCGGTGCGTGATGTTTTATTAAGCATTCTAGAACTTAACGCTCAAGAAGTGGACTTTTTAATACACCTTGGTTCGATCTATCTCAACCATAGTCGCATTCAAGAAAATGTTTCGGTTTCAAATGGTGACTACTTACGAGTCCATACTAAGCCACGCAGATTCCCAAAAGGTAATGTCGACTTCACAAAGCGTATTATTTTTGAGAATGAACACTTCGTGGTGGTCAACAAAGTCTCGGGAATCCCCGTCCATGGCAGCGTTGATAACATTCGAGAAAATCTGCAATCTTACATGGAAGAAGCACTCAAGCAAAAGTTGTATGTCACCCACCGCCTGGATGTTCCGACAAATGGTTTGATCGTTTATGCTAAGACTGTCGAATTCCAAACGGCTTTCAATAAATTATTGATCGCAAGAGAAATAAAAAAAATCTATCGCGCCAAAATCGAAGGCGAAGCACCCACACAGAAAATTCTAACTCATTATATGGAGCCCTCTCCCCGCGCCCCAAAAACTGTGAGCCACGAGCCCAACGATAAATGGCAAGAATGTGTCCTGGAAATTTTAGTAGTAAATAAACACGACAATGAGACCGAACTAAAAATTCACCTGCATACCGGCAGAACTCATCAAATACGCGCCCAACTTGGTTACGAAAAATCCCCGATCATTGGCGACCACGCCTATGGCGCAAAAAAAAGATGGGACGAAGAAAAAATCGAACTCACAGCCTGCGAACTAGAATTCACCAACACACTAACCGGCGAAATTCATCACTTCAAAATCTAAAAGCGGACCTGCCCAAAGGGCAGCAGCCAAAGAAAAACCGAGAAACAAGCGGTTGATCAAAATGGTTTGAGCGCAAGGCGGAAGGACTTCCCGCAGCGCAGGCGTGCCCCAGGCACGTCGGAGCGAGGACAAGGCCTGCCAACGAAGCGATCAGGCCATTTTCATCAACCGCGTTAAAGGACGTAGATGTTGGTCATCAAACTGTATTGCGTATTGTAGGGTTGCCAGATTTTAGTGTCTTGGCCTTTGTAAGATCCCAACGTTGAATCGTTGCTCACACCCAGCGTGAATGAAAAACCGCGTGCGGGTTTAATCCACATACTGACTCCCAAACGAAGTTCTGTCGTATGATCTCCATCCAAACCTTCTGTTGCTGAGGAATGATACCAACTTTCAACGAAGCCGGTTTTTGTAGTGAATTGGAAAATCGAATTCAAATAATATTGAAACTGGACATAGTGCTCAAGACCGAACTGCTTGTTGGTCTGACGAGGATCCGTCACGTACATACCGTCATCTAATACGGGAATATTAGAATTGACACTTGCCGTCTGACTTTGCCAGTAGATATCAGGCTTAGCGATATAGGCCACGGACCAACTGCGATTGAAATTATAGTCCGCGTAGCCTTCCAAACGAAGTTTCGTAATCAGACCTGTTTCTTGTGCATATTTACTTGTTGGCAAATACAATTTTACTTTACCAGACAGATCCACATCACCAATGTAACCTAAATCGTAATTGGAATAAACGAAGTGAATATCCGACATCGCGAAGTTCGAAGTTTTTTCTTCAGCGTACTTATCGACGCCCGCAGTGTTGTAATTGAATGGCAAACGCAAAGAGGCTTTTTGATCGTTGCCCAACTTATAATTGATCGAAAGATAGTTGTACGAATCCACCGCGCGATCTTTGGAAGTCGATTTCCCGGGATTCATATTTTCTTGTGAAGCCAATGAAAAGAAAGTCAGCGACCAATCGTTAGTGCGACCACTTACTGAAGTTGCCGATACGAAGTCATCACCATCCAAAACAACTGCGAAGGCCGACGTCGAAACCAACAAACTTGTGATCAATAATCCGGTCGCTTTTCTTAACATTTTTTACTCCTAATTACGGATGCTTACGACAAAGTCCTGAAAGTTATGCCATAGCGCCTTGCATTAAACAATAGTCAAAAATTAGACAGCATTTTGACTTGAGCGGAGGGGCCAAAACCTCTACTGTGAGTGCCTATGAAAAAGTACACATTCCTTAAGAATTTGATTCTGACTCTTGTATTGGCCCCAGCCTTTGCCCTGCTTACGGGCTGTGCAATTTCCTTCTCGAAGAAACACTGGGATCTTCCGCCGAAAGCAGACAACGAGATCAGCGTCATGTCCTTCAATGTCGAAAACTTATTCGACACTGTAAAGACTGCAGGCCATGACGACGAGACATTCTTGCCGGTCTATATGAAAAAAGGCGATGCAAAACTACGCACTGCCTGTGTCAAAAATAATGACAGTTCCTATCGCCAAAACGAGTGCCTGACGACGGATTGGTCCCCTGATGCCTTGGATAAGAAGCTCACAAACATCTCCAAAGTCGTCCTGGGAGTAGATAACAATGGTCCCGACAACTTGATGTTGATCGAGATCGAAAGTGATGTCGTTCTTAAGCAATTAAATGAAAAATTGGCGGCTGCAAATTACATCACGCAAGTGATTATTGATGGTCCCGACAAACGCGGTATCAATGTCGCATTCTTGTCACGCTTCCCTTTGGTGGGAAAACCCATTTTGCACCCCATCCCCTGGAAGCCAGAAAATGACAAAGACAAAGAGTGGATGGAACGCTCGCGTCGTATCCTGGAAGTCACTGTCAAAGCGCCTAATGGCGACCCTATCACGTTCCTGGTGGGTCACTTTCCATCTCAATCGAATCCCACTTATTGGCGTCAACAGATCGCTCAGTTTGCGGTGGATTTGATTAAGGAAAAAGGTCCCAATACGATGGTGGTTTTCGGTGGCGACTTGAATATCTCGGCTGAAGAGGACGACAAAGTTCACATCTTCCGCGATATTCTTGCCAAAGGTGGCGCTGTTTCTCACCTGGTTGGCTGCAAAGACTGCCCGGGCACCCACAACTATCGTGGTTCTTGGTCATTTTTGGATGCGCAAGTTTACAGCCCGGCACTGCTAGCCGACGGAACCGGAAGTTATCAGATGGAACCGCAAACCATCGATGTGATTCGCTATAATCCCGTTCACCTTAAAAAGGGTAAATATCCAAAACGTTGGGATTATGATGAGCAAACCGGGGTCTCCGACCACTTCCCGCTTTATGTTCGCTTGAAACAAAGAAGTGAGGCAAAAACTCCAGTGAAAGATGAAAAGGCCGCCGCTGCCACCGCAGAAAAGAAAAAAGCTCCTGCGAAAAAGAGCAAAAAGAAATAGCCTCTAAAAATAACAAAGGCACTGATTTTAAAGTCAGTGCCTTTTTTTTTAATTCTGATCAAAGCAAAAGACGTTTCAGCAATTCGCCAATGCTCCTGGCAAAATTCACTTCAATCTTCGTTAACAATTAGTGCTTATCACAGATGGCTGTCGCAGGCTTTTCCATTGGAATTCTTGCATTTAGAGTTTTTGAATTGGTCACGACATAAGCAGTGACAGTATTAGACAGTGGATTTTGAGCCGGAATAGCGATCTCAATCATATCGCCTTTAGTGCGAGCAGTGATGGTATATAGGACTGCTTCTGGATAGTGAGCACCCTTTGCCAGTTCTTTTTTATCGGAGGACATGATTTCTTCGTCAACGAAGGTAAGATCTCGTTGCGCTTCATCCCTTACGTTCATAAAGACCACTTTGCCCTTTTTCGCTGACAAATTGATTTGAAACTCAACCAGGTTCTGGCCACTGCCATAACTGACGGCACAAGTCATCTCCCCGAACACAGTCGCGGAATCGACATCGCCATTGCCTGCCTTTGCCATACTTGAAATCATTAGCGTCGAAACAAGAGCACCAAAAACTGCTTTTTTCATAAAATCTCCTGATATTGTTGTAGCCTTTGGGATAACGCTTATCGTGCGAAGCCAGGGCCGGTTTGAAATAGCCCTCATACAATTCCCGTTCCAAACCTGAAAGACTTTATCGGCAAATAACGGAACTTGAGGTGTTCAGGATTTAGACAGAAGCTCTCTATTGGCGGGCAGAACCAAAAACCGTACAAATTTGCACTCTTGCCAAGACTTTTCCAAAGTGAAAACATATCTGCATGAAGAAGCTAAACATCTTTGATTATCTCGACATCATTCAGTTCTTAAATGACTACCTCCAGGGAAAAAAAGCCGAAGCCGGTGGCTATTCCATTGCAAAATGGGCTAAGGAAATGCGCTTTGATAACCAGGTGACATTGCGGTTTATTCTAAAAAAAAGAAGAGCCATCTCAAAGTCGACGGCCCTTGCGCTCGCTGAAAATCTGAAATTGAGTGGTGCTGAGACGGACTATTTCCACGCCCTCATTGCGCACGGTCAGGCCAAAACAGCCGTCGAAAAGCAAGCGGTCGGGTCAACCCTTTTGAAACTTCAAAGAGGCCAATTCCAACAAACTGCTATACCCGCAGAAAAAGCGGCACGGGATGTTTTAACTCCGGTGTTGTTGACTCTTCTCACATTCGAAGATGTTCCTAAAAACGTTTCAGAACTTGCAAGGCTATTGGAAGTAGAACCCGCACGCATCGATCGCGCGCTTCAAGACCTGGTGGCTGATGGGGTTGTCGAAAGAACGGATCACCAGGAAGAATATAAATTCGGTTCAAAAACCTTCCGCGTAACGGGCGGAGAAAATCTGAAGGCCTTTTACCGTTACTGGATGGATCGATCCAAGGATGCTTTGGAAATGCCCTTTGAGGTTCGCAGATACCGCGCTCTACAATTTGCTCTGACTCAGGAAGAATTCACGGAAGTCACAGAAAAGATGAATGAGTATGCGATGATGCTTTTGACGAAATATCAAAGCTCTGAACTTGAGGGCCGCAGGCTTTACATGTACAAAAGCTCGGTCTTTCCGATATCAAAACCATTTTCCGGAGTTTAAGGTCTAGACAACGACTCTTTATGTTTCAACTGAACAACAATGGAATATATTTCGCCACAAACTAAAGAACCGCGGCGGAAAATAAAAAAAGCTCCTGCGAAAAAGAGCAAATAGAAGTAGCCTCTAAAAATAACAAAGGCACTAATTTTAAAGTCAGTGCCTTATGATTATGAGCGCCTTGTTATCTAGACGGCAAATAACGCTATTCTTGAAACATGCACTCAAGTGTTTTTTCGACCTGAACATTGAGAGCATCAAGTTGCGAAGTGCTCAAAGAGGAATAATTCGATGTTTTTTGATTCTCCAGGCAAGTCGTCTTAAGCAGTTGCCCGAGGCCTTCTGGCTTTCCGAGACAATAAACCTTCCAGCTATAATTAATTATACGCTTTGCAAGCTGTGGAATGACGGAGTCATTCTTAAATGCCGTGATAAGATCATCCGCTGCCATGGCGGCGTTCTCTGGATTGGGCGAGCAGACATGCGACTCCACTCCCATTTCATCCAATTGTCGCTTTAGGGAAGCCACGATGTTGTAAGCAGCTGTATTGTACACACGTAACTGAAGTGAAGATTCAGGAGTCAGACGTGGAAAATCGGGTTCATTGGGCACTGATGGTACTGTGCCAGTTCTTTTTGCGTTTGCGCTTTGAATGCAAGCGACAAAAGTGGTCGCGAGGATAAATACTTTTAGTGTTTTCGATGTTTTCATTGTTTTTACTTCTTTCTCTTTTTTAAAAATGGTCAATTCGGTTGCCTAAATTCAAGTACCAAATCGCAATAATGTAACCGCTATACACTCCGCCCTTGCTCTTCTTCGAGCAGTCCACGGCAACTACCAAGGATCGATCAGCATCAAGCAGCGGGATTAGCGGCCACTTTTCAAATCCTGGAAGGCCTTCTCTGCCTTGGCAGGCATTCCCAACGTCAGCTGCATCTACAGTCCACATCTTTCCATTGTTTGTCGCAATGGTGCGCATTGTGGTTTTTGCAAATATTTTTGAAAATCTCGGGCCAAACGCCGCGGAGGATTTCGCAACTGCCATTGGACCAATTCGATCCAAGCCTCCCTCACTAACGGGCGATTCCAACGGAAATCCAGGAAGGAAGTCGGAATCACGAAAGTTCGCCAACGTCAGGCGTCTTCCGGATTGTCTCTGAATAAAATCTACAACCAGAGCAAAAAGCTTACTTGAATCACGATCATTCTGATTCATTTGCCAATCAATTGAACCCAAAAATCTAAGATAATCAAAAGATAGGCCACGAGGATCCTTTAAATAACTCAACAACAAACTATCAAACTCTAACGCTTCTGTCAGAGAGGAGCGGTTTCTGATATTGCCTTCATGAATCAAAATAAGCGCCTTTTGACGTGCGCTGAGTTTAAAGAAACTTGGCAGCAAATAAGTTTTGTTATCTGGAGTATAGTGTTCTGAATCGGACACCGCAAAGATCTCGAGAACACCAGCTGACGGAGAAAAACCATTCTCTTTCATAACGTCGATGTAATTTTTCTTGATCTCTTTTAGCGCGCGATCTTTCACGGAATCCACAATCATATAGGTATCTGGATCACCAAAGCTCTTTTTCAGAATCTCTTTACCTCCAAGGGGCAAAGAAGCCGTGATTCTTTGGAGTTCGTTCAAAACATCTGAGGGCATAATCCAATAGTCTGGCGTTGTGGAACTTCCACGAATCTTAATTCCCGCCTCAGCGGCCGTTTTGCAAACACCTTGATTACAGAAGCCACCGCCGCCATTACCATCGTGGCCTCCAAATTCAATCAAAGCTTGGGCATTTGCACCAATCAACATCATAACTAATGCGCAGATCATTTTTAATTTCATTGCTCGTCTCCAGAGTTATTTGTTTTAATTTTAGTTAATGGAAAAAGGGCCACCGTGAGTTGATAAACCTCATCAAGTCCCGGCTCACCGTCCTCTTGAAAAAAGTCGGCTAGTTCTTTTCTCATCAGTCTTAATTTTTCTTTAAATTCCGGCAGTCGCTTTTTATTGATGGCGACAGTCAAGGAGCCGTTCTCTCGCAACTCAAATGGCACGTCCTCGATCGCATCAAGCCCCTTCGTCAGCAGCTTCTTTTGAAACTGGCGACGAGCCTCTGTCGAAGAGGACGTATTGGTCCACGTCGTATTGGGCGTCAGCACTTGAAATTTACTGCCGTTCATTTTTATGAAACCCAAACGATCCAGTCGAGCCAACGCAGCTCTGACTTCTTCAACATGGACACCCAAACGTTGCGCTATTTTTTTAGGGCTCGGATCAAACCCCTCTGTTTTTGAAAGCTCCAGAATGGCGAAATGATGCCATTCAGAAAGATGATCGAACTCATCGTCGCTTAACGAAAGAAAGCTTGGCATCGCGGCCGTACCGGCGGTGAAAAGCTGTTTCACTTGTTGGGGCTTCATTCCAAGCTTGGGCCCGATCTGGGCCACAAGTTTGGCCGTAATGGGTCTTTGTCCTTTTAAAACTTTAGACAAGAAGGATTGGTCAATCCCCAGACTTTTTGCAAAAGCCCGCAGCGAATATGCCGGGTTCTTTTTGCTTCGCTCGATAAACTCTCGTTGAAGAGCTCCGCGAAATTGTTCTAGGGTTAAATCTTTGTCTTTGTTCATGGGCCGGAATATAAACCGCCCTTTTTAAAATCACCAGTTTTTTGGCCTCAAAGTGAGGCCAAAATTGGACCTCAGGTAATTCGTACAATAAAAAAACCGCGTTTTAACCGCGGCTTTTCTATACCCCTGATCAAGAAGTTCCCGATCGCCCTTGCGTTTGCTTTCGCAATATTTAGTAAACCAGCAAACGACCGATATCTACCGTTGGACGATGGCCACATTGTGCCAGGCCATGCTTCCATTTGTTGCCGACAGCCACAGATGAGCTGTCGAACGTCACTTTGTTTTTAAATTTGTCGGATTCGATCACACCGATGCCCACAAGTTCATTGCAACGGCCTTCAACTTTCACTGTGTATCCTGCAGAAGAAACTTCCACTCTGTCTTTACCCAGCTCCATCACTGCTGAAGCAGACAGAACTTTGACAACCGGTTCACTCAAGCTTGCGCTGTCCAAAACCAAAGTCATTTCTAAAGAGTAGTCGTCTTTTTTAAAGCCTTTATCAGAACCCGCATTGAAGTTCCCGGAAGTGGTCACAATCAGATTCAATTTTGATGTGTCTTTGGGGTCAACGAAAAGTTTCGCTTCATAGGAATTCTCGAACAAGTTCACGAACGTCTTTTTCAGATTAAGAGCATCCGCGCTGGTTTTCAATCCATTGCCAGAGATCGAAATCGCCGAAGAAGCATTGTCGATCACAACGTTAAAGCCTTTGGTCATTTTGCCTTTAAAAGCACCCAATTTATTGTCGTAATTGACTTCATCTTTTGTCGAAGAAATTTTAAGTGTTGTTTGCGATTTTTCGCTGTCAGTGACCTTGTCACTCACCGCGTACAAAGACTTTGTCGCATCCGCATGCCCCAATGCCAACTGCACCAATTCCACGGCCTCAATTTGCTTTTCCATGATCACAGAAGACGTCGCATAAGCACCGATTTTCAAACCGGCAGCAGATACACCACCCCCGCCCGCTTTACCTTTAGTACCCTTTGGATACCTGATCTTACTCATCACATCGGGCGTACCGATCTGTTTGTCTTGCGGAGTACAAGCCGTCGTCAGAAGTGTGGTGGAAATAAATAATGCGGAAAGGGCTTTGAGTCTTTTCATAGTGGCAGAATCTAACCTGATCAGGCAGATTCCGCCAGAGGCAAATCCTCTTTTACAGGGGTGTCAAAATCGTGAACAGACAGCGAATCCCGCCATTGTTGATTTTGAGCTCCTTTTCAATTTTATAGCCATTGGGAGCCGGTTGGACCTTATCCTTGTCCGGATATAGGATCCCCAGCTTCTGGGGCTTATAAAGGCGGCAGAGCTCCGCAGCGAGAGCCTTTAATCCACCCTTGCCAGCCACCGGTAAACGCTCGCCATAAGGGGGATTGACCACCATCCACAAAGCCCCAAGTAAGGACGTACCTTCCAGAGGTAGGGCCTTACTTTCCAGGGAGTTTTGGGTCCAAAATTTGTGTGATTGGGGGTTGAATTCGTCCCTTTGGTAGGCCTTTAACTGGGATTCGACTTCGGCAAAATTCTTTTCGGCGATTTCTGGCATTTCAGGGTTGATATCCATGCCGAGCAACGCCTTAAACGGAGCGCGAGCGGGAATTTCATAATTCAATGCAAAGCTCGGCGATAAGAAAAGTTTTGGGCATTTCTTCCATTGCTTAAAAGCATAGTCTCTTTGAAATTGTCCTGACCACAAGGCCCGAGCTTCGGTTAAAAAAGTTCCCGAGCCCATCATCGGATCACACAAAGTCACGGAAGCGATTTCTGCAGGAGTGGCGTCGCCAATCATTTCGCGCAGCAATTCGGCGGCAATGGTTTCACGCATCGGCGCTTCACCTTTTAGCACTGACCAGCCCCGTTTATGCAAATGCTCGCCCGTGGCATCCAGACTGATCGTGCACAGATCATCTTCCATGCGAATATAAATCGCGGCACAGGTCTGAGCACCGGTTTGACCCGCAAAAATTTCCTGCAGGGCTTTTTCAGCACTTTCCTGCAGGCGTTTTTCATTGTTCAGACGGCTTTTTTGCGCAGCCACTTCCCAATCAACATTTGCGTGATGAAGGTATTCCTTCCACGGCAGAGATTTAAATTTTTGATAAAATTTTGGCAGATCTTTCGTACGAAACGAAGTCATTCGTAACAACAAACGATTCGCCGTTTTTAAAAAGAAATTCAATTGCAACGCTTGAAACAATTCTGTTTCAAACTCCAATCCACCCATCAGCACCGTGACTTCAGGAAAACTCAGTGCATGAGTTTTTGCATCCTTACCTAAAAGATAGGGCCAGATCTCTTTCATTTCCTGAAGAGCCGTGTTCTCAAATCCAAGGGGGGTCGAAATAAAAAAACGATTCACTGTTAGAATCTCCAATAGGCATCAAAGAGAACGTAATAACCATCCGTCGCTGAAAGCTTGAACGAAGAAACATCCGTTGAATTGAGGGACAAACTGAAATGGAAACGATCCCAGATTTTAAGGTAAGTCAAATAACCACCCAGGGCTTTGGTTTCAAAGTTATAACTCGGCCCCAATAAGATACGATCCCAGTTATCACCGATAAACTCATAACCCGTCTGGAACGATGTTGTACCAAGTGTTTTCACCGCCGTTACATCCGCCGCATTCGCAAAGGACATCGCCGCCACCGTAAACATCGTATGGGAAATCACACTCTCAGAGGAAATGGAATCCCAATACACCGTAAAGTTGAGCGTGTTGGAGCTGTCACTGGGAACATGGGCCGTATTCGCACCAAAGGAAAAGGTGTTCGAATCGGATTGAAAGAGGCGGTATTTTCCAGAGGCATTGTACGCCCCCGCAATATCCCCTGGCAAAATAGTGCCCACTGAAATTTTATCGGTGATGCCGTAATTGATCGAACCGTACCAGCTCATCAGGTATTCATTTTCCCACAGGGTTTCTGCCGTTTCACCGACGGAGACCCCTTGTGTGAAAAGAGGTTTGTATTTCGCTGAAATATTTTTGCCACGACGTTTGATAATCAAATCCGTCGTGCCCTTGTATCTGTCATTGTCAGAGGAAAGATCAATATGAAAGATTTGATCGCCCAGCTGGATAAAGTGCAAGCGCGACTGACGTTGCAACTCCGCCGTGATCTGAAAAGTGCCATCTTCGTTGTTAGACACTCCGATAATTTCCATGAAACCAATAATACCGACGCCACTTTTTTGTGATTCGATAGCAACGGTCTCCCCCACACGCCAATCGTTAAACGTGGTGGTGGCCTTGACGGTCTTATCATCCAGGATGTGATCGATACGCGCATTGGCTTCTTGATTGGCGTAATAAGCGGGTTCTGAAGCCGGCTCACGAACGACGATGGGAACTTCCTCCTCCATAGCCAGAGCCGAGGCCTTCACCACCGGTGACACCATCAATAACCCCAAAACTGCGACCCAAAACCTGATCCCCAACATCCCGGAAACCTTAACTTAAATTGGGGGCTGGTTCAATTTCCGATTGCGGCTATTTCTGGCTATTTTTGGCTTTATTTTGCATTAAAGCGGCTTTCGCTGCATTTTTTTGCTTTTCTGCTTCTTTGTTTTGCATGATTTTGATCGCCTTCATCGCACGCATCAAATTCAAACGCGAAGCTTCTTTCAACCACATCTTTTGTGCCTGGAACCAGGCGATATCGGTTGCGGAACCTTCTTTGCCATAGAAAACCATATAGGCAAACCCTTGGTTCAAAAGCGTATCAAAGGGAATGTCTTTTTTGACAGTTTTGATGAACGGCAAAAATCTTGGTGAGGCTTTGTAAACTTCATCGAGCGACAGGGCTTGATTGTGATTTTCGTCGTAAATCATCATCACTGATTCCATATAGTGCAACACCGTCACGATAGTGCGGATATTAGCCACCTCAACAAAACCTTGATCTTCTTTTTCAGAGACGCGGGCCAAAAAGCGCAGTGTTGTATAGAACTCTTGCCACTCTTCGGGCCGCAACTGAGACACGAATTTTGCCATCTCAGGCAAATTATCGAAGTATTTACTAAAGTTCAGACGGAACTGCGTTTGAAAGCAGCTTTCATTCAAATAATAAAAACCCAGAGGATCCACGTCGTCAGCGTGAGTTTTACCGTTGATCTTCGCACAGCCTGCCAAAAGCATGTCTTTATAAACAGAACTCGAAGATGAAAGACCAGCACTGAAAAGCAGACTGACAAACTCGAAAGTTTCGCGCTGATTCATATAAGAATCGCCATTACCACTGAAGGTAAAGAAGTTCGCTTCCTGGAAGCTGCGCTTGCCCGTATTGCCCGTGCGTGGATCAAAAGCTTTCAAATCAAACATCAAGTCTTTAAAATCTTCGTACCAAGTGACCAGACCACTTTCCTGCATGGCTGCTTTCGTCAGTTCACCGCTGGTGTTACTGCCATAGGCCAATAACAGACCACGCGACATGGTTCGCATTAAATTGGATTTTGTCAGGCTGGACCATGAAGTCGCCATAGAATGAGCTGTATTAAACTCTTCAATTCTTCCGTTCGCATTGTAAGAAATAAGAACGTCGGAGTCTAAAAGATCACCATAGTCCTTCCACGCATTTTCCAAGGCCGTATGTTCATAAGGATCCGTGGACAGACCTGATTTAATAAAAGAAACCGCATTAAATTTGCCGTACTTATCCAGCAACTCCGTTTTTGTAATCGGAGTGCTCGTTGTTCTATTTGCAATTAACTGCGAATCAATGAAATTTTGTACCAGTCTCCACACATTGTATTCACGTCTTAATGCTAAAATATGCTTTTTCTCAAGACCCATGATGCCACGGGAGTCCCCATTGCGTCCTGGTTCCAACAAACGCAAAATCGCTGCGCGATAAAGAATTTGAATCGAGATGGGTCTAATCTTCACCACTTCTTGCACTTGCGGCAGATCTAATACTGTCGCGATCAGATTGTCGATGTCCTCCAAAGGAATCATTCCTTTGGTGGTGATTTGTGGAGAGCCTTCAAGCAAGTCAATGGCCTGCCCCACAAACTGACTCACCTCACGCACCTTCGGCTGTGTACTCATATCAAAATTGTGAATGACATAGCGATACTTCAAAAGAAGGCCGTACAGATCAATCAGACTATTCAGACTTCCCTTCCATTGAGTTGAAGTCGTGAGAACGGCTTCACGTCCCATCAAGACGTTTTTTACCACTTCCACCACTGGCAACCACTGGGTCACATTTTTATCGGTGTCTTCGTCTTTGATAAAGGCCTTAAATCCTTTAAGTGCCCGTTTCGCGTCATCAAAAGTATAATCAGAACGACTGGTTTCGGTTTTTTCCAAAAGTCGTTGCAAGCCCACGCGCAATTGTTCAACCGCTGCGGAAACCTGCTGCCAGTTGGCCTCATTATTGGGAACTTTGAGTAATAACAACTTCATGTGCGGCGCTAAATCCACCGCTTCGTCACGAACCACGGCAAGGACTTCGTTCAGGCGCGTGATTTCTTCCTTCGTCAAGGTATTAACGGAGCCACCTAAAATCGCTTTTTTGATTTTCATCAATTCTAAAGCAAATTCAGGGGTGACGACGTTTTCTTTTAAGAAATATTTCGAAAAGAAACGACGGATTTCTTCAACTGTGTATGCATTGGGTTGAGCGCCATAGGTTTTCTTTTGGAAATACACCAAGGCTTGACGAAGACAGTCGGCGGAGGTGCGAATCTCTTCTTTTTCCGCTTCACCATTCGTCAGTTTTTTCAAATGTTCTGGCACCACTTTTAAACAGGCCAGTTTCTCATTCGAGAAATTGAGTTCTTCTTCTTTGGTTTCATGACCATTGATAAAGTCACTACAGCCCACCGTCACCAGCAAGATCACAGAAGCCATGAATAAGGAGAGTTTATGCTTAAAAGACATAAGCCGCTCCCAACATCAATCGGTCATTATTCGCAAACTGAGCCAACTCATTTTGGTTGTCTTTAGACGTCGGGCCCGCCTTGAGCATTTGCATCTCGCCAAAAAAGGACCACAGTCCCGACAGACGCAGACGAGAATTCAAACGGAACAATTGGAAATCGTTTTCATCAGACTGTGTAAAACTCAATTTCGTAATAATACGTCGGGCTTTACCCAATGAAAAGCTGGTCAACAACGACGCCTGATTGGCATGATAGAAGGGATATAAATTCGTCAGCGGCTCATTGGCAAGGTCAGCACCGACTTCTTTGACGCGGCCGCCGTGAATGTCCAAACGCATCAGATTAAACGCCCACCAGCCATTGTCCCATTCAACAAAAGGACTGACCAGCAAAGCATCTTCGAACACGGGCTGTGTCCAATCTGGACTATCAAAGACTTTTTCTTTGGAAGGGCGATCTAAAATCGTGCTAAGACCCATGCGCAAGTGACTCACTTTGTAGGTCACATCAGCACCGGTCAAAGAATGATAAAAGACCTGAGGGCGAAGTTCGACATTCCCCTTGAGAGTGCTTAAATCCAAACTGCCCTGATAACCAATGGCCAGGGTGTTGTCGGGTTTATACATGTAACTTAGCTGCGCTTTAAAACCATTCGGATCACCCACGGCTATTTTCGCACCATAGGAATTTTGAATCACCACTTCAGTCGTATTCGGCTGATTCATGTTGTATTGCATCTCGGTGGCTTCATCCCAGATACGAACGCTTTGTGGCGGTTGATGAAACCAGGGATTTCCTCTGACAAAGTCACCGTCTTCAATTTCAAAGCTCGGGCCCTGGCTGGGAATGTAAATCGGAGACGCAAACAAAGTGAAATTGTACGTAGGCCCCTCGGTTTGCCAAAAAATCCCTGACAAACCCTGGCGATCGGGTGAAAGCGGATTCCATTTAAACAACGGCTCCCACACGCCCAATTCCCAACGGGCATCAAGCTCACTCCACAGCATTTTTTTACGACCGATAAAAAACGTCTCGGTCTCGCTTTGTTTGGTTTGAACATAAAGTTCCGAGATATTGAGATAATTCAAAAGCGGAGCCCCGATGGCCACACCACCCGAGATATCCATGCGCAGGGCCGAGTCAGAAAAGGACTCGGTCTTGATAGCAGCACCCACAAATTGATAATTATTTTTCTGCGTAGCTTCAAATTCGGGACTGATAAAGGAGTCAGAGAATAGCTTCATTTCCGTGCGCACTTGGGCCACGGCAAAACCTGGGAGTGCCAGCACTGCCCAAAAAAGCATCAAATGAAATAGAGAGGCCCCTCTGGGACCCTGTCTAAATAACATAGTTCTCCCTATCTATCCCCAATACATCAAAGGTTGTGCCCCATTGAGGGGGATTTTAGGGGCGAATGCCATGGAACGTTTTAAACAAGTGACCTTTTTGGGCGCCCTTGCTAGGATTCCCTCATGTCTCAAAATGAGACCCGTAAGGGTGCTAAATTTTTAATCATTCGCTTCTCGGCGTTTGGCGATGTCGTGCAGACATTGAGTGTTCCTTCTGCGATAGCACTTGCTTTTCCAGAAGCAGAAATTCAATGGATCACGCGCAAAGATATGGCTCCCCTTTTGCGCAATCATCCGCACATTCACAAAGTGTGGGAGTTTGATCGCAAGGCCGGCGCCCTGGGTTTGATGAAATTAGTCTGGTCAATGCGTGGAGAAAATTTCACGCATATTTACGATGCTCACAACAACAGCCGTTCTCGTATTATTTCTTTGATCTTACGCCCTTTGGGTTTTTTAGGGATCGGTCCCAAATTTATTCGCAGATCCATTCGTCGTTGGAAAAGATTTTTGCTTTTCAAATTCCGCATCAACAAATTCGAACAGCCCTTCAATGGTCAGCGTGATTTGTTAGAGCCTTTGCAAAAATGGGGTGTAAGCAAAGTCTCCCCTCCAGCTCCGCAGATTTTTCCAAGTCCAGAAGTAGTGGAAAAAGCCCGGGGTCTTTTGGGCGAGTTCACTAACGCCGTTTCCTTGGCCCCCTCCGCAGCTTATTTTTTAAAACGTTGGCCCAAAGAATATTGGAAACAGTTGATCGAGTTGATGCCGGCGCAAAAATTTGTTCTCTTGGGCGGCCCGGAAGATTCATTTATCGAAGACATTCATGCGGTGGCTCCCGAGCGCGTGATGAATCTTGCTGGCAAGGCTTCTTTGCAAGTCAGTTCGGCGGTTGTCGGTTTGTCGCGCGTGGTGATCAGCAATGACACCGGACTTTTGCACGTGGCCGAGCAATTGGGCAAACGCACGATTGCTTTGATGGGACCCGCACCGTTTGGCTTTCCATCGCGTCCAACAACCAAAATCATGGAATTGAATTTATACTGCCGTCCTTGCAGCAAGCACGGTCAGGGTCCTTGCGTGAACAAAGAAAAATTTCATAAGTGCCTGGTGGACATCACTCCCGCACAAGTGGCAGAACAACTTCGCAGCATTCTTGAGGAAACAAAATGAGTCTGTTGGTGTTTTGGTTTTATAAATTTATTCTAGTCCCCTTTGCCTGGATGGTTTTGCAAATCCTTCGTCCTTTTATCAGCGGCAAATTGCGCGAAATGATTGAAGACAAGAATCACGGATTCTATAAAATGACTCATCCGGGAACCGAAAAACTAATCACTTTGCATCGTCCCCTGTGGATTCATGCCGCAAGTGGCGAAATCGAATACGCGCGCCCGGTGATTCGTGAATTTAAAAAAACTCATCCCGATATTCCAGTGATTGTGACGTATTCATCCCCGTCTGCTAAAAAGATTTTGGAAAGCATGCATGACATCGATATGTGGGCGGCTTTGCCTTGGGACTTCGATACTTCAATTGCCGCCTTCATTGACAAATGGAATCCCCGCGCGCTGCTTTTCTCTCGGACTGATGTGTGGCCAGTTTTAGCGCGAACCGCTAAAAAGAAACGTCTGACCACGGGTTTATTTTCGGCAACTTTTGCTGACAATTCCTCTCGTCTGAAAGGTCTTTCAAAATATGTCACGAAATATGCGATGAACCAGTTGGACGAAATCCACTGCGTGACCGAGGAAGACCGTCGCAACTTGTATCAACTGGGCATTAAAACAAAAATCGAAGTCAGTGGTGACACCCGCTTTGATCAAGTATTCCACCGCTTGGAAAACCCTAAAGAATTAAAAAATGAATTGATGCCATCCACTGACGATTTTGTCTTTATCGCGGGTTCCACTTGGCCAGAAGACGAAGAAGTTTTGGTTGCGGCTTTGACTAAGATCAAGCGCGACAACTTAAAAATGATCATTGCTCCCCATGAGACCACGCCCGCTCATTTGGAGAAACTGGAAAAACAATTCAGCGACGCGGGACTGCCGTATGTCTTGTATTCCAAATCCACGCATTGGCCCTTGGGCAGTATTTTACTCATCGATAAAGTGGGAATTTTGGCCGAGCTTTACACCTGGGCGGATATCGCCTTTATCGGTGGTAGCTTTAAGAAACAAGTGCATTCGGTGATGGAGGCCTTGGCCGCAGGACTTCCCGTCATGGTGGGGCCGCACCATCAAAACAACCGTGAGGCGATCTTTTATCAGAAAAAGAATTTTTCATCCGGCATGATTGTTCAGGTGGTCCACAACGCCGAAGACGTCATTGTTTTGATCGAGCGTATGCGGAAAAAGTCATTTGCTTTCCCGCATATTAAAGAAGAAATACGTTCAGAGATCGGTAAGAACAAGAACTCCACGCAAAGAGTTCTTAGCAGCTTCTTCTAAAAACGGGAGCATTCCCGTTTTTAGTAAGTCTGGTGACATCTGAAATCAACCGACTCATTGGTGCCTTTTACTAACAATGTTCCCTTTTTACGGGAAGCTACGACGGATATTTCTTTACCGCCGGTTTCTTTAAAATCAGCTTTCATTCCGTCGTTAGAAATTTCCATTGTCGAAGATTGCCAATACAAAGTGATAACATCATCCTGACTTTGACTGTCGATGCGGAAAGTAGAAGTTATCCCACCATCCCCCGTTCTGCGAATAATCTGTCGCAAAGCCAAGGTTTTAAATTCTTCGTTTTCACTAAAGCACTGAAAGTAAACTCGGTCTTTTCCAACCACGCAAAGTGCCGACGCCGGGCTTTCAACTCCGGCTTCGTCACGAGTGTTGGCCATGACCGTTCCATTGGCCCCGAACATCACAAAATGTCTGGCAGTCAATTCCACAGTGGGAGTTGTGGACCAAAACGTGCGAGTCTTCATTTCCCAATTTTTTTCCTGATTATCGATTGTAACCTTTTGCACCCACTCCGGATGAAATCCATGCTTCTCACCACGTCCCATAAGCTCGGCCAATCTATTCAACTCATAGTAATCAGGTAAGCGACCACCCACGCGAGCGCATTGATCCTTGGCATTTTCATAGGTTGTCGGCTCCACAAAAGTCACAGCCCAGGTCACGCCGTAATAATCCTGCAAAGCCGGACGATGCAAAGAAGTCATATCATCCGGAAGAATATTAAAGTTCGCCTGAACTTTCCACGGAGTGTAGGTGTCTTCATCGATGGGCTTAGTCGGCTTATTAGGAGTGGGATCATTGTGAACTTGAGTGCTTTTATTTTCCAAATTAAAAGGAAAGAGGAGGTCATTACACCCCACCATCACAGTCGCAAACCCCAACAAGAGTCCTAATTTCCCCAGTGTCTTCATCAAGCCCCCAATACAAAGAAAGCTCGATTTTTGCGTACTCCTAAAGACTGAGTCAATACTTCGCGACTGTAAACACGGATAACAACATGCGCAACCCGGCCCCCAGTGTTCCACAAGACCATAAATAGTCCGCGGAGTTCAATCCGTGGAGTTCATCCGCTGCACTACGAGAGCAAAACAACATTCGTTTCTTTTCGGTATTTCAATCGATTGTGGGCACCGCACAGGCTTTGCAAATTTGAACTACCATGACCACCACCAGCCCACTGACTTTGCTTGTGATCAATTTGCAGAAACCATTTACTTTGGCACTGACGTCCCGTTGTTGGGTCGATCCACTGACAGCAGCTCTGCTGTCGCAAAATCATTTTGGCAATTCGTCGCGACGGCCGAATCACCGCCACGTTGGCGGCGACTGTTTCTGTTTCTGTTTCTGTTTCCGAAAGGGCTACTTCCATCTGATTTGCTTTAGGTATAGTTCTTTTCGATTTAATTGAGGTTTTTTGCTGAATCACTTTATCTGCCAAATACTCCAAGAATTTTGAAATGTCTTGGGTTGGCACTGCGTGCGATAATAACGCTTGCGCATGCTTAACTTTCGCAAAGGCCTCTTTAGAAAGTGTAAATTCCAGGCGAACACTTTCATCACCTTGAAACTTTTGACAAGAACTTTGCAGAACAGGCAAATCAAAAAAAGCCGCTACCTGTTGTTGAGTCTGCGCATGGCTTTTCTGAGAAATGCCTTTAAGAATCGTCAGCTTTTGCTCGGCCGTTACTTTTACGCCTTCAGATTTAGCAACTTCACGCGCAGCCTTCTGCAGCACAGAAATCTGGCTCAATTTAATTTCTCCGCTTTGTAGTTTCTCGGCAATTTGCGGAAGCTCCCGCAACAAACG
Organism: Bdellovibrio sp.; assembly: GCA_039594295.1. Taxonomy (GTDB): domain Bacteria; phylum Bdellovibrionota; class Bdellovibrionia; order Bdellovibrionales; family Bdellovibrionaceae; genus Bdellovibrio. The sequence continues at coordinate 108,548 of JBCNNR010000009.1, forward strand.
AGCCGCATCAATGCGACGTTGCGCACTTCCTTCAGAATATCCAACACCACGAACCAAATAATCAAAGAGACTGGAAAACCCAAATTCTAAATAGCTTTTGCGACAATCAATCTCTTTAATCGTATCCAAAACTTCATGCAAAATCTCCCGTTCCTTTTGCACAAGAAATTTAATTCGTTGATCCAATTCATTTTTATTAAGTGCTTTCAAATTCATTAGCGCACCTCCTGAAGTGAAAACAACATAGCATGGGTTTTTCAAGGGCAAATTTCTTAGGAACGCTAATACGGCGCGAACTTCGCTTATAACTTCATAAACGCTTCAAGCTGAAGAGATTTTAAAAACAATCATCCAAAAAGGAAAAATGTCGAAATCACGAACTTAATCAAAACGTAGTGTTCACATTTCGACGTCAAATATTATTTTCTATATAAAATGCTTGTAATAATCAAACTTCAATTTTGCCAAATAATTCAAAAACGCTCTTACGCAAGGTGGTTCGGTAGTTGTTAATCAAAAAGATAAATGAACAACATCCTTTAAAAAGAATTGGTACTTTCTTTTAAACCCTCGGGATGAAAAGAAAGAAAGAAAGAAAGAAAGAAAGATAGTTAGTTAGTTAGTTAGTTAGTTAGTTAGTTAGTTAGTTAGTTAGTTAGTGTTAAAACCTCTGGACTGAAGAGAAAATGATTGATTGATTGAACGAACAACAGTCGCAGCAAAGGCGAACAAGTTGCACCGCCAAATGGCGGTAGATCTTCGGTGAATACTCTGATTTGTTGCCCCGAATGAGATTGAACTTGTCGGGACGCCTCTTAAAGAAAAGACGATGCCGGAGCTTCGAGCTCGGACGAAAACTTTGAAAGCTCCTATCTTTCCAACTTTTCACACCCTGAGCTGGATGGAGGAGGCAATTCGCGATCATTTGGTAACAAATGGTAACCAGATCGACCTAGCCCTTCACCCAGAATGGCTCAGAAATTTGACCCGTGATGAGGGCTTACGACATCATTATTATATGACGTCAATTCAACTGATTCTTGGGACTTTTCTCTCTCTGTCTTTGGCACAAGCTCACGCTGCTGAACCAGCACCTTCATCCGACAAAGAGTCCAAAAATAAGATCAAAGTTTGCACGGCCTCCATTAGCACCACAGCAGAATCTGAAGTTTTCAAAAAGAATTTAATGTCTGGTGAAAATGCCGGAAAATTTGAATTCGTCGAGTTGACCGAACTGGGGACTCCCGCGGGTCAGCAGTCTGGCGTGGTCAATAATTGGTTCGAACGCGCCTGCCAAACTGGCGTTCAGTGCAATATGTTGGTGGTGTCCGCGCACTTTAGTTCGACGGGATTTTTTTCTGACAGAACCAACCCTAATCCCTTGCGCTACCCTTTAAAAACCAAACAGATCGAAGCCCAGGCTTGCGAAAAAAGCTGCAGTGGAATTTTGAATAATCCTTCCGAAGTCTTTTTGCTTTCGTGCAATACCCTGGCATCAAAAAAGCTAGATCATAGAACTCCAGAAAAGTACCTGCAGATCCTGCGGAACGATGGAGCTTTCCGCGACAAAGCCGAACGCGCGGTGGAAGATCGTTACGGAGAATTAGGTGCAACGAACAGATCCCACATTGAATTTGCGTTTTCCGGCGTCCCCTTGCTTTATGGTTTTAAATCAACAAGTCAATTGGCCGAAAACAATGTTAAGTATTTGGAAAAGTATTTCAAAGAGAAACCGGATTATGCGCAACATCTGCAAAAAAGCGCCGTCGAGCAAATCAATAAGGCCGTGTCGAGCTTAAATAAAATAAACCCGACAAATACGACGTTCATGAAGTCCTTTGCAGGAACTTCCAGCTGTGTTTCGAGTGGCATGTATTCCGAAGAATCTCCAGAGGGCCGTTTCTGGAATAATGTGTGTGCTTTGCGCGATCAACAACAACCCTTTGCCGCTCGTTTGAATGTAGCCAAGAAAATGTTAGAGTCCTCGGACCGCGCAGCCTATATTCCCGATATTCAGGAATTTCTTAATAACGAAGTGGCGACGAAGCAAACCATGACTCCGAATGAAAAGGATGTTTTGAACAGCATCGCCGACATGCAAAACGCCAAGAAATTTATTTTAAATCAAATCGAAGAAAAAAAGGAATTCCCCACTCTTCGTAAGAAATTGGTCAACATGGCCAGCCAACTGAAATGGATTGAGCCCGAAAAAGCAACGAGCCTCATGAACGAGGCTCAGCAGCAAATCAGCGATGAAGGCTGGGATGAAAGTTACGGTTACTAGTTCTTCTTAGCTTTAGCAGAAGACTTCTTGGCTTTCGTCGGCGTCTTCGCTTTCTTAGCCTTTGCCGTTGATGACGGCTCACGAAGCCCCTTCTCTTCTAAATTACAAATCTCTTTTAAAGGAATGATTCGCGGCTTTGCCGTACCCAAGTCAGCTGCGTATTCTAAGGCTTGAATCATTTGATAGCGGTCTTCATTTACTTCTGTATTTTTCAAATAAAAGAACAATTTCTCAGCCAAACCAGGGACACGTTTTGCTGGCTCCGTGGAGATCTCAGCATACAGATAGCTGTAAAGATCAGGGCGTGGGACCATATTGAGGGCTTCCACAGTCGCTCCACGCAAATCAGAAGAATAAGGCCAGTGGACGGCTTTGCAAGTCTGAGCAGGTTCTGCGGCCTTGGCAAAAAGGCCGACAAGACAAATCAATCCAACGATAAATGCTTTTACTTGCATATTGGGTCTCCAAACTCGACAGCAAAACGATCACTTTTATCAAACTTACGGAAGATGACTTTACCTGATCCTTCTAACTTCTTATTTAAAAAATTTGTCGGAACATAGACATGGGTAATGCACGGATTATTCTTCATCAGGTCTTCGATATAATCCGCGGTTTTATTTGGACAATAGCTTTTCCTGTTTGCATTCATATCATCCCAATCATCCATTTGGGCTTGCATTGCAGCGGCTGTCATCGCTTGTTTACGTGGCTTCAACTCCCGCATCACATTATTCAGTTGCTCATCTCCAAAATCAGCAATCTCTGAGGTCAATGATGACGGGTTGTCCTTGTACATAGCTTTGACCATATCCCGAGGAAAATCAGCGCCACCTGTTTTAATTATCGTTGGAGCCTGAGCGCAAGATATGCTGTTTTTCGAATTGGACTTTTCGATCAGGTTGAGTCGCGCATTGCACATTTTTGAAAACGTCACGATCTCTTTATTAAATTTTTTTACCTGATCTGAGGTGGCCTTATCAAGAGCCTTGAACGTTTCAGTCATTTCACTGCGACCAGAATAGGCACCGCCGTACGCTCCCCCACCTATATAGCCATTGCTCGGATAGACCGTAACCGTGTTGCCTGGTCCAATTATATAATTACCACCTGCGCAATTTGGACAAGGTGTCCCTCCGGTAACCACTTTGCCTTTAGCTTGGCCAGAAACGACCTGTCCATACATACCATAACCAGCGAGCATATTACCGTAAGGACTTTTTCCGCCATTCTTCTTTGCTATCGCCTGCATCTGTTCTTGCCACACTGCCTGAGCTTTTGCCATTTGCGCGGCATTCTGCTCTTCGACTTTTTTCTCAACTTTTTTATAACGGTCTTCGCAAGACTTTAAACCTTCTCGAATATCGTCCACTGATAAGCTAGCAAGCTCTTGCTCCGTCGGTGTGTAATAACTCATATTCTCACCGGTGCGCGCATAAAATACGTTGCCATTACTATTGCGATATAAAAATTTTGAGTTTGCTTGATAGACTTCATCAATCGTTGGCATTTTTTTATACTTTACTTGCCCTGCCCAGTTTTTCACACCGTCGGATAACGATCCAATTGGATCGCAATAACCTGCCTCGTTCGTCTTAACGTTTAGGCAAGATGAAGCACTCTGTTTTACACTTTCAAGATTCTTCGCAATCATATTGTAGGGATTACTGCCATCACTCAGATTTGCAACTGGAATGCCGGTCGCTTTGCTCATTTTTGCAAGCTCTTGGTTGGCGGATTCTTGAATTTTCGTCGCCCTTGAAACCAATTCCGCTTTAGTTAGTGTTATCGGTTGAGGCATATTACTATTTGAGTTTGAGCTTGATTGACTAAAACCGAAGCCACCAATTCGATTCAATCGCTGAGATTGTTTCATCATACGATCTTTTTGACCATTTAACTCGGCTTCCGATTTACACACGCCATCTTCATTATTAAAATCAGGCGTGATATTTTTACCCGCTGTCACCGGCTTCAGATAAACCAATCCATCTTTTTTATCGTTTTTCAGCAGATTGTCTTTAGATACTTTTTCGATATTTTTCTGACACTCTGTCGCGGCCGGATCGGCTTCACAGCGTACAGATTGAACCAATTTTGTGGTCGATACTTTATTCAACTGCTCTTCTTTGATCCAACCCACGGTATCGCCTGATTGAACCATTTTCCAAACTTGGGTATCACAATCTAAAGTACGACTGAGTTCCTTATACGTCGAATCCTTTTCTAAGACTCCGACGGGAGCGCCATACGAACTAGCCGCGACATTATCCCCCATATAAGCACTCTCTCCGCACGTTTTTGGCGCGGAAACCAGAGGTACGGAACTTGTCACGGTGTACTTACGATTAAGTCCTGAACTGACAGTTTTAGCCAGTGATTTAGAAGTCGCTGGTGCTGAGCTAGAAGCGGCTGTGGCGGCGATCGCAGCTCCTGATAAACCCGCCGCTTCTTGAATCTCTGGAGTATACTTTTCAACAAACAAACCAAAATAGTTTTCCTGCGGAACTCTACCTGATTTCTTTGCGGCGGCTGCACGTTCTTCAGATTGTCCCAAGTTGTAAAGGCTAGCCAGAATGGCTGGCTTTTTGGAAATGTCAATGCCTTGAGCCTTGTAATCGTCTTGAACTTTGCGAACGATGGACGCTGCCACCTCAATAGATCCAACAGGATCGGCAACGGCATTCGACAGATCTTCATCACTCTTCGGTTCCCTGTGTTCTAACTTCGCTACATAGTCTTCGGCGGCACGGGCTGTTGGAAATTGAATTTGCCCCAGACCGTAAGAAAAGTTTTTGCCTGCGATACTGGTGATTCCCGCTTTCTTAGCGAGCCACGTCTGTACTGAGTCCTTCACTCCCACATTCAATGAGTTTTCGGCTAGTATAGACCCTGCCACTGCGGTTGGATCGACACCGTATCTTTTCGAAGCCGTTTGAATTTGTTTTTGAATATCTTTATCTTTCAAAATCGCGATGATTTCTGGCTTGGGCTTTTTCCAACTGCCATCGTTCGTCTTAAGACGATCACACATGCTGTCATTGGAACACACCTCATTGAACCTCGTGTCCCAATCCGTCGCGAATGTCACTGTAGAAATAAGTACCCATAGAAGGAGCTTCATACCTCATATTTCGGAACTCCTGGGACCGCTCTTAAGGAGGCCGAAAAGAACCTAGACCTATTCCCGGAAACAACATGGTAACCGCCCCGGGAAAAGTGTTTAGCCCTTTTTGTCACCTCCCGCTCCACCAGTGTCCTATTTGTAATATATGAGAATAGACCCCCTATCCTTTGTGCATAGAACTTGAAGTGAACACAGGTACTGGGGTTTTATGAAAAGGGCCGCTATTACATCACTTTGTCTCATTTTGATACTGGCGACGAAAGTCTTCGCGCAAGGCACGTCTGTCACGAACGTATCAAGCACTCCTGAGAATAAGAAATTCTCAGCCGAGTGGCGTTTGTCCATGAAGGGTGCAGATGAAGGTGATGAGCAAACTCAAGCGACCTACGTAGACTTGCGTTTGGAAGTAAAATCCAAATATATCTTAAGCCAATCCCTTTATATTGATCTTCAACCGGCAATCCGTTTAGTTTCAGGCCAAGCTCAAACAATGGATGGCGCTGATAACATGAAAAATTCGATCTTGCTGAATCAAGCGGGATTGATGTTTAAACCGGCAAGCTATTTCCAAATGGCGGCAGGTGCCTTGGATCAGCACTATAACCACACGTCTTTATTAGTCGATTCCATTGCCTTCCCGTCTGCGCGCATGCAAAGCCTTTTCCGTGTGGGTTCTTTGGTGTCTGGAATCGTGGTTGAATCAGCTATTCCAACATCCACTTCTTTAAGCTCAAATACTCAGGAAAAAGAGCCAACTCCAAGCCTGAATTCAGCTTCACTTCGTATGAACTTTAATTCTTCTAAGAATGTTTTCTGGAGAAATAAAGTGGGTTACTTCGTTTACAATAATCTGCCTTCAGCGGTAGCCCAAGGGTCTATGCTTTTGGGGAATGAAGTAAACACGATTTCCGATGCTCACTATGAGTTCGTGAATAAATATGCTGGCATCGAAGCCGGAACTGAATTGCAGATGCCGCTGGGTACTTTGCTCGATATCACTTTGGAATCTGAATACGTTAAAAACACTCAAGCCAAAGAAGATGTGAACACGGCTTACCAAGTATCCCTAGGCAGCATCCTGCATGTGTCATCAACTCTAGACATCACTGTTAAAGGCAAATACTTCTCTGTCGCTCCTGAAGCTGCGGTTGCTTACTTTAATGCCCGCGGCTACGAAACCAACCGCATCGGTTACGAAGCGAGTGGTTACTTGAATTTCTTAAAACAAGGATATGACTTGGGTGTCTCTTATAAAGACGCTGAAGTGATGTTCTCGAACACAGTTCAATCACGCGAGAAGACAATTATGATCAAGCTGGAGACTTCTTATGCCAACATCTAAAATGTTTTTCTTAAAATTCATTTTAGGATTGAACCTTTTAACGCTGGCGGCGTGTAACTTGCCATCGCCGAAAGACAAGTCAGAAGGCAGTGCTGAGGCTGCTACTTTCACTATTGATAGCATCAAGGGCTCCGCTGCTTCCGAGCAGACCGCTGGAACTTTTGCCTTGCCGGACTCTAAAGTATTTAATTTCTCGGTTTGCGTAAAAGACGTTGCTTACAACAAAACGGTTGCTGGCCATAAATTTAAGATCACAGAAATTGATAAAACTGCAACATCCGATGCCGCTGGTTGCATCAACTGGTCTGAAAAAATCAAATACAACTTCCTGGCAGATTCTCAATACATTGAAGTGACTCGTCATATTCAAGGCTTGGGCTTACAAAAAGGCACGCGTGAAATTGACCTGGCTATCAACCCTTGGTCACACGGGGAAAATTTGCCAGCAGTGGTCGACTTGCGTAAAGAGGAAGTTGACCAACTAGTATCAGATAAAAAAGCGATCCAACAAGCCCTTAAGGGTTTTGGCACAGATGATAAACTTCGCACACGTAAATTGTGGGTGGAAGAAGGTCGTCTGTACGTGACTGAACAAAAAATGACGACTGACGGAGTGACCTTGATGGTAGAATTCCGTGGCTCCCCGTCACTACAACTGACAAAAATGAATGGCGAGTTTGTTCTAAGAACATTGGCTGCCGGAAAATTCAAAGCTCGCTTGAGCTTGATCCATATTTACACTGAAAAAAACCAGGAACTTCACCGTCTTTTGGCCCAATCAGAAGTCATCGCAAGTTCCATCGAGAATGGAACGCTCAGCTTAAAAGCTCCGATTTCTTTGAATGCCATCCCGACACGTGGTCAAATGGCTTTCGGTTTGGAATTGTCCCCGGTTGATGGACCTCAAGGTATGGCAAGCTTCCAGGGTTTCTTTATGATGAACGAATACGACCAAATCAAAGGCAGCAACCCGTTAAAGGTCAGCTCCCAAGTTGCGCAATCTAAAGACTTTAAATTGTCCGATTATGTGAACGCGCAAATGATCCAACCTTCAAAAACAGGTTCCAATTCCGTTGATGATGAAACGTATCAGAAGCCTAAAATTGAAGTTTCTCAGTTGGAGTATAAATTTATCAGAGTTGGTGAAGAAACAACGGCGATGCGTGAAGTGATCTATAGTGTAAAGGCCTGCCTTAAGAGCGGTTTGGATCAAAAAACAACTCGCGCTCATACATTTACAATCACTAAGTTCCGTCAAAATGCTAGCGAGGCCGTACAAACTGTTAATATCAAAACAGATAACAACTCTTGCGTGACTTGGGATGAAAGCATCAAGTTTAAATACTTTGATTGCCAACGCTTCCTTAAGGGCTCTGTGATGATTTCCAATAAAGAATTGGGAATGAATGAAACAGTTCCAATGTTGGTTAACCCTTGGGAAACATGGGGTCCAATGGGTCGTGATGCTCGTTACATCGATCCAACTGAAAAGTTGATCTTGGATTGTAAGTCAGAAAACCGTCCCCGCACCCAAGTGATGTTGGATGCTTATAGCTACAATACAGTGTCTTACAGCTACTCTGTGGATTCATTGTTCAACTTGAATGTGATCAAAAAAATCCAAGTTCGCATGGACCCACACTTGCTAGTGTACTCCAGTCTTTCAAATGGTCGTTCCGAAGTTCAAAAACTTCGTGACGGTACATACCTTTTGAAAATGGCTGTAGTTAAAAATGCTGATTACGATTCAAAAAGAACCGTTGTGACTTATGCCCAAAAACTGGTGACGGTTCTTTCTGGCCAAATCAACACCGAGATTCAATTCCAAACTCAAGACCTGAAAGCCTTGGGGAACCGCAACAATATGTTGATCGAGATCTACCCTGTGGACGAATCAAAAGTTCAAGTGGGTAAAGACGGTCAATTGGCGATGAAGGATGCAAAAGCTTCTTTAGATTCAGCTATCGACAAAACCAGCCAGTTGGAAACTCCGACATTCATGGGTCCGGTAGTATTGAATGTGGATGAGGCCGGTCGTAACGTGCGTATCGCAAATGCAGCAGCGATCAATAGTTTCTTATTGGATGGTAAAGGCGATAATGTTCAAAAACCGACGATCACCCAAATCATCAACCAAGGTCAGATTGAACAATCTGAGCGCATGAAAAACCAAGTGAACTTGGCAAAACCTGCAACTTTTGCGATGAACAACAACCTGGATTTAATCACGCTAAACACAGCTGTGAGCCACAACACCTTGGGAGCTTTAGTGCCTTCGATGGTGGGTCGCAATCCGCGTCTGCTGACGTCGAAAAAAGATCTGGCCGATATCGTTGCGACTGGCAAATTGACTCCTGAAACAGCACAAAAACTGTGTGCTTTCTGGGCGCAGGACTACTTGCCACGCATGCAACGTGAAAAAGGTGGAGCTATCCAAGCTCAATTCGCGACATTGTTCGGTGGCGATTGCATGAATGCCGTTAAGAAAAATCCGGAAGCGTTCTTCCAACTTGAGCGCCGCATGAACGTTAAAAAAGTTATGGGTAGCCGCTACATCCAAGGTTACAACCAAGGTTTGCAAGTGGGTACGAGCTTCGGTTTGAGTCATTCGAAATCTAGAACCTTCTCGACAAGTGTTGGTGCGAAAGCTGGTTTAAGCTTTAAGTTCCTGGAATTCTTCTCTATCGGAGCGGATGCAGGTATGACACTTTCATGGGCGGAAGCACAGGCCACTGCAAATGGTATTGGTGTGAACACGTCGACGACGATGACGGTTCAACAAAGCAAAATCAAAGTGCGCGTCGGTCAATACGAACAATGTGCGATCGTAAAATTGAATCCATCCTTATTCATCAAAGGCGAGAAACCTTGGTACGACATCCGCCGCTCTGATTATGTGAACATCCTAAATCCAGCGTTAGGCGAAAACGAAACGGCAGCCGCTGTGACTCGTGGCTTGATGTTGTGTGAAGGTACAGACCGCACTTTGCCTGTAGATGTGACTGAAAACTTCTATTTGATCGCGCAAGAAACTTCCAGCACGCAAATGCAGGACAATGGTGATGATCGCAATCGTAACTTCTTCCTGGCTTTGCGCTCGACGAAAGATTTCGATAAGTTTGTCGCGGCAGTTAAAGGCAGCGTGATCATGCCATCGACGGCGCAAGCGAAAGAATCAGTTCAAGGCGAAGCCTCTGACTTGATTACAAGAATGTTCTCTGCCGGTATGCCGACCAGCCCAGGTATGTTCAGGAATTAATTTTCCCTAAGGCCCAAGCCAACACTCGAGTGAGTCTTGGGCCAAACAGATAATCACACTCTTCAGCACTGGCCCAACGATACTCCTGATGTTCGGGCACACCCAGGACTTTACTAATTCCCATTTCTACTTGTTGATCGGCGGAGATCTGCGCCAGAAAATAACGGGCCACCTTACCCTTGCTATAGGGTTCGGTGTCGTAATGGTCTTTGCCATGAAGAAACTGTGGGTTTACCAAACCTGATTCTTCCTGCATTTCACGAATGGCCGCTTCCAACGGGTCTTCACCGGGCTCCACTTCACCTTTCGGAAAATCCCAATAGTTGAAGCTGCGTAAAATCAGAAATCTTATACCTTGTTCAGTATTTTTATAGGGAACGATTCCCGCAGATAAAGTTCGCGGTGGCCGCGTCACTTCAAAGTCTCTTTCAGAAATTGAATCGAGCGGCAACCGAACCACGAAAACGACTCCCCGTTAACAATGGCCCCTTCCACTCCCAAGCCTTTAAGATCGGAAATCTTTTTTGCAAATGGAAAAGGTTCTGAAGAAAACAGACAAAGTGCATTAGGGTGATCTTCGAGTTCAATGACCGGATACTTTTCACCCTCTGGGAATTCGACAACTTTCATTCCTAGTTTATTTAAAACCGAACCGATATAAGTGTCTTTGCTGACTGCCATCCACGGTTTTTTCCAAATCAAATACAGGACCTCTTGGTATTCCTGATTCGGCAGTTTCACCCACTCCATAAATCCCGGAATTTTTCGAGGATCAAATTTCGGCGTGGGTTTTTCTAAAATATCCAAGGCATCGACGGCTAATTCCATCAATATGGGATTTTCGAAAAACTCCCCTAACTTCACCAATTCTTTTTGCAGAGACTCGATGGAATGAACGTGCGTTGCCAAATATTTGACTGGGCACTCTTCCGCCATCTCATAAGGATTTTCTTCTTGATCCAAAAGAACGATGTCGGGTTTTAAATCCATCACCAGGTCCCAGGAAACTTCCTTAGTTCCACCGACGATGGGAATATTCGCAACCTGATTGGCAGGATGGATGCAAAAACGCGTGCGGCCGACAACATTGATTCCAGCTTTTAACAATGTTTCCGTCCACGATGGGACCATACAAACCACACGCATTTTCAGTCTCCTTAAAAGAAGACTACATGGCTGGCATTAGGGAGTCAAAATCTGCTTCCCAGTCATAGAACTGGCGACCATGAGGCATTCCATGCAAAACGCCATCGACCATCACATAACCAGAATCATGGCGGTTGTTGGTGGATTCATGAACCCAGTGAAGGATCGCTCCATCGGGTGAAGGTTTGTAGTGTCCTGCTCTGGCGTTAGAAGTGATATAATCACCACAGGCCTCAACCACACCACCAATACGCAGGTTGTCGATTTCACGGAAGCTGGTGTTGTAAATCACTTCAATCGTATCGCGAGGTCCGTCGCCGATTTTAACTTGGAAATGTTGATGGCTGGAGTTGCCTTGATAAATACTCGTTACCACACCGTAAATGTGGCCGCGGTTTTTATACTGATTCTTGGTTTGCTTCTTCCAAAGCAAGATCTGCTCATTGATCACTGGGATCGGTTGCCCATTTGCTATGCAATCTGGCGCTGCCTCTGTCGCGAAGGCGATGGTTCCTGATAAAATCAGTCCCAAGACCGTTAGTAAATTCCGTTTCATAATGCACTCCTTTGCATATGAAAATCGTGCGTTATTTCCGCGGCCAAAGCCAGTAAGATGTGCCGCTTCATTGTCAGAGTTTTGTTAACCCCGCAGAGCGAAAATAAAGTGAAAACTTGATTCTTGTTGGGAGGCAGATAACTATGTCCCCTTTCAAATACGAGGTAAAAAATGACGCAACTATTCCCACTTAAGGAAAAACCAGCTTTGAGCCCTTACAAAAAAGGCGATGTCCTTGTCTTGTTTGGTGAACTTTTCTCCCGTGGTTATGCCAACGGCTTGGTGGAAGAAGCTGAACGTCGTGGAATGACAATCGTTCGCGCCACTGTAGGTCGTCGTGAAAAAGACGGATCTTTGCGCGCGTTGACGGCTGAAGAAACAGCCAATATCCCGCAACCTTTCATCAACGTCCCTTTGGAAGCTGGATTCGATATGGAGCCTGCAGCAAATGGCGTGACTCCATGTGATCAATTGGCCGGCATCAAATTGGGCGAGTGGGAAAACGCCAAGCTTGATTGGAAAGCGATCGATGAATCACAAAAAGCGGGTTCTGAGCGCTTCAAAAAGAACACCGAACTTTTCATCAAAGAACTAGAAAAACATATCCCGGCAGGCGCCAACGTTTTGTTTGCTCACTTGATGGCCGGTGGCGTTCCCCGCACTAAAATCATTATGCCGATTTTAAATCGCGTTTGTAAGGGCACTGGCGATCGCCACGTGGGCTCGCAAGTTTTAATGGATTCTGAAATTGGTCAGTTCTGTTTGCGCAACTTTAAGGAAGTGACATCTGAAACTTTCAAACACCTGGTTGAGATTTCAGCTCCTTTGCGTAAGAAATTGGAAGCTTCGGGCAGCCATGTTTCTTACACGGCTTACGGTTACCACGGCACAGAAGTTTTGATTAAAAACGATTATAAATGGCAGACTTACACGTGCTACTTCCAAGGTTGGGCGAAGATGGCGTTGGAAGATCACTCCATCGCATTTGCAAAACAAGGCATCCATTGCTGCGTTTACAACTGCCCAGAGATTTTGACGAACTCAAGCTCGGTGTTCCAGGGAGTTGAAGTATCCCTTTATCCTTTGGTCGCAGCTATTCAAAAAGACGCCGGAGATAAAAAACACGGCGAACAAGTTTTGAAACAATGTCAGGAGCTTTTGAAAGACGGTGTGACCTTTGAGCAAATCAAAGCTTTCACCGATGAATATCTGACAAATCCACTGACTTTGGAGTTTACAAAGTACGACAAGTGGCCGCAACATACTCGTCAGGATCAGATGGAGTACATGTTGAAGTCTTCGGACTATCTATTTGATTTACATAAGGATCAGAAAAACCTGATCACTGCTGTTTTGTCTGAAGTGGTCTTTAAATCTTGTGGCTATGTGATGCTTCATGATTCATGGACACCGAAGTCACCAGTGGCTTGGTTGGGTCACGACATCGTCGCTCGTTGCATGTAACATCAGGAGAAAGAATGTCCGTTCAGGCTGGGGAAAGTTGGAGTTACCAAAAATATAAATTCCACGGCCTTTCGCTTTCGGGCATCCGCACTGCCATCGCCATGCCGGAACTTTCCTTAAGTTTCGACGTGGCCCAGGGCTTCCCCTATTTACTGAATCTTAAAAAGTTCTTTATCAGCCATGGTCATTTAGACCACGCCGCTGGAATTCCCTACATCATTTCCCAAAAAGCCATGACCTCGCAAAACGCCGCGCAGTTTTATATGCCGACATCTTTGGTAGAACCGATGACCAATATCATGCGCGAGTGGGAGAAAATTGAAGGCCATCAGTACAAGTTTGAATTTATCCCCGTGAAGGCCGACGACGAGATCGAGATCAATCAGCAAAATTATGTTAAGGTATTCCCAACCACTCACCGCATTGAGTCCTTTGGTTACACGCTGTTTGAAACCTCCAAAAAACTGCGCGCCGATCTGCAGGGTTTAAACCAGGAAGAGATCGTCAACCTGCGCCGCCAAGGTCAAGAAGTGAACGAGATCCACCACACTCCGATGGTGAGCTTTACAGGCGACACCCAAATTGAGTTTTTAGATTCCCGTCCGTGGATTAGAAAATCCAAAATCCTGTTCATGGAGTCCACTTATCTGGATAATAAGCGCACCATCGCCAACGCCCGCGAATGGGGCCACACCCACATCGACGAAATCATTCCCCGCCTGGATGAAATCGAATCGGAACAAATCGTACTGATTCACGTCTCCAGCCGCTATCCCGATCATGAGGCTTTGAAAATTCTGAAAAATAGAATTCCGCTCCAACATCAAGATCGCGTGATCCTATTTCCGGGCCGGTAAAAGGTTATGATACAGAAGCTCGCGAAATTAAAATGATCTTGGATGAGAAAAAAGATCCGAGCCCTTTCTTTGATTCGGTTCAGGGCTTCCTCTGTCAGACCGAGGCCCGACAAAATTTCTTAAATACTTTAAGAGTCGTTCTCCTGGAGCTTCACTGGAATGAGAATTCACATGAAGATCTTAAGTCGCGACTAAAAAAAGTCCTTTGTTCTTAACAAAGTTCAGTGGAAATAATATCTGTAATGTTATTTCCGCTGCGGTTCCGCACAGCAACAAATGCTAACATCGCTAGATTAATTTAAGCTTTTTTTTAGCTTGAACGGCTTATCTATGTCTTACATCTCCACTGGAAAACACAAAAAAAAGGCCGGAGTATTTCCAGCCTTTGCAGCAGCATTGCTACCAAAAGTGTGTCCGTACCTCTGGTGCGACATTTTAGAACAAATCGTTTAGATCCATCCAGATTTTGCGATTTTTTTGCTTTTTGCTTTTGAAATAGTCTGTCCACTCTTGCGGAGTGCGCTTATTCCATTTGTCTGCCAAGTTGGCAGCAAAGATCAAAGGAGCTTGGCCCTGGCCCAATTTGTCTTTCGGCGGACGAAGTGCTGTAAGCATTTCGGGACCATAGAAAGCTGAAGGCATCAAACGATCGCGATCACCCAGTTCCCCGATAATCACAGCATTGTGGACTTGTCCCAAAACCGTGCGAGTCAAAGGACCCGATGCTTCGTTATTTTTCGGAGCTCCCGCTGAACCGACAACGATCATGCCGCTGTCTGCGCGCTTGTTCAAAGCTTCCAAGAAAGCTTTGCTTTGATCGTTGGATTTCAAATTGAAATCCAAGAACACGAAGCTGGTGTCTGCAGGAAGCGTGTTGATGCGTTCGTGCATCGCTGCCTCATCCACAGTGCCTTCCGCCGTGTACGGAGTGTAATTGATAATTTCGCAATTTTTGCAGCCTGCTGTGGTGTCAAATACCGGCTTTACTTTCAATTCAAAGTCCGCCTGATTTTGCATACCAATGTAGACCACACGTGTTTTGTTTGTGGGAACGGAAGCTTGCGCCAAAGCGCTCCCCCAACACATTGCACCGAGAAGACTTACTGTCACAATTCTTTTAATATTTCTTATTTTGCTTGATGCCATAGATTTCAAGTTTGCCCTCCCCCTTGCTTTGCTGTCGACTTTTTTAATTAATTATTGAACAATGCAGCATATGGATTCATGGAGTGCCGTAAAGCTGTTTCATAATGGTGATGCCTATTTTGAAAGTCTGATTCAAGACATTCAAAATGCAAAAGAATCCATTACCATTGAAAGCTATATTTTCGATCTGGACAAGCTGACAGAAAACATTTTGCACGAACTCTCTTTAGCGACCAGAAGAGGTGTTTCCGTCAAACTGATTCTTGATGGGTTTGGCTCTTACTATAGCATCCCTTCCGTTTTACGATACTGCCAACAACATGGGATCGAACTGCGTGTTTTTCATATCATGCCGTACCCATCATCATGGCTTCACCGTTTGCCAGCATTTGAAACCATCAGCAAAGCCAGCTGGTGGCGTCGCATGAATCGTCGCAACCATCGCAAAGTCAGTATCTTCGACGAAAAAACGGCTTATTTGGGAAGCCTTAATTTTGCCGAGGTTCATTGTGCAAAATACGTAGGCAATAAAGCCTGGAGAGATACCGGTGTGCGCGTGCAAGGCCCCGCCGTACGCCAGCTCGTCATCGCAACGCAAATCACCTATTTGCGCACTATATATAAAGGCTTTTTATCCTGGGTCAGCCGCTGGAGAGTCCCCTCGTCGCCGTTAAGCTCCGCGATTCAACTAAACACCACACAAAAGATGCGCAAACATCTTTACCGCGACATGCTTCGCAAGATTTCTCACGCGAAAAAACGCGTCTATATCACCACGGCCTATTTTCTTCCAAAACGCTCGGTGATGCGTGTTTTAATGCAAGCCAAAGAGCGCGGAGCCGATGTCAGACTGTTGATTCCGGGAAAATCCGATGTGCCCTTTTCCAAATGGGCTTCTTTCTTTATGGTGCGCTTTTTGATCCAAAAAGGTATTCCCGTATTTGAATATCAAAAGTCCATTTTACACGCCAAAACCATGATCATTGATGATGAAGTGTATGTGGGTTCTTTTAACTTGAACTATCGCAGCCTTTTCCACGATTTGGAAGTGATCGCCCACTTCAAAGACCAGCCGACTTTGGATAATATGCTGACGCAATGGAATGAAGACTGTGGCAACTCTTTGAATATTACAGAAAACAGCCTGGGTGCGAGCTCATGGGTCTTTCGTGTCCTCTATAAAATAGCTTTCAGACTGCGATATATGCTCTGATTTTTACTTTGACCTCAGATGAGGTTCTGTCCGATCCTAGAGGAATGAAACAGGTAAAAATCGTTATTACAGGTGGTCCTTCCGGCGGCAAAACAACTTTGATCGAAGCTTTGAAAAAAGAGCTTGGGCAAAAATGCGCCGTTGTTCCTGAAGCCGCCAGCATTCTTTATCGCGGTGGCTTTCCGCGCACCAAAGACCCTCAAGGTCTTGTCAACGCTCAACGTGCGATTTACTTCGTCCAAAAAGAACTTGAGGACATGGTTTGCAAAATCAGTCAAAAATCTTTGATTGTTTGCGATCGCGGTTCCGTGGATGCCTTGGCTTATTGGCCCTTTGCTCCTGAAAATTTCTTTGCCAGCATTGATTCCAATAAAGCTGCTGAATTCGAGCGCTATGACTGGGTCTTGCATTTGGATACCGCCGATGCCGATCATTATGACCTGAGCAACCCGATTCGCACTGAAACCTTTGCGGAAGCTGAGGCTTTAAATTCTAAAATCATGGAAGCTTGGAATGGCCATCCCCGTCGCATCGTGATTGGCCACAACAAGGACTTCCTTTCTAAAATGACAACGGCTTTATCTGTGATCAACGCCATCATGGCCCACAAAAGTGCCGATGATATTAACAAGGAGCTTTTGACATGAAAAACCGCAGTATTTTGCTCTTAGCTCTTTTAGCCCATACCATGACAAGTGCAGTGGCTCAGGCCGAGGCGCGCAAGCCCATGTTCTTTCAAGCCAGCAAAAACAATATGCAGGTTTTGCCACAAAGATTCGAATACACTTTGATGGATGAAGATCGCTTGAAGGTCGGCGACATTTTGATCGACTCCACTAAAGTGACTTTTGATCTGCAAGCACCGACCAAAAACGATGCACCTTACAAAGTGCGCTTCACTTGGCCTGCGGATCTTTTGAAGGACGGTGAACTGGCGATTAAAAACAATGCCGGCAAAGCCATCTTCACCACTCGCTTAGACCAAGAGAACGTAAAAATCTCCAAAAACGAACGCGATCAGGAAAACCTGCGTTCCGATTTGGCCAGCCTGACGGTGGAGTTAAAAGATTCAAAAATCGTCGATGACATGAAGTACCTGCCGTTCATGACGTTTTGTATCTATCGTCAAAGTGATGAAACCCAGACCTATTTGTGCTCGAAAGAGTTGTATCTTTCCTCGCAACAAGGTCAGTTAGAAGTTCGCCCCCGCTCTTCTTCCAAGAAAACCGCGCAAGTTGAAATCAATGGCAAAGTCGTGGGCAATCAAGGGATCATCTATCTAAATGATCGCTCTGAAAGCGTGTCCTTTAAAGCATTGACTCAAACCGGGGCCTTTTTGGAAATCGCCACACGCATGAACGATGTGGATTTCAAAGATGCCGTGCAAACTGAAAACGGCCAAAGAATCGTGATGACGGCTTCGGGAGCTGATCCTGCGGACGGGAGCAAAGTGCGCCGTTTGGCTGACGGCAGTTGGCAAGTGGTTCTTTCCAAAGAACGTCCTTTGCTTTATCTAAAAGGTGATGGCGATATTCCGATGCGCCAGGAATTTTACATTCGCGGGGCGATTCCTCCAGCGAAAATCCGCCCCACACTTTCGCCAAAGTCTGTGACAAAAACATACTCTTCGAATGTGACGTTGGAAGGCAGTGCTCCAGCAGAAGTCTTCGTCAGTGCTGATAGTTCCGATAAAGAGGCGCAATTCCAAGGCGACGGTCATCAGTTCAGTTGGACCTTGAGCAATTTACCTTCTGGAAAAAGCACTCGTCACTTTTTAAATGTTAAATCCGGTTCCGACAATTTCATGGCCGGTTATGATATTGAACGTGGCAATCCGTTTTCAGCCTGGTTGGGCGCCCGTTATCAAACTCCCTCTGGAATTGCCTTTGGCACTTTGGGCTTTGAGTGGTGGTTTGAAAACTTCTTGGGAGTTCATTCGGATGCCACTCGCTTGCATTGGGGCTTGGCTTTAAGCCGTGACCAGCACTTAACAACCAACAGCGACTATCCAGAGGTAGATTTGACGACGGCGGAGCTACTGTGGCGTGCACAACCCGGCTTTCATTTGCAAGATGAAACTTGGGGCTTAAGCATCCCGGTACAAATGGTTCAAGGCAAAGACGCAAGCTCCATGACCTATGGTTTGGGATTCTTTGTGCAAAACCAACCGACAGCGAATTGGCTGAAAAAAATGATGGAGTGGTCTGAGCTTAAATTGCAATACTTCCCAAGTGGTTCGGGCAGCGATTTCAAAGTCAGCAGCGCTTACCGTCTGGAAGGCAACGGCTACTACAAGTTCAAAAAAGATTTCTATCTGAAATACGGTTTGGCTTTCGTAAACTACAAATACGATCCAGCCACTCCGAAAGAAGACATGCAAATCGAACTCAACGGCATGGCCTACTGGAAATTCTAAAAGGTCGCGCAATAGGTACGGACACACTTTTGGTAGCAATCATGCGTCACCAGAATCGCAAAAAAATAAAAAACCACGACGCAAATGAGTCGTGGTTTTTTTAGGCAAATAGTGACGCAAAGTTGCTACCAAAAGTGTGTCCGTACCTATTGCATGAATCGCTTCAATTTATTTTCAATTATTTCTGGAATCATTTTTTCCTCGATCACCAGATAAAAGCTATCCGCCGCATTCAAACGTTCCTGTGAAATATGAAAGACCGGCTCCCTGACCGAGTACAAAACAGCTTCGGAATCGCCATAGCTCCGCCAACTAATCGGTTTCTCAAATCCCTGGGGAGTGGGAGAGTTATCGACTTTCACTAAGCCCATGTCGATCAAACTCCAAATTTCATTGCGCGAAAACTGTAGTGCCAGTCCACCTTCAGCGCCTGGCTGAGTATGCTTCCCTGCTGCAAGATAATCCGAGAGACGACGATTTAGAATACGTCCCATCATCTGTTGCTCTGCCAAAAGCATCGTTGGACGATCCAATTCAAAGATCCACTCTTCTCTTTTTTCACCATTGATCACTTGGCTGACTCTGCGAGCCTTGGCTTGATCCACTGGGATGCCATAGCCCTTCAAGACTCCACGAACTCGATCATTCACCTGAAAAAACAATCGATCGAGCTTCACGTCGTGATTCGCCCAACTCAACATTTGCTGCCACAACAATGAACGCATCAATTCCTTACGATCTCTGGTTGAATTCGATGTGTCCTCGCGGCCAATATAAAATCTGCCGACTTCGCCGATGTTTTCTCCGGGCTGTCTGTCGACGTGTCCCCATTGTTCTTCAAAGTGCAATGGTTCCTTGGAACTTTGCGAGGTCATAACCTGAAGATGCCCCGTGCCCGTCATTTTATTATCAATGTGAAAGCCAATTTCAAAATGAATGGTGCGATCCAAGTCGCGACGATCTTGCTCCTGCACGATAGGAACTAAGATTTTTCTCTCCGGTCCTTGCGCTGCAAAGTCCGAGTACAATCGATCCAGCGAGCTACCGATCATGGCCTTCACATCCGTTGCCGTATTTTTGAAACCATCGGCACCTCCCGGGATGCCGGTACTACTGATTATTTTATTTGGAAACAAAGCCTCATTGCCAGAGCCCCTCCAAATAAAAGTCATCATCGGCGCCTGGCGCATCAATGCACGCGAAGGCATAATTGATCCAGATTCCCTGAACCACTCTACACGCTCCGGCACACGCTCAACGTAAGAAGCCACTATTGGTGCCGTGAGTGAACCTTGGCGATAAGCGCGCGTGTTAAGAAATTTCGGCAAATAAAGAGCATCGTAAAGAAGAGTTCGATCCGACTCCTCATAAATTTTGAAATTCCGTTCATAGAAATTTTCATCGTAATACTGACGCTTTTTAGGAAATGATCTTGCGCGTAGGCTTATTATACTCGCCGCCTGCCACTCATCTCCCTCTTTCAAAGACACTGGAGGGGTCATTTCTATGAAAACGGTCGAGCACTGCGGTGCTGACTGTGCTTTCGCGGAACTAAAAAGCGCGAGGACGATAACAGCCAACACTGTCAAAAGCTTGTACACTTTTGAGACGTGAAATCGTCTAATGATCAGATGAATCGGCGGCATTCGCATAGCCATTTTAAAAGCAATCGAAGTGCCATTTTTAGAACTATTTTTGAGGTTTTTCCGGCAAACCCGGCATCATAACAAGCTCGACACATTCATCCTCGAGCATCTGGGGAAGCTTCAAATGAAAGCCCTGAGTGACCTCTGTTATCGCACTTAAAACATTCCCCACCAAGTTATTGTGAATAGTCTTGGCCATCAAAGGCACATTCATTTTACGAAAGACTCCAGAGGAGATTCCATCCTCGAGGATCCCCGAAATTCTGGCCACGGCCACGTTCTTAATATCAGAGTTGATCGTGCGGTAACGTTCATCGACACCGGCAAAATAGTGAAGTAAGAGATAGACTCGAGCAAACTCCCCTGTCCCTTGAAAAAGACTTACTGAAACTCTGAGGTAATTGCGTAGACGTTCCTCAGGAGAACCTGCTTTCAGCAGCGCCTCCTCCGTGCGAGTCCGGGCCCAGGCAATCCAAAAATCAAGCACCACGGGGAAGATATTTTCGCGAGTTTTCAAATGCTTGATTACGAGGGCCTGACTTACGCGACAGTGATCCGCAATCAGTTGAAAAGTCGTCTTCCGATCTCCAAACTGAAGCAGGCAATATGTCGCACTCTCGATGATCCTATGATGCATAAGATCTGATTTTTTACCCATACATTAAGTGTACACGTACTTACATATTTTTCATATAAATTTTTCAAGTTACTGTTTTTATTAGCATTTTAATATTAATTACCATCAAAAAGTGAGTACCTGCTTACTTTTTATTGCAATCATGCGCTGCGTTATTTATAGTCCACCTCCAGTAGCAACCCACAAAACTTAACGGAGACTTATATGAAAAAACTGATCCTAATGACCCTTGCCGCGATTTCTTTTTCCACTGGTGCCCACGCCATGGGCCATGACAATCCTTACGGTATTGCCCCCGACTACGGCAGTTACGATGGCGGTAGCGTTGGTGGCACTGGCTCCAACAGCACGAGCGGCATCCCTACAACCTTCACCGTCACAGCCTCTTTGTCCTTTGGACGTATCAACACAAATTTGATCGCCGGCTGGCAACAGCAGTACGTCCTTAGCCACAACGAACTCGGCGCCAAAGTGGCTGCCTTACAACATTTCGCCTGCGCGGTTGATATCGTCCAAATCGGTGGATCCGCTATCGCGCAAGACGGTGCAAGAGCTTACCCAGGCCGCAATGTTACGGGCGTCAACATTCGTGGAGTGACCGTTCAAGCTGCGGGCTATTCCGACATCTTGATCGATGGCAGATATTGCTACATCCGTCGCTAATTTTTACTTCAACTAACAAAGGAGAATTTATGAAACCTTCACTTTTAACGATCGCTCTGATTTCAGTTCTTTCCGCAACGGCATCCGCGATGCCACAAGATTTTGCTTTCTCAATCTATGGCGAGCAAGCTCAACAATATTTTTCGGTTCTTCCGAAGTTGAGCGATCGTTCTGCCTATGCAGAAAACAAATCAGATTCCAATGGCCACACAGTTGATTCCTTGGAGATCGTGATTCAGGGCCAACAAATCAATTCCATTTTGTGCCATCAAATTGGCGATCAAACTTTTGCCTGTGAAGCCAGAACTGATTGGTTCAGCAATCCAAAATAAAACCCATAAAGGAGATTCTTATGAGAAAAATCACTAGCTTTTTAAATTCTGTCACTACAGTCCTGCTCGCTATCATTCTTATTCCACAATTCAGCTTCGCGGCCTATATCGACAGTGAAACAGTCGACGCTCGTGACATTCGATGCGTAACCAATGTCGGAAGTGTGAACTGCAATGGTTCTCGAACGATGACGGGCGACTACCATGTAGCATGCAATGCCTGGATCAGAGCTCTCACAAATCGCGGAGAAAACTTAACCTTGCCTGTCGTCAGTGGTCGTTACTTAGGAACAAGAGATCACAATCTAATCTTTGTTGGTATCGGTGGAGCTTGGATCTCAGACTCTATCGCACGATCCCGACTAAAAAGTTACATTAAGAATGACGTAAAATCTTTTGCGAATAGCTTCCCGAATTGTAACAGATAATTTAAGGCTCCTCACGGAGCCTTATTTTTTCTTGAAGAACCCTGAAACCATTTGCTTCAGGTCCATGTTGAAGACGTCTTGTTTTTGATTTTTGGAGGCCGCACTGAGTGTCGACAACTCACGACGGGCTGACATGAAGGAGGCATCCATCGCGATAGCTTTTTCAAACTGTTTGCGAGCTCCAGCCATATCGCCACGGACTTTTTGGAACATACCCATCACGAATGGATAAAGAGCATCATAACGTTCATCTGGAGGGATTTGCATCATCTCCATCTCAACTTCCTTACCAATAGCGGCACGACGAACACCGTCCGCGGTGGAGGCCACACCCAGTTTCGCCCACGAGCTATAAAGGTGAAGTTGAGCTTGTTGCGGATTCAACTTCGCAATCTCTGCCACCATCGTCATGGCTTTTGAATACTGCGTATATTGCAACGCCTTCTTCACATCTTCCATCATGCTGTTGGCTTTAAGTTTGTTCTCAGCTTCAGAGCGCTGCGCTTCCTGACGGAAGGCAGAGGCTTTGTTGGAGTCTTGAGCAACCAGGACCGCGTCTTCCGCTTCCTTCTTGATCTTATTCCACAAATTCGCCACTTCTGATTTCGGCACTGAAGGTTCAGGTCCCAACGTCGTCAGGAAGTCTTCAAGGACACTCTCCAATGAAGATCCCATCGTACCGCTCTCCATATAGGCCACGATTTCAAAACCGTTTTTGCCTTCAAGGTTCGCCCAGATTTTTTGCAAGGACTTCAATTGCACTTCCGGAGATTCGAAAGCTGCTCTTTGCGCGAACACAATCAAACCCTTCGTCAACAGGAAGTGGACCGCTTTATAGACACCGATCTCTGTGTAGCCTTTGACATCCAAAAGCTTATTGATCGTCGTCTCGCCGTCAATCTTCGCCATGAAACCATCCAAAGACTTAATCATCGACATACTCAGTGCCGGATGATCATCTGTGTAGGTTGGACTTTTCGCAATCACGTTGCCCGTCCAGATCATGTAGAATGACTTTAACCAGTTCAAAGACAATTTCGAAGCAATCCAGTCATGCAGATAATATGACAACGCATCGGCATCGATACTTGGATTCGACATTTCCACTTCCGCCGAAGCAAAGTTCACGCGGATTTTTTCATCCACAATCGTTTTTACCAGACGGATATTCATTTGCTCCATCAGGATCACGTCGAAGGCATGCGGGCTCAATTGATTATTCTGGATGAGGTAATTACCAATACGACGATTGTTTTTATCACGTAAGGCATTTTGCACGTCGGCTGGAGTGGCATAACCACTTTGGATCAACATCTCCCCTAAGAAGGTCGTTTTATCGTCAACGTCAACGCCCACGATATTGCCGTTACAGAAAGAGATACCCGAAACAGATCCGTCAGAATTATAAATATTCAAATAACCACTGCTCTTAGTTTCCACCAAAAGCGAATACAAGAATGGCAAGTCAAAGCCGCTGACTTCTTCAATCGACTCGATCACTTTACGCTTTTGGCGATTGGTCACCTTCGGATTGGAGAACATTTGATAAAGAAGTTTACGGGCACTGGTCGTCTCTTCTTTGGCAGAGGCTTCTTTTTTAACCAGTTTTAAAACTTGATCCATCTCGAAGGGCTTACGCAAGAAGGCCAAAGCCTGAGTCTTTTGTGTCGCCTCTTGAATGAAAGCTTTGTCAGTAAAGATACCGCTCATCAAAATAACTTTGAAACGAAGATTTGGATGCTCAGCGCGCATACGCTCAACGAAATCCATCCCCGTCATTTGCGGCAACATACAATCACAGAAAAGAAATTCGATATTATTGGACGTGAGCATACCCGTCGCTTCATCAGGACGGCTTGCAACAAGTACAGAATGCCCCGCACGACTCAGAATTTCCTTCAGTGCCGTAGAGACCGACTCGTCATCTTCCAAAATAAGGATTTTACTTTTAGCTTCACTCACGATTGTCTATTCGGCTTTAAATGCTCGTATATTTAGGTTTAAAATGAAGAAAGCGAGCCTGGACCCCAGAGCTCGCTTCACTTTCTAGACCTCGCACCTAGACTCTTGTCTGGTGTTTTTACTTCTTGATGAACTTGAAGTATTTGGACTCGATCACGTCCATTTCCATTTCGTTACCATCCTCATCCTTAATTCCTTCAGGCGGTGTAACAGTTCCCTCTTTGAACTCAGTGCCGTATCGGAATAAGACATTCTTTTCAGCACCCGAATCATCATTATAATAAGGTACGTAGAACGAAGAAACCTTCGCTGATGTTGGTAAAAAGCCATCGACCATATTGATTTGGTCGACGATAACTTTAGGGCAATTGGCGAATGTGATGTCAGCAGACCCAGCGGTCCCCATCCATTTGATCCATTCACGAATACCGCAAGAATTGATACTCTTAACGCCGGCAAGCTCCATTTCAATTTGGCTGTTACCAGACAAATCGAACTGGGAAAAATCAACGTCTTCGTCGATTGTTCCATTCATCTGAACAGACAACTTGCTAGCTGCTTTGTTCATTTTAACGTCGAGTTTACTCATCCTTAATTCTCCCACTTAACGCACAAACGTGCACAATCCATTAAAAAACATTTACAATTTTACTAAATACCGTCGTTCTTCACCACAAAAAAGGTCACGTCATCGACTAAAGGCGCTCCCTGACGGTGTGATTGGAAACTGGTCACAAAGCGCTCTACCGAGTCTGCAACC